>NZ_JWLH01000001.1:0-728654 GCF_000813925.1 Leisingera sp. ANG-S5 | reverse complement strand
GGTAAGGCAATCAAAACAGTCCCGCCATGGCTCCGGGCCTTGGCGGGACACTTATACTGCGCGGACGGGCAGGGGCCTGCCGTATTAAGGAGCTGACATGAAATTCCTCGATCTGGCAAAGGTCTACATCCGCTCGGGCGCCGGCGGGAACGGCTGCGTCAGCTTCCGCCGCGAGAAATACATCGAATACGGCGGTCCGGACGGGGGCGACGGCGGCAAGGGTGGCTCTGTCTGGGCAGAGGTCACCGAGGGGCTGAACACTCTGATCGACTTCCGCTATCAGCAGCACTTCTTCGCCAAGAACGGCCAGTCCGGCATGGGCCGCCAGCGCACCGGCAAGGACGGCGACGATATTATTCTGCGTGTTCCCGTGGGGACAGAGATCCTGGACGAGGATCAGGAAACTGTTCTGGCGGACCTGACAGTTCCGGGTGAGCGTGTGCTGCTGGCCAAGGGCGGCAATGGCGGTTTCGGCAACCTGCATTTCAAATCTGCCACCAACCAGGCGCCGCGGCGCGCCAATCCAGGGCAGGAGGGCGTCGAGCGCACCATCTGGCTGAGGCTCAAGCTGATCGCTGATGCGGGCCTTCTGGGCCTTCCGAACGCGGGCAAGTCGACTTTCCTGTCGGCCACCTCCAACGCCCGCCCCAAGATCGCGGATTACCCGTTCACCACGCTGCACCCGAACCTGGGCGTGGTCGGCATCGACAACACCGAGTTTGTGGTTGCAGACATTCCGGGCCTCATTGAAGGCGCGCATGAGGGCAAGGGGATCGGCGATCGGTTCCTTGGCCATGTGGAGCGCTGTGCGGTGCTGCTGCACCTGATCGACGGCACCTCCGAAACTGTGGTTGAGGATTACGAGACCATCATCGGCGAGCTGGAGGCCTATGGCGGCGTGCTGGCCACCAAGACCCGGATCACGGCACTCAACAAGGTCGACGCCATCGATCCGGAGGAGCTGGACGAGAAACGCAAGGCCCTGGAAGCAGCCGTTGGCGGTCCGGTTTGTCTGATGTCCGGCGTTAGCCGTCAGGGCGTGAACGAGGTCTTGCGCGCGCTGCGCAACGAGATTGACGATGACCGCTTGCGGATGAAACCCGCCGAGGAGGAAGAAACTTGGCAGCCCTGACGTCGGCAAAACGCATTGTCGTCAAGATCGGCTCGGCGCTGCTGGTGGACCGGGAAACCGGCGAGCTGCGCGCCGGCTGGCTGCATTCGCTGGCCAATGACGTCGCCTGGCTGAAGTCCCGCGGCACAGACGTGGTGCTGGTGTCTTCCGGGTCTATCGCCCTGGGGCGTGGTGTGCTGGGTCTGCCGCGCGCCGACCTGCCTCTGGAGCAGTCCCAGGCTGCCGCTGCGGTTGGCCAGATCCGGCTGGCCCGCGCCTATGAAGAGGCATTGGCGCCGCACCGGATCACCACCGCGCAAGTGCTGGTGACGCTGGAAGACAGCGAAAACCGCCGCCGTTACCTCAACTCCCGCGCGACATTGGAAACGCTGCTCGGAATGGGTGCGGTGCCCATCGTCAACGAAAACGACACCATCGCCACGGATGAGATCCGCTATGGCGACAACGACCGTTTGGCGGCGCAGGTTGCAGTGACGGTCGGGGCTGACGCTCTGATCCTGCTGTCCGATGTGGATGGTTTTTACAGTGCCAACCCGGCGCTGGACCCGGATGCCAAGCGCTACGACCGCATTGATGAGATCACACCTGAGATCGAGGCGATGGCGGGCGATGGCGTCTCCGGTCTCTCGAAGGGCGGGATGATCACCAAGCTGCTGGCTGCCAAGATGGCAACCGCCGCTGGCTGTGCTATGGCGATCACTGAAGGTTCGCCGTTGAACCCTCTGAAAACGCTGGAGGAAGGCACGCCTTGCACCTGGTTCACCGGGCAGGGTGATCCGCAGGCCGCGCGCAAGCGCTGGATCGCGGCGATGAAGACCCGCGGTGTTCTGACCATCGACGAAGGCGCCGCCCGCGCGCTGATGTCCGGCAAAAGCCTGCTGCCCGCAGGCGTCCGTCATGTGGAGGGTGACTTTGGCCGCGGCGATCCGCTGGCCATCCTTGGCCCAGACGGGCGCAAACTGGGGCAAGGGCTGTCGCGCTATACCGCCGAAGAGGCCCGTGCCATCCAGGGACGCCAGTCACAGGAGATCGAGTCGACGCTGGGCTATCCCGGCCGCGCCGCGCTGATCCACCGCGATGATATGGCGCTTTGACGGTACCACCTGATAGTTTATTCCAGCCGGGACGGCACCCAGTGCCAGACAGGGACCGGCAAGGGCACGAGACATATGAAAGACAATGAAAATATTCCCGCCGTAATGGCGGAGCTTGGCAAACGTGCAAAGCAAGCGGCGCAAGTCCTGGCGACGGCCAACGCTGAACGCAAACATGCAGCGCTGATTGGTGCAGCAGAAGCGGTCTGGAGCCGCCGGGCAGAGATCATCGCGGCCAACGCCAAGGATCTTGAGTTTGGCCGAAACAAGGGCCTGTCGGACGCGATGATGGACCGGCTGATGCTGGACGAGACACGCATTCAGGGCATCGTCGATGGCCTGCGCGCTGTGGCGGAGCAGCGCGATCCGGTTGGCGAGGTGATGGAAGAGTGGGAACAGCCCACCGGCTTGAAAATCCAACGCGTTCGCACCCCGCTGGGTGTGATTGGTGTGATCTATGAAAGCCGCCCTAATGTGACAGCTGATGCCGGCGCGCTCTGCCTGAAATCGGGCAACGCGGTGATCCTGCGCGGCGGCTCTGAAAGCTTCCATTCGTCGCAAGCCATCCATGCCTGCCTGGCAGAGGGGCTGAAGTCGGCAGGTCTGCCTGAAGACGCCGTGCAACTGGTCCCGACCCGCGACCGCGCTGCGGTGCAGGAACTGCTGACCATGACGGACTATGTGGACGTCATCGTGCCGCGCGGCGGCAAGGGGCTGGTCGGGCTTGTCCAGCGCGAGGCACGGGTGCCGGTCTTTGCCCATCTTGAAGGCATCGTGCACATCTACCTCGACAAGGCTGCCGATCCGCAGAAGGCGTTGGATGTCGTGCTGAACGCTAAGACCCGCCGCACCGGCATTTGCGGCGCCGCGGAATGCCTGCTGGTCCATCAGGACATTGCACCTACGCTTGGCAAAATGGTCCTGGACGCGCTAGCCTCTGCCGGTGTCGAGATCCGCGCCGAGGCAGGGCTGCCCGGACCGGACGGCATGATCGCGGCCACAGCCGATGACTGGGGTAAGGAATACCTGGATTCTATCATTGCAGCCAAGCAGGTAGCGGGCATAGATGAAGCGATCCAGCACATCCGCACGCATCACTCGCAGCACACCGATTGCATCATCACTGAGGACGAGGACGCGGTTCAGAAGTTCTTTTCTGAACTCGACAGCGCCATCCTGATGCACAACGCCTCAACCCAATTTGCCGATGGCGGCGAGTTCGGGATGGGGGCAGAGATTGGCATTGCCACCGGAAAGATGCATGCCCGCGGACCCGTCGGCGCAACTCAGCTCACCAGCTTCAAATACCTGGTACGGGGCAACGGAACGACACGCGTCTGACCCTCAGAAATGCAAAACGCCGGGCGGATTGCCCGGCGTTTCTTTGGTCAGAATGCAGTGTTCAGAACTGCATTGTGATATTTTCCAGGTTCAATTCCAGCCGCACCGTGCGGCCTGCTTCCTTGGCGGCCTCCGGCAGCAAGGCGAACTGAACCAATGCCGGGGTAATCTCGGCGTTTGAGCTGCCGCCGCTCACGCGGGCCCACAGCTCATCATCAACCGTGACCTTGCGGCCTTCGCCCACCACCGTCCATTTGCCGTCGGCACAGAATATCTTGACCGTGCCGCCATAGGGCAGGGCGCTTTCCAGGCACAGCGCCGACAAGAACGCCAGCCGTGCCTCGCTGCGGGTGCAGCCCTCCAGCGGCGCCCATTGGTATTTGATGCGCCCGCCTTTGCTGACGTCCTCGAGCACGGAAACGACTTCGGCCCGTGGTGTTTGCTGGTCGCCGGCGGCTCCAAAAGCGATGCGGAAGAAGCGGATGCGCGCATTGGCATTGGCGACGCTATCGGAAATCAATTCCAGCTCCGGCCCCGACATGCTGCCGGCCATGCCCAGCAGTTCCAGACCGTTGTTGATGGCGCCGACCGGGCTGATCAAATCATGACAGATCCGCGACCCTACCAATGCGGCCAGATTGGCGTTATCTACACCCATAACTATTACTTCCTCCGAACTGGGCCATCCCCCTATGAATGACCTCAACGCTATTTTAGCCCCCGGCATGTTTGTCCGGCACCCGGACCACCCTGAATGGGGTGTCGGCCAAGTGCAGTCGAACGCAGGCGGCAAGATCACGGTGAACTTTCCCGATCAGGGCAAGCTTGTGATTGACGGAGCGCGTGTCTCCCTTATTCCCGTCTTTGATCCATAACGGTTTATGAAGGGTTAACGTAATCCCTCAAATTCTCTCCAATTCCTGCGCGCTCTTTGCCTTATTGGCGAGTAGCGCTCAAGCCTGAACGACGCGAAGGTGAGTGAATGTCCGACACCGCACCGGAATTTTCCGTAAAGATCGCCGAAACCGAGAGTGAACTGCGCGCCGCGCAGGCCCTGCGCTATGACGTGTTCGTTCGCGAATTGGGCGGCGGCGGCGAGATGGTCGATCATCAGGAAGGGCTGGAACGGGATCGTTTTGATCCTTACTTCGACCACATGCTGGTGACAGATAAGGCCACAGGCACGGTGGCCGGGGTTTACCGGCTGCTGCGGGATGACCAGGCGGTAAGGGCGGGGCAGTTTTATTCTGAGGATGAATATGACCTGACCTTATTGAAGGCCTCGGGCCGCCGGCTGCTGGAACTGGGTCGTTCCTGCCTGCACCCGGACTACCGTGGCGGTATGGCGATGTTTCACCTTTGGTCCGGCTTGGCGGATTACGTCGAACAGCACGGTATAGAGGTGTTGTTCGGTGTTGCCAGTTTTCATGGAACGGATCCGCAGGCCCTGGCCAATCCGTTGGCCATGCTGCATCACAACCATCTGGCACCTCCGGATCTGCGCGTGCGGTCAAAAGTATTTCAAAGCATGGACTTAGTTGTCATTGATGATCTCGACCGCAAGCGTGCCATGGTCGAAACTCCAGCGCTGATAAAAGCCTATCTGCGGCTCGGCGGGTTTGTTGGGGAAGGCGCCTACATTGATAGGGCATTCAATACAACTGACGTTTGCCTGGTGCTTGACACGGCAAGGATGAACGAGCGGCAGCGCCGGATCTATGCCGGAGGCCGCGGATGAGCATCAGTTGGCACAGTGAGGACAGGCCTGATCCGGTCCGGATCAGCCCGTTGGGCTGGGTTCTGGTGCTGTTGCGCGGCCTGCCGCTGGCGCTGCTGGTCTTCGGAGGGCTGCTGGTACTGCTGCTTCTGCGGCTGGCAGAGCGGCCGCTGTTCGGGCTCCAGCGGCCGGTCACGCCGTTTATAACCCAGTTTGTTTGCCGCAATGCGTTCCGGATTATGGGGATCCGCTATCAGACCCGCGGCACGCTGATGCGGCAGCGCGGGCCGGTTGTTGCCAACCACTCCTCCTGGCTGGACATTTTTGCCCTGAACGCGCGCAAGCGGATTTATTTCGTGTCCAAGGCCGAGGTTGCCGGATGGCCCGGCATCGGCTGGCTGGCGCGGGCCACCGGCACCGTATTTATCGAACGGAACCCCAAGAAAGCCAGAGAGCAGGCGGAACTGTTCGAGCATCGGCTGCAGGCCGGGCATAAGCTGCTGTTCTTCCCGGAAGGCACGTCGACTGACGGGTTGCGCGTTCTACGTTTCAAAACAACACTTTTTGCCGCGTTTTTCACCGATCAGCTCCGCAACGGCCTGTACGTTCAGCCGGTTTCGGTGGTGTATCACGCCCCCAAAGGCGCCCCCGCCCGCTTTTATGGCTGGTGGGGCGACATGGACTTCGGGCCGCACCTTCTTAAAGTTCTGGCCGCCGCGCGCCAGGGCACGGTTGAGCTGATCTATCACCCACCTCTGAAAGTAGCGGACTTTCCGGACCGCAAGGCGCTGGCGGCCCGGGCTGAGGAAATGGTGCGCAAAGGCCATCAGGACGCCTTGAAAGCCTGAAATCCGGGGCAGGGCGCCGATTTCTGCGGGACGCCTCTTGCCAGCTGGCGGTTTCTGATCTATAGGCGCGCCTACGAACCCGCAGGCGGGGTTTGGCCTGATCAGGGGAGACATCCCTGACGGACCCCCGGTTGGAGCATCCGCTCTGAACCCCCGCCGAGGATAGAAACCGGAAAGGATATAATAGCATGGCTCTTCCTGAGTTCACCATGCGTCAGCTGCTGGAAGCTGGCGTTCACTTCGGCCACCAGACTCAGCGCTGGAACCCGCGCATGTCGCCCTTCATCTATGGCGCGCGCAACGGCATCCACATCATGGACCTGACCCAGACTGTTCCGATGCTGGACCAGGCGCTGCAAGTCGTCCGTGACACCGTTGCCAAAGGCGGCCGCATCCTGTTCGTCGGCACCAAGCGCCAGGCAGCTGCACCGATTGCCGAAGCTGCTGAGAAGTCTGCTCAGTACTTCATGAACCACCGCTGGCTCGGCGGCACCCTGACCAACTGGAAAACCGTTTCCCAGTCGATCAACCGCCTGAAGGAAATCGACGAGAAGATGGCTGGCGGCGCCGAAGGCCTGACCAAGAAAGAGCGTCTGGGCATGGAACGCGACCAGGAGAAGCTGCAGGCCTCCCTGGGCGGCATCCGCGAAATGGGCGGTGTGCCGGACCTGCTGTTCGTCATCGACGTGAAAAAAGAAGCACTGGCCATCGCCGAAGCCAAGAAACTGGGCATCCCGGTTGTGGCTGTTGTCGACACCAACTGCTCCCCCGATGGCGTTGACTACATCATCCCGGGCAACGACGACGCTTCGCGCGCCATCTCGCTGTACTGCGACCTGGTTGCCCGCGCCGCTCTGGACGGCATGTCGGCTCAGCTGGGCGCTGCAGGCGTTGACCTGGGCGCGCTGGAAGAAGCACCGGCAGAAGAAGCCGTTGCTGAAGAAGCAGCAGCCGAAGCCTGATCCGTCCTGTCACGGAACTGACATGCGGGGCAGGGTATCACCTGCCCCAAATCTGTTTTTGAATTGAGGAGAGCCAAGAGATGGCAATCACTGCAGCAATGGTGAAAGAACTGCGCGAATCCACCGGCGCAGGCATGATGGACGCGAAGAAAGCGCTGGTCGAAAACGACGGCAACATGGAAGCCGCTGTTGACTGGCTGCGCACCAAAGGCCTGGCGAAAGCCGCCAAGAAATCCGGCCGCACCGCCGCAGAAGGCCTGGTGGCCGTTGTCGTCGAAGGCGGCAAAGGTGTTGCTGTTGAAGTGAACTCCGAAACCGACTTCGTTGCGAAAAACGGCGAGTTCCAGGAGATGGTTGGCAAAATCGCCACCGCAGCTCTGGGCGCTGCAGACATCGAAGGCCTGGCCGCAGCAGATCTGGGCGGCAAATCCGTTGCCGACACCCTGACCGACAAGATCGCCACCATCGGCGAAAACATGTCTCTGCGCCGCATGGAAGCGCTGGAAGGCGAGACCGTTGTGTCCTACGTCCACAACGCGGCCACCGCAGGCATGGGCAAGATCGGTGTTCTGGTTGCGATGAACGGCGGCGACGAAGCCATCGGCAAGCAGGTTGCGATGCACATCGCAGCTGTGAACCCGGCTGCGCTGTCCGAGGCTGACCTGGATGCTTCCATCGTTGAGAAGGAAAAGCAGGTTCAGATCGACATCGCACGTGAATCCGGCAAGCCGGAGCAGGTGATCGAAAAGATGATCGAAGGCCGCATGAAGAAATTCGTGGCGGAATCCACTCTGCTGAACCAGCAGTTCGTGGTGAACCCGGACCTGACCGTCGAAGCCGCCGCCAAGGAAGCTGGCGCCACCATCACCGGCTTTGTCCGGGTTGAAGTCGGCGAAGGCATCGAAGTTGAGAAGGAAGACTTCGCAGCCGAAGTTGCAAAGGCAGCTCAGGGCTGATCAGCCCTCCAGTCTGAAAATAGAAACCGGCAGGAACTCCTGCCGGTTTTTTTGTGCCCGGTGCAATGGCTGAACCCTGGCAGCGCGCGTCGGGACGCGCCAGTAATGGTCTGGTCTGGTCTGTTGGTCCGGGAGAAGGTGCGAGGGGCCCCGCTGATGGGGATGGGCAGGACCCCTCAGATATCGGGGCAGGACACGGATCTATACGTGCCTGCCCCCGATCAGGTAGGAGAGCCCTGTAATCGCAAGGTTCAATACCCAAAGTTCCTTGGCCAAAGCCACCACTCACGGAACATGTGCAAATTGCAATGAATTATCCTTTAACGGTAGTACTGAATACCATACTTCTTGACGCTAATTGGCGTCGTGTGGACATTGCAGCCGGAGGCAGCCACGCTAAAGCGTTTTACTGAAACCAAATTTTGGAAGAAGATCCAGATTTATAAGCCCGTGAAGTTTGGGCCGTGCCCAGTGTGCCCGCCTGCCAGGTTCAGGTGTCCATCACATACATCTGGTTATGCAAGGCTGCCTTCAGAACTGCTTGCGCAGTGGTCTCCACAGAAAGGGATTCCCTGGCGAGCCGCAGGTGTTTTTCAATTGTTGCAGGGGTCAGCCCCATCAGCAGGGCAATATCCTGAGTAGTTTTGCCGTCGCCAACCCATTGCAGCACCTCCCGTTGCCGTTTGGTCAGGCTCCGGTTCGGGGCCGTATAGGGCAGAGTGAGGATCTTCAGGTGCGCAACGTTGTTCATCAGCACGATATCTTCGCCCAGCTCCTGCCACAGGGCATCCACCTGATCCTGAGAAAGGCCCGGCCGCGCCGCCAGCGAAATTGCCCCCTTATAGCGCGGGGAAGTGGAATAGAAGCTGACAGTATAGCCAGCCGTCATGTCCAGTTCCTGATTGAACGCATGCACCTTTCGGGCTTCAGGCCCCAGCGTTCCATTGGCGGCCATTTCTTGCACAATCCGCCAGCTGCCGGCGCCTTCATTCTCCAGCGCCCAGCGAAGCATCGGCGCGTGAAAATAGAGCCCCCTGTGCAAAAAACCCTCAAGATACGCGTTGTTGTGGTTCGACAGGATGACAAAGTCGTCCGGATCGCCAAGCGAAGTTTCAGTTTTATAGCGGGTGTATCCATAGATCAGCCGGTCAAAACCATATTCCGCCATCTGCTGGACGTGCCCATGCCATAGCTCCTCCAGGCTCTGCGCACCGCAGAGGAAATTCAGATACTTTTGGAGCTTCATGCCGTGCCGGCCTCTTTCAAACGCGCGGCCAATGCGTCCAGCGCCAGCAAGTAGCCCTGGGCGCCAAAACCGCAGATTTGCCCCTGAGCTGCCTTGGAGATGTAAGAGGTATGGCGGAAGTCTTCGCGCGCATGAATGTTGGAGAGATGAACTTCAACTGCCGGAATTTCCACGGAAATCAGCGCATCCATAAGCGCTATCGACGTGTGCGTATAGGCTCCGGCATTCAGGATGATACCCTGGTGCTTGCCTCTTGCGTCATGAATGGCGTCAATCAGCGCGCCCTCATGGTTTGACTGCAGGCAGGAAACTTCCAGCCCCAGCTTTTGCGCGTGGGCGGTGCAGGCGTCTTCTACCATCGCCAGAGTAACAGAACCATAGACTTCCGGCTGGCGGGTGCCAAGCAGGTTCAAATTGGGTCCGTTCAATACCAGAATACTCGCCATAAGATTTATGTCCTTACCGTCTTTCCCTTTGAACTTCTAAGACAAATTTGTTTCGAAAGCGAATAGGCAAACGTCTTTGGAGGAAAAAAACTTGGCGTAACCAGCTTAGGGTTGAACGTTTGCAGTGAATTGGATGGCGGACTGCCTTTGCGCTGCCGCTGGCCGAACTCCCAGCACCGTTACCACGTATTTCGCTCGACCCTGTCTGCGCGGCAGCGCATATTCCGGAGAACCCGAGACGGCCGGCCGGCCGCAAAGAAGAGAGGGGCAGCAATGAAATCCGACCGCAGTCACAGGATCAGATCCTGGCAGCAACGCTATGTAGATCAAAGGAAATATCCAGGCAGCGCCTTGTTGATCCGGCGCGGCAGCGAAGAAATTTATTTCCATGCAGCCGGACAGCGCAATGTCGAAGAAAACCTGCCGTTCACGCGTGATACCCTGGTGCGGCTCTATTCGATGACCAAGCCGGTGACATCAGTTGCCGTTATGAAACTTCTTGAGCAGGGCCTGTTTCACCTGGATGCCCCCGTAAGCAACTTTCTCCCGGAATTCTGCACCATGCGGGCGTTGGTGCCGGGGGCAACTGACTTAGATCAGACTGAACCGTGCCAGACACCAACTCTGCATCAGCTGCTGACACATACCAGCGGGTTGAGCTATCCGTTCAACCCCGGACTGCTGCCGGAGGCAATGGAGCAAGAGGATCTTCTGTTCAAACCGGACCACGGACCGCTGTCCGCCATGGTGGCACGTCTGGCGGAGCTGCCGCTGGCGTTCAAGCCCGGAAGCCGCTGGGAATACTCTGTGGCAACTGACGTGTTGGGCCGGGTTGTTGAGGTTGTGTCCGGCAAGCCCCTGGGCGACTTTCTGGCTGCTGAGATCTTTGAGCCGTTGGGCATGACTGAAACCGCGTTTCAGGTGCCGGAAGGGGCAGGGAACCGCTTTGCCTCTCTCTACACCCCGCTGGCAGGTGACGCGATGGCGCTCAATTCAGCTGATGCCGGCAGTGACAGCCTGCGCCTGACCGACAGCTACGGCAGTTCGCCGTTTGAACAGGTAACTATGCATTCCGGCGGCGGCGGGCTGATCGGAACAATTGACGATTACATGAAATTCGCTGAGATGCTCCGCCGCCGCGGGCGCTGTGGAGATGGCTTCATTATCAGCCCTCAAACCGCTGATTTTATGATGCAAAACCATCTTGATGGCGACATCGCTTCAATGGGGCCAAGCAGTTTCGCTGAACAGCCGATGGAGGGTATGGGCTTCGGCCTTGGCGGTGCTGTAGTGCTCAATCCGGCGCGCGCGCGCTGTCCAGGCTCCATCGGTGATTTCAGCTGGGGCGGGATTGCATCGACCTTTTTCTGGGTCGACCGGCAGCTTGAAACCTCGGTGGTATTCCTGACCCAGCTCGCGCCATCCAGCTCCTATCCGTCACGGCCAGAGCTCAAGGCGCTGGTGTATGGAGCCTTCACAGAATAGCGTCCGGGCGCAAACCCTGCCAAAATGACGGCCGGTCAAAGGAAAACACTGTAAATGTCTGATACTGCCAAAATCCTGCTGGATCTTCTGGACCTCGAAACGCTGGACACCAATCTCTACCGCGGGTCGGGATCCGGCGGCGAAACTCCGACACGCATTTACGGCGGCCAGGTGATCGCCCAGGCGCTGGCAGCAGCATACGCCAGTGTTTCCGGAAGGTTATGCCACTCTCTTCACGCATATTTCATCCGGCCCGGGGATCCTTCAAGACCAGTGATCTATGAAGTCGATCCAGCCCGCGATGGCCGCAGCTTCACCACACGGCGGGTGGTGGCTATGCAGAACGGCAAACAGATCCTCAACCTTGCGGCGTCGTTTCATGCTGAAGAAGACGGCTGGGACTTTCAGCACGCTATGCCGGATGTTCCGGAGCCGGGCAGTTTGGAGCCGCGGCACGAGATCCTCAAGCGGAACGCCAGCCGGTTTGCACCGGAGCGGCAGGCTGAACTGCTGCGGGCACGGCCGTTTGAGATCCGGGAGGTTGAGCCGCGCGATCCTTTGTCACCGGAAGAAACCAGTGATGCCAACCAGATGTGGATCCGGATGGAAGCGGCACAGGGCGCAGGGCCTGAACTGCAGCACATTTTGCTGGCGTATGTGTCGGACTTCGGGCTGCTGGGATCCTCGATGCGTCCGCACGGGCTGACGTTTCACAATCCGAAAGCGATGACCGCCAGCCTGGACCATGCAATGTGGTTCCATGCACCGGTGCAGTTGCAGAACTGGCATTTGTATTCGATGGACGCGCCATTTACAGGCAAAGCTCGCGGGTTCAATCGCGGTTCTATCTTTTCCGAGGATGGACAATTGGTGGCCAGTGTTGCCCAGGAGGGTTTACTGCGGCCTATAAGGCGTTGATCTTATTTGAAAGTGATTGGCTTTCGTGTCTTGTCTTCCGCCATATTTACCATAATTCTGATTATAAGATATCCAGATCAGCGAATAGCAACGGTTCCTAACGAGAAACCAAAAAGAAAATGGCTCCCTCTGATCCAGAGGAAGCCAGTTGTCACCGGTCAGGCTCCTTCATTGACTGCCCGAAAGTTTTTTCTTACCTGGGCCATCCCGGTGTTCAGAACGGGCGCACCCGTTCCTGATGTCGTCACAAGCAGCCCTCAGCCTGCCTGCAGTGTTTGGGTGCGGCGCCGTCGGGGGTAAGACCGGCGCCGCAAGCGAAGGTCCTCAGCTGCAGCCGGAGGTTCCCCCGCAGGTGTTGCATTTCATGCAGGTCCCGTTGCGCACCAGCGTGTAATTGCCGCATTCGCCGCAGGCTTCGCCTTCATAGCCTTGCATTTTTGCCTTGGTACGCGCGTCCATGCCGCTAGTATTTTGCGCCGGTGCTGCACTGGTCTCCGGAACCAGGGTTTGCAGCGCCGCCACCGGATCAGTTCCAGTTCCCAGCACGCCGGCGTCGGTCTGGCCGCCCTGCAGCACCACCAAATCCTGCGGCAGACGCTTGCGCAGATAACCGGTTGAGGAAATTTGCTTCAGAACTTCCAGCGACCGGGTCGCTGCGCTTTCGCTCAGCTCCGACAGGTTTGACACGCCTTCTTCCTCGCCCCGGCCAAGATCGTCAAAGGTTGCGCCTTCAGGTTTCACATGCGCCAGATCGGTGCGGTCCAGATAGCTGACCGCCAGTTCGCGGAACACATAGTCGAGGATCGAGGTCGCGTTCTTGATCGAGTCGTTGCCCTGGACCATGCCCGCGGGCTCAAACTTGGTGAACGTGAAGGCGTCGACAAACTCCTCCAGCGGCACACCGTACTGCAGGCCGACCGACACCGCGATGGCGAAGTTGTTCATCATCGCCCGGAAGCCTGCGCCTTCCTTGTGCATGTCGATGAAGATCTCGCCGAGGTTGCCGTCCTCATATTCGCCGGTGCGCAGGTACACCTTGTGGCCGCCGACAACTGCCTTCTGGGTATAGCCCTTGCGCCGCTGCGGCATCTTGGTGCGGTGCGATTTCAGCACCTCCTTGATGACCACTTTCTCGACGATCTTCTCGGCCAGAACCGCCGCCTTTTCCTGCGGCGCGCCGCTTTCCAGCACCTCAGCCGCATCGTCGTCATCCTCGACCAGCGCCGCTGCCAGCGGCTGGCTCAGCTTGGAGCCGTCGCGGTAGAGCGCGTTCGCCTTGATGCCCAGGCTCCAGCTCAGCTCATAGGCTTTCTGGCAGTCCTCGATAGTGGCCGAGTTCGGCATGTTGATGGTCTTGGAGATCGCGCCGGAGATGAAGCTTTGGGCCGCCGCCATCATGCAGATATGGCTGTCAACACTCAGGAAACGCTTGCCTTTCTTGCCGCACGGATTGGCGCAGTCAAAGATCGCATAGTGTTCTTCCTGCAGATGCGGTGCGCCTTCCAGGGTCATGGTGCCGCAGACGTGATCGTTGGCAGCCTCGATGTCCTTCTTGGTGAAGCCCAAGTGGCGCAGCAGATCGAAGGTTGGATCGTTCAGCTTGGTTGCCGGGATGCCCAGCACGCCGGTGCAGAAATCCTCACCCAGGGTCCACTGGTTGAACACGAAGCGGATGTCAAAGGCCGATTCCAGCGCCGCATCCACCTTGGCCAGCTCGTTCGGGCCAAAACCGTGGCCTGCCAGCGAGGTGTGGTTGATGCCCGGCGCGTTGCCGATGGAGCCATGGCCCACCGCATAAGACACGATTTCCTCGATCTGCGAGGAGCTGTAGCCCAGACCCTCCAGCGCCGACGGAACCGAACGGTTGATGATCTTGAAGTAGCCGCCGCCAGCGAGCTTCTTGAACTTCACCAGGGCAAAATCCGGCTCGATCCCTGTGGTGTCGCAGTCCATCACCAGGCCAATGGTGCCGGTCGGTGCAATCACCGTGGTCTGGGCGTTGCGGTAGCCGTGCTTTTCGCCCAGTTCCAGTGCTTCGTCCCAGGCGCTGGCGGCCAGATCGGTCAGCAGCGCATCCGGGCAGCTGGCGATATCCAGCGGCACCGGTTTCACGGACAGCGCCTCATATCCGTCAGCATTGCCCTTTGCAGCATTGCGGTGATTGCGGATCACACGCAGCATGTGGTCTGCGTTTTTCGCGTAGCCCGGGAAGGCACCCAGTTCCGATGCGATCTCGGCGGAGGTCGCATAGGCCACACCGGTCATCAGCGCGGTCAGCGCACCGCAAAGCGCCCTGCCCTCATCCGAGTCGTAGCTGTAGCCCATGTTCATCAGCAGGCCGCCGATATTGGCATAGCCCAGACCCAGGGTGCGGAAGTCATAGGAGCGCTGTGCGATTTCCTTGGACGGGAACTGGGCCATCATCACCGAAATTTCCAGCGTCAGCGTCCACAGGCGGCAGCAATGCATGTAGTCATCTGCCTGGAACTGGCCGTCCTTCAGGAAGCTCAGCAGGTTCAGAGATGCCAGGTTGCAGGCGGTGTCGTCCAGGAACATGTATTCCGAACAAGGGTTTGAGCCGCGAATCTCACCATCTTCCGGGCAGGTGTGCCACTCGTTCACGGTGTCGTGGAACTGGATGCCGGGATCGGCACAGGCCCAGGCTGCGTGGCCGACTTTCTCCCACAGATCGCGCGCCCGGATCACCTTGGCAACCTTGCCGTCGGTGCGGTTGAACAGCTCCCAGTCGGCGTCTTTTTCGACCGCATGCAGGAAGGCGTTGGTCACCCGGATCGAGTTGTTGGAGTTCTGCCCGGAGACAGAGCTGTAGGCCTCGGAATCCCAGTCGGTGTCATAGGTCGGGAACTCGATCGAGGTGTGGCCCTGCTTGGCGTAATCCAGCACCCGCTTGATGTAGGTTTCCGGGATCGCCACCTTCTTGGCCTCTCGGATGGCCGATTTCAGCCCGCCGTTGACCGCAGGGTCGTAGGCGTCGGCCTCAGCCCCGTCCCAGCTGCGGATCGCCTCGAAAATGCCGTTCAGCATCTTCTCGTGCATCTTGGAGCCCGCGACGATGGACGCGACCTTCTGCTCCTCGATCACCTTCCACTGGATGAAGTCTTCGATATCCGGGTGATCGGCGTCAACGATCACCATTTTTGCTGCCCGACGGGTTGTGCCGCCTGATTTGATGGCGCCCGCCGCGCGGTCGCCGATTTTGAGGAAGCCCATAAGGCCGGAGGATTTGCCGCCGCCGGACAGCGGCTCGCCCTCGGCGCGCAGATGGGAGAAATTGGTACCGGTGCCGGAGCCGTATTTGAACAGACGCGCCTCACGCACCCACAGGTCCATGATGCCGCCATCCTTCACCAGGTCATCGGAGACCGACTGGATGAAGCAGGCATGCGGCTGAGGGTGTTCATAAGCGCTGTCAGACTTGGTCAGTTTGCCGGTCTTGTAGTCGACGTAGTGGTGGCCCTGCGCCGGGCCGTCGATGCCATAGGCCCAGTGCAGGCCAGTGTTGAACCACTGGGGCGAGTTCGGGGCCGAGCGCTGGGTCGCCAGCATGTAGCGCATCTCGTCGTAGTAAGCGCGCGCATCCTCCTCGGAGGAGAAATAGCCGCCCTTCCAGCCCCAGTAGGCCCAGGCGCCCGCCAGACGGTCGAAAACCTGCTTGGAGGACGTCTCACCGCCAAATTCCGCGCCCTTATCGGGGACAGAGCGCCACAGGAACTCGGGCACGTCTTTTTCACGGACTTTCTTCAGCCGGGACGGCACACCGGCCTTGCGGAAATACTTCTGAGCAATGACGTCGCTTGCGACCTGGCTCCAAGAAGACGGGATTTCGATGTTGTCGAGCCGGAAAACAATGGTCCCGTCCGGGTTACGGATCTCCGAGGTGGCGGAGACAAAAGCCAGATCGGCATAAGCATCCTGCCCGGGTTTGGTGAATTTCCGTTCGATCTTCATGCTCTGCCCCTTCTCAAGCACACATCGGTCAAGTGTCACGGTGCCCCCGCACCAAATGTCCCGGCCACGCAACACGCAGATACCCAGCGCACGCCGCATACGGCGCACTTGCGGCCCTCGCCGGCCATTCTACAAAGGACTGTCTGCTGTCTTCAGCGTTGTTGCTGTGGCCCCTTAACCCACCAGATTTAGTGCCATCGCAACCGGTGTCCACAATTTGGCGTATTCACACACAAAGGGTCAACGTTAAATTTACCCCTTGGCAACGATCTTTGCTGTTGACGCTATTCGCGGTTTCAAGGGTCCGGCGACGGCCATTGATTCATCCACAGGCTGCCACGTCCGGCGGTGTAAAAATCCAGTTTGCGGGCAACCCGGATTTCTTATGCCAAGCAAGTAACTTGCCGCGTCGCAGAGGCGCCGGAGCGGCAGCTCATTCGGGCAATGATTCACATCCCTTGAGCGGCCAGCGGCAAGTGGCATGCACAAACAACTTTACGGTGATCTTCCGATGGTATCATGGCGCTGCAGCATTGGACCCCGTGGCGTCCTTAACAAACTGATGCGGTTCAGCGGCAGTTGGTTAAGGGAGTGTTAACAGTGTATTAAGAAAGTATTAACACTCATGATTGCATCAAGTCGATTACCCTCCCCAAAAGCGGGAACCGAATCCTTCAGGCGGTTTTACCTGGCAAAGATTCGCTGCAATTTTATGGAGAGAAGTGGTCGGGGCGGCGAGATTCGAACTCACGACCCCCTGTACCCAAAACAGGTGCGCTACCAGACTGCGCCACGCCCCGGACCGTGCGCCTTCCTATCTCCGGCGAAGTGATTTGAAAACCCCTAACAGGGCCAAACTGCGCCTCTGGCGGAAAAAATTTCATGCCGCATCTGACTGCCCGGGGCGATACCGTAGCGGCGGGCCAGTCCACCGTTTATTTCGAGAACGGCAAACACTTCATCGCCGCCTGGGATTGGCGTCAGATCGCCGGGTTTGGCATTTTCATGAACCGAAGTGACCCGTCCGCTTTCATCCAGGAAAATGATGTCCAGCGGGATCAGCGTGTTCTTCATCCAGAACGCCGCCGGCTGGGGGTGCTCATAGACGAACAGCATCCCTGCCCCGCGCGGCATCGTTTCGCGGAACATCAGCCCTTGGGCGCGCTCCTGCTCGTCATCGGCAATTTCAACAGAGAACCCGGTCTGCCCCCAACTGCCGCGCAGGTCTACCCTGCCGGGCTTGCAATCCCCGGCAAAGACTGGGGCGGCAATCACGGAAAATGCGGTGGCGGCGAAACTCCAGCTAAGAAGACGCCGCGGCACCAGATCAGACCTGGCTGCCGGCCGCCAATGCGGCTTCCCATGCAAGAACTTCGACCGCCATGCGGCCGCGCTTGCCGTCAATCACCCGCATCGCCAGTGCTTCGCCCGGCTGCAGGTCCGCCAAGCCGGACTGGCGCAGAACCTCAACATGCAGGAACACATCTTCATCCCGGCCAAACACATTGGCAAAGCCGAAACCCTTGCCCTTGTCGAACCACTTGACCCGCGCGGGCTCCAGCGGCTCGTTCTGCAGGCTGACCATGTCCAGCTCGGCAAAGTCGCTCAGCACCGGGGTGTCTTCGCGTTCCGGCGGCTGGATCGAGATGACCTCAACCGCTTGAACGCCGCGGCCGGTCTGATGCGTTACGATTTCAATCCGGGCGCCGTCCGCGACAGAGCTTTGCCCGAAATTACGCAGTACATTCACGTGCAGAAGGATATCCGGGCCGCCAGCGTCGGAAACGACAAAGCCATACCCTTTCGCCGGGTCGAACCACTTCACCAGCCCCTGAACTTGCTGCAAGCTGCTGAGATCTTCTGCCACTGGATTTTCCCTACCGCGTTTCTTGTTTTTTTGATGCTGCCCTGATGCGCCAAACTGACCTTGGAATTCAAGCTAAAAAGTCTTGAAAATGTCACGAAAGACGACTTGACCCAAGGTAAACTGACGATTCCTGTCAGGGATTAAGGCGATTAATATTCCATGCTGCAGATGCGTCATCGCGGCGCCAGCGGAACCGGTCGTGCAACCGGAAGGCGCCATCGGCCCAAAACTCGATTTCCAAAGGTACCAGACGGTAGCCGCCCCAGAACGGCGGCCGTTCCGGATTCGGTCCCTTCATCGCTGTCACTTTTGCGACCTCCGCCATCAGCGTGCCGCGGCTGTCCAGCGGCTGAGACTGTTTCGAGGCCCAGGCGCCTAGCCTGCTCTTGAGTGAGCGGGATCTATAGTATTCATCCGCCTGCGGCCCGTCCTCGCGCGTGATGGTTCCGCGCACCCGGATCTGGCGGCGCAAGGATTTCCAGTGCATGACAAATGCAGCCTTGCCTGCATGATCCAGCTCCTGCGCTTTGGCGCTCTCATAGTTGGTATAAAAGACAAAGGCGCCGTCCTCTATTTCCTTGAGCAGCACCATGCGGCTGTTGGGCAGCCCAGTCGCATCCACCGTGGCCAGCGCGATGGCGTTCGGGTCGTTGGGTTCGGACCGTTCTGCCTCTCCGAGCCAGGTCCTGGCTATGGCAAAGGGGTCGTCGCCTGCGAATATACCTGTGCGGTCGGACATGAGCACCTCAAACGGGAATTTGAACGCAACCTAGGCAGCTTCGTTTCTGCCTACAAGGGTAAGCACCCTTGAAGCGCCCCGCGCGGCATTATAAACACCGCTAAATTATCAGATCACAGGCGGAGAACCTGCATGTCTAGTCAACTGATGGCCGGTAAGCGCGGCCTCATCATGGGCCTGGCCAACGACAAATCCATTGCGTGGGGCATTGCCAAGGCCTGCGCCGATGCCGGGGCCGAGCTTGCCTTTTCCTATCAGGGCGATGCGCTGAAGAAGCGGGTCGACCCGCTGGCAGAGCAACTGGGCAGCAACATCGTCCTGCCTTGCGACGTCTCGGACGAAGCGTCGATCGACGCGCTGTTTGCCGAACTGGAAGCAAAATGGGGCAAGCTGGACTTCGTCGTTCACGCCATCGGCTTCTCCGACAAGAATGAACTGCGCGGCCGTTACGTCGACACCAGCCGCAGCAACTTCCAGATGACCATGGACATCTCGGTATTCTCCTTTACCGCCGTGGCAAACCGCGCCGAGAAGATGATGAAGGACGGCGGCTCGCTGCTGACCCTGACCTATTACGGTGCCGAGCAAGTGATGCCGCATTACAACGTGATGGGTGTTGCCAAGGCCGCGCTCGAGGCCTCCGTCAAATACCTGGCCGAGGACCTGGGCAAGGACGGAATCCGCGTCAACGCGATCTCTGCCGGCCCGATCAAGACCCTGGCTGCATCGGGTATCGGCGATTTCCGCTACATCATGAAGTGGAACGAGTACAACTCACCGCTGCGCCGCAACGTGACCATCGACGATGTGGGCAAGTCCGCGCTCTACCTGCTGTCCGACCTCAGCTCCGGCGTCACCGGAGAGAACCTGCATGTGGATGCGGGCTATCATGTCGTCGGCATGAAGGCGGTGGATGCACCGGATATCTCCAAGTAACTGAAAACACGGAGGCCCGGGCATCGGTCCGGGCTCCGGCAAGCTGACGCGATACCGCGGGGAGCACATAAAATGACTGATCGTCTGCCGCACGAAAAAGGCTTTCACATCAGCTGGGACCAGATCCACCGCGACAGCCGTGCCCTGGCCTGGCGCCTGGACGGGCAAGGCCCCGACGATGGCGCCTGGCGCGCCGTTGTGGCGATCACCCGCGGCGGCATGGCGCCGGCGATGATCGTCAGCCGTGAGCTGGACATCCGCACCGTCGACACCATTTCTGTCCGCTCCTACCATCACCAGGCCCAGGGCGAGGCCGAGGTGCTGAAGGCGCCGGATGCAGCCCTGATGGGTGACGGCGAGGGCGTGCTGATCATTGACGATCTGGTCGACAGTGGCAAAACCTTGGAACTGGTGCGCCAAATGTACCCCAAGGCGCATTTCGCAACGGTCTACGCCAAGCCCAAGGGCCGGCCGATGGTGGACACCTTTATTACTGAGGTTAGCCAGGACACTTGGATCTTCTTCCCCTGGGATATGGCCCTGCAGTACGTCGAACCCTATCGCGGCACTGATTGAAGCGGTCCAGCCTGCAGAAGTCCAAAGGCGCGCGTCACAGCGCGCCTTTTTCGTTGGTTGGACCGGCCTTAGGGCAAACCCGTGCGCCCTTCCCGCTTGAGCCGCAACGGGCGCCGTGCCAGACATATCCCGGTGCGCATCAGGATGCGCCTGAACTTTCGCTGCAGCCCGGAGCCGCCCATGCCCCTGACCCGCACCCAATCCACCTTTGTATCGCCCATCGTCGAATCGCGCCGCTGGGTGGCCGGGGCGGATTTCCCGCCGGACCGCCCGCTGTTGAATGTGAGCCAGGCCGCCCCGGCAGAGGCGCCGCCGGAAGGTTTGCGCCAGGCGCTGGCGGAGGCCGCTCTCAATGACGTCTCCGCGCATCTCTACGGTCCCGTCCTCGGCAACGACCCGTTGCGCCGGGCACTGGCGCAGCAGATGTGCCGCCACTATCAGGCGGAGGTGCTGCCGGAACAGGTCGGCATCACCTCCGGCTGCAACCAGGCATTTGCTGCCGCCATTGCCGCCCTTTGCGGTGAGGGCGATGAGGTGATCATCCCGGTCCCCTGGTACTTCAACCACAAAATGTGGCTGGACATGGCAGGCGTCACCGCCGTGCCGCTGCATGTGGGCGCGGGGATGCTGCCGGATCTGGCCGCGGCTGAGGCCCTTATCACCGACCGCACCCGCGCCATCGTGCTGGTCACGCCCAACAACCCTTGCGGCGTGGAATACCCCAGCGGCCTGGTCCAGTCATTCTTCAGCCTCGCCCGCAGCCGCGGCTTGGCGCTGATCGTAGATGAAACCTATCGCGACTTCGACAGCCGCGGCGGCGCCCCGCATGGGCTGTTTCAGATGCCGGATTGGGACAGCACCCTGATCCACCTCTATTCCTTCTCCAAGGCCTACCGGCTGACCGGCCACCGCGTCGGCGCCATCGCCGCCTCAACGGACCGCCTGTTTGAGATGGAGAAGTTTCTGGACACCGTCACCATCTGCCCCTCGCAATTGGGGCAGGCCGGCGCGCTGTGGGGCATTGAAAACCTGCATCACTGGCTGGCAGGCGAACGCCAGGAAATCCTCAACCGCCGCCTCGCGATTGAGGAAGGCTTTCCGGTGCTGGCCGAAAAAGGCTGGAAACTGCTCGGCTGCGGCGCCTATTTCGCTTATGTCGAACACCCCTTCACTCAGCCCTCGGACCAGATCGCGCGCCAGCTGGTTCAGGACGCCTCTGTCCTGATGCTGCCGGGCTCCATGTTCATGCCCGAGGGCGACCCGGACGGTGCCCGCCAGTTCCGCATTGCCTTTGCCAATGTGGACCGCGCGGGCATTCACACGCTGTTTGAACGCTTGGCCGCGTTTAATCCCTGACCATCCAGCAGTTTGCGCTGCATTCATCTTGCCCCTCTGCGGGCAGCCGCGTATTCAGTCAGCGGCATTTCCCGCTGCAAGACACTCTCTTGCGCGGCAGAACAATAAAGAGGGCATCATGGCCGCAGGCATGAAACATCTATCCAAAACCTTCGTCTGGATCCTGATGGGGATGCTGATCGTCGGCCTTGCCGGCTTTGGCGCCGTGAATTTCTCCAGTTCCTCTTCCTCCGTCGCCCAGGTCGGTGACGAGGATGTAAGCATCGGCACCTACGTGCGCGAGTTGCAGCGCGAACAGCGCGCTCTGCAGGCACAAACCGGCCAGGCGATGTCTATGGCGCAGATGACCGCTTTCGGCCTCGACCGGGTGGTCCTGGGCCGCCTGATTTCCCTGGCGGCACTGGATCACGAGGTTAAGAGCCTCGGCCTGTCGCTGGGTGATGAAAACCTGATTGAGGAACTGGCTGCCATCGACGCCTTCCAGGGTGTGAACGGACAGTTCGACCGCGAGGCGTACAGCTTTGCCCTTCGCAATGCCGGCCTCACGGAAAAGGAATTCGAAGAAGACCTGCGCCGCGAGGCCGCCCGCACCATCGTGCAAAGCGCGGTACTGTCCGGCGCAAAAATGCCCGATACCCTGACCGAAACCCTGACCAGCTACATCGGCGCCCGCCGCAGCTTCTCCTATGTGCAGATCAACGCCGCGGAAATCGCCCTGACAGCTGAGGTGCCATCGGACGCGGACCTGCAAGCCTTCTACGAGGCCAATCAGGACCAGTTCATGCTGCCGGAAACCAAGGTCATCACCTATGCCGCTCTGCGTCCCTCCATGCTGCTGGACGAGATCGAGGTGGACGAGGCCCAGCTGCAGCGCCTGTTCGAGGACCGCTCTGACCAGTATCAGGTTCCCGAACGCCGTCTGGTCGAACGTCTGGTGTTTGGCGATGAGGAAGCCGCGGCCAGCGCCAAGGCGCAGCTGGAAACCGGCGGTGCCACCTTCGAAAGCCTGGTCGAGACCCGCGGCCTGACACTTCAGGACATCGACATGGGCGACGTCACCATGGGCGACCTTGGCGCAGCCGGCACTGATGTCTTTGCTGCTGAGGTGGGCACCGTGGCAGGCCCCCTGCCCTCGGACCTTGGCCCGGCGCTCTACCGTGTGAACGGCCGGCTTGAGGCGCAGATCACCACCTTCGAAGACGCCAAACCGGAATTGGTGGAGGAACTGGCCTCCGACCGCGCCCGCCGCCTGGTGGAAACTCAGGCCGAGGACATTGACGACATGCTGGCCGGCGGCGCCACGCTGGAGGAGCTGGCAACCGACAGCGGCCTGGAGCTGGCCCAGATCAACTGGACCGAGGACAGCAGCGATGACATCGCGGCCTATGAGGGCTTCCGCACCGCCGCCGCTGGCGTAACCGCCGACGACTTCCCCGAGGTTGGCTTCCTTGAGGACGGCAGCCTGTTTGCCCTCCGCCTGGATGACACCCTGCCGGAACGCCCGGAACCCTTTGGTGATGCCAAGGACAAGGTCTTGACCGCCTGGCAGGCGGACCGGCTTGCTGCGGCGCTGAAGGATCAGGGCGAAGCGTTGCTGGCGCAGGCAGAGGCAGCAGATGGATTTGCTGAGGACGCCGAAGTGAAAACAGAAACCGGCCTCACCCGCACCGCCTATATCGACACCGTGCCGGCCGGTCTGGTCGCAGGTGCCTTTGAAATGGAGCTTGGCGATTTCCGCCTGGTGCAGGATGCAGAATCCGCCGTGGTTGTCCGCCTCGATGCCATCCTGCCGCCGGAGGCAAGCGACGACATGACCCTGCTCACCCAGGCGCTGCAGGCGCAGCTGGACCAAGCGCTGGCGCAGGAGCTGTTCCAGGCCTATACGCAGGACGTCCAGACCCGCGCCGAACCCCGTGTAGACCAGCAGGCGCTGAACGCAGCGCAGGCGAACTTCCAGTAATCAAGGCACCAGATCCATGGCCCTGACCCCCGATTTCGACACGTTCGCCAAAGCCTATGAGGCCGGCGAAAACCAAGTCGTCTACACCCGCCTTGCTGCAGATCTCGACACGCCGGTGTCACTGATGCTCAAGCTGACCGGCGCCCAGAAGGACGCCTTCATGCTGGAATCGGTGACCGGCGGCGAAGTGCGCGGGCGCTACTCAATCATCGGAATGAAACCGGATCTGGTCTGGCGCTGCCACGGGGAGCAGTCGGCCCTGAACCGCTCGGCGCGGTTTGATGCGGATGACTTCACGCCCCAGGACGGCAACCCGATGGACAATCTGCGGGCCCTGATTGCCGAGAGCAAGATTGACCTGCCCGATGATCTGCCTCAGGCCGCGGCCGGCCTCTTTGGCTACCTCGGTTATGACATGATCCGCCTGGTGGAACATCTGCCGGACGTGAACCCCGACCCGCTCGGCCTGCCCGATGCGCTGATGCTGCGCCCCTCGGTCATTGCGGTTCTGGATGGCGTCAAGGGTGAGGTCACCGTGGTATCCCCCGTCTGGTCCAGCGACGGCCAGACCGCCAAGGCGGCTTACGCCCAGGCGGCCGAACGGGTGATGGACGCGGTGCGCGATCTGGAACGCGCCATGCCCGCCGAAAGCCGCGACCTCGGCGACGCGCACGAAGTCTCCCCGCCGGTCTCAAACTTCACCAAAGAGGGCTATATGGCCGCGGTGGAGAAGGCCAAGGAATATATCCGCGCGGGCGACATCTTTCAGGTCGTTCCGGCACAGCGCTGGACCCAGGAATTCCGCCAGCCGCCGTTTGCACTTTACCGTTCGCTGCGGCGCACCAATCCGTCGCCCTTCATGTTCTACTTCAACTTTGGCGGCTTCCAGGTTGTCGGGGCATCACCGGAAATCCTCGTCCGTGTTTTCGGGCAGGAGGTCACCATCCGCCCGATCGCGGGCACCCGCCCGCGCGGCGCCACACCCGAAGAAGACAAGGCGCTGGAAGCGGATTTGCTGGCCGACAAGAAGGAACTGGCCGAACACCTGATGCTGTTGGATCTGGGCCGCAACGACACCGGCCGGGTCGCCAAGATCGGCACCGTGCGCCCGACCGAGAAGTTCATCATCGAGCGCTACAGCCACGTCATGCACATCGTCTCCAACGTCGTGGGCGAGCTGGCTGAGGACAAAGACGCGCTCGACGCTTTCTTTGCCGGTATGCCCGCGGGCACCGTCTCCGGCGCGCCCAAGGTGCGGGCGATGGAAATCATCGACGAACTGGAACCGGAAAAGCGCGGCATCTACGGCGGCGGCGTCGGCTATTTCTCGGCTGGCGGCGACATGGACATGTGCATCGCCCTGCGCACCGCCATCGTCAAGGATCAGAACCTTTATATCCAGGCCGGCGGCGGCGTTGTGTATGACAGCGACCCGGAGGCGGAATATATGGAGACGGTCCACAAATCCAACGCCATCCGCCGCGCAGCCGCCGATGCCGCACGCTTTGCTGGCAGCGGCAATAGCTGATGCACAGGCTTGCCGCGCTGCGGCTTCTTTCTGGTTGAAAATACCCCCGCCGGAGGCAGCGGCGCCCTTTCAGGGCGCCGTTTTCATTTGGCAGAACTCACTTGCCTGGCAGCAGCGACTCAAGGCTGGCCGAGACCGGTGCCAGCGCCACCCGCTCTGCCCGGTCCTGCAGCCCCCACAACAGCAAAGCTGAGATCGTATCCGGGCGCAGACGGCCCAGCATGATGACTGCACCTTCCTGCCCGGCCCGGAACGCCGCCTGATCCAGGAACCGCCGGATTGCCCGCGGATCCTGACCCGCGCCGTCAAAGTCGCGGAACACCACCCCGGCCGGCACGCCATCGCGCAGTGCCAGTTTCTGCACGGTATTGAGACCGCTGTCCTGGGTCAGCAGCCCATAGCCGGCAGCGGCCGCCACCGCTGCAACCTGGTCTGCCAGCGGCCGGTTTCCTTGCACGCCGGTATCAACTCCCTCCAGGATTGCCACCGCCTCCGGCAGCTTGCCGCGCCAGACCTCCAATGCGGTCTCGGCATCCTGCGGTGTGGCCTCACGCGGCAGGTCCGCCAGCATCAGCACCTCAAACCCTGCGGCCCGGCGCGCCGCCATTTTCTCGGCGGCCTGCGGATCGTCGGGATCAATGGCAAAGCTCAAGGGATAGGGGAATTCCGCCAGGGCCTCTGCGCCGATAGCGCCGGCATCATCAATCAGCACAATCGACATCAACGGCCGGTCCTCCGGGTTGAAGAACGGTTCGGCATGTGCGGTGAATGGGGTGGCCGCTGGCTCGGCATTGCCATTGGCTGAAACGGTTTCCTGCTTGTCCCGCTCGGTCAGCGGTACAACCGGCGTACCAATGCCGGGCGTCAACGCGGCAGGCTCCACCGCTTCCGAACCCGTAGCAACTGCCGCGGATTCAGCATCTTCATCTGTATCACTGCTGTTTGCGGCCTCCGGCACGCCGGACGCAGCACCAATCACCGGAAGCGTGATTTCTGCAGGTGCGCTGCCGATATCCGGAACCTGAACGCTACTGGATACAGGCGCCTCCACTGTTTTAGGAGCGGTCTCCTGAGCCGGCTGTTCAACCGGATTAAGGTCTTCTGTCCCGGTGCTTTCTTCCGGCGCTGCTGCGGGTTCGGTTGCCGCCACGATCACACTTTCGCTGCCTGGCGCCTCCGGGGCCGCGGGCAACGCCGCTTGCGGCTGGTGCTCCACAACTGTCCCGGCGGGTTCAGGGGCCTCTGCGGGTGCAAGCTTTCCCGCACCTTGCATTGCGGTGACAAGCCCAACCGCCGGCTGTTCCGCCGGGGAGGTATCGGCGCCAGCCAGGGCGCTCAGGTCATCCCCCGCGGCATCTGCCCCGGGCGCTTCGGGCTGAACCTCGGCCAGATCGGCGTCCCTCTGGCCGCTGGCTGCAACAGCCGCCGTTTCGCCGCCTCCGTTGGGCATCTGCGGCGCCTCGCCGGGATCATGTGCAACAGGTTGCGGTGCCTCAACGGCCTCGGTTTTCGCTGGCGCAGGCGCAGTGCCGGCTGTCTGCCCGGAAGGTTCCGGCGCTGCTTCCGGTTTGAGTGCCATCTGCGGCAAAGGCACTGACAATGACAGCATCGCCAGCCCGCCAGCCGCCAGTAATGCCCCGACACTCACGCCGCCCAGAAATCCACGCATGCCTGTTTTGCCTCTCAATCTTTCTGAGGTGCTGCGCCGTATCAGCCTGCCTGCGCGATCCTTGTGCCGGTTCGCCCCTGCATTCGCCTTTCCTGCCCTTGACGCTGCCCCGTATCCCTGAACAAGTATGTTGCAACCACTATACTGCGGCGCGCACCCCGCCCGCCACCCTTAAAAGAGCCCGCAAGATGCTGCTGCTGATCGATAACTACGATTCCTTCACCTACAACCTCGTCCATTACCTCGGCGAGCTTGGCGCCGAAATGGAAGTGCACCGCAACGACGCCATCAACGTGCAGGAAGCGATGGCGATGAAGCCCGCAGGCATTCTGCTGTCGCCCGGCCCGTGCGACCCGGATCAGGCCGGCATTTGCCTCGCCCTGACAGAAGCCGCGGCGGAGACCAAGACGCCCCTGATGGGTGTCTGCCTTGGCCACCAGACCATCGGCCAGGCCTTTGGCGGCAAGGTGGTCCGCTGCCACGAGATCGTGCACGGCAAGATGGGCATGATGCACCACAAGGACACCGGCGTTTTCAAGGGTTTACCGACACCTTTTGAGGCAACCCGCTACCACTCCCTGGTGGTGGAGCGCGAAAGCCTGCCCGATTGCCTGGAAATCACGGCTGAACTGGAAGACGGCACCATCATGGGCCTGCAGCACAAGGAGCTGCCGATCCACGGCGTCCAGTTCCACCCGGAATCCATCGCCTCTGAACACGGCCACGCGCTCTTGAAGAACTTCCTCGATGTGATGCAGGTGCCGGCATGAGCGACCAGCTGAAGCCGCTGATCGGTGCTGCCGCCGAGCGTTCCCTGAGCCGCGAAGAAGCCGAGAAAGCCTTCACCCTGCTGTTTGAGGGCGAGGCGACGCCCAGCCAGATCGGCGGCCTGCTGATGGCGATGCGCACCCGCGGTGAAAGCGTTGATGAATACGCTGCTGCCGCCGCCGTGATGCGCGCCAAGTGCAACCCGGTTAAGGCGCCTGCAGGCGCCATGGACATCGTCGGCACCGGCGGCGACGGCAAAAATACCCTAAACATCTCCACCGCAACTGCCTTTGTCGCAGCGGGCGCCGGTGTTGTGGTTGCCAAGCATGGCAACCGCAACCTCAGCTCGAAATCCGGCACTGCCGACATGCAGTCCCAAATGGGAATTAACGTGATGGTCGGCCCGGATGTGGTTGAAAAGGCAATAAATGAAGCCGGGATCGGTTTCATGATGGCGCCGATGCACCACCCGGCAGTGGCGCATGTGATGCCAACCCGCCAGGAGCTGGGCACCCGCACCATCTTCAACATCCTTGGCCCCCTCACCAATCCGGCCGGCGTCAAGCGGCAGCTGACCGGCGCCTTCAGCCGCGAGATGATCCGCCCGATGGCGGAAACCCTCAAGGCGCTTGGCTCAGATCGCGCTTGGCTGGTCCACGGCTCCGACGGCACTGATGAGCTGACCATCACCGGCGTCAGCTGGGTCTCCGCGCTGGAGGAGGACGGCAGCATCCGTGACGTGGAGCTTCACCCCGAAGACGCTGGCCTGCCGGTGCATTCTTTTGACAAGATTATCGGCGGCACGCCGGAGGAGAACGCCATGGCCTTCCGGGTTCTGCTGCAGGGCACGCCTTCGGCCTACCGCGACGCGGTGCTGCTGAATGCCGCCGCCGCGCTGGTGGTTGCGGGCAAGGCTGCCGATCTCAAGGAAGGAGCCGCCTTGGCTGCAGAATCCATTGACAGCGGCGCGGCCAAGGCCAAGGTCGAGGCTCTGGCCCGGATCACCTCAGCCGCATGACCGGTCTGCCCGCAGGGCTGGGCGCCTGGTCCAGCCTGCCGTTCTTTCAGGATCAATGGCCGGGCATTGCCGCCGCGATCGCAGCGGACGCCCGGGACATTCTGCCGCCCGCGCACCAGCGTTTTGCGGCGCTGGAACTGACCCAGCCGCAGGACACCCGCGTGGTGATCCTTGGCCAGGATCCCTATCCCACACCCGGCCACGCCCACGGGCTGGCCTTCTCGGCAGAACCGCATGTGCGCCCCCTTCCCCGCTCTTTGTCTAATATTTACAAGGAGCTGCAGGAGGACCTTGGCGTCACCCGCCCCAACGCGGACCTGCGCCCATGGGCGCAACAGGGTGTGCTTTTGCTGAACACCGCTCTCTCGGTCCCGGCGGGTGAAGCGAACGGCCACAAGCATCTCGGCTGGCACCACCTGGTGCACCAGGTACTGGAGCTGACCTCGGAAACCCCGACGGTTTACATTCTCTGGGGAAATGCGGCGCAAAAGCTTGAAAAACATATCAAACCGGGCGATCACCTGATCCTGAAAACCGCCCATCCCTCGCCCCTGTCGGCGCGGCGCGGTTTCTTCGGGTCCCGGCCCTTTTCAAAAGTGAACAATTGGCTTACCGCCCGCGGCGAGGATGCCATAGACTGGAACGCAGGAACGGAGGCCCAGGCATGAGTGGAACTGGAATGACCGAAAACGTGCTCGACAAGATCAAGGCCTACAAGCTCGAGGAAGTGGCCGCGGACAAGGCCGCCAAACCGCTTGAGGCGGTCGAGGCCGAGGCGAAGAATGCCTCCCCGGTGCGCGGTTTCGCCAATAGCCTGATGCAAGCTAACCGCTCCGGCTACGGCCTGATTGCCGAGATCAAGAAGGCGAGTCCTTCCAAGGGCCTGATCCGCCCCGATTTTGAACCTGCGGAACTCGCCAAGGCTTATGAAGACGGCGGCGCCACCTGCCTGTCGGTGCTGACGGACACTCCCAGTTTCCAGGGCGCCAAGGAGTTCCTTACCCAGGCCCGCGCCGCCTGCTCCCTTCCTGCCCTGCGCAAGGATTTCATGTATGACACCTATCAAGTCGCCGAAGCCCGCGCGCTGGGGGCCGATTGCATCCTGATCATCCTTGCCTCGGTTTCCGACGCCCAGGCGCAGGAGCTGGAGGAAAGTGCCTTTGAGTGGGGCATGGATGTGCTCTTGGAAGTGCATGACGCGGAAGAACTGGAACGTGCCTGCAACCTGAAATCACCGCTGATGGGCATCAACAACCGCAACCTCAAAACCTTTGAGACCACGCTGGACACCACCCGAACCCTTTCCCGCATGGTGCCCGCGGACCGTACCATCGTTTGCGAAAGCGGACTGTTCACGCCGGAGGACCTTAGCGATATGGCCCGCTACGGCGCCCGCACCTTCCTGATCGGCGAGAGCCTGATGCGGCAGGATGATGTGGCCGGCGCCACCCGCGCGCTGCTCGCTAACCCGCTGATGCCGGGCATGATGTAAGGAGAGCCTCATGAGCCTCACCCATTTCGACACCAAGGGCGACGCCCATATGGTCGACGTCTCGGACAAGGCAGTGACCTCGCGCATCGCCACCGCCGAGGGCCACATCACCATGGCGCAGGAAACCTTTGATATCATTGCCGAAGGCCGCGCCAAAAAGGGTGATGTTCTGTCTGTGGCCCGCCTTGCCGGTATCATGGGGGCCAAGAAGACACCGGACCTGATCCCGCTCTGCCACCCGCTGCCGGTGACCAAGGTCGCGGTGGAACTGACGCTGGACCCTGACCTGCCCGGCGTGCGGATTGAGGCCACGGTCAAGACCACCGGCCAGACCGGGGTCGAGATGGAAGCGCTCACCGCCGTCTCCACCGCCGCGCTCACCGTCTATGACATGGCCAAGGCCGTGGATAAGGCGATGCAGATCGGCGGCATCCGCGTCACGCTGAAAGATGGCGGAAAATCAGGCAGGTACGAGGCGTAAATGATCTCCGTCAGCGAAGCCCGCGCACATCTTTTGGCGCTTGTCAGCCAGCTGGAAACCGAGGAAGTTCCGCTTGCGGAGGCCGCAGGCCGGGTGCTTGCCCGCGATCTCCAGGCCCGCCGAGACCAGCCGCCGTTCTCTGCCTCTGCCATGGATGGCTACGCAGTAAACGCCGCCGAGGTTGAGCTGCACGCCATGTTCAAGGTGATCGGCGAGGCCGCTGCCGGCCACGCCTTTGGTGGCCGCGTCGGCGCCGGACAGGCGGTGCGGATCTTCACCGGTGCCCCGGTACCGGAAGGCGCAAGTTTCGTTGTGATACAAGAGGATGTGACCCGCAGCGGCGACCTCATCACCATCACCGATGAACCTGGCAGCAACCACAATATCCGCCCCCGCGGCGGCGATTTCACCGATGGCCAGACCGTCAGCGCGCCGCGGCTGCTGACGCCTGCAGACATTGCCCTGCTGGCCGCGATGAACATCCCCGCGGTCCCCGTCACACGCCGCCCGGAGGTTGCGCTGATCTCCACCGGCGACGAACTGGTGATGCCCGGGGATGCGCCCGGACCGGATCAGATCATCGCCTCCAACACCTTCGGTCTCAAGGCGATGCTGGAAGGCATGGGCGCCCGCGCCCGTATCCTGCCCATTGCCCGCGACACCGAAAGCGCTCTGCGCACCGCGTTTGAACTGGCAGAGGGAGCGGATCTGGTGGTCACCATCGGCGGCGCCTCGGTCGGCGATCACGATCTGGTCGGCAAGGTGGCGCAGGACCTCGGGATGGAGCGCAGCTTCTACAAGGTCGCCATGCGCCCCGGCAAGCCGCTTATGGCTGGCCGCATGGGCAGTGCCGCGATGGTCGGCCTGCCGGGCAACCCGGTTTCGGCCATGGTTTGCGGCCATGTCTTCCTGGCGCCAATGATCCGCGCCATGCTGGGATTGCCTTCTGAAGCCCAGCAACTGCAGGAAGCAACCCTTGCAGAGCCGCTCGGCGAGAACGGCCCGCGGGAGCATTACATGCGGGCAAAGGTCGAAAACGGCCAGCTGACCGCCTTTGAAAATCAGGACAGCTCTCTCCTCACCATTCTGGCAGAGGCCAATGCCCTCCTGGTGCGTGCACCAGATGACAGCGCCCGTGCGGTAGGCGAAACGGTGCAATACCTCCCCGTCTGACCCCACTTCTTATTTGCACAAATACTCAAACCGGTGGCGGCAGCTTCCGGGCCTGCCGCTGCCATTCTTCAGATACAGCCATGTTGACACAAAACGTGAACATGCGTAGAACAAAAGAAAACCTGAGGCACGGAGGGAGCGGCGATGCTCACAAAGAAGCAACTTCAACTGCTGGAATTCATTCACAAACGCCTGCAGCGCGATGGCGTGCCCCCCAGTTTTGATGAAATGAAGACGGAACTCGACCTCAGGTCGAAATCGGGCATCCACCGGCTGATCACGGCACTGGAGGAACGCGGCTTCATCCGCCGCCTGCCTCACCGTGCGCGTGCCATTGAAATCATCCGCCTGCCAGAAAGCCTTGGCGGCACTGGCGAACCGCAGGGGTTTGCCCCCAAGGTGATTGACGGCGGTCAGGCCAAAACCACCGCTCCTGCCCGCGCTTCGGCGGACCCGCTGCGCCAAGCGGCGGTTGAACTGCCGGTGATGGGTCGCATCGCTGCCGGCGTGCCGATTGAGGCAATCAGCCAGGTCTCGCATCAGGTCGCAGTGCCAGGGGGCATGATTGCCACAGGCGGCCAGCACTACGCGCTGGAAGTGAAGGGCGATTCCATGATTGAGGCCGGTATCAACGATGGCGACATCGTGGTGATCCGCGAAAGCGCTGCCGCCGACAACGGCGACATCGTGGTGGCGCTGGTCGAAGGCCAGGAGGCAACGCTGAAACGCTACTACCGCGAGGGGTCGATGATCGCGCTGGAGGCCGCCAACCCGGCCTATGAAACCCGCCGCTATCCCGAAGACATGGTTCAGGTCCAGGGCCGCCTGGTCGGCCTGATCCGCACCTACTGACCTCCAGCTCCACTCAGCAGCTGCCGAAGGCGGCGGATTTCCCGCCCCTCCGGCTGCCAGCCGGTCCAGGGCCGCTCGCCTGCAGCCTCCCGCGCTGTCAGGATCTCACCTTCGCGTGTCATGGCAATACTGCCGGTCTGCCGCATCACCTCCGGTGTCAGCAGCAGGCAATTGCCGTCGTCCGGCACAGTGGAAATGATTATGTCCCTTTCGTTGCAGCCGCTTACAGCCGCCAGCTTACGCTTTCCCGGCGCGTGCAGCAGACGGTAGCCCGCGCCCTGCCAGACCGGAATCCGGTCCAGCCCTTCTTCCCAGCGGGCAGCGGCAACAGGCTGAGGTGCCGGATCGCCGTCGTTCTCCAGCCAGATCCCGGCGGTGAACGCCTGCCCCTTGGCGCGCGACAGCGCACGGCCATCTGCTTCCATCACCCCGATCAGCCCGCCGGAGTCGGCAATCAGGATGTCGGGACGCCCGGATGAGGTCCAGAGAGCAAAAGCTGCTGCGGCTGGCAGCAGACCTGCCAGCCGCAACCGCCCCTGCCAGGCCACCGCAAAGACGAACCCTCCGGCCAGCAGCGGCAGCACCCAGGGCACTGGCGCCGCCACATGCGACACTGCGCCGTCAAAGCCGGATACGGTACTGGCCACCATCAGGATCCAGTCCAAGCCCCATTGCATCACTGTCAGCCCGATCCACTCCAGCCCCAGCGGTGCCAGGCACAGCGCCAGCACCGCAGCGGGGATCACAATCGTGCCCATCACCGGCACCGACAGAAGGTTTGCCAGCAGGCCGTAATGCGGAATGGTGTTGAAATGCGCCGCCGCAAAGGGGGCCGTTGCCGCCCCGGCCACCGCGGAGGAGACAACCAGCGCCAAGACAGGCCGCAGCCAGCGCGGCCCCAGCGGCACCTGCCCGTCCCGCAGCGCGGCAAATACGGCCACCAGCGCTGCGGTGGCGGCAAAGCTCATCTGGAAACCAGGGCTCAGCAGGCTTTCCGGCCGCTTCAGCAACACGATCACCGCCGCCACCGCGACCGCGCGCAGGGTGATCGCCCGGCGGTTCAAGAGCACCGCGCCGAACATCACCGCCACCATGACAAAGGCGCGCTCTGTCGCGACATTGCCGCCCGACAGCAGCAGATACCCGGCCCCCGCGGTCAGCGCAGCAACTGCGGCCAGTTTCTTGACCGGCCAGCGCAACGCAACCCATGGTACCAGGCACATCAGAGTTCGAAGCGCGGCGAAAACAAACCCGGTCAGCAAACCCATATGCAGGCCTGAAATTGCCAGCAGATGCGCCAAGTTGCTCTGCCGCAGCGCGGTCAGTGTTTCCTCCCCCACGCCGCTGCGGTCGCCGGCTGTGACAGCCGCGGCAAACCCGCCGGTCTCGCCCGGCAGCTGTTTTTGCAAATACTGCGCCAGCGATCTGCGCAGCTGCTCAACTGGTTTGTCTTCACCGGGGGCTTCGGCCAGCAGCACCGGCACGCGGGTATATCCCAGCCCGCCCAGCTGTTTGAACCAGGCATGGCGGCGGAAGTCGAAACCGCCCGGTTCCGCCGGCCCCTGCGGCGGCAAGAGATGCGCGGTGGTCATCACCCGCGCGCCGGGCGGCGGTATTTCCGCTTGCCCCTTCAGTGAAACCCTGACCTGCGCGGGCGTATCCTCCGGCGCAACCCGGTCCAGCCGCACCTGATCCAGCGTCAGCCGCAGCGCGTCCGTAGGAGAGCGGTCGACAGTCACCACCCGACCCTCAACCGGTCCGTAATAGCGGAAGTCCAGTACCGGAGCGGCCACCAGATGGGTGCGTGCAAACGCCAGGCAAATCCCCGCCGCCAGAAGCGCTGGAACCCAGCACAGAAAGGCCATAGGCCGCCGCAACAGCGCGCAAGCCCCCAGCAGCAGCGACGCACAGCCCAACGCGGTTATTGCCGCGGTGCCCGGTTCGGTTTTCAGGCTGAAATAGGCTCCGATCCCGGCACCCAGAAACACCGGCACCCAGGGAAACAGGTTGCCGCGCTGGCCTTGCAGAACGTCGCTGACTGCAGTTCCAAGCCCCATGCTTGCCCCCCGCCTTCTGGCCCGGTAGACAGGCGGAAACTCTACGCCTCACATGGTTTCCAAAAGGTAAATCCTGCACATGACCCAACCGGTTGTCACCCGCTTCGCGCCCTCTCCCACCGGCTATCTGCATATCGGCGGCGCCCGCACCGCGCTGTTCAACTGGCTCTATGCCCGCGGCCGTGGCGGTAAGTTCCTGCTGCGGATCGAGGATACCGACCGCGAACGCTCCACGCCGGAGGCCACCGCGGCCATCCTGCAGGGTATGGAATGGCTGGGATTGGACCATGACGGTGAGGTGATCAGCCAGTTTGAACGCGCGGACCGCCACGCCGAAGTGGCGAAACAGCTGCTGGCCGAAGGCAAGGCGTATAAGTGCTTTGCCACCCAGGAAGAAATTGCTGCCTTCCGCGATCAGGCCAAGGCAGAGGGCAAATCGACGCTCTACCGCTCTCCCTGGCGCGACGCGGATGCCGCCAGCCACCCGGACGCGCCTTATGTGATCCGCATCAAGGCGCCGCAGGACGGCGCCACCGTGATCCAGGATGAGGTGCAGGGCGACGTCACCATCCGCAACGACCAGCTGGACGACATGATTCTGCTGCGCTCCGACGGCACCCCGGTCTATATGCTGGCGGTTGTGGTTGATGATCACGACATGGGCGTGACCCATGTGATCCGCGGCGACGATCACCTGAACAACGCCGCCCGCCAGATGATGATCTATCAGGCGATGGGCTGGGACGTGCCAGTCTGGGCGCATATCCCGCTGATCCACGGCGCCGACGGCAAAAAGCTCTCCAAGCGCCACGGCGCGCTTGGCGCACAGGAATACCAGGCGATGGGCTATCCGGCTGCCGGCATGCGCAACTACCTGGCACGTCTCGGCTGGTCACACGGCGATGACGAGTTTTTTACGGACGCGCAGGCCAAAGAGTGGTTTAATCTCGGCGGCATCGGCAAAAGCCCGGCCCGGTTCGACACCAAGAAGCTGGAGAATCTCTGCGGCCAGCACATTGCCATCGGCGATGATGCCGCACTGCGGCAGGAAATCTGCGCCTATTTGGCGGCTGCCGGGGAACCCGCCCTGACTGACGCGCAGTCACAAGGTCTGGAGCGTGCGATGTATTGCCTCAAGGACCGCGCGCGCACCTTCCCTGAACTGCTTGAAAAAGCGCATTTTATCCTTGCTTCACGGCCTCTTGACCGGGACGCGAAGGCAGAAAAGGCTCTGACGTCTGTATCCGATGGTATACTGGAAGAATTGACGCCGCAGCTGCAAAATGCTAGCTGGGTCCGTGACGATCTGGAGGCGCTTCTGAACGGATTTGCAGAAGCCCATGATACCAAGTTCGGCAAACTGGCAGGCCCCTTGCGGGCGGTGCTGGCCGGCCGGGCGGTAACGCCTTCGGTGTTCGACATGATGCTGATTCTAGGCCGCGAGGAAACCCTCGCCCGGCTCAAGGACGCAACAGGCTGACTGCGGTCTTAACGCCCGGGAAAGCCTGTTTTGATACGACAACCCCTGCGCGAAACCGCGCAGGCGCTGCCCGCATGAATGCACCCGGACCGGGCGGTATTCGTGCCTGCAACAGGAAGGGACATTTATGACCGACACACAGAAATCAGCCACGCTCACGCTGGATGGCGAAAGCTTTGAGCTGCCCATTTTCTCGCCGACGGCCGGGCCCGATGTTGTCGACATCCGCAAGCTCTACGCGCAGGCAGGTGTGTTCACCTACGACCCGGGCTTCACTTCCACCGCCAGCTGCGACAGCACCATCACCTATATTGATGGCGACAAAGGCGAGCTGCTGCACCGCGGCTACCCGATCGACCAGCTGGCGTCCAAATCGCATTACCTCGAGGTCTGCTACCTGCTGCTTTACGGTGAACTGCCGACCGCAGCCCAGCTCGAGGATTTCGAGACCCGTGTGACCCGTCACACCATGGTGCATGAGCAGATGCACAACTTCTTCCGCGGCTTCCGCCGCGATGCGCACCCGATGGCAACTCTGGTGGGTGTTGTCGGCGCAATGTCGGCCTTCTATCACGACTCGCTGGATGTGACCGATCCCTGGCAGCGCGAAGTTGCCGCCGTGCGCCTGATCGCCAAGCTGCCGACCATCGCCGCGATGGCCTACAAGTATTCGATCGGCCAGCCGTTTGTGTATCCGCGCAACGATCTGGATTACGCGGCCAACTTCCTGCACATGTGCTTCTCTGTTCCGGCCGAGGAATACCATGTGAACCCGATCCTCAGCCGGGCGATGGACCGTATTCTGACCCTGCACGCAGATCACGAGCAGAACGCCTCCACCTCCACCGTGCGCCTGGCGTCTTCCTCCGGGGCAAACCCGTTCGCCTGCATCGCAGCCGGCATCGCCTGCCTCTGGGGCCCGGCCCACGGCGGCGCCAACCAGGCCTGCCTGGAGATGCTCAAGGAAATCGGCACCGTCGACCGCATTCCGGAATACATCGCCCGCGCCAAGGACAAGAACGACCCGTTCCGCCTGATGGGCTTTGGCCACCGCGTCTACAAGAACACCGACCCGCGCGCGACCGTGCTGAAACAGTCCGCCGATGAAGTGCTGGAGCTCCTGGGCGTCGATGACAACCCGCTCCTGCAGGTCGCCAAGGAGCTGGAGCAGACCGCGCTCAACGACCCCTACTTCATCGAGAAGAAGCTGTTCCCGAACGTCGACTTCTACTCCGGCATCATCCTCGAGGCGATGGGCTTCCCGACTTCGATGTTCACCCCGATCTTCGCGCTGTCGCGCACCGTCGGCTGGATCTCGCAGTGGAAGGAAATGATCGCCGATCCGCAGAACAAGATCGGCCGCCCGCGCCAGCTGTATCTGGGCGAAACCCTGCGCGACTACGTCGACATCGAACAGCGCTGAGCGCCGGTTCAAAACATTTCAAACGCCCCGCCGACTGCGGGGCGTTTTCTTTTGTGCTCACTCCGCACACGGCCGCCCCGAACGCTGCGGGACGACCCGCGGAAAGGGTGGCGATCCGGGACAATAACCGGTTTCCAGCCAGACTGTTTCTTCTGAAAATTCAATATTTAAGAGTATTTGACTAAACTCACACAACCCAATACTGAACTGAGGAGTTTATTCAATTCTGGCAGAGCGCCTCCCCGCGCGCGGTACTGCAGAACGCCGTCTGCCAGCTGACTACGGGATTGATGACATGGAATTTTTGATCTTGCTCGGCATCGGCCTCACCATCGGCGGCGTGGCGATTGCGCTGGATGACGACGATGATGAGGTGCAGGAAGAAAGCAACTCTTCCGAACCCATTCCGGAGTCCCTCACGGAAGATGGCAGCAGCATCACAACCTCGGACGGTGACGACGATTTCACAGCGAGCGATCAGGATGAAACAATTTTCCTGCGCGGCGGCAACGACGTTGCGGAAGGGCGTGGCGGCGACGACCGTATTTTTGGTGGCGACGGCGAGGACGTCATTGTCGGCGGCGAAGGGGACGACTTCTTGCGAGGCGGGTCGGAAGACGACACGCTTGTCGACAATGCGGGTTCTGATACGATCTACGGTGACGGCGGCAATGACCTGATCTTCGCGACGACAGCGGTTGATGGAGAAGGCATTGTCAACTTTGCCCGCGGTGTCAGCGATGGCAGCATCACCGATTTCACCGAATTGAATCAGTATTACACGCCGGATACCGACACGGATGCACAGGCTGACGAGGTCTTCGGCGGTGCTGGCGACGACACGGTCATTGCCGGCGACGGAGACACAGTGACGCTTGGCAGCGGCAGCGACACTCTGGGTGTCGGCGATTGGGTTGTTTCAAATCATGACCCGGTGACGGTCACCGATTTTGACCCAGGCGAAGATGTCCTTGTGTACTCGCATGATGGAGAAGGTCCGACGCCTGAGCTTTCGGTGAATCATCTTTTCGATGGAGAGGGAACAGCTCTTCTGTTTGCTGACAATGTTCTGGTTGCCCGCCTGCCTGGTGTCGGAGAAGATTTTTCCCTAGGCGACGTCTCCATCGTCGACCGGGGTGGCAGCGGATCAACACTGGTCTGAAAAAATGTGCCTCAGATAAGCTGAGGCACAAAATCACAGCAGCGGCTCATCAGTACTTGTCAGCGCCCCTCGAATTTCGCGGGGCGCTTTTCCATGAAGGCGGTGACACCCTCCAGGAAATCCCGCGTCTTGCCGCACTGCCCCTGAAGATGCGCCTCTTCCGACAGCTGCTCTGCCAGGGTGCGGGTATAGCTTTCGCGCAGGGCGGTTTTGGTTGCCGCCAGCGCCTTGGTCGGGCCTTCGGCCAGATAGGCCGCCCGCGCGCGCCAGTGGGCGTCGAATTCCGCGTCCGGCACGGCTTCCCAGATCATGCCCCAGTCGCTGGCCTGCTGCGCGCTGATGCGGTCGGCAAACAGCGCCGCACCCGTCGCCTTGGCCAGGCCGATCTGGCGCGGCAGGAACCAGGTGCCGCCGGCATCGGGGATCAGTCCGATCTTGGTGAAGGCCTGCATGAAGAACGCGCTTTCGCAGGCAATCACCACATCCGCCGCCAGCGCCAGGTTGGCCCCTGCCCCGGCTGCTGCACCGTTGACTGCGGCCACTACCGGAACCGGGCAATCATAGATCGCCTGCAGCATCGGCAGGTATTCATCCCGCAGGGTGCGCTCCAGATCCAGCGCGCCGCCGGTGCTGCCTGCATCGCTCAGGTCCTGGCCGGAGCAAAACGCATCGCCCGCGCCCGTCAGCACCACTGCCCGTGCCTCAGCTGCGGCCAGCCGCATCGCATGGGTGATTTCCGACCGCATCCGGCTGGTCAGCGCATTCTTGCGCGCCTCCCGGTTCAGCGTGATCACCGCCAGCCCGTCCTGCAGTGAAAACAGGATTTCTTTGTATTCCATCGGAGTGCCCCATCTAACAATAGCCTTGGGCCGCGCGATCTGTCCGCCTGCGCAGCCGGTTGGCAGGCATGGTGACGCAAAGCGCGCGGGCCGGAAAGACAGACCCGGCGTCAATCCTCCAGGATTTTCTTGAGCCGTTCCTGCTCTTCCGCGCTCAGGGATTGCTCTGCCGCCTTTGGCGTGCGCGCCCGGCCGCGGACATAGAAGATCCCGATCACCAGCGCTGCCAGCAGCATCAATGGACCCGCAGCCCAAAGCAGGAGGTTGGCGCCCTGCGCCGTGGGATTCAGCAGCACATACTCGCCATAGCGGTCGACGATGAAATCCATCGCCTCCCGGTCGCTGTCCCCGGCCACCAACCGCTCGCGCAGCAGGACCCGCAGGTCACGGGCCAGGTCGGCATTGGAGTCATCAATGCTCTCATTGCGGCAGACCAGGCAGCGCAGATCTTCGGACAGCTCGCGGGCCCGGGCCTCCAGCGCCGGGTCCTCCAGCACCTCATCCGGCTCCACCGCCAGCACCGGGGCCGGAACGAAGACTGCAACAGCCACCAGCGCCGCCAGGGCAAGGATCAGGAAACGCATCTGTTTCATTCCGCTGGCACTCCCGCCGATGGTGTCTTGCGCGCGCCGGCGGCCACCCGGAACCGCCGGTCGCTGAGGCTGAGGAGCCCGCCAAGCGACATCAGGATGCAGCCTGCCCAGATCCAGTTGGCAAAGGGCTTGATATAGGTCCGCATGGTCCAGCTGCCGTCCGCCTGCTGATCCCCCAGCACCACATAGAGGTCACGGGTCACGCGGTAATCAATCGCCGCCTCGGTGGTGGGCATCTTGGCAACCGGGTAGTCGCGTTTTTCCGGGAACATGACCGCCTCGGGGCGGCCATTGCGGGTGACTTCGACGCGGCCCTTGGTGGTGAAATAGTTCGGCCCCTGCTCGCGGCTGACATCCGTCAGCTTCAGGGTGAAGGCCCCGACATCAAACGGCTCTCCCAGCTGGGCAACACGGATGTCTTCCTGCTCCCAGGCCGTGAGGCCCGCGATGGCAAAGATGGTGATACCCAGTCCGCCATGGGCCACCGCCTTGCCCCAATCCGCCCGCGGCAGCCGCAGCATACGGCCAAGGCGGTTCTCGCGGCCGCTGCGCAGCCACAGGTCGGCCAGCGCGCCAAAGACCATCCAGGAACCCAGGAACAGTCCCACCGGCCCCAGCGCCGATTTGCCGGTCTGCATCGCCCAGGCCAAGACGCCCAGCGATACCGCCAGCACGAAAACATAGCGCAGCTGCCAGGCCACCTTGCCGATCCTGCCGCGTTTCCACGGCAGCATGGCGCCAATCGGCATGATCAGCCCCAGAACCACCATGAACGGGGTGAAGGCAGAGTTGAAGAACGGCGGGCCGACGCTCAACTTGCGGGCAAAGACCATCTCCGCGATGATCGGCCAGACGGTGCCGAAGAACACCACAAAGCAGCTGACGGCCAGCAGGATGTTGTTGGCCACCAGCGCGGTCTCGCGGCTGACCATGCCAAACAGGCCCTTGGCCTCCATCGCCTGTGCGCGGGCTGCAAACAGCGTCAGCGCGCCGCCGGTGAAGAAGGCCAGGATGAACAGGATGAACACGCCGCGCTCCGGGTCGTTGGCGAAGGCGTGCACACTGGTGATGATGCCGGAGCGCACGATGAAAGTGCCGATCAGCGAGAAGCCGAAGGCAAGGATCGCCAAGAGGATGGTCCAGCTTTTCAGGGCCTCGCGCTTCTCCACCACGATGGCGGAGTGCAGCAGAGCGGCGGCCAGCAGCCAAGGCATGAAGGAGGCGTTTTCAACCGGGTCCCAAAACCAGAAACCGCCCCAGCCAAGCTCGTAATAGGCCCACCAGGACCCCAGAGCGATGCCGATGGTCAGGAACACCCAAGCCGCCAGTGTCCACGGCCGCACCCAGCGGCCCCATGCAGCGTCAATGCGGCCTTCGATCAGGGCGGCCACGGCAAAGGAGAACGCCATGCTGAGGCCCACATAGCCGAGGTAGAGGAATGGCGGGTGGAAGGCGAGGCCCGGGTCCTGCAGCAGCGGGTTCAGGTCCTGGCCGTCGAACGGCGGCACCGTCAGCCGCAGGAACGGGTTGGAGGTGAACAGTATGAAGGCAAAGAAGGCCACGCCAATCGCGGCCTGAACCGACAGCACGCGGGCTTTCAAGGTGGGCGGCAGCCCGCCGCCAAAGACGGAGGCCATGGCGCCGAACAGGCTGACAATCAGCACCCACAACAGCATCGAACCCTCGTGGTTGCCCCAGGTGCCGGAGATTTTATAGAGCATCGGCTTGGCCGAATGGCTGTTCAGCGTCACCAGCTTCAGCGAGAAGTCCGAGGTGATGAAGGCCCACATCAGCGCGCCGAAAGAGAACGCGGTGAACAGGAACTGCGCCTGTGCTGCGGGCTCTGCCACGGCCATCCAGCCAGGCCAGCGTTTATGGGCGCCGATCAAGGGGATAACGGCCTGCACGATGGCAATCATGAAGGCGAGAATTAGGGCGAAATGTCCGAGTTCTGTGATCATGTGCCGGTCTGTCCATGCATGGTCTTCAGGGATGGGTTTCCTATACGCCTCTCTGCCGGGAGGGCCAATGGCAAACGCCGCGCCACGCCGCCGCAGAGGGCAAATTGTGATCAGCCGCGGCGGGCTTTCCAGGCCCTCAGGGCCGGGTTGACCTCCGTTTCGGTGGCATCCAGCCGGGCGGCGGCATCGGTGCCGGTTGCCGCGACAGCCGGTGAGTCTGCCCGCAAACCTTCAAGAGCCGCGATGTTGCGGGCCACCTGCGGCGCCCTTGCCACGCTGGCGGCCAGCCCCTGCTGGAATTCCTGGCTTTTCATCTGATGGCGCGCACCGAAGTAGAAGGAGACAATCACCCCCAACAGCCACCACAAGGGTTCCGGCACCAGCGCCAGGCCTTGCATCCGAGCGGCAAACCAGACCGGATCGCTGAGGGCCGAGATCAGCAGCGCCAGGGTTCCCAGCGCCAGCAAAGGCCGGGGCAGCCGGTTGACGCCGTCCATGATCCGGTCGAACCGGCTTTTGCCGCCATATTGAAACTCGGCCGCCAATTGCTCCAGCGCGGCGCCCTGCATTGCGTACGCCCGCTCTGCACCGGCTTCGGCGTTTTCCCGGAAAACTTCAACAGTTTCCCGCAATACGTTGCGATGCCTCCCAAAAATCAATCCCAGAACATCCGTGATCAGCCCCATTCTGCTGTCCTCCGCTGAAATGCCTGCCGGCTCAGGTGGTACTGGGCTGAGATGAACTCCTCCGCCCGTTTGATCCAGCCGCCTTTGGTGCCGTCACGGGCGCGGGCGAACTTGCGGCTGGCCGCGCGGCGGTCAGCAAGGCGGAAATAGTAATTGCGGCGCGCTATGCCATAGGCGTCGCGCAGGGCGTCCGCGTCAACCAATGCCGCCTGCTCGGCCGCCGATGCCGTCTCCGGGCCGATGGCGCCGTCCACAACCACGCCAAATCCCATTTCATTCAACAGCCGCTGCAGGATGCGCACCGCATTGCTGCCTGCATTCACATACATGTCAAAGACAGTCGCCTGCAGGCAGGCCGGCAGGCTGGCGATACCGGGAGCCTCGTAATAATGGCGGATGAAAATCTCCACCGCCTGCGCCCGGCTGAGCGCCTGCACATCCGCAACTCCCACCCGCCCGTCGCCGGTCAGGTCCAGCCCCAGCCGCCGCATCGTGCCGATGGTCACACCGTATTTGGTTGCGCCGCCCGGGTCAGCCGGGTCATTCACAAAGCCGCCTTCGCGCGCCACGATCTGTTCTGCAATCTCAGTCACTGTTTGCATGTCGCCTCACCATTCTTCGGTTTGGGTCATACTGCCGCACAGGGCCTAAGATCTCCTGACACCACCGTACGCAGGATACGCAACACCTGCCCAGGGCGCTGCCGCGCCGCGCATTGCGCGGCGCCCGGCCCAACGCAAAACGCCCCCCGTGAGGGAGGCGTTCTTGGGGCGGGAGCGCTCTGCTTCCATGACCGGGCTTAGGTTTCGGGCTCCTGATAAACGCCTTGTTCCTTCAGCGCGTCCATGACTTCCTTGGGCATGTAGGTCTCGTCATGTTTCGCCAGGATTTCAGTGGCTTCGAACACGCCATTGACGTAGCTGCCGGTGCCGACCATGCCCTGGTTCTCCTCGAATAAATCGGGCAGCACGCCGGTATAGGCGACGGGCACCGTAGCGCCGCCGTCGGTCACGTCAAAGCGCACGGTCATGCCTTGGCCGCGCTGCAAAGAGCCTTCGGCCACCAGCCCGCCGATGCGGAACACCTCGGAGGGTTTCGGCGGTTCCTCCGCCACCTGGCTGGGCGAACGGAAATAGTTGATCCCGTCCTGCAAGGCATAGCCGATCAGGACGGTGGCAACGATCAGGGCCACCGCGGCAATGGCGATGACCTGGATACGGCGCTGTTTCTTCAGGTTCTTCATGGTGTCCTCATTTCAAGCCCAAGCCAGCGCCGCCCCCGGATCAGGGGAACAGCGGCGCCATCATCAGGCCTTCGGTCTCTTCCTCACCTAACATCAGGTTGGCGTTCTGCAAGGCCTGGCCGCTGCTTCCTTTTGTCAGGTTATCCAGTGCTGCGATGACGATGGCGCGGCCTTCGATCCGGTCCTGCGCCACGCCGATATGGCAGAAGTTGGAGCCGCGCACGTGGTGGGTGCTCGGCGCCTCGCCAAACGGCAGCAATTCGATGAAGGGTTCATCGGCGTAAGCCTTGGCAAAGGTATCATGTATCGCCTGTGCATCGCCCTTGACATAGACGGTCGCAAGAATGCCGCGGTTCACCGGCAGCAAATGCGGGGTGAACTGCACCTTCACAGGGCGGCCGGCGATTTTGCTGAATTCCTGGTCGAACTCGCCCAGGTGCCGGTGGGTGCCACCGATGGCATAGGCGTTGTAGCCCTCGCTCAGCTCCGCGTGCAGCAGGTTTTCCTTGAGCGACCGGCCGGCGCCGGAGACGGCGCATTTCAGGTCCAGGATGATCTCGTCCAGGTCGATGACGCCGGCTTCGATCAGCGGCCGCAAGGCAAACTGGCCGGTGGCGGCGTTACAGCCGGTGCCTGCAACCAGCCGTGCGGATTTGATCTCTTCCCGGTAGAACTCGGTGAGGCCATAGACCGCCTCTTCCTGCTGCGCCAGCGCGGCGTGCGGGTTGCCGTACCACTTCTCATACTCCGCGGGGTCGCGTAGCCGGAAGTCTGCCGACAGGTCGACGATCTTCAGGGTCTTGGGCAGGCCTGCGATCACTTCCTGGCTGGTCTTGTGCGGCAGCGCGCAAAAGCAGAGGTCGATGCCGGAGAAATCGATCTCGTCGATCTTGCACAGCACCGGCAGCTCCATATGGCGCAGGTGCGGGAACACTTCGGCCATGGTCATGCCGGCCTTGCGGTCGGCGGAGAGCGCCGCGATGTCGATGTTCGGGTGCTGGGCAATCAGCCGCACCAGTTCGGCGCCGGTGTAGCCGGAAGCGCCAAGGATAGCCACTTTATGGGTCATGTCAGACCTCGTCTTTCGATGTGATATGCCGGTTCCGCAGCCATCTGCGGAAAGAAATAGGGAAAACTGCGCCCGCGCACTTTGACCTGGAACAAGGTTCCAGGGCGTTTGCGATCAGGCCGCCTGAAAGGAGATTTCCCGTCGGAGGAACTGGGTCGCGCGGTCGCTGACGCGCCCGGGGTTTCCGGTGGTATAGAACCCGCCCGCACCGTTGCCGTACATGTTCGGGTGGCGGGTCAGATAGTCCGACAGGCTGTCGGCCACCAGGTTGCCTTGGCTGAAGACCTTGACGTCCGGACCCAGTGCTTCCTGAAAAGTCTTCTCCATCAGCGGGTAATGGGTACAGCCAAGGATCGCAGCCTGCGGGTGCGGCATCTTGCGTTTCAGCGCATCGACGTGGGAGCGCACCAGCGCCTCGGCCAGGATCATGTCGCCGTCCTCGATCGCATCGACAACACCGCCGCAGGCCTGCGCCTCGACGTCGACACCGATGGCGCGGAAGGCCAGTTCCCGCTGAAAGGCGCGGCTGGCGACAGTGGCGGGAGTTGCGAACAGCGCCACGTGTTTCACCTCAACCTCGCGCGGCGGCGAGTTGTCACCCCACTGCCGCTCGGTCAACGCCTCAATCAGCGGCACAAACACGCCCAGCACCCGTTTGCCCTGGGGCAGCCCGCCTTCCTGCATCCGGCGCAGGGCGGCGGCAGAGGCGGTGTTGCAGGCGAGGATCACCAGATCGCAGCCCTTGTCCCACATGTCGGCCACGGCGGCTTTGGTCAGCTGATACACATCCTCAGCATCGCGCACGCCATAGGGTGCGCGGGCGTTGTCGCCGTAATAGAGGAAATCCACATCCGGCAGGCGCTTTTGCGCCGCGTCCAGAACGGTCAGCCCGCCCAGGCCTGAATCAAAGATGCCTACAGCCATGTCGCCTTCTCACGCGCGGTGTTTCTCTTCGAACTCAAACCCGTACGCATAGGATTTGAGAGGTTCTGGAGAAAGCTCATACGTCGCTTTGCGCAAGAAATCCATAAGGGCTTTTGTATCACCTGCCAAAGGCGCCAGAACGTCGCGGCCCATCGGCTCGCCGATCACGACCCGGACCGGGGTATCGACCCGCTTGCGGAACTCCTGGATCAACAGCCCCATGCGCAGGGTTGCGTGCAGATGGCTGGCGATCTGGAACAGGCGCGAGGTGTGGCCGTCAAAGTACACCGGAACCACCACCGCCTCCGACTTGGCGATCATCCGGGCCGTGAATCCGCGCCAGCCCGGGTCCATCGGATGGCCCATAGGACGCGCCGCGGTGGAGACGGTGCCGCCTGGGAAGATGCCGATGGCGCCGCCCTGCCCCAGATAGCTGAGCGCCTCCTTGCGGGTTTGCAGGTTGGTTTGCATTGCTTCCCGGGTCTCGGCAAAGTCCACCGGCAGGATCACCTTGTTCAGATCCTCCGCCTTGCGGAAAACGTGATTGGCGAGAATGCGGAAATCGCCGCGGGTCTGGGCCAGGATATGCCCCATCATCAGCCCGTCGAGAATGCCGTAGGGGTGGTTGGCTATCAGGATCACCGGCTTGTCTTGCGGGATGTTCGCCAGCGCGCCGCCAGCGATATCCAGCGTCAGCCCGTAGCGTTCGGCCATGACGGTCCAGAAATCCCGTCCCGCGGCGACCTCCTGCTCATAGCCTGCAGCGCGGCGGATCAGGTTCAGCCGGCCGGTGGAGTTCTCCATCAGCCGGATGACCGCGCGGCCCGCGCGGGTAGACGCCGAATGGGCATAGGAAATGTCACGGGCGATATGGCGCTGCGCCTGCATCTGGGCGGGTCTCCGTCTGGTGATACCGGCCAGATAAGACCGGCAGCGCTCTATGCAACAGGTCTGTGACAGGGATGTGACGCTTTGCAGCAAACCGCTGGCCGGGGCTGATACCGGGTCAGGCTGCGGCTTCCCGGTTGCTGCCCATCAGAGGCAGGCCCTCCAACCCGGCGCCGCGCCACAGCACATATGTCAGGATCGGCTCTGCGCCCGTGTTCATCGCATGCGGCTGCCAGCCGCTGTGCAGGCGTGTATCGCCAGCGCCCAGCCAGCTCTCGTTCTCTTCTGTCAGGAACTGCGCGCCGCCGCCCAGAACCACATACAGCTCCTCTGCCTCGTGGCTGTGCCAGTCGTAATTCAGCCCGGCGCCCCAATAGGCGATATAGCCGCGCAGCTGGGTGCTGCGGAAATGGCCGGTTGGTCCGAACAGCTCGAAATAGCCGTAGTTCTGCAGGAAATGCGCGCCGACTTCTTCCTCGGTGTAGGTCTGGGTCCAATGCGCTTGGGAGGCCGAGTTGCGCAGAGCATTGATCAGCGGCTGGGTCGCGGCAGTGCAAGGCTGCTCGAACCCGGCCACCTGATCCAGCGCGGGCATTGCTGCGGGCGCAAGCGCGGCCGGCTGCAAATCACCGGGCCAGGGCGCAAATTCGCGCAGAGCAGGCAGTCGGCTGTGCAGTTCGCGGGCGGCCTGCAGGGCCTGAGAGAGGGACATCGGGCGGCTCCTTTCCGGTGCAGCAGAAACATGCAATCCGGGCCGAGCCTAGCGGCGGCGCGTCAAGCCGCGCGCTGCATTTGCAGGAAAATTGGCCAAAAGCGACCGCCGCAGCAAAAATTTTCAAGCGGACCGGTCCCAAAAGGCGGAACGGCAAACGCCGCGCGTCAGCGCGGCGCCGGGCCCAACTGTCTTGGGCCTTTCTTCGAAAGGATCAAGGCGGGCGGGTGTGCCCCGCCCTGCCCCGGTATTATTCTGCCGCCTGTTTCAGCGGCACGCCGCCCTGGCGCAGCGCGGCCAGCAGCTCCTCGCGGCGCTTGGCAGCCTTCTGCTCGTTCGCCATCTTCACCGGGCCGAAACCACGGATCTGCAGCGGCAGTTCGGCCAGCGCCATGAGCGGCTCCATGATTTCAGGCGCAGCCTTGGGCAGCCATTCCTTCATGTCAGCTTCATACTGCTTGATCAGCGCCCGCTCCATCTTGCGCTCTTCGGTGTAGCCGAAGACGTCCAGCGGTGTGCCGCGCAAGCCCTTCAGCTTGGCCAGCAGGCGGAACCCGCGCTCCATGCCGGCGCCGAACTTACGCTTCTTCGGACGGCCGTTGGGATCGGTGCCGCCCAGCATCGGCGGTGCCAGGTGGTAGGAGAGCTTCAGATCGCCCTCGAACGCCTCTTCAGCCTTGGCGCGGCTGTCGAGCAGCAAGCGGGCGACTTCGTATTCGTCCTTGTAGGACAACAGCTTGTGATAGCCATTTGCCACCGCTTCTTTCAGCGCGGGGTCGCTGATGCCGTCCAGCAGCCTGCCGTAGCGCTTGGCAAGGCCCTTGCCCTGGTAGGCCACCAGATGATCGGCGCGGAAAGCGATCTTCTCATCCAATGTCTTGGGCTTGTCCACCACCTTGGGCTCAATCAGCCTGGCGGCTTCCTGCGGGTGCAGCACCGCCCAGCGGCCGATGTCGAAAGCGCGCTTGTTGCGGTCCACCGCGGCGCCGTTCATCTCGATCGCCTGCTCGATGGCTTCATGGCTGACGGGCACCAGCCCCTTCTGCCAGGCACCGCCGAACACCATCATGTTCGAGAAAATCGAGTCGCCCATGGTGGCGCGGGCCAGCTCGGACGCATCAAACAGGTCCAGCTGGTCGCGGAGGCGCGCCTGCAATGCCAGTTCCAGACGGTCGGAGGGCACCTTGAACTCTGTGTTCTTGGTGAACTCGCCGGTGATAATCTCATGGCTGTTCACCACCGCGCCGGTCTTGCCGGTGGTGGTCAGGCCCAGGGTCTTGGCGCCGGCACTCACCACCAGGTCGCCGCCGATCAAGGCGTGCGCTTCGCCGGTGGCAACACGGATGGCGGAGATGTCCTCGGGGTTGTTGGCAATCCGGCAGTGGATATGCACCGCGCCGCCCTTCTGGGCGAGGCCGGCCATTTCCATCAGGCCCGCGCCCTTGCCGTCGATCTGCGCCGCCTGCGCCAGCACCGCTCCGATGGTCACAACGCCGGTGCCGCCGACGCCGGTTATCACCACGTTATGGGTGCCGTCGATTGCAGGCAGCTCCGGTTTCGGCAAGTCCGGCAGGTCGAGGCCCGCGGTTGCTTCCTTGCGGATCTTGGCGCCTTCGACGGTCACGAAGGACGGGCAGAAGCCGTTCAGGCAAGAGAAGTCCTTGTTGCAGGACGACTGGTCAATGGCGCGCTTGCGCCCCAGCTCGGTGTCCTTGGGCACGATGGAGACGCAGTTCGACTGCACCCCGCAATCACCGCAGCCTTCGCAAACGTCGGAGTTGATGAACACCCGCTGGTCCGGGTCCGGGAACTGCCCCCGCTTGCGGCGGCGGCGTTTTTCGGCGGCGCAGGTCTGGATGTAGATGATGGCGGAGACGCCCTCGACCTGTTCGAACTCGCGCTGGATCTTCATCATCTCGGCGCGTTCATGCATCCGCATGCCAGCCGGGAACAGCGCAGCGTCCACGTCCTCTTTCTCGTCATAGACCACAGCCATGGTCTTGACGCCCATCGCCTTCAGCTCATGCGCGATCTGCTGGGCAGTGAGGCCGCCCTCGGCCTGCTGGCCGCCGGTCATCGCCACCGCGTCATTGTACAGGATCTTGTAGGTGATGTTGGTGCCTTCGGCCAAGGCCGCGCGGATCGCCTGCACCCCGGAGTGGTTGTAGGTGCCGTCGCCCAAGTTCTGGAACACATGCTTACGGGTGGAGAACGGCGCCTCGCCGACCCAGTTTACGCCTTCGCCGCCCATATGGGTGAAGCCAGTGGTTTCGCGGTCCATCCACTGCACCATGAAGTGGCAGCCGATGCCGGCATAGGCGCGGGAGCCGTCGGGCAGCTTGGTTGAGCTGTTATGCGGGCAGCCGGAGCAGAAATAAGGCAGACGGGTGGCGATTTCCTCGGCGTTGTCGGCGCGGCGCGCTTCTGCCAGCGCCTCCATCCCGGCCTTGATTGCCTCGGTCTCGCGGCCTTCCTCGATCAGGATGCCGCCCAGTTTCTCGGCGATCATGATCGGGTCGAGGGCGTATTTGGTCGGGAACAGCTCCTCGCGGTGCATGCCGCCGGCGCCGCCTTTATACCAGCCGTAAACCCGGCGGCCGCGGCGGTTGTCAAAGATCGCTTCCTTGATCTGGATTTCGATCAGCTTGCGCTTTTCCTCGACCACGACGATCAGGTCCAGCCCCTCGGCCCAGTCGTTGAAGCCCTTCATGTCCATCGGCCAGGTCTGGCCCACCTTGTAGGTGGTGATGCCGAGCCGTTCGGCCATGTTTTCGTCGATGTTCAAGAGCTTCAGCGCATGCACCAGGTCGAGCCAGTTCTTGCCCGCGGCCACAAAGCCGATCTTGGCGCCGGGTTTGCCCCACATGCGTTTGTCCATCTTGTTGGCATGGCTGAATGCCTCTGCCGCAAAACGCTTGTAATCGATGATGCGGTTTTCCTGGCGGAAGCGGTCGTCATCCAGGCGGATGTTGAGGCCGTCGGCCGGCATGTCAAATTCCGGGGTGACCAGTTGCATCCGCTCCGGGCGGGCATCGACAACCGAGGTGACCTCAATGGTATCCTTCATGGTCTTTAGGCCGGTCCAGAGGCCGGAGAACCGGCTGAGCGCATAGCCGTAGATACCGTAATCCAGGATTTCCTGCACGCCGGCCGGGCTGACGATCGGCAGGTAGCAGTCCAAGAGCGACCATTCCGACTGGTGCAGCACGGTGGAGCTTTCGCCGGTGTGGTCGTCGCCCATTGCCAGCAGCACGCCGCCGTATTTGGAGGAGCCGGCCATATTGGCGTGCCGGATCGCGTCGCCGGAGCGGTCAACGCCCGGACCCTTGCCGTACCAGAGGCCGAAGACGCCGTCGTATTTGCCTTCGCCGCGCACCTCTGCCTGCTGCGCGCCCCAGAGCGCGGTGACAGCCAGGTCCTCGTTCAGACCGAACTGAAAGGTGACATCCGCCTCTTTCAGCTGCTTTTCGGCGCGGGACATCTGCAGGTCAACGGCCCCCAGGGGCGAACCGCGGTAACCGGTGACAAGCCCGGCGGTGTTGAGACCTTCCGCCTTGTCGCGGTGCTTCTGCATCAGCATCAGGCGAACCAGCGCCTGGGTGCCGTTCAGCAGTACCGGGGATTTGGTCAGATCGTATTTGTCGTTCAGCGTGATTTTCGGCGTGCTCATCGTGGCCTCCTCAACCGGGATTAGCTTGCACTTTCTGCCGGGAAGAATAGGTCATAATTGCTGACCTGAATAGCCGCATTTTTTTCGTTTTTGCTCGCTTGCGCTGGGGAAACTGATACATAACTAAGATTTCATACAGTCGGCCCCGAACGGACAGAAAGTAACACATATGGATTGGGACAAGCTCAGAATATTTCACGCAGTGGCCGATGCGGGCAGCCTGACCCATGCGGGCGACAAGCTGAATCTGTCGCAATCGGCGGTCAGCCGCCAGATCCGGGCGCTGGAGGAAAGCCTCAATGCGACGCTTTTCCACCGTCATGCGCGCGGACTGATTCTCACCGAGCAGGGCGAGCTGCTGTTTGACGCCACACAATCCATGTCGGCGCGGCTGGAGGCGGCCTCTGCCCGCATCCGCGACAGTGAAGAGGAAGTGTTCGGGGAACTCAGGGTCACCACCACTGTGGGGTTCGGAACCCTGTGGCTGGCGCCGCGGCTGACAAAGCTCTACGAACAGTATCCCAATCTCAAGATTGACTTGATGCTGGAGGAACGGGTGCTGGACCTGCCGATGCGCGAAGCAGACGTGGCAATCCGCATGAAGGAGCCGAGCCAGGCCGATCTGGTGCGCAAGCGTCTGATGACGGTGCGGATGGGGCTCTATGCCACTCCATCCTACCTGGAAAAGCACGGCGAGTTGGAAACTTCTGCAGATATTTCCAATCACCGGCTGATCTGCCAGAACCAGCACTCTGCCCAGGTTGGGTCTGCAGCTGTTCTCAGCAAGAAGCTGATGGCGATGGACCCTGGCTCGCTGCTGACTGTGAATAACTATTTTGGCGTTATGCAAGGGGTTCTGCACAATCTTGGGATCGGCATTCTGCCTGATTATGTGACGGAAGAATTCCCGCATCTGGTCGAGGTGCTGCCAGAAGAGACCCAGAACGAGGTTCCGGTTTACCTCGCCTATCCGGAGGAACTGCGTCATTCCCAGCGTGTCGGCGCCTTCCGCGATTTCGTGCAAAGTGAAATCATGGCCCACCGCAAACATATGAAAGAACTGGGCAAGCTCTGAAGTCCGCAGCCGCCGTGCCAGCCGGAAAATTCCGCCGTTCCGCGGCGGGTTATTTATTCTGCAGGGCAAAACGCCGCCAACCGCTGCGCCAGCCATGCAAAAACCGCATAGCAGCATTGACGCTGATTTGGCGTTAATCCCCTTGAAGGGTAGGCGTCATCACCCTAAATGAAACTCATGAAGGCGGCGGCTTCGCCCCCCTTCATACCTCCCTGTTGGACTTCGGCCGAGCTTAGTGCTCGGCCTTTTTTTTGGCTTAACGTCACCCCGCAGACAGCTGCCGTGGATTAACATCCTGCAACAAAAACCCTTTTTTCTTTGACCTGAATACAACTCATCGGTTCAACTGAGCCAGAGGTTACCCGCACCCGGCCCGAATTTCTGGCACAGGAGGTTCCGATGATGTTTTATTTTCAGCACTTCGCCCGCATTTTGAGCGTTTTTTTGACAGTTCTGGTTCTTGGAACAGTCCTGCAAGCGCCAGCCATTGCTCAGACCAGCGAGGCGCCTGCCCTGCCCGATCCGCTGACGGAGGACGCCGTACATGAGATGGTCGCCCGGATGTCCGACGATCAAGTGCGGGCGCTGCTGCTTGAAAGGCTGGATGCCGTGGCGGCCCGGCAGCAGGCCGAAGCCCAGCCCCCGACCCTGACCGGGCGGGTGGTGCAGCTGTGGACAGCCTTTACGCTGCCGGTCACGGATGCGGTGCGGAAACTGCCGGTCCTGCCGGAGGGCCAGTCCCGCGCAATTGGCAATTTTGTGCAAAAGCACGGCGGCCTGGGCGGCGTGCTGAAGATGCTGGGGCTGATTGCCCTGACACTCGCCATCGGCCTGGCTGCGGAATTTGCGGTTCGCAAGCTGATCGCGCGCTGGCGCAACCTTGAAGCCGTCAGCGGCGATGCGGACACATTGGCAGGCGCGCTGAGCTTTCTGGGCCGGCGGTTCCTGCGTGAGATGATCGGCCTGGTGGTGTTCTATATCGTGATCCGCACGGTGGGCCGGGCGCTGCTCGATGCGCAGATGCTGCAGTTTGCGGCACCGATGGTCACCTATCTGATCTGGATGCCGCGCGTTGGGGCGGCCGTGTCCCGTTTCATCATGGCTCCGGAACGTCCGGACCGGCGGCTGGTCAACGCCAGCGACCGCTGGGCCGATTTCCTGTACCTGCACACCATTGGCCTGGTTTTTCTGGCCGGTCTTACGATCTTTTCCGTTGGGTTCAACACGGCCAACGGGGTTCCGCCTGAATCGATCCGCCTGGCCTATTGGCTGGATACCCTGGTCTATGTCTACATCATCTGGATTGCCTGGACCGCGCGCGAGGGCCTCACCGACATGATGCGCGGCACGGACCCGGACCGCACCCGCTATGACGAGGTTGCGGCGCATTACTACCCGTTCTTCGCCATGGCAGTGGCGGCGCTGACCTGGGTCGCCGTCGGCACCTTGGTTGGACTTGGCAAAGTGGCACAGCTGATCCACGGCGCCCATTACGTCACCATGTTCTGGCTGCTGGCCGCGCCGGCGCTGGACACCGCCATCCGCGGGCTGGTCAAGCATCTGGTGCCGCCGATGTCCGGCGAGGGCCATCTGGCCGAAGCCGCCTATATCTCCACCAAGCGCAGCTATATCCGGATCGGCCGGGTGCTGGTCGCGGGTATCGTGCTGATGATCATCTCCAATGCCTGGGATGTGGACCTGATGGCCATTGCCTCTGGTGCGGAAGGCATCGCCGGCAACATCATCGGCTGCCTGATGACCATTGCGGTGGGCTATGTGGTCTATGAGGGCGTGTCGCTGTGGATTAACCGGCGGCTCGCCAAGGAGCAGACCTCCGGCGAGGAGGCCGAGGTCGGCGGCGAAGGCGGCGGCGCGGGCGGCTCGCGGCTGGCGACGGTGCTGCCGCTGTTGCTGGTCACCGCGCAGATCGCCATTACGGTGATCTTTGGCCTGCTTGCGGTTGGGGCGCTGGGCATCGACATCACGCCGCTGCTGGCCGGCGCCGGGATTCTGGGCCTCGCCATCGGCTTTGGCGCGCAAAAGCTGGTGTCGGACGTGGTGTCCGGCATCTTCTTCCTGGTCGATGATGCCTTCCGCGTTGGCGAATATGTCGAGGTCGAAGGCACCCGCGGCACGGTGGAGAAGATTTCAATCCGCTCCATGCAGCTGCGCCATCACCGCGGTCCGATCAACACCATCCCTTATGGCGAGATCCCCAAGCTGACCAACTACAGCCGCGACTGGGTGATCATGAAGCTGCGCTTCACGGTGCCGTTTGATACCGATCCCAACAAGGTCAAGAAGATCTTCAAGAAGATCGGTGCCTCGATGCTGGAGGATGAACTGTACAAGGACGACTTTCTGCAGCCGTTCAAAAGCCAGGGCGTGTTTGATTTCGACGACGTCGGCATGATCATGCGCGGCAAGTTCATGGCCAAGCCGGGCACACAGTTCACCATCCGCAAGGAGATCTACAACCGGGTCAAGGCAGCCTTTGCTGAAAACGGCATCGACTTTGCCCGCCGCGAAGTCCGGGTCGCGATCCCGGGGCTGGAGGATACGGATCAGTTGAACGACTCCGAAAAGGCCGCTGTGGCTGCTGCCGCGGGCAGTGCAGCGCAGCAACAGGCGGCTGAGGGGGAAGCTGGTGCTGCCGGGCAGAAAAAGTAACTCCTTTGGCTGCGCTGTCAGGTTCGCGGCTTTGGTCGCTGGACTGGCGGTGCTTGCCACGGCCGGGCTGGCTGCAGGGCCGGAGCAGACGGAGCGGCAGCTGGACCATATTGAGACGGCGCAGAAGGCAGAGGGTTATGGCTTCCGCAACGGCTCTGTCGTGGTGGCGCCGGTGCCGTTTTCCAGCCCGATGATCGGCTCCGGTCTTGCGTTGGGGGCCGGGTATCTGTTCAAGACCAGCCCGGATGCCAATACTTCTGTGATCGGGCTGGGTGGTCTCAGATCCGATAACGGCAGTCAGGCGGCGGCAGCCATGGTGAACCTCGCCTTTCCCGGCAACCGCTGGCAGGTCAAGGCCTTCGCGGCACGGGCGGATGCGGTCTATGACCTTTATACCGGCCTTGGGGTGCTGCCGGTCAGCCAGGACGGGTCGCTGGTGCGGATCAACGCGGCGTATGGGGTGACGCCGGAGCTGTCTGCCGGGATCCTGCTGCGCTACTTGGAGACGGGCATCACGCCAAACGCGGGGCTGCTGCCGTCCAGCCTGCAGCCGGACGCCGATCTGGAAATCGGCACCTTCGGCCTCAGCCTCGACTGGGACCGGCGCGATGACAGCGACTATCCCACGCAAGGCACACGGCTCACTGCCTTTGCCACCCGGTCCCACACCCTGGGCGGGCTCAGCCGCCGGTATGACAAGGGTTATGCCATTCTTGACGGCTACCGCCCGCTGGGGCGGCGCGGTGTGCTTGCCTTGCGCGGCACCCTTTGCGCTGCCTCCGGCAACACGCCGTTCTTCGACCAGTGCTCCATCGGCGCAACCGACAACATGCGGGGCTTCAACAGCACGCAGTTCATCGGCGCGCGCTCTGTCTCGGTGCAGGCCGAGTACCGCAAAAGGTTTTCCAAGCGCTGGGGCAGCGTGGTCTTTGCCGGCACCGGCTGGACAGGACCGGAGTTCGGCGATTTGACGCAGGGCGGCAGCCACAGCGCCGCCGGCGCAGGCCTGCGCTACCGGGTGTCCAGGAAATTTCCGGTGGATTTCTCCATTGATGTCAGCCGCAACAACGCGCAGGAAACCCAGTTGTATGTCTATGTCGGGCAGCGGTTCTGACACTGGGGCCACGCGGCGTGCATCCGTTTGCGCAACCCCTCTTTCCCAATGGCAAAGCTTGCTCTAAAAGGCGCGCAATCGCAGCCATTGGGGACGTTTACGGATGCAGGAACCCGCCATCACGCCTGAACTGATCGCAAATCACGGGCTGAAGCCTGATGAATACGATCTGATCCTCGAAATCATCGGGCGGGAGCCGACCTTCACCGAGCTGGGCATCTTCTCGGCGATGTGGAATGAGCACTGCTCCTACAAGTCCTCCAAGAAATGGCTGCGCACCCTGCCGACCGACGGCCCGCAGGTGATCTGCGGCCCCGGCGAGAACGCGGGCATCGTGGACATCGGCGACGGCGATGCCGTTGTTTTCAAGATGGAAAGCCACAACCACCCCTCCTACATCGAACCCTATCAGGGCGCGGCAACCGGGGTTGGCGGCATTCTGCGGGACGTCTTTACAATGGGCGCGCGCCCCATCGCCTCGATGAACTCGCTGTCCTTCGGCGAGCCGGGCCACCACAAGACCCGCCAGCTGGTCAACGGTGTGGTTGAGGGCATCGGCGGCTACGGCAACTGCTTTGGCGTTCCGTGTGCAGGCGGCGAAGTGCGCTTTCACCCCGCCTATAACGGCAACTGCCTGGTGAACGCCTTTGCGGCCGGCCTCGCACGCACCGACTCGATCTTCTACTCCGCCGCCTCTGGCGTTGGCATGCCGGTTGTGTACCTTGGCGCCAAGACCGGCCGTGACGGCGTTGGCGGTGCAACCATGGCATCCGCCGAGTTCGACGATACCATCGAGGAAAAGCGCCCCACCGTTCAGGTCGGCGACCCCTTCACCGAAAAGCGCCTGATGGAAGCCACGCTGGAGCTGATGCAGACAGGCGCGGTGATCTCGATCCAGGACATGGGTGCCGCTGGCCTCACCTGCTCTGCCGTGGAAATGGGCGACAAGGGCAAGCTGGGCGTGCGCCTGGACCTGGAAAAGGTGCCGCAGCGCGAAGAGAACATGACCGCCTACGAGATGATGCTGTCGGAATCCCAGGAGCGGATGCTGATGGTGCTGAAGCCGGAGCTGGAAGCTGAGGCGCGCGCGGTGTTCGAAAAGTGGGACCTGGACTTTGCCATCGTTGGCGAGACCATTGCCGAAGACCGCTTCCTGATCATGCACAACGGCGAAGTGAAAGCCGATCTGGTGCTGTCGAAACTGTCCTCCACCGCACCGGAATACGACCGTCCGTGGGTGGAAACCCCGGCCGCCGAGCCGCTGACTGACGCTGATGTGCCCTCCATCGACCCGATTGACGGTCTGAAGGCGCTGCTGTCCTCGCCGAACTACGCGGGCAAGCAGTGGGTCTATGAGCAGTATGACACCACCGTGATGGGCGACACCCAGCGCCGTCCGGGCGCGGGCTCTGGTATCGTGCGTGTGCATGGCACCGGCAAGAAGCTGGCGTTCACCTCCGACGTGACCCCGCGCTACGTCAAGGCGAACCCCATCGAGGGCGGCAAACAGGCGGTGGCCGAGGCCTACCGCAACCTGACCGCTGTCGGGGCCAAGCCGCTGGCGACCACTGACAACCTGAACTTCGGCAACCCCGAAAAGCCGGAAATCATGGGCCAATTTGTCGGCGCCATCAAAGGCATCGGCGAGGCTGTGGCCGCGCTGGACATGCCGATCGTCTCCGGCAACGTGTCGCTGTATAACGAAACTGACGGCAAGGGCATCCTGCCGACCCCGACCATCGGCGCCGTGGGCCTGATTGCCGCGGGTGAAGAGCCGATCATCGGCGAGGCGCGCGACGGCCATGTTGCCCTTCTGGTGGGTGAAACCACTGGCCACCTGGGCCAATCAGCACTGCTGGCAGAGGTCTTCAACCGCGAGGACGGCGACGCCCCGGCGGTGGATCTGGCAGCCGAGAAGCGCAACGGCGAATTCATCCGCGCCAACCGCGATTTCATCAAGGCCTGCACGGACCTGGGCGACGGCGGCCTGGCGCTGGCGGCGTTCGAGATGGCCGAAGAGGCAGGCGTCGGCGTGCAGATCGACGCGGGCGACACCCAGACCGTGTTCGGCGAGGACCAGGCGCGCTACCTGATTGCCTGCAACTTCGACCAGGCTGAGGCGCTGATGCTGGCCGCGGGACAGGCGGGCGTGCCGCTGACCTCCGTCGGTAAATTCGGCGGCGATATGGTGAAGTTCGGTGCTTCCGAGGCCCCGCTGGCAGAGCTGAAGGACATCTTCCGCTCCAGCTTTGCCGCCGCCGTGGCTTGATCTGCAGCGCAAAGCGTTGACATTTAACGGGCGGGATGGCGCAGCTGTCCCGCCCTTATTCATGACGGGGGTTCCCGCTTGCCGCTTCCTGAACTCACCGAGGATTGCAGCCGCTGCGCAGGCCTGTGTTGCGTGGCCTATCCGTTTGAAGAACATGAGGATTTTGGCCTGCTGAAGGCGGCAGACATCCCCTGCCCCAACATCGCCCCGGATTTCCGCTGTAACATTCACAATGACCTGGCCAAATGCGGCTTTGGCGGCTGTGTGGCTTATTCCTGCGCCGGTGCCGGTCAGCGGGTGACGCAAGTGTTGTTTGACGGCGAAACCTGGCGCGACGACCCGGATCTGCTGACCCATATGACCTATGCCCTGCGGGTGTTGCGCCCGATTCACGAGGCGCTTCTGGTGCTGCAAGAGGCCGCCGCGCTGCCGCTGCCAAAGGATCTGCAGGAGCGCTGCGCGGAGCTGACGCGCGCGCTCTGCCCGGAGGCACCGTCGTCGGTCTGGGATTTCGAGGAGGACAGCGTGCAGGACGCCCTGGCGGCGCTGCCTGGTTTCGTTGAAACCATTGCCCCTTATACGCAGCACCGCAGTTAATCCGGGTTGCACAGCCCCAAGCGGACACTTACATTTTTGTCAAATCAGACAAAGGACTCCCCCAGATGCCTATGCAAGCCCATGAAATTGAAGAATTGCTGCGCGAGAGCTTTCCAGACGCCGAAATCCAGGTGGCTGGCACAGACGGCGTGCACATGTCAGCGATGGTTGTCGACGAGAGCTTCCGCGGCAAGAACCGCGTCCAGCAGCAGCGCGCTGTCTATGCCGCGCTGAAAGGCAAGATGGACGGCCCCGACGGCGAGCTGCACGCGCTGGCGCTGACCACCAAGGCGCCGGAATAATCTGAATGTCTTCTGGCTGGTGGTTCATGATCGGCCTTCTGGGCCTCGCTGCAGGTATCTATGCCATTGATACGCAGTTGAAGAAACGACGCCGCAAGCGTCCTTTATCGCGCAGCCAGCCAGATTACGAATACCATCCCCTAACGCCGGACAGCGACTTGGGTCTGGAAGCGGTCGACCTGAAGATGGTGGACAGCGTAAACAAAGAAAACGAGCGGCTTGAGAAACTGAACGGCAAAATGCGCAGACCTCTCAGAAGAATGCGGGCGCCGGCACGCACCGCCAAGGCACCGGAGTAACCCGGGATGTCGCTGTTCTCCTCCATTCTGGTGATTGGCATTGTGATCATGACCGCTGTTGTGGCGGTTGTGTCCCAGCGCCGGCGCCCACTGGAAGACGATGACGACGACCCCGATTACCACACCCTGCGCTCTGACTATCAGTCGGGCATGGGCGGCGGTTCCGCCCGGACCTGGAAAGTCCCAAAAGACCCGCAGGAATACGCCCGGTTCTTTGTTCCGAAGCGCAAACTGAAGTAGCACAGGTGAGCAAAAAATGAGCGGTATTCCTACTCTTTGGCTCGTTTGTGGAGGTTTTCTACTTTGGTTTGGAGCAGTCCTGTCTGCCTTGCTGTATTTGAAACGGCATGACAAACCACAGCCGCGCAATGCCCTTTGTGCCGCTTGACGGAAAGCATCCTGAGCTGGAGGCAGAACTGAAGCACGAGAAGCAAGAGCGAATGATTGAAATGGGAACAAACGTCGTGAGTAAGTACCTTGACCGCTTTTGAACCTGTTTTCAGCCTTTATCCAGCCATCGCAGCAATTGCCTTGATTGCGGGACTTACTTTTCTGAAGCTTCTCCCCTATATCCGAACCGAACGCGACCGGCGGAAGCGCCAAGAGGAAATGGATTAATGACCGACGCAAAGACCCGCATCGACGAAACCGTCAAAGCCAATGACGTGGTGCTCTTCATGAAAGGCACCAAGGAAATGCCGCAGTGCGGCTTCTCTTCGCGCGTGGCAGCCGTGCTGAATTACATCGGTGTCGACTACACCGATGTGAACGTGCTGGCCGACGAAGACCTCCGTTCGGGCATCAAGGAATACTCCGACTGGCCGACCATCCCGCAGCTTTATGTGAAGGGCGAGTTTGTCGGCGGCTGCGACATCATCACCGAGATGGCCCTGTCGTCGGAGCTGGACACCTTGTTCGAGGACAACGGCATCACCTTCAACAAGGAAGCCGCAGACAAGATCCGCGAAGCCAACGCCTAATTTCAGGCGGAATCGGCAGCAAAAAAAAGGCGCCTCTAGGGCGCCTTTTCCTTTTTTTTGCAGTGGCTTAGGACCCCCCCTCAGCCCGCTGCCTGTTCCTCAATCTGCTGGGCCAGTGCTTCGGTGCGGGCGGCCAGTTCGGCCAGGCTCTCGTTCACCTGCGGCGGCACGATAGGGATCTCGATCCTCTCAGGCTCCGGCGGGGGCGCGTTTTTCAGCGCTTCCAGCTCCTGCATTCGCTCGGCAAGTTCGGCCTCCACTTCCTTGATCCGGTCCTCGACAGCGGCAGTCTTGTCCGCCAGCATCAGCCCGGCCATCAAGAGCATCCGCGCCTCCGGCATACGGCCGATCTGGTCGGACAGCACTTGCGCCTCATCGTCCAGCATCTTGGCGGCAGAGTGCAGATAGCTTTCCTCGCCTTCCTGGCAGGAGACCTCAAAGCCGCGGCCGCCGATCATTATGGTTACTTCAGGCATCAGACTTCCTCTCCCTCAGGCAGGTTGCGGGCATTGGCCAGAAGCGGCTCCAGCTTGGCCAGCACGGCGTTGACCTGGGCCTGATCGCTGGCCTGGGCTGCGCGCAAACCTTCGATTTCGGCTTCCATCGCGGTGTTAATCAGCCCGGCATCGCCCAGGCTTTGCGCGTTGGCTTCGCGCAGGGAGATATTTGAGGCACGCAGCTCCTCATTGGCCTGGCGCAGTTGCTGCAGCTCCATATCGAGCCGCACCAGCGCTTCGTTCTGACGTTCCAGTTCGGCGCTCATGTCCGGTGCGTCCGCCGGCTCTGCAGGCGTGTTCTCCGCCGCAGGGGCTGCCTCCAGCTGTGCCTTCAGCGCGTCATTGGCCGCCTTGGCCTCTGCCAGCTCATCTTCAAGCGCTTCCTTGTCGCTGGCGGCAGTATTGGCCGCCGCTTCCAACTCACCCTTCAGACGGGCAACCTCCGAACGCAGCGCCTGTTTCTCAGCCGGATCCCCGGCCTCGTTGCGCAAGAGCTCCAGTTCTGCCTGCATCGCGGCCACGTCTTCGTCGCTGGCAGAACCAGCCGGCGCGCTGCCCTCAATTTCCTTCAGGCGGGAGTGCAGGACCCGCACCCGCTCTTCCAGTTGGGCGTTGGCCGTCTTTTCCTCGTCCAGCGCCTGTTCAAGCTCAGCATTGGCGGCACCGGCAGCGGCGGCCTCAGCAGCCTGCACCGCTTCTGCCGCGGCTTCCTCGGCCCTGACCTTATCCGCCGCGCGCGCCTCCTGCAGCGCGGCTGTGCCTTCGCTGATACGCTCCAGCGCAGCCTGGATGCGGCCCTGCAATTCTTCAATCTGGTTCATGCCCGTCCCTCACCCGCGCCCTGCCGTTCCATTGTCGTTCTGCGGCCTGCCCGAATCGAGCACGCGCGGCCGGCATGGGCCAATTCTTCCCTTTCAGGGATAAATCACCCCCCTTTGCGTTTCAACCACTTGCCGCGCCTAGTTCGCGCAGATTGGCCGCAATAGGCGCAACCACGCTTGATCTTTGGCGCATCGCTGTTATTGAGCGCAGCAAATGCCTGTTAACGCCAAAGGACAATCCAAGTGGACCTGACAGCCCTGCGCACCGCCAATCCCGAACATTGGAACAAAGCCGCCGCCATCCGCGCGCTGGCCCTGGACGCGGTTGCCGCCGCCAATTCCGGCCATACCGGCATGCCGATCGGCATGGCCGATGTCGCCACCGTGCTGTTCGAAAAGCACCTGAAATTCGATGCATCCAACCCGCAGTGGCCGGACCGCGACCGGTTCATCCTGTCGGCAGGCCACGGCTCGATGCTGATCTACTCGCTGCTGTACCTCACCGGCGACAAGCAGGTCACCCTGGATCAGATCAAGAACTTCCGCCAGACCGGCGCGCTGACCGCGGGCCACCCGGAGAACTTCCTGCTGGACGCAGTTGAAGTCACCACCGGCCCGCTGGGCCAGGGCATCTCCAACGCCGTCGGCTTTGCCATGGCAGAGGAAATGCAGCGCGCCCATTACGGCAAGAAAGTTGTTGATCACCACACCTACGTGATCGCCGGCGACGGCTGCCTGATGGAGGGCATCAGCCAGGAGGCCATCGGCCTCGCAGGCCGCCACCAGCTGGGCAAGCTGATTGTCTTCTGGGACAACAACAACATCACCATCGACGGCACCGTTGATCTGTCCGACCGCACCAACCAGGTGCAGCGCTTCAAGGCGTCGGGCTGGCAGGTGTTGGAAATCGACGGCCACGATCCGGTTGCCATCGACGAGGCCATCACCGCGGCGAAGAAATCGAAGAAACCCTCGATGATCGCCTGCAAGACCCACATCGCCCTGGGCCACGCCGCGCAGGACACCTCCAAGGGCCACGGCGCCCTGACCGATCCCGATCAGCTGAAAGCGGCCAAGGACGCCTACGGCTGGACCGGCGGCGCGTTTGAGGTACCGGCAGAGATCAAATCCCAATGGGAAGAGATCGGTTCGCGCGGCAAGTCCGAGCGCGAAGCCTGGGAAGCCCGCTTTGCGGAGCTGTCGCAGCAAAAGCAGGACCGTTTCAACCGCGCCTATTCTCTGGATGCGCCGAAGAAACTGTCGGCTGCCATCAAGGCGCTGAAAAAGCAGGTGAGCGAGGAGCAGCCCAAGGTTGCCACCCGAAAATCCTCTGAGATGGCGCTGGCCGTCATCAACCCGCTGATGCCGGAAACCGTGGGCGGCTCTGCCGACCTCACCGGCTCCAACAACACCAAGACCGGCGACCTGGGCGTCTTTGACACCGACAACCGCAAGGGCCGCTATGTCTACTGGGGCATCCGCGAGCACGGTATGGCCGCAGCGATGAACGGCATGGCCCTGCACGGCGGCATGCGCCCCTACGGCGGCACCTTCTTCTGCTTCACCGACTATGCCCGCCCGGCGATGCGTCTGGCCGCGCTGTCGAAAATCCCGTCGGTGTTTGTGATGACCCACGATTCCATCGGCGTTGGCGAAGATGGCCCGACCCACCAGCCGGTGGAGCATCTGGCGATCTGCCGCGCGACCCCGAACACCTATGTGTTCCGCCCCGCCGACACCGTGGAAACCGCCGAGGCCTGGGAAATCGCCCTCACCTCCAAGGACACTCCGTCGGTGATGACGCTCACCCGTCAGAACCTGCCCACCGTCCGGACCGAGCACAAGCTGACCAACATGGTCGAAAAAGGCGCCTATGTTCTGGCTGAGGCCGAGAACAAGCGCCAGGTGATCCTGATCGCCACCGGCTCTGAGGTTTCCGTTGCGATGGACGCCAAGGCCAAGCTGGAGGCCGAAGGCATCGGCACCCGCGTCGTCTCCATGCCCTGCATGGAGCTGTTTGCACAGCAGGACGAAGCCTACCGCCGCAAGGTCCTGCCCGCAGGCCCGGTGCGTGTCGGTATCGAGGCCGCCGTCCGCGACGGCGGCTGGGACCGCTGGCTGCTGGGCGAGCGCGGCCAGGAGAAGAAAGCCGGTTTCGTCGGCATGGACCGCTTCGGCGCCTCTGCCCCCGCAGGCGAGCTGTTCGAACGCTTCGGCATCACCGCCGAGGGCACGGTGGCTAAGGTGAAAGAGCTGCTGGGTTAAGTCAGTTCACAGATAAGAACGAACACAGGGGCATCCAAGCGGATGCCCCTTTTCTGTTTGTGCAGTCCACAAACCCGGCGCCCGGGCCGAGGGGTGGGCGTGAAGCGCCCCCCCCGTGGGGTCGGTCCGGGCGCTGCCCGTGCTTCGCACGGGCATTTTGCTCAATGGCTGGCCTTCTTCCCAGAAACCGAGGCAATCGCCGGCCCGATAACCTTCGTCGCCAGCGGGATAAGCACCAGCCCCCAGGCCACACCAAACACCCCGTCCATCGTTGCTTTGGCGGTCCACTCGGCAAAGCCCATCCAGGCAGCAGGCACTGCGTGACCCACGGCATTGGCCCAGTCGTGGATGTGATGGCCCAGCCAGCCAAAGCCCAGCACCTCCAGCCCGTGGATGATGATGGAGCCGCCGACCCACAGCATCGCCGCGGTGCCAACCACCGACAGGATCTTCATCAGCACCGGCATGAACTTGACCAGCCCGCGCCCCAATCCGCGCCCCACCGGCGTCGGTGCGTTCTGCGCCAGGTAGAGACCCACATCGTCCATCTTCACGATCAGCGCGACAGAGCCGTAGACCGCCAGCGTCACGCCGATCGCCACCACCGCCAGAGTCGCAGCCTGCATCCAGACGTTCGGCGCCTCGATGGCGGCCAGCGCGATGGTCATGATCTCGGCCGACAGGATGAAATCGGTCTTGATCGCGCCCTTGATCTTCTGCTCTTCCAGATGGCCGGGGTCCTTGACGCTCATATCCTCGTCGATGGCGTGGCTGGCGTGCGGGAACAGCACGTGAAAGACCTTCTCAGCACCTTCAAAACACAGGTAGGACCCGCCGAGCATCAGCAGGGGCGTAATCAGCCAGGGCGCGAAATTTGCCAGCAGCATGGCGACGGGCATCAGCAGGATCAGCTTGTTGAACAAGGAGCCTCGGGTAATGCGCCAGATGATCGGCAACTCGCGGGCCGGCGCAAACCCCTGCAGATACTTCGGCGTCACTGCGGCGTCGTCGATAATCACGCCCGCGGTCTTGGCCCCGGCCTTGCCCGCCGCTGCCGCCACATCGTCGACCGAGGCCGCTGCCACCTTGGCGATCCCCGCCACATCATCCAGCAACGCCAGCAATCCGCTCATGCCAATTTCCTCAATCCCTGTTCGCGTCTGAGTGGCAATCTGCCTTCTTCCGCGCCGCAGCACAAGCGTTAGCGCCACCGCACGCGGGGCGCGGATTTCCGTTACCGCCACCGCCACAAACCGTTATCGCCAACATCACGATTTTGCGCTAACAGTTTCATTTAATGACGCTTTTACCCCTTTAGACCACATCCGCCCCGGTCTATATGGCGGCCAAAGGTTTTGCTCGCTTGGAGACGTACTCATGACCATCAAAGTCGGGATCAACGGTTTTGGCCGCATCGGCCGCTGCACCCTGTCGCACATCGCCGCCTCGGGCCGCGACGACATCGAAGTGATCAAGGTGAACGCCACCGGCCCGCTGGAAACCGCTGCGCATCTGATCAAATACGACTCCGTGCATGGCCGTTTCCCGGGTGAAGTGACCATCGGCGACGGCACCATGAACCTGGGCCGCGGCGACATGCAGATGTTCTCCACCTATGACATGAACGAGCTGGACTGGTCGGGCTGCGACGTCGTTCTGGAATGCACCGGCAAGTTCAACGACGGCGAAAAGGCCAAGGCGCACCTGGAGCGCGGCGCCAAGAAAGTGCTGCTGTCCGCCCCCGGCAAGAACGTCGACAAGACCATCGTGTTCGGCGTCAATGACGACCAGCTGCAAGCCGGCGACACCATGATCTCCAACGGCTCCTGCACCACCAACTGCCTGGCGCCGCTGGCCAAGGTGCTGGACGAGGCGTTCGGCATCGAGCACGGCATCATGACCACCATCCACGCCTACACCGGCGACCAGCCGACCCTGGACCGCCGCCACAAGGACCTGTACCGCGCCCGCGCTGCCGCCATGTCGATGATCCCGACCTCGACCGGCGCCGCCAAGGCCCTGGGCGAAGTGCTGCCGAACCTGAAAGGCCGCCTGGACGGCTCCGCCATCCGCGTGCCGACGCCCAACGTCTCTGCAGTGGACCTGACCTTCCGCGCCGGCCGCGACGTGACCGCCGAGCAGGTCAACGCCGCCGTCAAAGAGGCTGCTGAGGGCCCGATGAAGGGCGTGCTGGGCTATGAGCCGGCGCCGCTGGTCTCCACCGACTTCAACCACACCCCGGAGAGCTCGATCTTCGCACCGGACCAGACCCGCGTGGTCGAGGACCGCATGGTGCGCGTGCTGGCCTGGTACGACAACGAATGGGGCTTCTCGGTCCGCATGGCCGATGTAGCCGTGGCCATGGGCAAGCTGGGCTAAACGCCGCTAGACCCTTGAGAATTCGTGCCCGCTCAGGTTATCTGGGCGGGCGTTTTCATTTGCGGTGGAGCTTTCATGACAAACCGGATTGCCATTTACCTCGGGCTGTTCCTGATTGCCGCCGCCGTGATTGACATCGCCCTGTTCGGCGACACGCATATGATCTTTCTCGGCAAGAAGCTGTTTGCGCTGATCGACTGGGCTGCTTTCTGGCGCTGACGTCCCGCACAGTCCCGCAGCGTTCCACAGATAGCACAAAGCCGGGCGTCAGCCCGGCTTTGCCTGCGTCCAAACCTGTAAACGGAGTCAGCCGGTTTTGCCCAACCGCTCCATCAGCTTGTCATTGACAAGCGGTGTGACGAATTTCGACACGTCGCCATCCAGCCGGGCGATTTCCTTGACCAGTTTCGATGCAATCGCCTGATGCCGCGCCTCGGCCATCAGGAACACGGTCTCGATCGAGCTGTCCAGCGCCCGGTTCATTCCAACCATCTGGAACTCGTACTCGAAATCGGCAACCGCCCGCAGGCCGCGCACGATGATCTGTGCACCCACGTCGCGGGCGCAGTCGATCAGCAGGTTTTCGAACGGATGCGCAATGATCTCGGTGCCGGTCTCATCGCTCAGCTTGGCGCATTCCGCTTCGATCATCGCCACCCTCTCCTCCAGCGGGAACAGCGGCCCCTTGTCGCGGTTGATGGCGACGCCGATCACCAGCTTGTCCACCAGCGCGCTGGCGCGGCGGATGATGTCGATATGCCCGATGGTGATCGGATCAAATGTGCCGGGATACAGACCAACGCGCATGGGCGGCCTCCTGCCTTGTCAGAAATTTCTGCACACGCAAACATATTTGCAGCCGCCATTGCAAGGGGGCAGAAATACGGAAGCGCAGCCTGCGGCCAAGTGCCCCGCGCGCCGGCTTGCGGGCTCAGTGGCCCATGATCATGTCCTGCAGCGCGTCCTTCTCCATCGCTACCTGGGCCAGCTGCGCCTTGACGGCATCGCCAAGGGTGATGATCCCGATGAGCTTTCCGTCTTCCTCAACTACCGGCATGTGGCGGAACCGGCCGTCGGTCATCTGCTGCAGAACTTCGCCGACGTTTGACTGGCTGGTGCAGGTGACCAGTTCCTTGGTCATATAGCCGCTGACAGGCTCCGACAGGCAGCCTGCGCCGTCCTTGGCCAGTTCCCGCACGATATCCCGCTCCGACAGGATGCCGTCCGGGTATTCGCCGTCTGCGGATACCACAACGGTGCCGAAACGGTTGTCTGCCATCACTTTTGCAGCTTCGGCGACACTCGCAAACAGGCTGACGGTAACAACACCCGAGCCGGCCTTGGACTTTAAAATCTCTTGAACGAGCACGCTGGGGACCTCCGGAAATAACTTCTCAATAAATTAAGTGTGCCGCAACGCAGCTTTAAGTCAAGGCTTCCAGCCGGGCCACCTCGTCGCGGATGCCCTTGGACAAGGCATGGGCAAATCGGTTCAGCCGCTCGCTGCGCTGGTCGCCCTGGTGCCGCACCAGGTGGAAACTGCGGGTGAGGCTCACCTTGTCGGTCAGGATCTTGCGCAGCATACGGTGGGCCGGCAGGCTGAAATCATGCGCAATACAGACCGCCGTCCCTTGCGCCGCCATCTTGATCTGCACCGAGACAGAGTTGGACGCCAGCGCCACCCGCTCAATGCCGATGTCGTTCAGGTAGTCCAGTTCCTTGTCAAAGATCATGTCCGGAATATAGCCGATCATCTTGTGACCCTTCAGGTCTTCCAGCTTTTCGATCGGCGGGTGTTCCTTCAGGTAATGGCGCGAGGCCACAAGGTGCAGCTTATAGTCGCAGATCTTCTGCACCAGCAGCTTGCCCGCGGTGGGGGCGCTGACCGTGACTGCCATGTCGGCTTCGCGGCGGCTGAGGTTGATGACGCGCGGCAGTGCCACGATCTGGATGTCCAGATCCGGGTTGTCCTCTGCGATCTGGGCGCAGACCTGCGGCAATATGTAGTTGGCGCTGCCGTCCGGCGCGCCGATGCGGATCTGGCCAGACATGGTATCGCTGGGGCCGCTCAAGGCTTCCGTCCCTGCCCTCATGGCCTGTTCTGCCGCTTCGGCATGGACCAGCAGACGGTCGCCAGCTGCGCTGAGGGCATAGCCCTGCGGCGATTTCACGAACAGCGGGGTTTCCAGCGCCGCCTCGAACCGGGCGATGCGGCGGCCGACGGTGGCGGGGTCCATCTTGAGGATGCGGCCGGCGCCGGACAGGCTCGCCTCCCGCGCCACCGCCAAAAACACTTTCATATCATCCCACTGCGGATCCATTGGCCCCGGGTCCTCCGTTCTGCTGCTAACCTGGCGTTAACCTTTTGCGTTCCTGCAAAGCCTCTTTGAAATGTTTCCTCTTTTCCAGTGTTTTTTGCAAGCCTACGATTAGGGCAACATGAACAGAGGAGGATCCGATGAAAGAACTCGGCCACTTTATCAACGGCAAACTGGTCTCCGGCACCTCGGGCCGCTTTGACGATGTCTTCAACCCCGCAACCGGCGAAGTGCAGTACCAGTGCCCGATGGCCAGCGCTGCGGAAATCACCGATGCGATCGAAAAGGCCGCGGCGGCACAGCCCGCATGGGGCGCCACCAACCCGCAGAAACGCGCCCGCGTGATGATGGCGATGGTTGGCCTGATGAACCGCGACATGGACAAGCTGGCAGAGGCCCTGTCCCGCGAGCACGGCAAGACCATCCCGGACGCCAAGGGCGACCTGCAGCGCGGCCTGGAAGTGATCGAATACTGCGTCGGCGCGCCGCAAATGCTGAAGGGTGAATTCACCGACAGCGCAGGCCCCGGCATCGACATGTACTCCATGCGCCAGCCGCTGGGTGTTGTCGGCTCGATCATGCCGTTCAACTTCCCGGCCATGATGCCCCTGTGGCACGTCGGCCCGGCGCTGGCCTGCGGCAACGCCGTGGTGCTGAAACCGTCCGAGCGCGACCCCTCCGTGCCGCTGATGCTGGCGGAACTGTTTGTCGAGGCCGGCCTGCCCGAAGGTGTGTTCCAGGTGGTGAACGGCGACCGCGAGGCGGTTGATACCATCCTGGACAGCGACATCATCCAGGGCGTGTCCTTCGTGGGCTCCACCCCGATTGCGCAGTACATCTATTCCCGCGCCACCGCCAACGGCAAGCGCGCCCAGTGCTTCGGCGGCGCCAAGAACCACATGATCATCATGCCCGACGCTGATCTGGACCAGGCCGCAGACGCGCTGGTCGGCGCAGGCTTCGGCGCGGCCGGCGAACGCTGCATGGCGATCTCCGTTGCGGTGCCGGTTGGCGAGGAAACCGCCGACAAGCTGATCGAAAAGCTGATCCCGCGCATCGAGACCCTGAAGGTCGGTCCCTACACCGCCGGCGACGACGTCGACCTGGGCCCGGTTGTGACCGCAGCCGCCAAGGAGCGTATCCTTGGCCTGATCCAGTCCGGTGTCGATCAGGGCGCCAAGCTGGTTGTCGACAACCGCGACTTTAAACTGCAGGGCTACGAGGACGGTTTCTTTGTCGGCGCCCACCTGTTCGACCATGTCACCCCCGACATGGACATCTACAAGCAGGAAATCTTCGGCCCCGTGCTTTCCACTGTGCGTGCAGGCACTTACGAGGAAGCCCTGAAGCTGGCGATGGACCACGAGTACGGCAACGGCACCGCGATCTTCACCCGTGACGGCGACACCGCGCGTGACTTCGCCTCCCGTGTGAACATCGGCATGGTGGGTATCAACGTGCCGATCCCGGTGCCGCTGGCCTACCACACCTTCGGCGGCTGGAAGAAATCCATGTTCGGTGACCTGAACCAGCACGGCCCGGACAGCTTCAAGTTCTACACCCGCACCAAGACCGTGACCTCCCGCTGGCCCTCGGGCATCAAGGAAGGCGGCGAGTTCAACTTCAAGGCAATGGACTAAACCACTGCTGACTAACAGGAAAAGGCCCCGAAAACTTCGGGGCCTTTTTCCTTTGCAGACATCTGGGGCAGATGCACCGCCGGTTTCCGCGGCGCTTTTGACGGCACGGTGTAAGTTAAAATAGGCTTTTCAGCCAGTTTTTGCTTGTTCCGCCGCGTAACTCGTCTATCCGGGCAGGAACAGACAGACAAACGGCAGGCGCATGAGCAAGACAGAAGTACCGGACCAGCCGCAGGCGGCTGCAAAGACCGCCCGCGACTGGGTCAAGATCCTGGCCCAATACCGCGACCCCAACCCCCTGCGCAGCAGCTTTGAGCTGGCCGTGACGGTGGTGCCCTTCCTGCTGCTCTGGGCGCTGGCCTGGTGGTCGCTGTCTGTCAGCTACTGGCTGACTCTGGCCATTTCCGTGCTGATCGCCGCATTCCTGTTGCGCCTGTTCACCATCCAGCACGACTGCGGTCATGGGTCCTTCTTTTCCAACCGGCATGTCAGCGACTGGGTCGGCCGCATCATCGGCGTACTGACCCTGACACCTTATGACGTCTGGCGCCGCACCCATTCGATCCATCACAGCACCCATGGCAACCTGGACAAGCGCGGCATGGGCGACATCCACACAATGACGGTGGCCGAATATCGCGCCGCCAGCCGCTGGGACCGTTTGGTCTACCGGTTGTACCGCCACCCGGTGACACTGTTCGCCATTGGTCCCGGCTACCTGTTCTTCCTGCAAAACCGCATCCCCTACGGCCTGACCGGCCAGGCCCGCTACTGGATCAGCGCGATGGGCACCAATGCCTCTATCCTGGCCGCTCTGGGACTGATCTGGTACTTCGGCGGGCTGATGCCGCTGGTGCTGATCTTCCTTCCAGCCACCCTGATCGCCGCTACCGCAGGCCTGTGGCTGTTCTATGTGCAGCACCAGTTCGAGACCACCCAGTGGGAGCAGGAAGAGGACTGGCAACTGCATGACGCCGCGCTGCACGGCAGTTCGCATTACGTGCTGCCGCCGGTGCTGCAATGGCTCAGCGCCAATATCGGCATCCACCATGTGCACCACCTCTACAGCCGCATCCCCTTCTACCGCCTGCCCGAGGTTCTGCGCGACCATGCCGAATTGGCCGAGGGCAACCGGATGACAATTCGTGAAAGCCTGGCCAACGCCCGGCTGCACCTGTGGGACGAGGACAGCAAGCGCCTGTTGTCCTTTGCCCAAGCCCGCAGCCTGTCAGCCTGACTGTTGTTTGATGCCAGGGCGGCAATCTTCCGCCGCCCGGCACAACACAAGCTTGTGAGGCTGGGAAATTCCGCTATGCCGCCCCTAGGAAAACTCGTTGGCATGCTTATCTTGCGGCGGAGTTTTCGAGCAGCACGGTAGAGGAAATATGACCAAACTCCGCATCACCCGCCGCGCAACCCTGATGGGTCTTGGCGCAACCCTGGCCACCCCGGCCCTTCTGCGCGCCCAATCCACAGACGCCTTCCCGCAAAACGAACCGGCGATCCGCGAGGAAGTGCCGGTGCAGCGCAACACCTCCGCCTTCACCCAGCAGAACTGGCAGGACCATTTTGAAACGCTGGGCGTAGGCTGCCTGCTGGCCGACATCAGCTCCCGCGCGCTGCATTACTGGGGCGCAGACGGCGAAACTTACCGGCTGTTCCCCTCTTCGGTGCCTATGACAGAGGACCTGACCAAGCGCGGCTACACCGAAGTGGTGCGCAAGAAGGAAAACCCCAGCTGGACCCCGACCGCGTCGATGCGCGAGCGCGACCCGTCGCTGCCGGTGACAATCGAAGGCGGGGTTCCGAACAACCCGCTGGGCACCCGTGCCATGTATCTGGACTGGCCGGCCTATCTGGTGCACGGCACCCATGACACCCGCAAGATCGGACGGCAAAGCTCCTCCGGCTGTATCGGCCTTTACAACCAGCACGTCGAAGACCTGTATGAGCTGGTGCAGATCGGCACCCAGGTGCGCTTGCTCTGACCTACGTGGCGGCAGCGGCAGGCTGAATAGAAAAGGGCGCGGAAAACTCCGCGCCCTGTTTTTGTTTTGGCCGGCTGTCAGGACAGGCTGATGTGGTCCGGCTTCAGCCCTGCGTTAAAGCGCTCCAGAGACTTTTCCAGCAAAGCCTCGAAGTTGCGGGTGAATTTTTCAGTGTCATAGAGCGGGCCGTCCTCGATCCCCTGTTTCACCCGTGCCTTCACATCCGCCAGGTAATCCCGGTCGCGGGCCAGCTTCAGCGCCAGCGCCTGATATTGCTGCGGTGTGGTTGCGGTCAGCTCATCCAGCCCGACGGAGTGCAGCAGGCTGGCGGCCACCCGTGCCGCGAACTGCTTGCCGATCTTGGTGACAACCGGGACGCCTGCCCACAATGCGTCACTTGCGGTGGTGTGGGCGTTGACAAAGAAAGTGTCCAGGAAAATATCCGCCAGCGGCAGACGCGCCAGGTGTTCCTCTTGTTTGACCTGGGCCGCAAATACGATCCGTTCCGGGCTGACGCCGCGCCGCTTCGCCTCCGCAAGGATATTGTCGCGGATGCCGTCCCTGGACGCGTAGAACCACAGAACACTGTCCGGCACCAGCTTCAGCAGTTTCATCCAGATATCGAATTCATCCGGCGACACCTTGTAGGAACTGTTGAAGGAACAGAACACCAGCGCATCCTCCGGAAGGCCCACATCCGCTCGCGTGGGCTTCGTCTCAGCGGCCTTACGCTGGTCATCATTGGACTGGTAGCAGTCCGGCATATAGAGGACTTTTTCCGTGTAGTATTTCCGGTACTTCGGCGGCACGACAATTGGGTCTGCCACCATGTAGTCGATGGAGTCCACTCCGGAGGTTCCAGGGTAGCCCAGATACGACACCTGAACCGGCGCCATGCGGTGGTCAAACAGGTTGACCCGGTTGCCCTTTGTGTGCCCCTTGAGGTCGACGGCAATGTCCAGGCCATCCGCCCGCGCTTGATCGACGATTATCTCGCTCGCCATACCGCCGACATGCCGGTAGACATCAGCGGAGTCTTCTGCCCGCTGCCGGCCTTCATTGTCGTTCATGGCGCCGTAGTCGTAGATGTAAATCTCGAACTTCTCCCGGTCATGCAATTCGAACATCCGGCCAATCAGGAACATGGTCGCGTGGTTCAGGAAGTCACAGGAGAAATAGCCGATCCGGATCTTGTCTTTCTTTGCCAGCGGTGCGGTGAATGTGGCGGTCTCGCTCTTGCAGACCCTGTTGACGTTGGCTGCAAGGATTGAAAACTTCATTTGCATTTCGGGATCGTCGACAAGGCTCAGGAACGAAAACGGGTCAATCGCCGTCATAGCCTTGGTGCTGTTCCTGATCTTCCGGCGTGTCTTGTCAAAGTCGGACCAGTCGCATTTATGCCGCTTCAGGTGCATCATGCGGGCAAAGACAACGTCGTTATTCGGGGCGAACTTCAGGCAGTCCTGAAAGTAATTGATGGCTTCCTCTTCCTGACCGATCCGCATCAGAAAACTGCCAATGTAGGACAGGCATTCCGGGTTCCGCGGCTCAAGCCGCAGTGCCTCAACATGGCAAAGGATCGCCTTGTCGCGCTTTTCCATCAGTTCGTACACCTCGCCAAGCGCGGTGTGCACCCCCCGGTTCTTCGGGTCGAGTTCCAGCGCCTGCTGCATCAGGTAAACCGCATCGTCGAAACTGCGCTCAATCGCCTTGCGGCGGGCCAGCTTCATCAAACGCACGACCTGCTCCCTGACCGGCGCATCGGTCGACTTGATCATGCCATGCTTCATTGCCATGGCGAAATTTGCCCGTTCGTTGCTGGCCACGGCGCCCGGGAAATTCAGTGTTTTGCCCGCTCCCTTTGCGGGCCCGCTGAGGTTGGTTGCCAGAAAATGCTGCGCCCCAGAATTTGACACTTCGCCTGCTCCTTTTGGAATGCGTTAGGCAGGATTCACCTGCACTTGACCGGTTTGAGACAGAGTTTCGCCGAAGTTTCTTAATTTTCTCCTGACCGCGGGGCGGGAAGCCGCGGCATTGCTGCACGGCGGCTTTGCATTTGCGCAGCTTGCCTCAGCGTCCGCTGGCCGCTATTAAATAAACAACTGTTCAATTCATCTGAGCGACGGGAGGAACGGCGCATGGATTTCGCACTGTCAGAGGAACAGCAGGCCATTTTCGACATGGCTCTTGCATTCGGCCAGGACAACATCGCCCCGCATTCCCGCGAATGGGAGAAGGCAGGCACCATCCCGAAAACCCTGTGGCCGCAGCTGGCAGAGCTGGGGTTTGGCGGGCTCTACGTGTCCGAGGAATATGGCGGCTCCGGCCTGTCGCGCCTGGACGCCACCCTGGTGTTCGAAGCATTGGCGATGGCCGATCCCGCAATTGGCTCCTTCCTGTCGATCCACAACATGTGCGGCGGCATGATCGACAAGTTCGGCTCAGAAGCGACCAAGCAGAAATGGCTGCCGAGCCTCTGCACCATGGAGAAAATCTTCTCCTACTGCCTGACCGAACCAGGTTCCGGCTCTGACGCGGCGGCGCTGAAAACCCGCGCCGAGCGCAGCAATGAGGGCTACATCCTGAACGGCACCAAGGCGTTCATCTCCGGCGGCTCCTACTCCGACGCCTATGTCGTGATGTGCCGCACCGGCGAGGATGGCCCCAAGGGCATTTCCACCGTGGTGGTCGAGGACGGCAACCCGGGCCTGTCTTTTGGCGCGCTGGAGGACAAGATGGGCTGGAAGGCGCAGCCCACCTCGCAGGTGCAGTTTGACGATTGCGCGATCCCGGCGGACAATCTGATCGGCGAGGAGGGCAAGGGCTTCTCTTACGCAATGGCGGGCCTCGACGGCGGCCGCCTGAACATCTCGGCCGGCGCTTTGGGCGGCGCCCAGGCGGCGCTGGATCAGACCGTGCAATACATGTCCGAGCGCAAGGCCTTCGGCAAATCCATCAACCAGTTCCAAGCGCTGCAGTTCCGGCTGGCGGAATACGAAACCCGCCTGCAGGCCGCCCGCACTTTCCTGCGCCAGGCGGCGTGGAAACTGGACACCGGCGCCCATGACGCCACCAAGTTCTGCGCCATGGCCAAGCTGATGGTCACCGACACCGCCTTTGACGTCGCCAACGGCTGCCTGCAACTGCACGGCGGCTACGGCTACCTGGCCGACTACGGCGTCGAGAAGATCGTGCGCGACCTGCGGGTGCACCAGATCCTGGAAGGCACCAATGAGATCATGCGCCTGATCGTCTCGCGCCAGCTGATTGCAGGCTGATCCGCCCTGCCCCAGACTGCACGGCAAGACATACTGATGGAGCACGCCAGATGAGTGATATCCATATCCGCAAATCCGGCCAGGCCGGCCGCATCACCTTTACCCGCCCCAAGGCGCTCAATGCGATGAGCTATGAGATGTGCATGGCGATCGACGCCGCGATGCGCGAGTGGGCTGAAGATGATGCCGTGAATCTGGTGGTGATCGACGCTGAGGGCGACAAGGCTTTCTGTGCCGGCGGCGACATCGCCGAGCTGTATGACACCGGCACCAAGGGCGACTATTCCTATGGCCGCACCTTCTGGCGCGATGAATACCGTCTGAACGCGCGGATCTTTGAATACAAGAAGCCGGTGATCAGCTTCATGCAGGGCTTCACCATGGGCGGCGGCGTCGGCATCGGCTGCCACGGCACCCACCGGGTGGTGGGTGAAAGCAGCCAGATCGCCATGCCGGAGGTCGGCATCGGCCTGGTGCCGGACGTGGGAGGTTCGCTGATGCTGGCGCTGGCGCCGGATCACCTGGGCGAATACCTTGGCATGACGGCGGCGCGGATGGGCGCCGATGATGCCATCCTCGCAGGCTTTGCCGACTATTTCATCCCTGAAGGCGATTGGCCCGCGCTGATCGCCGCGCTGGAGGAGACCGGCAGCGCCAAGCTGGTAGAAGACGCCGCCAAGCCTGCACCGGAGGGCAAGTTGCGCACGGTTCGCGAGGACACCGCCCGGCATTTCGGCAAGGACAGCCTGGAAGACATCCTTGCGGGGCTTGAGGCAGAGGACAGCGAATTTGCCGCAAGCGCGCTGAAGTCGCTCAAGCGCAACTCGCCGCTGTCGATGGCCTGCACGCTGGAAATGCTGCGCCGCCTTCGTGCCGACGGCCCCGCCATCCGCCGGGCGCTGGACCTGGAATACCGCTACACCTTCCGGGCTATGGAGCAGAGCGATTTCCTGGAGGGCATCCGGGCCCAGATCATTGACAAGGACCGCAATCCGCAATGGCAATATGCAGGCCAGCCGGTTCCGGCACAGGCGGTTGACGACTTGCTGGCGCCGCTTGGTGCTGATGCGCTGACATTTGAGGAGGAACTCGCATGAAGATCGGATTTATTGGGCTAGGCAACATGGGCGGGCCGATGGCCGCCAACCTGGCCAAGGCCGGCCATGAGGTCACCGGTTTCGACATGGCTGATGTCAGCATCGAAGGTGTCAAAATGGCGGCCTCCGGCCCTGAGGCTGCGGCAGGCGCCGATGCGGTGATCACCATGCTGCCCAACGGCGCTATCCTGCGCCTGGTCGCGGCAGAGGTGATCCCGGCAATGGCCAAGGGCGCCGCCCTTATTGACTGCTCCACCGTCGACGTCGACTCCGCCCGCGCTGTGGCGGAACAGGCTGAGGCCGCTGGCCTCCTGTCCGTCGACGCGCCGGTCTCCGGCGGCATCGGCGGCGCGGCCGGCGGCACGCTGACCTTCATGGCCGGCGGCTCAGCCCAGGCCTTTGCGGCGGCGGAACCACTGTTCGATATCATGGGCCAGAAGGCCGTGCATTGCGGCGAGGCAGGTGCCGGCCAGGCCGCCAAGATCTGCAACAACATGATCCTCGGCGTCACAATGATCGCCACCTGCGAGGCCTTTGCGCTGGCAGACAAGCTGGGGCTTGACCGGCAGAAGATGTTTGACGTGGTCTCCACCTCCTCCGGCTACAGCTGGACCATGAACGCCTATTGCCCGGCCCCCGGTGTCGGCCCGCAATCGCCCGCCGACAACAACTACCAGCCAGGCTTTGCAGCGGAACTGATGCTCAAGGACCTGGGCCTCAGCCAGCAGGCGGCTGAGAGCGCCGATGCCGATACCCCGATGGGCGAACTGGCAATGGCGCTCTACAAGAAGTTCGTCGAGGACGAAGACGGCAAGGGCATGGACTTCTCTGCCATGCTGCCCCGCTTTGAGAAACGCAGCCGGGAGGGCTGACACGCCCGGCCGCCTCCACGCGGTTTCCTCCCAAACCGGCATTGCGTCAGGCCGGCCCTTCAACGGGCCGGCCTCAATCTTCGGGAGTTCCTGAAAATACCCCTAAAATTCGAATAAACTCCCGGATTTTGGCCCCAACCCGCCACAGTTCCGTCTCAATTCAGCAGCATTCCGGTAAGCGACCGTAAAGCCGAGCACTAGGATCGAGACGCCCGTCATGGCCACCGCCACCGAACTGAATATCGACTCCACCGCTACCGCCATTCAAATGGCGGAGGAGATTTTCGGCGACGGCGTGACCGTGACCAGCGCCAGCTACAGCGGCGACAACCTGTCGTCCGGCATCTACACCGGCGCGGACACCACCACCCCTGGCGTGGCCCCCGCGGATTCAGGCGTCATCCTGTCAACCGGTTATGTCCGGGACTTCACCAACAGCGACGGCTCAACCAATACCAACCAGAACACCAACACAACCACCAATACCAGCGGCGTGAACGGGGATGCCGATTTTGACTCTCTGGCCGGTGCCAGCACGTTCGACGCGTCCTTCCTGGAGATCGATTTCGTCCCGGATGGTGATACGCTGACCATCGACTTCGTGCTGTCCTCCGAAGAATACCCGGAGTTCGCCAACTCCCAGTACAACGATGTCATTGGCGTCTGGGTGAACGGTGTGGAGGCCCAGGTCACCATCGGCGACGGCACCGCCTCGATCGGCAACATCAACGACGGCACCGAGAACGTCTACGTCGACAACACCGGTGACCAGTACAACACGGAGATGGACGGGTTCACCATCACCCTGACCTTTGTTGCCCCGGTGAATGCAGGTGAAATCAATACACTCAAGATCGGCGTCGCCGATACTGCCGACAGCAGCTACGACACCAACCTTCTGATTGCCGGCGGCTCGGTGCAGACGGCGGTGGTTGCGCAGGACGATCAGGAAGACATCGCCATCAACAAGACGCGGGTGATCGACGTTCTGGAGAACGACACCACCACCTCCGGCACGCTGACCATTACCCATATCAACGATCAGGCGGTCACCGCCGGCGATACCGTCACTCTGGCGACGGGGCAGCAGATCACCCTGAACGCCGATGGCACCCTGACCGTGGTCACCGACGGCGATCTGGAGACCGTCTACTTCAACTACACCGCGGACAACGGCCAGGGAAATTCCGATACTGGTCTGGTGGAAATCAACCAGACCGTGCCATGCTTCCTGCGCGGCACCCTGATCCGCACCCCGGACGGCGAGATCCCGGTCGAAGATCTGCGCCCGGGCATGGAAGTGCTGACCTACGACAACGGCCCGCAGGTCCTGCAATGGACCGGCAGCCGCCGCACGGCATGCACGGCCGAAACCGCTCCGGTCCGTTTTGCCAAGGGCAGCTGCGGCAACACGCGCGACCTCTATGTCTCCCCCCAGCACCGGATGGTTGTCTCCGGCCCGCTGGCCGAACTGCTGTTCGGCGAGGAAGAGGTTCTGGTCAAGGCCAAGGACCTGGTCAACGACAGGACTGTGCGCCCGGCACTGGAGCTGCAGGAGGCAGAGTATTTCCACCTGCTGTTCGGCCGTCATCAGATTCTCTGGGCCAACGGTGCGCTCAGCGAAAGCTATCAGCCCGGACCGGAATCAGCCTCTGGCTTTGATGCCGGAACACAGGCGGAAATCCGCGACTTGTTCCCCGAGCTGTGCGCTGAAACCGGCCGCGGCTACGGAAACGCCGCCCGGCTGTCCCTGCGCAGCTTCGAAGCGCGGGTTCTTGCCGCCGCCTAAGCAGCAACTGGCGGCGCGCCGCCGCCCCTTTTCAGCTCCCTTGGCTTTGCCGCGCAGCTCTTTATGACAAGGGCAGCGAAGAAAGGATCCGCTGTAAATGGTACGCCGTCATCTTGTTCCGATCACCGTTCTTGCCGCGGCCTGCGCGCTGGCGATTCCGCTGGCGGCAGGCAATGGCGGCATCGAAAAGGCCTCGCTCGATTGCCCTCAGGGCCTGGCCCTGAAGGCCTCGCACTGCACGCCGGCACGGTTAACCAAGAAGTTCTACCGCCGCGGCGACCATATCCTGGATGACTACACCTGGATCGGCGAACCGGGCCAATGGGCGCCCGATCCTTATGGAACCTATGTGCAAGCCGGCGGCTATGTCTACCAGGTGAATCGCGAGACCCAGAAGGTGCTGCGCCTGATCGGCGCCGCGGACAATCTCTCCCAATAGACGCCGCGCCGCCCGGTCAGGGCCGGGCCATCGCCTCCATCACCTGGCGCGTTGCCTCATCTGCCGGAAACAGCATCTCGATCCGCAGCTCCGACATCGCCAGATCACCGGTGCCGCCGAACTGGGTGATGGTTGAGAAGAACGCCAGCACCTGCCCGCCCATCCGGTAGCGGGCCGGGATCACAGCGGGCAACACGCCCTCCTGCGGTGTTTCATGGGCGGCCGCATTTGCCTGCAGCTGCGCCACCGCCTTTTCCAGAACCGGGTCAGCCCCGAAATGCGCCAATTCGGTCCTGAGGCGCGCCAGGCTGTGCCGTTCGACCTCCTCCAGGTTATCCAACGCATCCCGCAGCGCCGCATTGCCCAGCAGCGCATTGATCAGGCTGCTGCCCTTGCTGATGCCGGCACCGCTCAGCATCATCTCCATTGGGCGGTTCAGATCCAGCAGGGTCCAGTGGCGGTCGATCATCATCGCCGGATAGGGCGCATGCGCCGCCAGCATCTGCGCCGCCGCCTGCCGCAGCGGCACCAGCGCTGCATCATCCAGATCCCGGCTTGCATAGGCCGGCGCCAGCCCCGCCGCCGTCAGCATCTGGTTCTGCGCCCCGCCCGGAAGCTGCAATTCCTCGCTGAGACGCAGCACCATGCCCCGGCTGGGGCGCGCGCGGCCGCTCTCCAGGAACGACAGATGCCGGGCTGAGACCCCGGCCTCCAGCGCCAGCTGCATCTGGCTCATCCGCCGCAGCCCGCGCCATTTCTTCAGAACCGCACCAAATGCCTCTGCCATGTTCGGCCTCCGTTTGCTGCAGCATAGGCGATGGAAGCCGGTACTTCACTTACCTCCCAGGTAATTGTTTCGCCTCTGTGTTCCGCTGCACCCTGCCCTCAGAAATCTTCAGGAGCCCCCAATGACCCACACTGCCTCGATCCGCATGCTAAAGACCGTCTCGATCCTCTCCGCTGCCTTCGGCCTTGCCATGGTGCTGGCACTGGCCACCCCGCTGGGCGCAGCGCTTGGCCTGTTCATCGACCTAGCCTTCCTGCCGGTGGACGGCGCCCAGATGCTCAGCCCTGGCGCGGCGTCGCTGATGACCGCCATCAGCGGCGGGCTGATGTGCGGCTTCTGCGTGCTGATCTATCTGCTGACTGAACATGTCTACAGCACCGACCCCGCCCTTGGCCGCCGCCTGCTGATCCCGGCGCTTCTGGCCTGGTACATTCCCGACAGCCTCGGCTCCCTCGCCGCAGGCGCCTGGTTCAACGTGGTGATGAACACCGCCTTCCTGGCCCTGTTCCTGGTGCCGCTGCTGCTGGCCCGCCCAACTGCCATGCAGCCCGCATAAGAAAAGGGGGCGCACCCGCCCCCTGTTCACCTTTGCGAAAATACTCCGGGGTGAATTGGCCATCGGCCAAGAGGGGCAGCGCCCCTCTTTCCCGCGTCAGCAGGCCAGCGCCGCTCTCTCTTATTCCGCCGCCACCTTCCGCGCCGCCAGAATGTCCTTCAGATAACGCCCGGTGTGACTGCGCGGCTCCTCCGCCACCGTTTCCGGCGTGCCGGCCGCAACAATCTCGCCGCCGCCATCCCCGCCTTCAGGTCCGATGTCGATGATCCAGTCGGCAGTCTTGACCACATCCAGATTGTGCTCAATCACCACCACCGAATTGCCCTGCTCCACCAGCTCGTGCAGCACTTCCAAAAGCTTCTTCACATCCTCGAAATGCAGGCCGGTGGTCGGTTCGTCCAGAATATACAGCGTCCGCCCGGTGGAGCGTTTCGACAGTTCCTTGGACAGTTTCACCCGCTGCGCCTCGCCGCCCGACAGCGTCGTCGCCTGCTGGCCTACCTTGATATAGCCCAGGCCCACCCGCATCAGCGCATCCATCTTGTCGCGGATCGCGGGCACCGCCTGGAAGAAGCCCTGCGCGTCTTCAACCGTCATATCAAGCACATCGGCAATGCTCTTACCCTTGAACTTGATCTCCAGCGTCTCGCGGTTGTAGCGCGCGCCCTTGCAGGTTTCGCAGGTGACATAGACGTCGGGCAGGAAATGCATCTCGATCTTGATGACGCCGTCGCCCTGGCACGCCTCGCAGCGCCCGCCCTTGACGTTGAAGGAGAACCGCCCGGGCTTATACCCCCGTGTCTTTGCCTCCGGCAGGCCAGCAAACCAGTCGCGGATCGGGGTGAAGGCACCGGTGTAGGTCGCAGGGTTCGACCGCGGCGTGCGGCCGATCGGGCGCTGGTCGATGTCGATCACCTTGTCCAGATGCTCCAGCCCCTTGATGCTCTCGCAAGGCGCCGGTGTCTGGCGTGCACCATTCAGCCGCATCGAGGCGGTCTTGAACAGCGTCTCGATGGTCAGCGTCGACTTGCCGCCGCCCGACACGCCGGTCACGCAGACGAACTTGCCCAGCGGAAACTCTGCCGTCACCTCTTTCAGGTTGTTGCCGGTGGCCTTGACTACCTTGATCTTCTTCTTGTTGCCCTTGCGGCGCTTGGCCGGCACCGCGATTTCCCGCGTGCCCGCCAGATACTGGCCGGTGATCGAGTTGGTGTCAGACGCAATCCTCTGCGGCGTGCCGTGGCTCACCACCTCGCCGCCGTGCACCCCGGCGCCGGGGCCGATGTCGAACACATAGTCCGCCTGGCGGATCATGTCCTCGTCATGCTCCACCACGATCACGGTGTTGCCCTGGTCGCGCAGGTTCTTCAACGTGCCGATCAGCCGGTCATTGTCGCGCTGGTGCAAGCCAATCGAGGGCTCGTCCAGCACATAGAGAACCCCGGTCAGGCCGGACCCGATCTGGCTCGCCAGCCGGATCCGCTGGCTCTCGCCGCCAGACAGGGTGCCGGAATTGCGGCTCAGGGTCAGATACTCCAGACCCACGTTATTCAGGAAACCAAGCCGCTCGCGGATCTCCTTGACGATGGCGCGGGCGATCTCCTGCTTCTGCTGGGTCAGATGGTTCGGCACATCCTCGATCCAGGCCAGCGCCTCCCGGATCGACAGCTGCACCACCTGCCCCACATGCACGCCCGCGATCTTCACCGCCAGCGCCTCTTCCCGCAGCCGGTAACCCTCGCAGTGATGGCAGTGGCGGTTGTTCTGGTAGCGCTCGAATTCTTCCCGGATCCAGTTGGAATCGGTCTCGCGGTAGCGCCGCTCCATATTCGGAATCACACCCTCAAAGGTGCGCTCCACCTGGTAGACCCGCCCGCCCTCGTCATAGCGGAACATGATCTCCTCGTCGCCGGAACCGTACAGGAACACTTTCTGCACCTTCTCCGGCAAGTCCTTCCAGACGGTGTTCTTGTCGAACTCGTAGTGCCGTGCGATGGCCTCGATGGTCTGAAGGAAATAGGGCGACTTACCCTTGCGCCAGGGTGCCAAAGCGCCGTCATAGACTTTCAGGCTCTGGTCCGGCACCACCAGCCGCTCGTCAAAGAACAGCTCAACCCCCAGCCCGTCACATTCCGGGCAGGCCCCGAACGGCGCGTTGAAGGAAAACAGCCGCGGTTCGATCTCCGGGATGGTAAAGCCGCTGACCGGGCAGGCAAAGTTTTCGCTGAAGGTGATCCGCTCCGGCTCGCCCTCCTTGGGCGCGGTCTCCAGAATGGCAATGCCATCCGCCAGGTCCAGCGCGGTACGCAAGCTGTCCGCCAGCCGGGTCTCCATGCCTTCGCGCACCACCAGACGGTCGACCACCACGTCGATGTCATGACGGAACTTCTTGTCCAGAGTGGGCGGCTCGTCCAGCTCATAGAACGCGCCGTCCACCTTCACCCGCTGGAAGCCCTGCTTGCGCAGCTCCAGGAATTCCTTCTTGTACTCGCCTTTGCGGTCGCGGACGATCGGCGCCAGCAGGTAGCCGCGGGTGCCCTCCTCCATCTCCATGATCCGGTCGACCATGTCCTGCACCTGCTGCGCCTCAATCGGCTTGCCGGTGGCCGGGCTGTAGGGCGTGCCCGCACGGGCAAACAAAAGACGCAGATAGTCATAGATCTCCGTCACCGTACCAACGGTGGAGCGCGGGTTCTTCGACGTTGTCTTCTGCTCGATGGAGATCGCCGGGGAAAGACCGCTGATATGGTCCACATCCGGCTTTTCCATCATGTCGAGGAACTGGCGCGCGTAGGCCGACAGGCTCTCGACATAGCGGCGCTGGCCCTCGGCATAGATGGTGTCAAACGCCAGAGAGGACTTGCCTGAACCCGAAAGACCGGTAATCACCACCAGCTCATCGCGCGGAATATCCACGTCGATGCTCTTCAGATTGTGCTCGCGCGCGCCGCGCACTTCGATGGATTTCAGCTCAGCCATAATGCCCCCGTACCCGCGCCGCCGAACCCCTGGCGGACGCCCGCCCTACAGATAGGGAATGCTGTGGAAAACGCCAAGCCCTAAAAGAGAACATAGAGCGAACAGGTTGAAACTTGCTGACAGCAGCTGGCAGCAGGCGGAAGCCACAGGTTTTCCGGCCCGGACTCCGGCGCGTCTAGGCCCAGGCGCGCCGCCGCGCGGCCAGCAGCTGGTGCACCAGAATGCCCGCCAGGAACAGGGCGCAGACCACCAGCATCATGCCGCCGTAACCCGCCACCCCCAGCGATGCCAGCAGCAGCGGCGTGCCGATCACATTGCCGGCATTGCCCGCCTGCGACATCGCGCCGTTCGACTCGGCCTGATCCGCTGCCGTAGTGTTCAGCTGCGGAACACAGGCAAAACTGCCGCTCTGCACCAGGCCAAAGGCCGCGGCCAGCGCAAAGCACGCCAGCCAGTCCCCTGGCATGGCCCACAGCCACAGCCCGCCCGCCGCACAGAGGCCAAAGCCCAGCTGAATGAGCTGCACCGCCGGCATCACCCGCAGCAGCGCCACCCCGATCACCATCGACGAGGCGATGGATATCAGCGGAAACGCTCCCATCACAAAGGCCCGCTGCCCCTCCGGCACATGCGGCGGCAGCACCGTCAGCAGTGCCACAAAGCAGGTGGTGTAAAACAGCCAGCCAGCAGCCGGCGCCAGTTTGAAGGGGGAACGGTAGATCTTCACGTGCAGCGCAGGCAGCATCGCAAGCTGCGGCATCGGCTGGCGCGGCGGCACTGGCAGATCGCGCATTGCCCAATGGAGCAATACCGCCAGCGCCGCCATCAGCGCGGCATGGGCCGCAAACAATGCCAGCAGCCCGTAGGAGGCCACCAGCGGCAGCCCCAGCCAGTTCAGCAGTGCAAAGGCAACGCCGAAAAACGTGCTCCATACCGTCAGCGCCGCGCCCCGCTGGCGGTCGCTTGCCAGCAGCGCCATCAGCGTCGGTCCGGCCACCACAATACCCAGGTGCGACAGGCCTTCCACCGCGCGGGTCACCAGAAACAGCCCGTAGGGCAGATGCAGCACCTGCAGCGCCGACATTACTGCCCCTGTCCACAAGGCCCAGACCAGCGTGCGCCGGTAGCCAAAGGAAGACACGAACAACCCGGCCACCGCGCCCATCAGAATGCCCAGCACGCCCGTCATCGACACGCTCAGGCTCAGCGCCGCGCCAGCCTCGGGATACAGCGCGCCAAGCTGGTCAAAAACAACCGACACCTTGCCGTATTGCGCGGCAGCGCCAAGGCCCGCAGCCCAGACCGCCAGGATCGCGCCCCAGCGGGTTTTCCCGGTTGTGCTCATGTCCGCTGCCCCTTTGTTCTTAATTTGCCTCTGGTTACCCCGGCCCGGTCCGGGAGGCCATAGCGCACAGACAAACCGACGCAGCGCCCCCCAGCGCGGAACCAGGCCGCAAGGCCGCCGCGCATCGCCGGCGCGCCCCCACGCGGCGGCGATCTGGCTGGTCTTGGCGTTCTGCTCAGACGTTCTACGGATGTGGCCGGTATAAACTGCCACTCAAAGACGTCAGGATCGCCTCCACGCGCGCCGACGATGCGCGGCTCCAGGAAAAAAGGCGGCCTGTTACAGACCGCCTTTCAGAACGTCCACTGCCGTTGGCAGCTTACATATGGATCACCCGGTCGTAGGCATCGAGCACGCTCTCATGCATCATCTCGGACAGCGTCGGGTGCGGGAAGACGGTGTTCATCAGGTCTTCCTCGGTGGTCTCCAGCTGGCGGCCCACCACATAGCCCTGGATCATCTCGGTCACCTCGGCGCCGACCATATGGGCACCCAGCAGTTCGCCGGTCTTGGCGTCAAAGATGGTCTTGACCATGCCTTCGGCCTCTCCCAGGGCAATCGCCTTGCCGTTGCCGATGAAGGGGAAGCGGCCGACCTTGATGTCGTAGCCCAGTTCCTTGGCCTTCGCCTCGGTATAGCCGACGGAGGCGACCTGCGGCTGGCAGTAGGTGCATCCGGCAATGCTTTCAGGCTTTACCGGGTGTGCGTGCTTGCCCGCAATCAGCTCCGCCACCATGACGCCCTCGTGCGACGCCTTATGCGCCAGCCAGGGCGCGCCGGCGATGTCGCCAATGGCATACAGGCCGTCGACGCCGGTGCGGCAGAATTCGTCCGTGATCACATGGGTGCGGTCGACCTTGACGCCCAGCTCTTCCAGGCCCAGGCCCTCGACATTGCCGACGATGCCAACGGCAGAGATTACAGTGTCGAACTCCTGTTTCTCCACCTTGCCGCCGACCTCGATATGGGCGGTCACCTTACCCTTGCCGCGGTCCAGCTGCTTGACCATGGCTTTCTCCATGATCTTCATGCCCTGTTTGACAAAGGCCTTCTTGGCAAAGGCGGAAATCTCCGCGTCCTCCACCGGCAGCACCCGGTCCATCACCTCAACCACCGTGGTGTCAGCGCCCAGCGTGTTGTAGAAGCTGGCAAATTCGATGCCGATGGCGCCGGAGCCGATCACCAGCAGCTTTTTGGGCATGCGGACCGGCTGCAGCGCGTGCTTGTAGGTCCAGACCTGATCGCCGTCCGCTTCCAGCCCCGGAAGTTCGCGGGCGCGGGCGCCGGTGGCCAGCACGATATTCTTGGCGGTCAGATCCTGCGTGCCTTTGTCGGTCTTGACCGAAACCTTGCCTTTGGCCGGAATCGACGCCTCGCCCATCACCACGTCGATCTTGTTCTTCTTCATCAGATGGCCGATGCCGGAGGACAGCTGTTTCGCCACCCCGCGCGAGCGTTTGACCACCGCATCGAGGTCATAGCCGATGTTCTCTGCCTTCAGGCCGAAATCCTTGGCGCGCTCCATCAGATGAAACACTTCCGAGGACCGCAGAAGCGCCTTGGTCGGGATGCAGCCCCAGTTCAGGCAGATGCCGCCCAGATGCTCACGCTCGACCACGCAGGTCTTAAGGCCCAGCTGCGCCGCACGGATGGCGGCAACATAGCCCCCCGGCCCGGCGCCGATTACGATCACGTCATAAGATTGTGCGGCCATGTTGCTCCCTCGCCCTCGAACAGGTTCCAAAAACTAGTTTACCGTTAAACTAGTTTTCGCTGCACTGCAATCATCCTCTGCTGCGGCATAGCGGCCATGCATTTTCCGGCAGGTTTCCGCTTGGCAGCAGGGGCAGCTCCGGGTCAGCATAGGCCGGAAGCTTTCGGCAATCCACAACCCTGGACCGCATGCATATGACAAAAACACTTATCGACCTCGCCAAGGCGCTCTTGAACGCCTCCCTGATCCTGCTGGCACTTTGCCTGTTCCTGGGTTGGAAACTGATGGCCGCAGCCGAAGGCGTCACCGCCAATGCTGCGGCCATTGCTGATCAGGCCGCACCGCTGCGCACCGCCATAACCGGGCTGCAGTCAGACGTTGCCGCTCTCCGCAGTTCTATGCAGGACGGCTCCGTGTCCAGCGCACGGCTCACCCAGCTGGAGGCGCGCGTGGCAAAGGTGCAAGACAGCCTCGCGGACATGCGCACGCTGCCGCAGCAGGCCGTGGCAGAGGCCGCCCGTGCCGGAGCCGCAGAACTTGCCGGCCGGATCATCCGCGCTGCGCCCCTGCTGAAGGACGGCAGCGCCTGCGGTTCAGGGGAAAGCTGACCCCGGCTCAGCCTTTTGCGGCGTAGGCTGCCAGCAGCCCGCCGAACTCTTCCATCGTGGGGAAATGGTCAAAGCTGTGCTCAGTTGTGACCTGCACAAACGGATGTTTGGCCGCTGTCCAGGTTTCGATAAACGGCCGGAACCAGCTGCTGTCCTCGAACATCGTCGGACGCACGTTCACAAACCCCTCCACGCCGGTAATGCGGGTGAACATCCAGGTCTGGCACTCCGGGCAGCAGAAATGGCTCAATTCCTCCCCCTTGGCTCCGCCAACCACAGGGGCGCCCTGTGTCACCCGGAACGCCTCAGCCGGGAACATCGCGGTCAGGGAAAAGGCGCTGGAACTCATCTTCTGGCAGCCCCTGCAGTGGCAGGCGGCTGTCAGGGCTGGCGGTGCGGACACTTCAATTCCGGTGGCGCCGCAGCGGCAGCTTCCGGTCATGGGAAAGGAGGATTCAGTCATGCTCTGTCTTTCAAGGATTTTTCTGAAATGCGGGAGCACCTCCCTGCCGCAGTGCCGTGCTGCGCGCAAGGGAGCGGCAACAGAAAAACGCCGCGCCCTTTTTCAGGACGCGGCGTTGAATTCTTCCAGCAAAACCGGCGTCAGCCAGCAGCTTGCATCTGCCGCACGGTCTCGCCATAGCCGCCGGCCTGAACATAGGCCCGTTCCGGCGTGGTGCTGGCGCGGTGCAGCGCCTCGTTGCGGTACGGGAAGCGGCCGAACTGCCGGATCACTTCGCGGTGCGCGCGGGCGTGCAGCAGGTTGCCGCCGCCGGTCTCCGGCATACGCTCCATCATCAGCCGGATGCAGCGCTCCTGGTCGCACAGGTTTTCCGAATGCATCAGCGGCAGGTAAAAGAACTGCCGGGCCGGTTCATTGATCTTGAGGTCCCAGTTCTTGTTGATCGCGATCTTCGCCGCAGACAGCGCCGCCCGGTCCGAGGCAAAGGCCCGGGCATCACCGCGGAACATGTTGCGCGGGAACTGGTCCATCAGGATGATGTAGGCCAGCGTGCCGCTCGGGTAGGTGAGCCAGAAGGAGAACCGGCCTTCGCAGGCCGCCTCCCAGGTGCTTTGGAACTTTTCGCGGATCTCCTGATCCAGCGCGTCATCCTGCAGATACCATCCCTTCTCCCCGACTTTGTCGAGCCAGAATGAAAGTATCTCTTCGGGACCAGTCATCGGTCGTAACTCCAAGTTTTTCCTGACCCTATCTCAGGCCATTTTACATTACCTTTACAAGTAACCTTGGGTCACAAATTACGTCAGACAAGCCCTCTGTGTGAAATAATCCTCACAATTCCGGCTGGTTAGCGCAATCAGACTGTTTCTTGGGCAGTTTCCTGCTCCTCCAGCTCCGACTCGATGGCATATTCCTGGGCAAATTCCACAGCCACCGGCGTAGCCGTCGGCGACATCGCGGCAAAGCTGCCGGTTTCATCGACAGGCACCGCCGCACGCTGCGTCGCGCGGTAGGCGGCATAGGCGGCCATCGCAAACATCAGCGCACCGATGAAGGTAAAGAAGCCCGCCGGACCAAACACCGCATCCTCCATCAGCCAGCCGGTGATCAGCGGCCCGGCAATGGCGCCCAGCCCGTTGATGAAAATCAGCCCGCCGGAAGCCGCCGCCATGTCGTCATGTTCCAGGTAGTCGTTGGTATAGGCGATCAGCAGCGAATAGAGCGGGTTGGAAAGGCCGCCGATGAAGAAGGCCGCCACCAGCAGCATCTTGAACTCCATCCCGAACAGGAAGCCCAGGACAGCACCGACGCCGCCCGCGAGGGCCGCACCCAGGATCAGGAAACGGCGGTCCATGCGGTCCGACAGCCAGCCCAGCGGGTACTGCAGCAGCATCGCCCCTACATAGAAGGTGGAGACAAAGACCGACAGCTGCCACAGCGTCAGCCCGGCGGCTGAGCCGTAAACCGCGCTCATGCCGAACTGGGCCGAGAACACGCCGCCCAAAAGGAACATGCCGACACAGCCCAAGGGCGAGGTTTCAAACAGCTTGCGCAGGGTCATCGGCTTGGTGGTGTCAAAGGCCGGCGTCGGCGAGATCGACAAGAGGATCGGCCCAAAGGAGACCGAAACAAGGATCGACGCGATGATGAACGCCTCATAGCCGGCCGGGTCGCCGATCTGGATCATCATCTGGGCGGCAATGATGCCGATGGTCTGCACGATCATATAGAGCGACAGCGCCTTGCCGCGGTTGGTGTTGTCGGCAGCATTGTTCAGCCAGCTTTCCGCGGTCACATACACGCCCGAGAAGCAGAAGCCGATGATCATCCGCCCCAGCGCCCAGGCAACTGTGTTGGGCAGCAGCGGATAGAGGATCATCACCGCAGAGATAAACGAGGCCAGTGCCGCAAACACCCGCACATGGCCGACGCGGCGGATCATCTCCGGCGCCAGCCGCGAGCCGCCCAGGAAGCCCACAAAATAGGCCGCCATCACGATCGACATCTGGAAGGTCGAAAAGCCCTCAAGCTCGCCGCGCACACCCAGCATGGTGCCCTGCAGGCCGTTGCCCACCATCAGCAAGCAAACCCCCAAAAGCAGCGCCCATGCGCTCGACAGCACCTGCAGCATTTTAATGCCTCCTTCGAAAGCAAAGCAGCCCTCCACAACGGGACGGGCTGCCAACACCTTTGTTTGTTATGTCCGGGCGATCAAGCCCGCCGGGCCGGTATCGCCGATTCCGATTTCAGTTTGATGAACCCTATGCGCGCGTGCGGGGTTCCACAGTTGCGGCGCTTATCTAGGATTTCCTGCCGCTTTTCTGAGATGTATTCGCCTAAGCCGGGATCAAAAGCGACGCGTCGCCGTAGGAGAAGAACCGGTAGCGGTTCTCAACGGCGTGGGCATAGATCTTGCGGATTTCCTCCTGCCCCATCAGCGCCGAAACCAGCATCAGGAGCGTCGATTTCGGCAGGTGGAAGTTGGTCATCAGCGCATCCGCCACCTGGAATTCAAACCCGGGGTAGATGAAGATGTCAGTGTCACCTTCCCAGGCATGGATCCGGCCGTCCTTGGCGGCACTCTCGATCAGCCGCAGCGCCGTGGTGCCGACCGGGATCACCCGTCCGCCAGCCGCTTTGGTTGCGGCGATCTCTGCTGCAGCCTCTTCGCTGACCTTGCCCCATTCCGCGTGCATCCGGTGGGTGGTCACGTCTTCCACCTTCACCGGCAGAAAGGTGCCCGCCCCCACATGCAGGGTGACATAGGAAATCTCCACGCCCTGCTCCTTCAGCGCCGCCAGCAGCGGCGCGTCGAAATGCAAAGAGGCCGTCGGCGCCGCCACCGCGCCTGAATTCCTGGCCCAGACGGTCTGGTAATCCGTCTTGTCCTGCTCATCCGCAGCGCGTTTGGCGGCGATATAGGGCGGCAGCGGCATCGCGCCGGCCTCGGCCAGGGCGGCGTCGAAATCGGTGCCGCTCAGGTTAAAGCGCAGATACCCCTGACCGTCCTCGACGGTGTCCAGCGTCGCGCTCAACGCATCGGAGAAGATGATCTCTTCCCCGGTCTTGATCTTCTTCAGCGGTTTCAGCAGCGCTGCCCAGCTTCCATCGGCGCGCGGCTCCAGCAGGGTCGCCTCGATCTTCGCCGCCACCGGGCCTTGCGCACTGTCGCGGTGGCGCAGCCCGCTGAGGCGCGCCGGGATAACCTTGGTGTCGTTCAGCACCAGCCGGTCACCGGGCTGCAGCCAGCCGACCAGATCGGTCACCTTCCCGTCGTGCAGGGCGCCGCCCTCGGCCACCAGCAAGCGGGCCGAGCTGCGCGGATTGGCAGGCCGGGTGGCAATCAGATCGTCGGGCAGGTCAAAGTCGAAATCGCTGAGTTTCATGGCGCGCGCTATATGATGTGCAGCGGGGAAGTTCCATGGCGATTTTCGCCCCGCGCAGGGTTTCCTTCAAGGACTACTTGTCACTGCCCCGCGGTTCGCGAACCAGTTCCTCGCCGTCTTTCAGCACCTCGCCGTCGGCACTGAACGCCCGGTTGTCGCCTGGAACCTTGGGGGCCGGCCCGCGGAAAATCTCCCGCAGGAACCCCGGCGCCAGTCCGGCCAGCGGGTTGACAGCAACCGACGGATCATCAGCGGTGCCGCGCAGGGTAAAGGTAAAGCCGAACAGCCCCTCACCGTCGCGCGGCGACAATACTCGCCCGATCGCGTTCAGCAGGTAAACCGGAGAAATCACCCCCCGCATGTTCAACCGGCTGCTGTTCAGGTTGTAGTTTCCGTCCAGCGACAGCCCCATCGACGGGCCCACCGCGCTGCTCTGGTGCAGGATCAGATGCGAATCCCCCAGCCGGAACCGCCCGTCCATGCTGGTGAACAGGATGCCCTGCCCCGTCATCTCATCCAGCAGCCCGACCAGGCTGATCGCGTTCAGGATCGCCGCCATCGACGGCGCATTCCGCACCCGGATGTTGCGGACGTTGACCTTGCCGTCATATTCACCCGGCGCACCGGCGGCGGGCACCAGCGTCATGTCGAAACTGCCGCCGCGGCCATGTTCGAACACGCCGGCGGAGCGGAACACCCCGCCCGCATCATTTGAGCGGATGCGCGAGGCGGTTCCCCCGTTCTGCGGCACCACGGTGCCCGCCACCGGCGTCTGCCCGTTCAGCCGTGCGGTGAACTCCCCGTTCATGCCGCCGCGGGTGGAAAACCGCCCCTGGAAATTCTGCAGCCCGATGCTGTCAGTCACCTGCAGGTTCTGCAGCCGCAGGGTGATCGGCACATCGCCGCCGCTGCTGCCGCTGCTGCCGCTTGCGCTGTCGGAGAACGGCGACCGGTTCAGGTCCAGCCGCCCGCCGGTCACCTCGATCGCGGGCGCCGCCGCGCCACGGCCGGTGAAGGTCACGGCGCCGCGGAACCAATTGCCGGCCTGCGCGGAGGAGAACACCGCCTGATCCAGCCCGCCGCTCTTGCGCGTCGTGACCCGGCCCGTGGCAGACAGTCCGGGCGCTTGCAGCTCCAGACGGTCCACCGTGGCTGGCTCGGCCAGCGTTGCAGTGAGCGACAGCTTGCCTTTTGCTGCCGCGCCCTTGCGCCAGCTGATTTCCGGTATGCGCAGCCCCACTCCGCTAAGGTCGGAGTCCAGCTGCAGCCGCGGCGGCACGCCCGGCTTCAAGTCCACCGAGTACCGCCCCTGCGCCTTGCCGGATACCGCACCGCGCGGCAGGCCGATGTTGAAAGCCTCTACCGCAGCCGGGGACAGTTCGATCACCCCGGCGACCCGGCTGTCCGGCGGTGCATCCTTGCCGATCTTCTGCTGCCAGCTGGCACTCAGCGGCACGCCGGACAGGCTGCCATTACCGCTGATCCGAACTTGCCCCTGATCGCCCTCAACCTGCAGCAGCGGTGCCGCCGCCACATGGCCCGGCACCAGCTTTGCGCTTTCCACCGCCCGCACCGTGCCGCGGTAGTGATAGAGGATCTGTTCCACCGGCACCTCTTTCTGCAAGGGCAGCGACAGGGTGCCTTCGGCCTCCACCAGCCCTTCCGCCAGGTCCACCGGCAGGCTGGCCTTATCCATCACCCGCAAGGGTTCCCGGTTCAGCAGCGACAGCGCCGCGGTGGCAGAGCCCTTCGCCTTGATCCGGGCAATCCCCGGCGTTCCATCCTTGGCTGAGACATCCGGGATGATGAAGGACGTGCCCGCCACCTCCACTTCGCCGCCCTGATCCGCCGTGACGGTCCCGCCAGAGGAAGTGACCACAAACCGGTTGCCGTAAAGGCTCAGCTGGCCAGAGCCGCCAACCACCGGCGGCATGAATTTCTGAAACAGCACTTCGGCGCCCTCAAACGCCAGGTCCAGGCTGACAAACGGCTTGCCGCTGCCGCGCCCGCGCATGTGGAAGCCGACATCGCGCACCAGACCGGCCCGCAGGTTTTCGTGCACCCACTCCCGCGGCTTCGGGGCCAGAACTGAGGGCCACAATTCCTTGACCCGCGCGGCGCGCACCTGATCGACGCTGCCGTTCAGATCGTAGTCCCAGCCGTCGCTGCCTGCCCCGACAGTGCCGTCGAAATGGATGCGGCTGTCGCCGTCCCGCACCAGCATCTCGCCCAGCCGCAGCCGGAACGGTTTCAGCCGCAGGTCGAAATCCGCGTCCACGGCGGGGAATTTCACCGGTGTCTCGAACAGCCGGCGCGGGTTCAGCTCCAGGTCGGAGAACCGCAGCTGGCCCACCAGCCCGGCCAGCTGGCCGTTCTGCACTCCGGCCAGGCTCGCCTGCCCCTGCATCACCCCTGAGCCCCAGCCGCTTTCCACGCTCAACTCCGAGAACGCCAGCCGCTGGCGCGCGGGATCATAGGTGAAGTAACTGCGCGCGCCGGTGATCGGCACCGGGCGGGTCTGCGCGGCCGGCTGGATCACACCCTCGCCGATGCGCAGGCTGGCCTGCACCGGCTGCACCACGCCATCCGCCGCCACACCGCCGCGCAGCGATCCGGAAATCGGTGCCCGCAGCACCCCCAGCCAGCCCAAGGCCGGGCTTTGCACGGCGATATCCTCACTAGCGATCTCCGACACAAGCACCCCGAATTCCGCCTCCGGGCTGCCAATCTCGGACGCATAGCTGGCCTCTACCGTGCCCACCTCGCCGCGGCCGCTGAGGACAGAGAACGCCGCCGACAGCGACACCGAACTGCCCTGCCGCTGCAGCCCGATCCGGCCGCCGTCCAGCGTCCAGCCGCGGCCCAGCCGGTCGTCGGTATAGGAGAGGGTCAGCTCGCTGGTTTCCACTTCGGTCAGCGCCGCCAGCACCGGCTTCTGCAGCTGACTGTCCCATTGCTCGATCAGCTCCACCAGGGTTGCAGCCCGCCGCGATGGTGCCGCGCCGCTGGCAAAACTCAGCGCCAGGCTGCCATCTTCATTACGCCTGAGCGCCGCAAACAGCCCGCTCAGCGCGATCCGCTTGGGCTGGATCCTCCCCCGCAGAAGGGGCCGCATCGCCAGGCTCGCCTGAGCATCCGCCAGCTGGGCAAAGACACTGCCGTCCGGGTGCCGCAGCACCACGTCCTGCAGGCTCACCCGCGGCCGCCAGCCCTTGTTCACCACTACATGGATGGCGCCGAATTCGACTTGCAGCCCGTTCAGATGCTGCTCGATCCGCGCCTCCACCCGGCCGCGCACCCAGTCCGGCGCATCGAGCCGGGTACCGATCCCGAAATAGACCGCGCCTGCGCCCAGAAAGGACAGCAGCGCCAGCACCCAGACCAGCCCGCGCAGCAGCCGCCAGCGGCGGCGGCGCCGCGGCGCAGCTGCGGCAGCCGCATCCGCTTCCGGCTCGGGGCCGGGCACGGGCACCGCCTCAGCGGCGGCGCGGATATTCTCGCCGTCGGGTTTGATCTCAGCTTTCCCTTCGCTGTTCATCGGTTATGGTCGCCGCGCAGTGAGTTGCGCAAATGACAGGAGACAGGCCAATGCTTGACGTTTCAGATCCCGCCCCTTCCTTTACCCTGCCCCGCGGCGGCGGCGGAGAGGTCACTTTGTCCAGCCTTCAGGGCGCGCCCGTGGTGCTGTTCTTCTACCCCCGCGATAATACCCCCGGCTGCACCAAAGAATCCATCGCCTTTTCAGAGGCTTTGCAGGCATTCGCCGATGCCGGCGCTCACGTTTTCGGGATTTCCAAGGACAGCCTCAAGAAGCATGAGAATTTCACCGCAAAACACGGGCTGACCACGCCGCTTCTGTCGGATGCCGAGGGCACCGTGTGCGAGGATTACGGTGTCTGGAAAGAGAAAAGCATGTACGGCAAGAAACACTGGGGCATCGAGCGCTCCACCTTCCTGATCGGTGCCGATGGGAACATTGCCCGGGTCTGGCGCAAGGTGAAAGTAGATGGCCATGCCGAGGAAGTGCTGGAAGCCGTCCGCGCGCTTTAGGCGAAGTGCTCCCGCCAGCCCTGCCCGCGCCCTGAGGGGCACGAGCCGCGGCTGTTGGGCCCGGCGCCGCCCCATGGGGCGGCGCGCAGCGCGCGGCACGCGCGCTGCCATGCCCAAGCCGGCCAGGATGATCAGCCTGCTGATCACTCGCAGGCGCGGGAGTGCGCCGGTTTCCGCACTGGACTCTGCCGCCCAAATCAGGTGAACCGGCCCCCGCAATGGCCCAGCCGCCCCGCCGCAACAGGAGACCCACATGACCGATCAGCCCCTTTCGCTTGCCGAACGTGCCGCCGAGGTGCTGACCACCGCCGACGGGCGTGCCAAGACCGCCCTGTCGCGCCGCCATGCCGCCGCGTGGTTTGCCAGCCGCAAGGGCGAGGCACCGCAGATCCCCACCGGCACCGCCACCCCACCGATGCATCCGGCCCGTCCTGAAAAACCGGAACTTCTGAACCCGCGCGACGTGCCCAAGCGCAAGCCCGGGTCCGAGGCCGGCCGCATCGCGCTGCTGCACGCGGTGGCCCATATCGAGCTTAATGCCGTCGACCTGCACTGGGACATCATCGCGCGGTTCTCCCATGTGCCGATGCCACTGGGGTTCTTCGACGACTGGGTGCAGGCCGCGGATGAAGAAAGCAAGCATTTCAACCTGATGTGCGACTGCCTTGAAGCTTTGGGCAGCCACTACGGCGCCCTGCCCGCGCACGCCGGCATGTGGCGCGCTGCAGAGGACACGGCAGACGATCTGATGGGCCGTCTCGCCGTGGTGCCGATGGTGCTGGAGGCCCGCGGCCTCGATGTGACCCCCGGCATGATCGAGGTGTTCCGCAAGGCAAACCTCCCCCAAGCGGTGGAGGCGCTGGAACTGATCTATGCCGAGGAAGTCAGCCACGTTGCCTATGGCTCCAAATGGTTCAACTTCCTGTGCGGACGGGACAATCTGGACCCAAAGGAGGAATTCCATGCGCTGGTGCGCAAGTATTTCCGCGGCGCGCTGAAACCGCCCTTCAACGAGGAAAAACGCGCCGATGCCGGCCTGCCGCCGGATTTCTACTGGCCGCTGGCCGACCAAGTGAAACCGCTGCCGGGCTGGTAAACCGGGCCGGTGAACCAGCCGCCTGAGCACCCCGGTCCGGCCTTTACCCGGAGGCCGCACAGGCGTAGACTGCAAAGGCCCGGAACCGCGGCTGCAGCCATGTTCGAAAACGACTTTCCACTGCTGAGCACAGCCAGCCTTGTTGCCCTGATCCTGCACAAGGCCGGAACCGGTCCCGTGACGCTCGAGAGCTGCGAAACCGCCCTTGCCGCCCTGTTCCGCCAGGCCAATGAGACGCCAGGCCTGCCGCCGGAGGAGCTTCGGGAACGGCTGGCGGGCCATCTGGCGGACCTTCAAACAGCCCGTATTCTGGAACAGGAAGCGGACGGCAGCTGGCAGCTGACCCGCCGCGGCCGCCGGGCGCTGGAACAGCACCCGGAAGGCCTCGACCAGACCGACCTGGCCCGCTACCCGGAATTTGCCGCCCATCTGCGCGACACCGCCCATCAGCCTTGCGGAATGGACCCGAGGGGCGCGCATTTTGACGAAGGCTTCCGCGCCGGCCTGAACGGCAAGCCCCTGACCGCCAACCCCTATGCCTTTGACAACGCCGACCATCAGGCTTGGGAAAGCGGCTGGAGCGAAGCGAGAAACGAACGCCAGGGCTGACGGGACGTTCACCGGCAAACCGCACCTGCGGCCTGGCCTTGCAAGGCCCTTTCCGCGCTTCTTAGCCCTCTTTTCAAGGCTTTCCGTGACACTCTTCCCCTGAAACGGTGGTTTACCAGTCGTGCCGGATACCGGGTAAACACACCTGGGATGCGTTCCCTCCACCGCTGCAAGGGTATCCTGCTTGCGCTGCCGCGCCAGTCTGCGCGCTGACAAAGCCAAGGGGGAACCGGCATGAACCCCACGGACATGGAATTCATTCCCAACGACATGCTCGAGACCGAAGACCGCACGGTCATGCCCTCGGGCCTCACCAACCTGTTCCACTAGGACGGCGACGCAAACGACAGCGCCGGCGGCAACAATGGCACCGTCTATGGTGCCAGCACCGTGGCCGGCAAGGATGGCGGCGCGCTCAGCTTTGACGAGACGGACGATTACGTCGCCATCCCTGATGTCGAGATGAACGACACCTTCACCATCACCTTCCAGTTCAAGGCCGATGATAACGACGGCTCGCTGTTCCAGTACCTCTACAGCCACGGTGACATCAACGGAACCAACAGCATCAACGTTTTCATGACGGAAAACGGCCACGGCACCGACCCGAATATGATGCGCACTGTGATCCAGGACGAGATCGATACCCTCAGCAACACCGATTTGGAATTCGACATCAGCGGCATCATCGGCGACGGCCAGTGTCATACCTATAGGCTGACGGTGGATTTCTCCGGCTCCAAGGTCTACCTCGACGGGGTCGAACAAAACAGCAGCACCGCCGGCGGCGATCCGATCAACCCCACCGGCGATGTGATCCTCGGCAGCCGCAGCGGCTTCAACGCCGACCGATATTACGGCGGCGAGATGGATACCCTGCAGATCTACGACCGCGCCCTCACCCAGTCGGAGGTGACAGAAACCCACACCACCACCGCCCCGACAATTGCCGCAGGCACCGTGATTGCCTCGGTCGACGAGGTGACCGACACGGACAACCCAACGGGCCATACCTTTTCCTTGACCGAAGATGCCGGCGGCAAATTCGTGATTGACCCGAACACGGGCGATATTTCCCTGGCCGCCGACCACGCTGCAGACACCCTGTTCAGCGACACCGTCACGGTCAAGGTCACCGATCCGGACACCAACACCTATACCGAGACCCTGGGCGTCGCCATAGGCACCGAGGACGGCGATGACACCATGACCGGCCCGCACGACCAGAACGTGATGTACGGGCTGGGCGGCGACGATGACCTCACGGGCGGCAGCGGCGATGACACGCTCGATGGCGGCGCAGGCAATGACTCCCTGACCGGCGGCGCCGGCGATGACGTTTCCGCCGCCTCCACAGGCCATGACACCATCAGCGATTACAACACCGGCAATACCGGCGCGCTGGATGATGGCGACAGCGACAACACCCAATTCGGAGCCGGCGACAGCCTCACCTTCTCCGGCGCCTCCGCCGACAGGTCCTCCTTCACCACGGAAAACACCGGCGTTGTCTGTTTCACCGCGGGCACCGCCATCCGCACGCCCCAAGGCGATCAGCTCGTTGAGACGCTGCGCCCCGGCGATCTGGTATTCACCCTCGACAACGGTCCCCAGCCCACTTGCTGGATCGGCACACGGCGCCTGACCCGGGCGGAGGTTGGGCGCTGTTTCCGCAGCTGTTCCGGCCCGGTGCAGCGGCACCGCAGGCATACGGGGGGCTTGCCCGGCCCGTAGCTGCAAAACCTGAGCAAGCCGGACGGCCAGCTCCGCACATGCTGCCCACCGCCTTCCTCGCGCAGCACCTGCCAGTCTGACCGCCGCCGCTGCGCTGACCCCGCGTCACCCCGGGATCAGCCAGGTGCCGTCTCGGCAAATTTCCGCCGACTTCCCCGTCTGACCAGCACCTTGCCCCCCCAATGGGTCAACAGGCTTGCCCAAATGCGCAGCCCTGTCTATTGACTTCGGCCAAGGTCCCGGGCCTGCCCCTAGGCAGCACAAGGGCACCGGACGACGAGACAGACAGGGAAGACACATTGCGCACACGGCTCGCGATCAGAATTCACAGTTTTCTCGAACGCCGCTTCCCGGAGCGGCGGGTGTTCCTGAAGTCCGATACCGACACAAGGTTCATCCGGCTGCGCTCTGAAACCCAGCTGATCGCCATGGCTGGCGTCACCCTGTTTGTGGCCTGGTCGATTGTCGCCACCGCCATCGTGCTGATGGACAGTATCGGCTCCGGCAACTTCCGCGAGCTGGCCAAGCGCGACCAGCAGACCTACCGCGCCCGCCTGAATGCGATTTCCGATGAACGCGACGCCCGCGCCGAAGAAGCACTGGCCGCGCAGGAGCGTTTCAACGCCGCGCTGGCGCAGATCTCCGTCATGCAGTCGGAACTGCTGGCGTCCGAGACCCGCCGCCGCGAGCTGGAAACCGGCATTGAGGTGATCCAGTCCACCCTGCGCGACACCATGACCCAGCGCGACGGCGCCCGCAAAGCCCTGGCGCAGCTGAAAGAGGATACCGAGGGCGGTGCCAGCCCCCATGCAGTGATGGCCAGCGCCGAGGCGCAGATGGGCCTGCTGGCAAGTGTTCTGTCCGACACCGCAAGTGAACGCGACCAGATTCAGGCCGACGCCCAGGGCGCGCTGGAGCAGCGCGACGAGCTGGAGCTGGAACTGCAGCTGATGAATGAGCGCAACAGCCAGATCTTCCGCCAGCTGGAAGAGGCGGTTGCGGTCTCCGTCACCCCGCTCGACAAGATGTTCCGCAACGCCGGCATGCCGCCCGACCGCATCCTCGAACAGGTGCGCCGCGGCTACAGCGGCCAGGGCGGCCCGCTTGAGCCGCTGGCAATGTCCACCCGGGGCGAGGAACCCAGTCCCGAAGCCCTGCGCGCCAATGCAATCCTCGCCAAGCTGGACCAGCTTAACCTCTACCGGCTGGCCGCCCAGCAGGCGCCCTTTGCCACCCCGGTGAACCTCGGCCACGTGCGCCAGACCTCCGGCTACGGCTACCGCCGCGACCCCAAAACCGGCGGCCGACGCCTGCACAAAGGGTCCGATTTCGCCGGCAGCACCGGCACCGATATCTTTGCCACCGCCGACGGCGTGGTCACCCATGCCGGCTGGCAATCCGGCTACGGCAAGATGGTCACCATCCGCCACGCCTTCGGCATCGAAACCAGATATGCCCATAACTCCAGGATCCGCGTGACAAAGGGCCAAAGGGTCTCGCGCGGGGATCACATTGCTGATATGGGTAACACCGGACGGTCCACCGGGACCCACCTCCACTACGAGGTCAGGGTCAACGGGCAAGCTGTTAACCCCATGATCTATATCAAGGCTGCGAGAAATGTTTTCTAAGAGCAAAATCAACGAGCCCGGGCCGAAGCAGGCCGAAGCAACCCCGGCACCCGCGGCAGCACCGGCAGCTGCGCCTGCGGCCAGCGACTACACCTCCAGCATGCCCAAGGCCAAGCCCGCCGCATCGCTGCTGAGCTCGGACCTGCACATCACCGGCAACGTCAAGACCACCGGCGACATCCAGGTCGAAGGCACGGTTGAGGGCGACATCCGCGCGCATCTGCTGACCGTCGGCGAAACCGCCACCATCAAGGGTGAAATCACCGCCGATGACGTGGTCATCAATGGCCGCATCGTCGGCCGTGTGCGCGGCCTCAAGGTGCGCCTGACCTCCACCGCGCGGGTCGAGGGCGACATCATCCACAAGACCATCGCCATTGAGTCCGGCGCCCACTTCGAAGGCTCCGTGCAGCGCCAGGACGACCCGCTGAACCCGGGCGGCCGCAAGTCCGCTCCGGCGGCAGCCGCAGCTCCGGCCGCAGCCCCGGCTCCGGCACCGTCGGCCGCGGTTCAGGCCGCAACCAAGGCACATAAAGCAGAAAGCTGAGCCGCCATCCGGCAAGCCTTCTGCACGGCCGGGTCTGACAGGGACCACCAGAACGCCGCGGGGCCACCCGCGGCGTTTTCTGTTGCATCACCCTGGCTTTACGCAACGTACAGCAGTCCGGCCTTTACCATTTTCGCTTAAAGATTTATCAACCGCCAAAACAACCCCGGCCTGCAAAGCCCCACGTTTCAGGACACATAATGGCGAATATTGTTGTTACGGACGCATCCAATACCGTCCCGGAATATGATCTTTCCAATTTTGACATCAGCAACGTCACCGTCGTTTCCGCCACTGGCTCAACTTTCACGGTGCGCTACGAAGGTATCACTGCCGTCTTCAAAGGCACCTTTGCCTACAACGGCGCAGGCGTGCCTGCGGACGGCAGCACCATCCAGTCCATTTCCCTGCGCTATGACGGAACCGAGTTCACCTCCATAACCGGTCTCAGCCTGACCTATCAGGACCTGGCACAGGGCGATCTCGAGAGCGTGCTGGAGACCGCACTGGGCGGCAATGACAGCTACACCTCTGCTTACAATGGCGGCGAGTACATCCGAACCTACGGCGGTAATGACACCATCCAGGCCGGCAGCGGACAGGACACCATCAATGGCGGCAGCGGACACGACACCTATGTCATCAGCAACCCGGCTGATGGCCTCGGTTACGGCTTTGACTCGACCTTCGGCTTTAGAATCTACGACGCCCAGGGCCAGGTTCTGGACTATTTATACAACGTTGAAACGGTCAAGGTCGGCAGCAAAACCCTCCGGGTCCAGGAGGGCGGCGACGGCGCCGATCTGCTGACTGCCAAAAACCCCAGCGGAACTTCCAGCCGGGATATCATCAATGGCCGCGAAGGCAATGACACCATCCGCGGCGGGCATAAGTCCGACGTGCTTCTGGGCTGGACCGGCGAGGACAACATCCACGGCGGCACCCAGTATGACTTCATTGCAGGCGGTTTTGACAACGACCACCTGTCCGGCGGCAGCGGCAGTGACAAGGTTTGGGGCGAATACGGCAGCGACAAGGTGTACGGCGGTACCGGCAACGACACCCTGGTCGGCGGACAAGGCAGCGACTCCCTGTATGGCGGATTGGACAACGACACACTCAAAGGCGATGATACCTATTCCTCACACGGCCATGACCAGCTTTACGGCGGCCGCGGCAATGACCGGCTGGAGGGCCATGGCGGCAACGACAGCCTGTATGGCGGCAAGAACCACGATACCATTTACGGCGGTTCCGGCGATGATGTGCTCTATGGCGAAACCGGCCATGACACCCTGCAGGGCGGCACCGGCAACGACACCCTGCGCGCCAACGGCGGCGATGACTACCTGTCGGGCGGCTCCGGCAACGACCTGATCGAGGGCGGCGTCGGCAATGACACCCTGTACGGACGCTCCGGCAGCGACACGCTGCGCGGCCAGGCGGGGGATGACCAGCTGCACGGCGGCACCGGCGCGGATGTCTTCATCTTCCACCGCGGCTACGGCAATGACACCATCCAGGATTTCACCGCCGGGCAGGATCACATCAAGATCGGCGTCGGCGCCAACGGCATGGATGATCTGGAGTTCCAGACCCGCGGCGATGACGTGCTGGTGTCCTTCTCCAATGTGACCATCCTGGTCGAGGACATCACCCTGGCGCAGCTGCAGGACGCGGACAACTTCCTGTTCTAACGGCGGTGGAGCGTTGCAACACCCAAAGGCGCGCCCGAGCCGGCGCGCCTGTTTCGCCCGTTAAAGCTGCAAAAACATCACATTTACCCTACGGAAAGCAATTCCCCGCCTTGAACCTTTCAGGCCAATCGGGCAACAGGCATTTAGATTGCATTAACCCTCCGGGTTTCAACCCAAGCATTGCTAAGACCGAGAGGCTGTTTCCATGGCGACTTTTACCATAAATGACTCCAGCTATAGCTGGACCGTCGGCAACCTGACGACGTATCCGGTACGCACGGCAAATGTATCAACCTTCACCAGCAGCCTAATTGTCTCCAGCGGACTGGACTACAGCTACAACTCGTACACCCTTAGGATGACAGGCAGTTTCTGGACTGGCAGCAGCGGGCTCAACGGCACGCTCAACAGCTTCACCTACACGGTGGACGGCAAGACAGTGGTCACCGTAACCGGGCTGAACGTTTCCCTTAGTGACGCGGCCGACGGCGGTTCCAGCTTCGTCAACTCCGCCAACAGTGGCAATGACCTGTTCACCATCAATTCAACCCGCTCCACCACATGGGAGCTGGGGGACGGCAATGACACCATCAATTCCGGCAACGGCAATGAATACATCTACGGCGGCGACGGTATCGACCGGCTGATTGTCGATGGCAAATTGTCCGCAGCCAGCTTCTCCTCCAGCTACGGCCGGATGATCCTGGACGGCTCCGACGGCCGCGACTACCTGAGCTCCGTCGAGCTGGTGCAATTCAGCGACCGCACGGTCAGCGTGAAGGTCGGCAGCTCGTCCTCCAACAAGATCAACGGCGACCGTTTCTCCCGCACCCCGGACGACATTCTTCTGGGCGGCTACGGCAACGACACGATCTCCGGCCGCACCGGCAATGACAGCCTGATTGGCGAATACGGGACCGACGTTCTCTATGGCCAGAGCGGCCACGACAAACTGTACGGCGGCGCCGGCGGCGACCGTCTCCACGGCGGCGAGGGCAATGACACCCTCAAGGGCGGCGATTCCGCCAGCGAGACCGGCGACGACAAGCTTTACGGCGAGCGCGGCAACGACCGGCTGGAAGGCCAGGCCGGCAACGACAGCCTGTTCGGAGGCAAGAACCACGACACTATTTTCGGCGGCGCCGGCAATGACGTGCTCTATGGCGAAACCGGCCATGACACCCTGCAAGGCGGCACCGGCAACGACACCCTGCGCGCCAACGGCGGTGACGACTACCTGTCGGGCGGCTCCGGCAACGACCTGATCGAGGGCGGCGTCGGCCATGACACCCTGTACGGACGCTCCGGCAGCGACACGCTGCGCGGCCAGGCGGGGGATGACCAGCTGCACGGCGGCACCGGCGCGGATGTCTTCATCTTCCACCGCGGCTACGGCAATGACACCATCCAGGACTTCACCGCCGGGCAGGATCACATCAAGATCGGCGTCGGCGCCAACGGCATGGATGATCTGGAGTTCCAGACCCGCGGCGATGACGTGCTGGTGTCCTTCTCCAATGTGACCATCCTGGTCGAGGACATCACACTGGCGCAGCTGCAGGACGCGGACAACTTCCTGTTCTGACAGCTTCCACCGCTTTCAAACGAACCAAGGCGCGCCCTGCCCGGCGCGCCTTTTACGTGTTGTAAGCTGCGAAGCTATTCGTTCCGCCTAGGTGCAGGAGCCCGCAGGCCTTGCGGCTTGTGATTGAGCGATTTACACTCAAAGTGATACTTGGGACCGATACCTTTCCCGTATAAATGGCAGGACATTTCTGAGTATGGCAAAAATTGTTGTTACGGCCGCCTACGACAGCGGAACCAACTATCTCAATCAGTATAACGCATTTGCTGCCGAACTTCAGATCCGCTCCGCCAGCGCCACCAGATTGGAACTGGTTTACAAGGACACCGTCCTCCTGTTCGAGGGCGCGTTTACCTATGATGCCTCCGGCACCCCCGCAGCTGACAGCCGCATAACTGCATTTTCCCAATGGTATGCGGGTGCAATGTACTACGAAATCAGCGATTTCGATCTGACGTATCAGGATCTTGCCGAAAGTACCGTTTACAGCTTTCAGATCAAAGCGGTGGCGGGTGATGACACTTTCACATCCTACGCAAACAGTAGCGTCCGCTACTGGACAGGGGACGGCAACGACCGTCTCATGGGCACCTCTCGCACGGACTACCTGTCGGGCGGTAGCGGAAACGACACGATCTATGGCGGAAACGGCTACAACCGGCTCTCGGGCGATGACGGCGAAGACCGCATGTATGGTGGCAAAAACGTCGATCACTTGACCGGCGGCGAAGGCCGGGATGTGCTCTATGGCGGTGCTGGCCGCGACTATGTCAGCGGCCAGCAGGGCAACGACACGCTGTTTGGCGGCAGCGGCGGGGACGGTCTAGTCGGCGGAAAGGGGCATGACCTGCTCAATGGCGGCTCCGGGGATGACTACCTGCTCGGAAAAACCGGCACCGACAGGCTCTGGGGCCAGACCGGCAACGATAGGCTAGTAGGCGGGAGCGGGTGGGACACCCTTCACGGGCAGGCCGGTGGTGACGTTCTTGAAGGGGGTAAAGGTAACGACCTTCTTTACGGCGGCGAAGGAAGTGACACCCTGAAAGGTTATGGTGCCAGGGCCGAAGCCAGCGATGACACCCTTTACGGCGAACAGGGCAACGACCGGCTGGAGGCAAACAGCGGCGCTGATCTCCTCTATGGCGGCACCGACGACGACACCCTGTACGGCGGCCCGGGTGATGACCTGCTCTTTGGGCAAACAGGCCACGACACCCTGCAGGGCGGCATGGGCAACGACACCCTCAAGGCGGGCAGCGGTGACGATTTCCTGTCAGGCGGCTACGGCGACGACATTCTTCTGGGTGAAGCGGGCAGCGACACCCTGCACGGGCGTGCCGGCAATGACACGCTGCGGGGCATGGCGGGCGATGACCTGCTGCACGGCGGCACCGGCGCCGATGTCTTCGTCTTCCACAGCGGCTATGGCAATGACACCATTCAGGATTTCAACGACGGCCAGGATCACATCAGGATCGGCACAGGTGCCTCCGGCATGGGCGATCTCAATTTCCAAACCCAGGGGGATGACGTGCTGGTGTCCTTCTCCAACGTGACCTTCCTGGTCGAGGACATTACCCTGGCGCAACTGCAGGACGCGGATAACTTCCTGTTCTGACGGCGGTTTCCGCAGCAAATAATACAATGGCGCGCCCGGCCCGGCGCGCCTTTTTCATTTCAGCATCCATGTGCCGTCCGGCCAGAAGGCATGAAAGGCAAAGGCAAACATCACGTCATGGGGCACATCCCGCCCCTGCGCGTCACGCACCCGGACAGATCCGATGTCGCGCCCCTGCGACAGCCTGCCCGTATCCAGGGCTGAGGCCTGCCCCGCCCGCCAGCTCAGCACCAGACCGGCCTCGCGGATCTCGCCCTCCTGCGCCAGCCGGTCCAGCGGCCAGGCGCGGCTGCCAACCCGCACCACCCGCGCCATCGGCGCCACCCCATGCGGCGGCGGGCTGCCATCATAAAGGAACGGCCATTTCGCGGTGTCATAGCCGCGGTAGGGGTTGCGCCCGTAATCCCGGTTCCAGCCCGGCTCTGCCATCACCAGCCCGTCCGGGTTGCGTGCGGTGAACTCCTGCCAGCTCTCGACCCAGCTCGGCAGCGTCTTCAGCCTGGTCCCGGTCATCCGCCCGACGATGCCGGTGCCGGTTGCCTGCTGCCACCAGCTCTGGCTCTCGCGGTCATACATCACCATGTCGGAAAACCGCAGCTTGCCGCTGACGCCAAAACTCAACGTGCCTGCCGCCGTGCGCCGGTCAAATGTCACTGCCGAGTTGCATAGCGGGCAATAGGTCACAGCCACCGGCACCCCGGCCACCACGTCGTTCACGATCTCATGCCAGGTCAGGTAGCGCAGCGGATAGGCCCGTGGCTTGGCCCCTTCCATCTGCAGCGTGATCACCGGCTCCCGCGGCTTCAGCCGCCGCGCCTTGGCGGGTTCCACGAACTGCGGCTCATCCAGTGCCGGGATCGCGTCCTTGCCCACCCCGCCAGAACGGATCTGGCGCCACTCCGGCACATTGGTGCGGCAGAAATCGGTCTGCGGCCACTCCCGCTTCCAGACCTGCGGATCGGCGGCAGCACCCGACGGCAGCAGCAGCGCCAGACACAACAAAACACCTTTGAACATGATCAAACGCCTCCTGCCCCAGTAAACGGCGGCAGAGCGGCGCAGAACAGAGGGCGGCACGGGCTTGTGACCTGCCGTTAGCGCCCGGCAAAAGCAAAGGCCCGCCCCCGGAATGCCGGGCGCGGGCCTCAATCTTACGGACAACCGGACCCGATTACTCGGTCACGGTCACCTTGGTCATCGCATCCGGCTGGCCGATCACAGAACCGTTGTTGCCGGCGCCGCGCTTGATTGCATCGACCACATCCATGCCCTCGGTCACCTTGCCGACAACCGTGTACTGGCCGTTCAGGAAATGGCCCGCATCAAACATGATGAAGAACTGCGAGTTGGCGCTGTTCGGGCTTTGCGAACGCGCCATGCCCACGACGCCGCGGTCAAACGCCAGGTCGGAGAACTCGGCCGGCAGGTCCGGGCGGCTGGAGCCGCCGCGCCCGGCGTAGCTCATGTCGCCGCCGATCCGGCCGAACTCCACGTCGCCGGTCTGCGCCATGAAGCCCTCGATCACGCGGTGAAACACCACGCCATCATATTGGCCTTCCGCCGCCAGCGCAGTGATCTGCTCCACATGCTTGGGCGCCACGTCCTCGAACAGGTCGATCTTGATGGTGCCGTTGGCTTCGCCTTCGACCTGGACCTCCAGGCCAGAGGCAAAGGCAGGCCCCGCCGCCAGCAGGGCCACCAGCGAAAGCGCCTTACGCATCCGCAGCAACCTTCACGGAGATCATCCGGTCCGGGTTCGCAGGCGGCTCGCCGCGGGTGATCGCGTCCACATGCTCCATGCCTTCGATGACACGGCCGTAGACGGTGTACTGGCCGTTCAGGAAGTGGTTGTCCTTGAAGTTGATGAAGAACTGCGAGTTTGCGGAGTTCGGGTTCTGCGACCGCGCCGCGCCCAGGGTGCCGCGGTCGTGCGGCAGTTTGGAGAACTCGGCCGGCAGATCCGGCAGGCTGGAGCCGCCGGTGCCCGCCATGCGGATGTTGAAGCCGTCTTCCATGTCGCCGTTGGCCACATCGCCGGTCTGCGCCATGAAGCCGTCGATCACGCGGTGGAAGCAGACGTTATCATATTCGCCGCCGCGGGCCAGTTCCTTCATCCGCTCGGAATGCTTCGGCGCCACGTCGGGCAGCAGCTCGATCACCACATTGCCGTCTTTCAGCTCGATGATGATGGTGTTTTCGGGATCTTTAATCTCGGCCATCTGGCCCTCCTGTCGTCGAAATTTGCACAGATACCTAAGCCCAGAGCCCGGAAATGCCAAGGGAGCATTGACTGATGCGCAAAAACCCCCGAAACAGCGCGCGGATTTATCGGCAATTTCACCAATGAGGGGTCTCGCAGATGGGCTGGAAAACACTCGACGACATGGATCTGAACGGCAAGCGCGTGCTGGTGCGCGTGGACATCAACGTGCCGATCGTCGACGGCGTGGTGACCGACTCCACCCGCATCCGCCGCATCGCCCCCACCGTGCGTGATATTCTGGCCGCGGGCGGCAAGCCGATCCTGCTGGCCCACTTCGGCCGCCCCGGCGGCGAGCGGCGCGAGAACCTGTCGCTTAACCAGCTGGTGCCGACGCTGGAACGCGCTTTTGAAACCAAGGTCCTGTTTGCCGCCGATTGCGTCGGCGCCGGGGCTGAGGCCGCCGCAGACGCGCTGCAGCCGGGCGAAGTTCTCCTGCTTGAAAACACCCGCTTCCACGCCGCTGAGACCAAGAACGACCCGGACCTGGCCGCCGGCATGGCGCGCCTGGGCGAGGTCTACTGCAACGACGCCTTCTCCGCCGCCCACCGCGCCCACTCCTCGACCGAGGCACTGGCCCGCCTGCTGCCCGCCTGTGCCGGCCGCCTGATGCAGGCCGAACTGGAAGCGCTGGAAAGCGCCCTGGGCCAGCCGCAGCGCCCGGTGACTGCCGTGGTCGGCGGTGCCAAGGTCTCCACCAAGCTGGAACTGCTGGGCAACCTCATTGAGAAGGTCGACCACCTGGTGATCGGCGGCGGCATGGCCAATACCTTCCTGGTTGCCAAGGGCCTGCCGGTCGGCATTTCGCTGGCCGAACGCATCATGAAGGACACCGCAGCCGAAATCCTGGCCAAGGCCGAGGCCGCGGGCTGCGAGATCATTCTGCCCTCCGACATCGTGGTCGCCAAGAAGTTCGAATCCAACGCTCCGCACGAAGTCCTGCCCGCCGATCAATGCCCCGAGGACGGCATGATCCTGGACGCAGGCCCGGAAAGCGTCGCCCGCATCATCGAGGTCTTTGCCAACAGCAAGACCCTGATCTGGAACGGCCCGCTCGGCGCGTTTGAGCTGGAACCCTTTGACGCCGCCACCAACTCTGCCGCGCTGAAAGCAGCGGCCATGACCCGTTCCGGCCAGCTGATCTCCGTGGCCGGCGGCGGCGACACCGTGGCGGCGTTGAACGCCTCGGGTGCTGCCGGCGACTTCACCTATATCTCCACTGCCGGCGGCGCCTTCCTGGAATGGATGGAAGGCAAAGTGCTGCCCGGCGTTGCGGCGCTGGATCAGTAAGCCAAATACACATCTGCATGACCGCGCCCCGGCCTCACCGCCGGGGCGTTTTCTTTGTCACGGGACAATAAAAGCTTTGCCCCGGCCCTGCCCGCCCCCGTAGCGTCACGCCAAGACACCGGCAAAAGCGGAGGCCCGCCATGTTCCAGGACCGCATGACCCGTCTCAGGCAGAAAATGGCAGAGGCCGGCATCGGCGTGGCGCTGATCACCGACGACGACAGCGTCTATTACCTCACCGGCTACTACGACTATCTGCATATGGAGTTCGGCCGCCCCACCATCCTGGTGGTTCCTTGCAACGGCCCTTCCCTCCTGATCACCCCGGTGATCGACGTGGTGATGGCGGAGGAGGTCGCGCAGGTGGACCGCATCGCCGCCTGGAACGACGGCGACGGGGCCGAATGGCGCGCCGAACTGCCAGCCGCCTTGGCCGGCGCCGCCCGCATCGCCATTGAACCGGACCACATGCCGCCGATGGTGCGCGCCTGTGTGAATGAGCTGGCAGGCAGCGCGGAGATCACCACCATCACCCCGGCGCTGTCGGTCCTCAGGATGATCAAATCAGCCGAGGAACTGCAACTGGCCCGCCACGCAGGCCAGGTCGCCGGCGCCATGATGGCCGCAGGCCGCGGCGCCATCGCCGCCGGTGTGCCGGAATACGAGGTCGCCATCGCCACCTCCCAGGCCGGCACCCGCACCGCGGCAGCGCTGCTCAGCACCCACTACAGCGATGCCAACATGTCACCCAGCACCCATTTCCTGCAGATCATGGCCTCAGGCCGGGACATTACCAAGACCCACCACCGCGCCTCCACCCGCATCATGCAGCACGGTGAGCCGGTGTTCCTGTGTTTCTGCGGCATGACCAATTTCCACCGCTTCAAACTGGGCTTCGACCGCACCTTCTGGATCGGCGAAGCGGACCCGGAACAGGCCCGCATCTATGAGGTGGCCGTGGCCAGCCAGAAGGTCGCGCTGGACGTCCTCGGCCCCGGCGTTCAGGCGCAGGAGGTGCACCGCGCCTATGCCGGGGTGATCCAGGACGCAGGCTTCAGCTACCCGTTCCGCTGCGGCCGCGCCACCGGCTTCAGCTTTCTGGAACGCCCGCAGCTGGTGACCGGCGACACAACCGTTCTGCAGCCCGGCATGGTCTTTGCGGTCGACGGTTCTGTCGCCACGGATACCTTCCGCGCCCAGGTCGGCGACAGCTTCATCATCACCGGTGACGGCTACGAGCAGATCACCACCCACCCCAAGGCACTGCAGGACATGATCCTCTGACCATCCCGGCGCCCGCCAGAACCCCATAAAAAACACGCCCGCGGACAGATTTGGGATTCCCAAGCACAGCCGCGTGTGGCATGCTGGTTTCAGACGCCGGCAAACGGCGCAAAATACAACATGAGCAGTAACATACAGGCACCTCCAAAGTGACCCGAAGCAACCGCCCGTCCCTGGGCGCCATCACCTTTTTTGCCATCGCCTTCGCGCTCAGCGCGTACTTCACCTTTGCGGCGGTGCAGGGCGACTTCGGGCTGTTCAGACGGGTTGAGATCCAGGCCGAAGCAGAAGAACTTCAGCAGGATCTTGGCCGCCTCCAATCCCGCATCGGCGAGATGGAAAATCTGACACGCCGCCTGTCCGACGATTACCTCGACCTTGACCTCCTTGACGAACAGGCACGCACGGTTCTCGGTCTCGTCCGCGCGGACGAGATCGTGATCCGCTGATCCGGTCGGAAATGTCTGCCGCCAGCCGCACAGCAGCCAGCGGCAGCAAAGTCAAATCAACCGGGCCGAAATACCGCCATCAACAGAGACCGGAGCACCGGTCATAAAGCTTGCTCTGTCCGACAGCAGAAACAGCGCCGACTGGGCAATCTCCTTCGGTTCCGCCATCCGCTTTAGCGGGTGCAGACCGGCGATAAACTCATGCGTTGCCGGATCATCGCCAGCCATATCCGTCTTGGTGCCCCCCGGCAGGATCGTATTCACCCGGATCCCTTCCGCTGCATGGTCTGAGGCCAGCGACTGCGTGAGCCCCAGCAGCCCGGCCTTGGACGCGGCATAGGCCGCCATGCCCGGCATGCCGCCGTTACTGACACCCACAAAGGTTCCGGTAAAGACAATGGACCCGCCGCCCCGCCGCTGCAGCGCGGGGATCTGCGCCCGGGCTGACAGAAATGCGCTGGTGAGGTTGGTCGTCAGGACGGATTGCCAATTGCCGGGCTCCATCTCCGCAACGGGACCCACATCCCCCATCATGCCCGCGTTGTTAAACGCGCCATCAAGTCCGCCGAATTGTCCCTCGGCCAAATCAACAAGCGCCTTGGCATAAGGTCCGTCACAAACATCTCCGGCCAGAAAAGCCGCGCGCCCGTTGCTCTGCTCGATCTGCCCGGCAAGGGCGCGCAGCCGTTCCTCCCGGCGCGCGCCCAGCACCACATTTGCCCCTTCAGCGGCAAACAGCAGCGCCGCGGCCGCGCCGATCCCGCTGCTGGCCCCGGTAATGATGATCGTCTTGTCTTTCAGTTCCATGGTCATGCCTTTCAGTTTTTGCACGCCATTCAGGAAAGGAGGAAAGACACGGCAGGGCGACCCGGATCTTGCGCTTGCCGCGCGGCCCGGACCGTAACCGCAAGATCCGGGCCGGCCTGTGCCGCCAAACCGGTCAGCGCCGCCCCTGCGCCAGCCGCCAATTGTTGCATTTCTGCGCAGCCATCGGCGGATCTTTACCCTGCGTCCAGCCCGCGGCAGAATAGCACTATTCAGCCGGGCCAAAACCCGCTATGAATTTGTTTAACACTAAACTATCTAGCCTTCAGGGGGAGCTGACCACCATGGCCGCTAGAAAAAGCGCAAAGAAACCAAACGTTTCTGCCGAAGAACTGACAAAACACTACCGCGAGATGCTGCTGATCCGCCGATTCGAGGAAAAGTCGGGCCAGCTCTACGGCATGGGCCTGATCGGTGGTTTCTGCCACCTCTACATCGGCCAGGAAGCGGTTGTTGTGGGGCTTGAGGCCGCAGCCGAGGAAGGCGACAAGCGCGTCACCTCCTACCGCGACCACGGCCACATGCTGGCCTGCGGCATGGACCCGGACGGCGTCATGGCCGAGCTCACGGGCCGCGAGGGCGGCTATTCCAAGGGCAAGGGCGGCTCCATGCATATGTTCTCGAAAGAGAAGCATTTCTATGGCGGCCACGGCATCGTCGGCGCCCAGGTGCCGATCGGCGCGGGCCTCGCCTTTGCCGACAAGTACAAGGGCAACGGCCGCGTGACCTTCGCCTATTTCGGTGACGGCGCAGCCAACCAGGGCCAGGTCTACGAGACCTTCAACATGGCTGCCCTGTGGAAACTGCCGGTGGTCTTCGTGATCGAGAACAACCAGTACGCTATGGGCACATCGCAGCAGCGCTCCACCTCCAGCGCCGAGATCTGGGAACGCGGCAAGGCGTTCGGCATTCCGGGCGAAGCAGTGGACGGCATGAACGTGCTCAGCGTCAAGGAAGCTGGCGAGCGTGCCGTGGCCCACTGCCGCAGCGGCGACGGCCCCTACATCCTTGAAGTGAAGACCTACCGCTACCGCGGCCACTCGATGTCGGACCCGGCCAAGTACCGCACCCGCGAAGAGGTCCAGAAAATGCGCGAGGAGCGCGACCCGATCGAGCAGGTCCGCGAGATGCTGCTGACCGGCAAGCACGCGACCGAGGAAGACCTCAAGGCGATCGACAAGGAAATCAAGGAGATCGTCAACAAGTCCGCCGAGTTTGCCAAGGAAAGCCCGGAACCGGCCCTCGAGGAACTCTGGACCGACATCTACGCGGACGAAGTGCCGCAGGAAACCGCCTGAGAGGGAAGACAAAGACATGGCAACTGAAATTCTTATGCCCGCCCTGTCGCCGACCATGGAGGAAGGCACCCTGGCCAAATGGCTGGTCAAGGAAGGCGATACCGTGAACTCCGGCGACATTCTGGCCGAGATCGAAACCGACAAGGCAACGATGGAGTTTGAAGCCGTCGACGAAGGCACCGTCGGCAAGATCCTGATCGGTGAAGGCACCGAAGGCGTCAAGGTGAACACCCCGATTGCGGTGCTGCTGGAAGACGGCGAAAGCTACGACGCCTCCGCCGCCCCTGCCCCGGCTGCTGAAGCCCCGGCACCCGCAGCTGAGGCGCCCGCAGCCCCCGCTGCTGCCGCTGCGCCTGCCCCGGTCGAAAGCCGCGTGCTGGAACCGGACTATCCTGAAGGCACCGAAATGGTGCAGACCACCGTGCGCGAAGCCTTGCGCGACGCCATGGCCGAGGAAATGCGCCGCGACGAGGACGTGTTCCTGATGGGCGAGGAAGTCGCCGAATACCAGGGCGCCTACAAGGTCTCCCAGGGCCTGCTCGATGAATTCGGCGCCAAGCGCGTGATCGACACCCCGATCACCGAACACGGCTTTGCCGGCATCGCCACCGGCGCCGCCTTCGGGGGCCTGCGCCCGATTGTCGAGTTCATGACCTTCAACTTCGCCATGCAGGCGATTGACCACATCATCAACTCTGCCGCCAAGACGCTCTATATGTCCGGCGGCCAGATGGGCGCCCCGATGGTGTTCCGCGGCCCCAACGGCGCCGCCGCCCGCGTCGGTGCCCAGCACAGCCAGGACTACGCTGCCTGGTACATGCAGATCCCGGGCCTCAAGGTGGTCATGCCCTACTCCGCCGCCGACGCCAAGGGCCTGATGAAAACCGCGATCCGCGACCCCAACCCGGTGATCTTCCTGGAGAATGAAATCCTCTACGGCCAAAGCTTTGAAGTGCCCAAGATGGACGATTTCACCATCCCCTTCGGCAAGGCCCGTATCTGGCGCGAAGGTTCTGACGCCACCATCGTCTCCTTCGGCATCGGCATGAAATACGCGCTGGAGGCAGCAGACAAGCTGGCCCAGGACGGCATCTCGGCTGAGGTCATCGACCTGCGCACCCTGCGTCCCATGGACCTGCCCACGGTGATTGAATCGGTCAAGAAGACCAACCGCCTGGTCACCGTCGAAGAAGGCTGGCCGCAGGGCTCCGTCGGCAGCTACATCGCCTCCGAGGTGATGCAGCAGGCGTTCGACTATCTCGACGCCCCGGTTGTGACCTGCACCGGCAAGGACGTGCCCATGCCCTATGCCGCCAATCTGGAACGCCACGCGCTGATCACCACAGATGAGGTGGTCGAGGCCGTTAAGCAAGTGACCTACCGCTAAGGACGAAGATGGAAATCAGGGGCCGCGATCCCGAAACCGAATGCTACCGCGTCACGCTGACCGTCGACGGGCGCACAGTCACCGCACTGGTTCCCGAACGGCTGGCAGCAGACACACGGCTCATCGGCTCGCGGCCCTCCCATCAGGAAGCCTACGTCTGGATGGCGGAGAAGAAAGACAAGATCGAAGCCGCGATAACCCAACTGGCCCGCGGCACCCGGCGCCCCAGGGCGCCCTATGACCAAATTGTTCTGATTGAGGAGCGCTGACATGCCCACCGAAATCCTGATGCCCGCGCTTTCTCCCACCATGGAGGAAGGCACCCTTGCCAAATGGCTGGTCAAGGAGGGCGACACCGTCTCCTCCGGCGACCTGATCGCCGAGATCGAAACCGACAAGGCCACCATGGAATTTGAAGCCGTGGACGAAGGCGTGGTCGGCAAGATCCTGATCGCCGAAGGCTCCGAGGGCGTGAAGGTCAACACCCCCATCGCGGTGCTGCTGGAAGACGGCGAAAGCGCCGATGACATCCAGTCCTCCGGCGGCGGCGCTGCTGCCCCGGCCAAGGCTGACGCCCCCGCGGCCAAAGCGGAAGCCCCCGCAGCCGCGCCCAAGGAAGAGGCCAAAGCCGCCCCCGCTGCACCGCAGGGTGCTGACGGCAGCCGCATCTTCGCCTCGCCGCTGGCCCGCCGCATCGCCGCCGACAAGGGCCTGGACCTGAGCGCCATCAAGGGCTCCGGCCCCAAGGGCCGCATCGTCAAGGCTGACGTCATGGACGCCAAGGCGCCAGCGGCGCAGGCACCGGCCGCAGCAGCTTCCGCTCCGGCCGCCGCACCTGCCGCTGCTGCAGCCCCTGCCGGCCCCTCTGCCGACATGGTTGCCCGCATGTACGAGGGCCGCGCGTTCGAAGAGGTCAAGCTGGACGGCATGCGCAAGACCATCGCCGCCCGCCTGACCGAGGCCAAGCAGACCATCCCGCACTTCTACCTGCGCCGCGACATCCAGCTGGATGCGCTGCTGAAGTTCCGCGCCCAGCTGAACAAGCAGCTCGAAGGCCGCGGCGTCAAGCTCTCGGTCAACGACTTCATCATCAAGGCGGTGGCGCTGGCCCTGCAGGCGGTGCCGGACGCCAACGCGGTCTGGGCCGGCGACCGGGTCTTGAAGATGAAAGCCTCCGACGTGGCGGTGGCCGTCGCCATCGAGGGCGGTCTGTTCACCCCTGTCCTGCAGGACAGCGACACCAAATCGCTCTCGGCCCTGTCGGCAGAGATGAAAGACCTCGCCTCCCGCGCCCGCGACCGCAAGCTGGCACCGCATGAATACCAGGGCGGCAGCTTCGCGATCTCCAACCTCGGCATGTTCGGCATCGACAACTTCGACGCCATCGTGAACCCGCCGCACGCGGGCATCCTGGCGGTCGGCTCCGGCGTCAAGAAGCCGGTTGTGGGTTCCGACGGCGAACTGAAGGTCGCCACCGTGATGAGCGTCACCATGTCGGTCGACCACCGCGTCATCGACGGCGCCCTCGGCGCGGACCTCTTGAAGGCCATCGTCGACAACCTGGAAAACCCGATGGTGATGCTGGCCTGAGGGGTCGCTTCATCGGAGAAACGAGAAAAGCCCCGGCCTCAGCGCCGGGGCTATTTGCTTTTCTTGCCGCCACTTTTCTCAAAGTCCGGCTTTCAGTTCGGTTTGCCTCTTGCTGCGTGACGCGCGAATGGCCGCTTGCGTCTTCTATCGCTCCTTGTACGTTGACCTTTCAGGATTGCGAAAAGGGTCAGGCAGGTGTTCAGAAAAGCTAAAAATGAACTGTTAGTTCCCAAGTTTCACGACAAGGACAGTTTGGAAAAGTCACTTCAAGAAACTGGAATATCTGTAGAGGCGTCCCGTCAACTGGCGGGACCTTGGGCGCCACAGCCTGCATTTGCTGCCAATCAAAGGTGAGAAAGGCGGCGGCCGTGTATTCTCCAAAGTCGGGGGAGTACCGGACCTCCCAAAAGGAATGGAATGGCCCATCCGGACAAGCTTTCCGGCATCGGCTGAAAAAGCCCCAAGAGGTTTACTCCGGCGTATATTGGATAGAATTCTTTACGTCCGTCCAAGCGAGCGCGAAGTAAGCTATCGCGAGACCCCGCAGCCGTACAACTTCATTGCGCAAATTGCATTCAAGGAAATGACGGCAGCCGGCGCGAAGGATATGGAGCTGCCGGACAGCGGTGCGCTGTACCTGTTCTATGATGACTTATCGCAATGCTGGGGCTTTGATCCAAGAGACTCCGTCGGGTTCAAAGTGATCTACGCACCGGATATTGACGGTGCCGCGACGGCTCAAAAGCCTGATTTCTTTGACGAGGTGCCGTCCTACAAGGAGGTCTTTGTTGAACCGGCGCTTCGTTTTGAACAAAGCCCTGCAGAGGGTGTGCACTTTGAAAAAATGCCAATTTCCGAGGCAGACAAGGAAGCGTACCTACAGTTTGACGAATTGGTTGAAGACCAAACACAACTTGGCTGGCCGTCGTTGCCTGCGCATAAGGTTCGAGGCTGGTCAAATATCGTCCAAAACCCAATGGAAGAAGAATGCGCACTTGTAACCTCCGGCATCTACTGCGGCGATTCTGAAGGCTACGACTCTCCGGAAGCGAAACGGATCATGGCCGAACCAAATGACTGGGTGCAACTGCTTCAAATCGACAGCGATGACAACACCGGCATGATGTGGGGTGATGCGGGAATGTTGTATCTGTGGATCAGGATGTCCGACTTGAAACAACGGAATTTCAGCAACACCTGGCTTATCCTTCAGTGCGGATAGCCGGCATTCAGGCCACTTCGCCGGGCTTCTGCTCCGTCCAGTATCGTCAAGGTTGAAGCATTAAGTCCTTCAAGCCACCCTGGACCTATCGGAACTAAAAAAGGGAGCACTCACGCACCCCCTTCATCTTTCCCCAAATACTCAACCGCACAACATCCCCCGCCAGCACCCCGCCAGCGACGGCGCGCTGCTCATTATTGATACCCGGGCACCGAGCCCGGCAGCACCTGCTCCGCCCCATCCATCTCCGCCAGACAGTCCTCAAACAGCGGCAGCGGCGTTCCCCGCCTCCGCCAGCGGCACCGCCCGCCGGTACAGATGCCATGTGGTGTGCCCCAGAACCGGCAGCGTGACGATCAGGCCCAGAAACGCCGGCACCATCGACAGCAGCATGGCGGCGGAGATGATCGCCGCCCAGCCCAGCATGACCACCGGATTTTCCGCAACCGCGCGGATCGACGTCAGCATGGCAGAAACAAAATTGGTTTCGCGGTCCAGCAGCATCGGCATCGCAACGACGGTCACCGTGAACAGGACAGCCGACAAAAACGCACCCGCACAGGTGCCAATCGCAAGAAAGGCCCAGCCCTGCGGCGTGAAAAAGACCGTGTGCAGGAACCCCTCGAAATCCGAGAAAGACGCGTTTTGCAGGGTGATCGCCAGCCAAAGCCGGACCTGATACATCCACACCCAGAAAATGAACAGGGTGACAAAGGCCATCCAGCCCATTTCCCGGTTGCGCTGGCGAACCATCACGCTGAGGATGTCTGACCAGCCGAAACTCTCGCCCACCTGCATCCGCCGCGACATCTCGTAAAGCCCGGCCGCGGCGAAAGGCGCCACCAGCGGAAAGCCCACAGCGGCGGGAATGATCATCCAGATCTTGCCCAGCCAAACCAGGCACCAGACAAACAGGATGCCGAAAACCGCATAGAACAGGCCAAAGAAGCCGCTCATGACCGGGCGCGCCAGAAAATCGGCAAACCCGGCCTTCAGCGATGCGCTGATATCACCTGCAGTCAGCCTATTGACCTCAAGCACGCTCCGCGGCCGCGGCTTCCGTCTTTCCGGTGACGAGGAACTTCCGGTCTTGGACGTCATGGCACACTCCTTCCAAAGCAGGACCTTGGGCTGGCCCCCGTGCAAACGGGCCAGGCAATGAAACAGACATCCCTCCTGTACATGGAAGTGTGCATCAGCCCCGGCACCAGGGCAAGGGGCGCATGGCGCTGCAACGCGACCACACCGTCAGACGCCCTTTACAGGCCCCCAAAGCCCCAAACCGAAAAAGGGAGCGCGCGCGCCCCCTTCTTCTTTGACCAAATACTCACCTGCACCGCAGCCGCCGCCAGCACCCCGCCCGCTGCGGCGCCATGCTCTCGGGCGGCGCGCCGCTCGGCACTGATAGCCACCTGAGTCAGGTCCCGGGAATGGCTGCGCCGCGATAAGATGCCGGAATTTCAGTCGCCCCGATTTGAGCAAGCAAGTTGATCATATCGATCACGCTGCGGCGTTCGGTAATCATCCCGTCTTTGATGCGCATGATCTGGATTTCATCCACCGCGACGCGTATTCCGCTGGCCGGCACCCCCAGAAACTCTCCGGTATGCGTTCCGCGATAGATCATCTGCGTTGCGACCCTGTCGTCCTCGGCCAGCACCTCTCCCAGCGTGATTTCAACGTCAGAGAACGACGTCGTGAAAATCCGCACGCGTTCTTTCCACGCCTCAGGCCCAACAGGCGGATTGAAGTAAGAATTGTGCAGCACCGCATCAGACGCCACAAACTCATCAAACTTCACCGTGTCTCCCTGCCCAATCGTCATGACTTCGCGATAGTACCGTTCGACAAGCGCCTTATTCTCCTCACACATCCCTCTTCTCCAGACTGTATGTGCAAGAAATACCATAATCCCTGCGGAAAGTCTGCTTCGCCCCGGCAGCCTTCGAAGCCGCTACCGGAAATCGGGCGCACCCATTTGCCTCCAAACGCATGAAAAAAGGGAGCGCAACCGCTCCCCTTCATCTTTCCCAAAATACTCATTTGCGCAACAGCCGCCGCCAGCACCCCGCCAGCGGCGGCGCTACGCCTGCGGCAGTCCGCCGCTCAGTACTGATACCCGGGGGTCGAGGCCGACAGCGCCTGCTCCGCCGCATCCATCTCCGCCGGGATATCCTCAAACAGCGGTGTCGACAGATAGCGCTCGCCGGTATCCGGCAGCACCGCCAGCAGCACCGATCCCTCCGGCGCGCTTTCCGCGACCTTCATCGCCGCCGCCAGGCTGCCGCCGCTGGAAATGCCCGCCAGGATGCCTTCCTCCGCTGCCAGCCGCCGGGACCACTTGATGCTCTCGTCACCGCTCACCGGTTCCAGCGCATCGAAATAGCCCTTGTCCAGCGCCTCCTGCAGCACCAGCGGGATGAAATCCGGGGTCCAGCCCTGGATCGGGTGCGGGTTGAAGGCCGGGTGGGTCGCCGCAGGCTCGCCCTCTGCGTTGCGCTCTTGCGCCGCGCCGGACTGCACCAGCGCCGCATTGGACGGCTCGCTGAGGGTGATCTTCAGGTCCGGCCGCGCGCCCTTCAGCACCCGCCCCAGGCCCGACACCGTGCCGCCGGTGCCGTAGCCCAGCACCACGTGATCCAGCCGCCCGCCCTCGAAATCGCCCAGGATCTCCTGTGCGGTGGTGCTGGCGTGGATGTCGGCGTTGTCCTTGGTCTCGAACTGATGCGCCAGGAACCAGCCGTTGGCCTCCGCCAGTTCCTTGGCCTTCACCACCATGCCAACCGCCTTGTCTTCCTTGCGGGTCAGCACCACCTTGGCGCCCAGCATCCGCATCAGCCGCCGCCGCTCGACTGAGAACCCGTCGTGCATGGTAATGACCAGCGGGTAGCCCTTGGCGGCGCAGACCATCGCCAGCCCGATCCCGGTGTTGCCGCTGGTCGCCTCCACCACGGTCTGGCCCGGCTTCAGCCGCCCTTCGCGCTCCGCCGCCTCGATGATGTTCAGCGCCAGCCGGTCCTTCACCGATCCCGCCGGATTGAACGCCTCGAATTTCACATACATGGTGACATGCGCCGGCGCGATATTGTTCAGCCGGATCACGGGCGTGTTGCCCACCGTCTCCAGGATCGAGCCAAACAGACGCCCGCGGCCTTCAGTTGTATAAATCATGATCTGTCCCCCAAATCGAAACTGCGAAAAAAAGAAGCTGTTGGTCAGGAATATGCGCCCCGCCGCCGCCGGGTTCAAGCCAGCCGGCGGCACCGGACAGCGATTAAGACCAGCCTCCGCCACAACCCGGCATTTGCAGAACCGCAGGCCGCACCGCCTGCACGCAGCAGATCAAAACCCACCCGCAACCCTTTTATTCAAAACAATATTCACGCCAGATAGGACCATCAAAAAAGGGGCGGAACCCGCCCCTTCTTCTTTGCTCAAATACTCAATTTCCCAGTCCGGCAGCCAGACGCCTCACTCCGCAGGAGACCCCGCCGGCACCACCTGGTCCATGTTGATCGACGGCTGGTCGCAACCCGCTTCGCCGACAATCTTCGCAGGCACGCCCGCAACCGTTGTGCAGGGCGGCACTTCTGCCAGCACCACGGACCCGGCTGCAATGCGGCTGCAATGGCCGACCTTGATGTTACCAAGAACCTTGGCGCCGGCGCCGATCAGCACCCCGTCGCCGATCTTCGGATGGCGGTCCTGCTCTTCCTTGCCGGTTCCGCCCAGGGTCACCGAATGCAGCATCGACACATTGTCGCCCACCACTGCGGTTTCGCCAATCACGATGGAATGGGCATGGTCAATCATGATCCCCTTGCCAAGACGCGCGCCGGGGTGGATGTCGATCCCGAAAATCTCCGACGTCCGCATCTGGAAGAAATAGGCCAGATCCTTCTGCCCCTTGTCCCAAAGGTAATGGCTGACACGGTAGGCCTGCACCGCCTGGAACCCCTTGAAGTAGAGGATCGGCTGCAGCAGCCGGTGGCTTGCCGGGTCGCGTTCGTTGATCGCCATCAGGTCGGCGCGCGCTGCCTCCAGGATTTCCGGGCAGGTCTCATAGGCTTCGTCAACGATCTCGCGAAGCACCATCATCGACATTTCATTCGAGCAGAGCTTGGCGGCAATCCGGTAGGACAGCGCCTTTTCCAGCGTCTTGTGGTGCAGGATACAGGCGTGAATCAGCCCGCCCATCAGCGGCTGGGTGGCAACGGCCTCCTCAGCTTCGCGGGTGATGCGGTCCCATACGGGATCCACCGGAGTAACGGCTTGCTGTGTTTTTGCCATGGGTCAACGTCCTTTCTCCGCTCAGACTACCCATCTAAGGTGGTTTGCAGCAAACGCAAACCCGTGATGAGGCATATTTTTGAAATGAATGAGTCCGATCAGGCGGGGCTGAAGCAGCAGATCACCATCCGGCTGGCGGAACTGGCGGCAGAGAATGCTTCGCTTTCGGGTGATGCCCCATCCCGCCCGGAAACAAGCCGCAGGCGCCGGGCGAGCGCCTGCCCGCCCGCACGGGCTGGCGCTTTTGAGAGTGCGGAGCTCTTTGGAAAGTTAGTACGGACGTTGCAGGAATAAACTGCCACACAGAACTGTTGGAGCGCCACCCCGCGGGCAGGCGCTCCCCCTTAGCAGCCAATCTCTCGCATCGCTGCCGGAGGCAATCGGCACCAGCCCAACAGATGGTTTGGCAGGTTTCCGTTTTGGATCAGCCGGCCGGACCCTCCCTGCCGGTTTCCAGCACAGAGGCCAGCTCCCGCAGCACTAGCCTTGTGCAGTCCAGATATGCCGGATCATCCAGAAACGGTTCATCCGCCAGCGCATACCGCCGGGCCGCGGCGCTTAAGCTCCCATCGCCCCAAAGCGGATGCAGACGGCCCAGCATTGCGCAATGCACCGCCGCCTCCGCCGCACCGCCGAAGATGCGGCGGCACAAGGCCAGGCGCGCGCTCTCCGGCACTGCCAGCAAGGCCCGCGCCACTGCGGATACATCGCCGGGCAGCACCGGGCGGATCATCCCAGAACGGCCTCTGCCGCCGGCCCGGCGCCAAACCGGGCTGAGCGCTGCGCCACTTCCAGCACGTCACCGGCCTGCACCCCGTCGGCAGCCTGCGCCGCCGCCGGATAGGCCCAGGAGGGCGTGGCAGAGGTCTCCTCCCGCAGCACAGTGGCACCGCGCATCACCCGGATGCGGTAGCTCTCGATTTCCTCGCCCAGCGGCACCTCGTCCAGCTCCCAGCTGTCGCCTTCGATCCGTGTGCGGCGTATCCAGCCCGCCGACAGGTCCTGCCCCAGCGCACCATTCAGCCGCAGATGCACCGGCGCATAGGGGCGCAGGCCATTGCCCTCAAACGCCTCTTGCAGATGCAGATAGGATGGGTCCTCCAGCGCGCGCCGCGCCGGGCCGATCCGGTAATGGCGCAAGCGGCGGCGCTGTTCGGGCGCCAGCTCCATCTGCACCGGGGTGCCATCCAGCAGCACCACATAAGACCCCGCAGGCCAGACGTCCGGAATCAGCGCATCACTGCCCTGCTGACCGCGCAACCGGCCCCGCAGCAGGTAGGTCTGCGGCGCAATCAGCTCCGCCTCGCGGAACTGGAACAGTTCCCAGTTGCCGGGCGTGCCATCACCGATGGCGGCGGCGTTGGCACCGTTCAGCACCGCCTCCACCGTGCGGCTTTCCAAGCTTCCGGAGATCAGCCTGACCTGCAGGTCCGCGCCCAAGTCCCAGCGCCCGGCCCCGGCAGAAAACAGCGGCGTTTCCGTGACCCCGATCACCTGCCGCGCCGCAATCACCTGTTCCAGAACGTAATTCTCATCCGCTTCGGAGCCGTAAACCGCGACGCTGCCGGGCCAGGCCGCCGCCGTCAGCGCCAGATGCGGCGCGTGCGGCACCTCATCCCCGCGCATCAGCGGCAGGTCCAGGAACAGCGGCAGCACCGGGCCGGGTGCGGCAAAGGCACTGACCCCCGGCAGCTCCTCTGCCACCGCAGCCAGATCATAGGTGCCGGGTTCGATCCTGACCGCCTCCACCATCTGCGCCTCCGCCTGCTCCACCCGGTCGATACGGTAAAGCTGGTCCTTGCCCTCCACTGGCAGCGACACCACATCCCCCGCCCCAAGATGCAGCAGCGAGGGCGGCAGCACGAACCGCGCCGTGTCACGGGAAACCCGCGCTTCCGCCAGCCAGCGGGCGACGGTCTGGCGCGCCTCGGCCCGGGTCATGGCCAGCGGCAGCTCGTTCTGGCTGACGCTATGCGTCGCCTCGTCGGGCAGCACCGCCTCGACCGAGCCCGCAGCATAGTCGCCGCCCCATTCGGTGAACCGCAGCCGCACCCGGCCCGCCAGTTCCGCCTCGCTGGCGCGGGCCAGCTCCAGGCTGCCGTCCATCTCGTCATTGTCGGCCAGATGCTCCAACTTCAGCGCTTCCGTCACGATGCCCTTGCGCATCCGGAACCTCAGCACCCCGTCGCGCTCCACCGCGTCAAACCCGTGCCGCAGCATCAAGGGCTGCAGCACCGCACGCGCGTCCGCCACATCCGGGTTCACAAACCCATGCACCACGCCGGAAAGCCCGGATACATCAATGTCATAAAGCCCCGCCCGGTGGCACACTTCCTCCACCACAGAGGCCAGCGTGCGCTGCCCCGCTCGCCCGTTCAGCCAGTGGCCGCGCAGGTAGTTTTCGCCGTCGTTCCAGATCTCCACCCGCGCCGGAAAGGCCGGAAACGGGCGCGCATCCCAGGCCCAGACATAGGCGTTGGACATATCCAGCATTGGCCCGCCGTATTCCTCGGACACGGGATTGTTGGCCGCCGCGCCCCAATACCCCAGAAACGCGCGCAGGTACTGGATCTGCATCAGATCGTCGCGCAAGCCGTTGGAATAGCGCGGCAGTTTCGATTCTGAGCTTTTGGGGTCCAGAAACTTGTTCGGCTGGTTGGTGCCCTTGTCGATGGCAGCGCAGCCCAGTTCGGTGAACCACACGGGCTTGGATTGCGGCACCCAGTCCGTCGGAACCACCTGCCGCACCCCGCCGATGCGCTCGTGGTGCTCCTGCGTCCACCAGCTGCGGATATCCTTGTAGCGCCACACCCAGGGCTCATCATGCGCGCCATCGGTGATCGGCGTCCGGATCTGCGCCTCGCGCGCCTCGGGGGAATGGTAGTACCAGTCAAACCCCTCGCCGCCCTCCACATTGCTGCTGAGGTAGCCGAGGTCATAGATCGACGGCACACCGGCCCGCGCGTCCAGATGATCATCACCCTCCCGCCAATCGGACAGCGGCATGTAGTTGTCGATGCCGACAAAGTCGATGTTTTCATCCGCCCACAGCGGGTCCAGGTGGAAATACCGGTCGCCCTCCGGCGATTGATAGCCCCAGTATTCCGACCAGTCGGCGGCATAGCCGATCTTGGTCTCCACCCCCAGCAGGCTGCGCACCTCTGCCGCCAGCCCTTTCAATGCCAGCACAGCCGGGAAGCCGCCGGCGCCGCGGATCTGCGTCAGCGCCCTCATCTCGGAGCTGATGCAAAACGCCTCCACCCCGCCCGCCGCCGCACACAGCGCTGCATTGTGCAGGATAAACCGGCTGAGGCTCCATTCGTCAGGCCCGCTGTAGGTGACGGTTCCGTCCCCCACGGTGAAATCCGCCGCCGTCACGGAGCCAAAGAACGCCGCCACCTCCGCATCCGCCGCCGCGGTGCCATCGGGTGAGCCAGGCTGGCCCGGAGCCACCGACAAGGTGATCCGCCCGCGCCACGGCAAATGCGGCTGGCTGGCGCCGCCAGTCCAGGGATCCGACAGCGCGTTGCCCTCTGCCTGATCCATCAGGATGAAGGGGTAAAACATCACCCGAAGGCCGCGACTCTGCATTTCCCTTATCGACTGGATCACCGAAGCATCGGCCGGCGTGCCGCCATAGAGCGGCTCGCCGTCCTCCTTCAGCACCTCCTCAGCACCTGCGCGGGTGACGCCGCTGACCGTCCAGGCCATGTTCCCCTCAGCGTCCTTATGCTCCACCTTGGGTTTCAGCGTGCAGCTGCCGCAGCGCAGGTCATTTCCGAACCACGACACAATCAACGACGCCGCGCCGCAGGACGGCAGTTCCGCCTCCAGCGCATTCAGCGAGGTCTTGAGGTCGCTGAGGCCACTGGGCGTATGCTCATTCGCAGCCCTGGCATCGCCCGGCCCGCCGGAATACTGCACCACATCCGCGGCCAGCGAATATTCCCCGGTGCCGGGCATCAGCGCCACGCCCTGCACGATCTGGCCCAGGTCCTGCGCATAGGTGCTGCTCGCGGGCTGTTCCGGGCGCAAGACATCAAAGGAGAACTGCGGCACCCGGTTGCCGAACCGCCCCAGCTCCAGGTTCTCCATCACCACATAAGCCGTGCCGCGGTAGGCCGGCACCTGCCCCGGCCCCTCGATCGCCTCCATCACCGGGTCCGGCAGCTGATCCGCCGTGCCGCGGTAGACGGTCATGTTCAAATCCTTCGGCGCCACTTCCTCGCCATCAGCCCAAACGCGGGAGACGCTGGCGATCTCCCCCTCGCACAGCGCAATCGCCAGCGAGACCGAATAGCTGTAGCTGGTGACCTGCGGCTGGCTCGGCCGCCCCTTGCCGCCGCCGCCGCCGCTGGTCTGCGAGGTCTCCAGAAAGCGCGAGGACCAGATCACCTGCCCGCCCAGCCGCATCCGGCCATAGACCTGCGCCATGGGCGCGCCTTCGCTGGCCTGGGTCAGGCGGAAGCGGTCGACCTTGCCGGTCTCCACCGGATCAGCGCCGGAGCCCAAGAGCCGTTCGTCAATCAACCGGCCCAGGGTAGCGCCCACCGCACGGCCGATGACGGCAGAGGACAGCCCCGCCACAGTGCCGCCAATTGCGCCGCCAACCGCCGCACCGGCCGCAGAAAGAAGAATGGTTGCCATCAGATCAGCTCCTTTGCCGGGACATGCCGGGGAAGTGAAACCGCGCCACGATACGGCGCTGCCAGGGCGGGCTCAGCGGGCTTTCGACAACCCCGTGGCCGGCATAGGCGTGGATGAAGGACGGTTTGCAGCTAAACACATCCGCCTGGCCGATAGGCCGGGCAGCGCCCGTCCCGCCCCCCGTCAAACCAGAGGTTTGCCTCCGGCAAAACGGGCGGGCGCTTCGCACCCTCCCCGCCGGGCCGGGCGCTGCCCTCAGTTCTGTTACCGAAGCCTGCACCCCCAGATGCTTGGCCACCGATCCCTCCCGCATCCGGAACAGGATCACGTCACCGGGTTCGGCGTCCTGCAACGGCTTCTCCACCAGATGCCGCGCCGCGGCCTGCCACAGCGCCTCAGCCCCCTGGGGTTCGGACCAGTCCATCGTATAGGCGGGCGGCAGCTCCGGCTCGGCGCCTAACAGCTCGCGCCACACCCCCCGGATCAGGCCAAGGCAATCACAGCCCGCGCCCTTGCAGGACGCCTGATGCACATAAGGCGTGCCGATCCAGCCGCGCGCTGCCTCTACCACCCGGCTCATCTGCGGCTGCCCCCGGTGTTCATGCCGGACTGGCGCGGCACCGCCATGATCCAGTCCTCCCCCGGAATATCCGGGAACCCTTGGAAATTCATCAGGTTGTTGAACTTCAGCCGGCAGCTCTCCATGCGCTTGTCGCAGCCGGCCTCCAGCCGCACCGTGTCACCTGCGGACACGGGCGCGCGGATCGGTTCCCACAAGGTGATCCGGCGCCCCGCCGCCGTGGACTGGTCGGATTTCACCGCGGCCCACAGGCCCTGTGCCGCACCGCTCAGCACCGTCAGGCGGCCATCCGCAAACCAGCCCGGCTCAAACCCCGGCAGCGCGTTCCAGCGGAAGTCCTCGCTGCGCTCCACTGTTTCCACCGCCGTTTCAATGGCATAGCCCGGCGTGTTCATATCAAACCCGCACGCGCTGTCGCCCAGCACCGCGGTGCAGGGCGTCTGAAAAATCCGCCCCTGCGGCTGGTTCAGCTGCTCAGTCAGCCCGCGCAGCTCTGCCTCGAATGCACCGCCGACGCGGCGGATCTCGCCGATGGAGCCACGGAACTGCAGCCAGCGCATTGTGACATCCTGCCAGTTGACCAGCCAGCAGCGCACCTCAGCGCCGTCGAACCGGCCTGCCTCGATGTCCTCCTCGCGCACGGCGGCGTCACTCAGCACCCCCAGCGCCTCGGTGTTGTCGACCGACAGGCCGGTGGCCTGCTGCACCGCCCGCGCGGTGAGACCGCTGCCGGGCTGGAAGGAGATGCCATCAAAGGACAGGACGCAGTCGTGGTCGGTGAATCCCAGCACCGCGCCGTCGCGCCGGGTCAGTGCCCAGGCACGGCAGACGGTGGAGATACCGGATTGAAGATGGGCGCGCAAGTCATTGGGAACACTGCTCATACCCGCACCTCCACCACCGGAACTGCAGGTGCCTCGCCGGCCTGGAATGACGCCACGCTGGTCTGGATGCTGGCGGTGTCGAACCGCACCGGCACGTCGAATTCAAAGCCCGCATTGATGCTGAGGCCAAGCTCCGGCGGGTGTGCCAGGGTGATCAGCCCTGTGGCTGTATCCAGCTCATAATCCACGCCTTCGCGCAGTTCGTCCTGCTCGATCCCAACCCGCACGGTGCCCGCCACGGGCTTGGCAATCGGGCGCTGATAGGTGAAGGCCCCGGAGCGGTAGGTCTTGGCCAGCTGGAAACTCACGGTGCTGCCGTCACCCGTTGCGATTTCCTGATCGTCAAACGCCACCCCGGCGCTGGGCCGGGCAGATTTGTAATCGCTCCAATCCTTCCAGCGGAAGCCGTACAGCTGCCCCTGACGCGCCTCGAAAAAGGCAATCAGCACCTCGATATCCTCCAGCGCGCGCAGGCCAAGGCCCGCGTCATAGCGGCGGCGGGAGTGCGCCCAGGGGGTGTTGCGCTCCTCAAAACCGTTGGCCAGCGTCACCACATCGGTGCGCCGTTCCGGCCCGCCGACGGAGCCGAAGCTGAGCGAGGCGGGAAAGCGGACTTCGTGAAAATTCATAAGGTTACCCTCCATCCTTAACGGTTGCGCCCGCCGCGTGACAGCGCGCGGGACAGCTGCGCGGCGATCTGGCTGCGGCTGCGTTCAAAGCCTTTGACGTCGGGGGTGGAGACATTCATCACCACGTTGACCGCGCCGCCGCCCTGGCTGCGCACCCCAAGCGAGCCATCGGCGCCGCGCGTCAGCGGCAGGATCGCCTCCGGCCCGGCCTCGCCCATCAGCCCGGTGGCACCGCGCATCGGAAACGTGGTGGGGCTGGTGACAATGCCGCCCTTGGCAAAAGGCATCACCTTGCCCTGGCTGAAGGCGGCGCCATTGGCGAAGGGAAGGATACTGCCGATGAGGCTGCCGAAACCGTCGGAAATCAGACTGCCCACGTGGTTGGTGACCGGTTTCATCGCCGCGTTATAGGTTGTGCGGATCATTGAGCGCGCGAGCGTGTCCATCGCCTCCGACAGATTGGCGCCGTCAAACACCAGATCGTCAAAAGCGCGGCGCAAGCCCTTGGAAAGGCTGCGGTCCAGGATCTGGGCATCGCGCCCGGTTTCGGAAAAACCTTCCTTCACCCGCCCCAGCACTTCTGCAAAGGCAGCGGCCATTCCAGAGGCCCCGTCCAGGGCTTCTCCCAAAGCTTCGCCCTGCAATTCCAGTTCTGCCATCGAAGATGAGTCAGTCATCTGTTGTCTCCTTGTTCTTCGGGGCGGTGGCGTCCGGGAAGGCCGCCATCAAGGCGGCCAACCGGTCGCGCCCCAGCGGCTGCGGTGCAGCGGCCTCGCCCAGCATCAGCCGCAATTCCGCAGGCGTCAGTTGCCAGAAATCGCGCGGCATCAGTTTCAGCCCCGCCATCCCGGCGCGCATCAGGGCGGGCCAGTCGAGCGCAGTCATGGGCTCTCGGGCACGGCGAAGCTGCGCACCAAGAGTTCCGCCGCCACCCGTGCCGCCTGCATCGGGCCGCCGGTGATGGTGGCGGCGGCGAGGTCTTCGCGGCTGAGATCATGGCCGCCGCCCTGCAGGCCGGCTGCCAAAAGCGCCAGCACGTCGCGGGCGGAAAACCGGCCCTGTTCGAACCGCTGCACCAGATCCACCAGCGTGCCTTCCTCCAGCGCGGCCTCAAGGGCTGCAAGCGCACCGAGTGTGAGCTTCAGCGCGTAAGGGGTTCCATTCACGAGCAATTCCGCCTCGCCTGCGTGCGGGTTCACCATCGTCACACTGCCGCAAAGCTGAGCTGGCCGGCGCTGGCGAGCGACAGCTCATAGGTCGCCTCGCCATTGTGGCTGCCGGCGTATTCCAGCGCTGTGACCTGGAACGGCCCCTGCACAATGCCGAAGTCGGGGATGATCACCTGGAACTCCGGCGTCAGCCCGTCAAAGAACAGCTGCCGGGCGCGTTCGTCCGTCGCTTCATCCCGGAAAATGCCGGAGCCGGAAATGCTGGCGGAACGGACGCCGGCGCCTGCCAGCAGCTCGCGCCAGCCGCCCTGGCTTTCAAGGCTGGTCACATCGACGCTTTCGGCGTTGAAGCTGATCCGCGTGGCGCGCAGGCCGGCGATGGTTTCGAACAGGCCGGCGCCGTTCATGTCCACTTTGACCAAGAGGTCCTTGCCGTTTTGAACTGTCATGGGGTTTCTCCTGTAAAATCAGATGTTAAGCATCGGTTCTTGAGGAACCCGCCTGGGCCGGAGGCCCGGGCAGCGCCCGTCCCGCCCCCCGGCATGCCAAAGGCGTGCTTCCAGCACGACGGCGGGCGCTTCGCTTCCACCCCGGACGGGCCGGACGCTGCCCTCTGTTTCTCGAACATCACACATCATCCACACGGGCGCGGAAGCGCAGGGTGATCTGGCGTCCGCCGGTGCTCAGCCGCTCGGCCTTGGCCCGGTCGAACCACAGGCCGGTCAGCTGCCCGCGCGGCAGCGGCACCGCGGCGCCGACCAGCGCGTCGCAGACGGCGGCGGCGGCAGATTTGGCGGTGGCAAAGCCGGCCATGTCGGTGGTGACGGTGACAAAGAACCGGTGTTCGGCGCCGCCCGCGGTCTTGTCCGAGCGGTCCAGCACCTCTTCGCTGCCAAGCGCTACATAGGTCTGGGGCAAGGGGCCTGCGGGGATGGCGTCATAGATCGCGCTGCCGACCAGTGCGGTCAGGCCCGCATCGCCGGTCAGATGGGTGTAGATGGCGGATTGCAGCCCGCCTGCGATGGCATAGGTCATGTGCTCACCTCCGCAACTGCGAAACAGGTGAGGTAGCGGGCATCCGGTCCGTTTTCCGTAACTGCATCAATACGGTAGAGGCGGCTTTCATCGCGGAACCGCTGGTCGGGGCGCGGGCGGGATGCAAAGCCATCGGGGGAAGCGCGCAGGGTGATGCGGTATTTCTGCAAAGACAGGCTGTTGCTGTTGAGGCGCCCGCTGAGCGGCTTGACCTCAGCCCAGAGGGTGCCGAGCGCCACCCAGGTCTCCGCATAGCCGCCGGCGCCATCGGGGGTGCGCTGGGGGTCTTCCAGCACCAGTTTGCGGGTCAGGTTCGGGGGGCGTTTCATGCGAGGCCCCCCAATGTCAGCCGCAGCGTGCGGTAGCGTTCAATGAGGCTGGTGACGCCAAAGGGCATGCAGCCGCCATGCAGGCCGGTGTCGGCCCGGTATTCGTAGTAATGCGCCGCCAGCAGCATCACCGCCTGGGCCAGATCGGCAGGAAGCCCGCCCCAGTCCGCGGCCATGCCGGCCTGCAGGGAGATCCGCGCCAGACCGCCCGCGGGAATGGCGGGCAGCAGGCTGCCCGCGGGACACAGCGCCGGGCGCTGGCTGTCGCGCTCCAGGCGGTAGGCGGCGGGGTCCAGCACCGTCTCAGCGCCTGCGGCGTCACGGATCATCACCTCTGTCACCATCTGCACCGGGGCGATGGGAAACACCATCCGGGTGCGGTCGCGCCAGTGGCGGATCTCCACTTCAAAATCGCGGGTTATCAGTGCCTTGCCGGTTCTTGCTTCCACGGCTGCCAGGGCGGCGCGCAGGAAGCCAATCAGCACCTCGTCCTGCAGGCTGTCCTCGCCAAAGCCGGTGCCCAGGCGGAGGTGCGCCTTAAACTGGGCCAGCGGCAGGGCGGCCTCGGGCACGGGGGTCACTTCGCTCAGCATCATCATCTCACTCCTGCGGGCCTCCCCCGGTTTCGGCCCGGGTCTGCTGTCCGTTAAAGGTTCGGCCGGCACGCACCGTTCCCTGCCGCTCGGACGGAGGGGGAGCAGCTAGACGGCAGGGAAATATGGGGTGCGTGCCAGCCGGCGGACCGGGCTGCCGGTCCGCCATCAGCGCTGAGCGGTCAGCTCAGGCCGAATTTCATCAGCTTGATCGCGGCAAAGTCGCTGACGTCGCCGCCGACGCGCTTGGTCGCGTAGAACAGCACATGCGGCTTGGCGCTGAAGGGGTCGCGCATGACGCGCAGGTCCGGGCGTTCGGCAATGGTGTAGCCGGCGCGGAAGTCGCCGAAGGCGATGGGGAAGCTGTTGGCGGCCGGGTCCGGCATGTCCTCGGCGATCAGCACCGGGTAGCCCATCAGCCGCGCGGGTTCGCCTGCGGCCAGGCCGTCGGACCACAGGAAGCGGCCATCGGCATCCTTCAATTTCCGCAGCATTCCCGCGGTCTTGGAGTTCAGAATGAAGGTGGCGTTGGCGCGGTATTCCGCCCCCAGCGCATAGACCAGGTCGATGATCGCGTCGCCGTTGCCGATCTCGCCTTCGACGCCGGTGGCCTTGTAGCCGATGTTGCCCCAGGTCCAGCTGTCGTTTTCCTCGACGTTGTAGTTCATGAAACCGGTGGGCTTGTCGTTGCCGTCGCCGTTGATGAAGGCGTCGGCCTCAGACCGCGCGAATTTGTCTGCGATGCGGCCTGCCAGCCAGCCCTCGATATCAAAGGCGCTGTCATCGAGCAGCCGCTGCGACGCCTTGGGCAAGGCGCTAAGTTCATGCAGCGGGATCGAGATGCGGTCGATGGTGCCGGTGGAGGTTTCCGCCGCGGGGCCTGTTTCATTGGCCCAGCCGGCGCCCATTTCGCTGTGGTCGATCAGCACGTCATAAGACGACGCCTCCACATGCACCACGGAGGCCACGGCGCGGATCGAGGCGGAGGCGTTCAGCACCGCCTTGACGGTGTCGGCGGTCTGCGGGTCGACCAGATAGCCGCCGTCGCTGCCCACCGCAGTGGACATGGATTTGCCCTCCAGCTCAAGGCCGCGCAGGCCGTCGTCGTCGCCGTTGCGCAGGTAGGCGTTGAACGCCTTTTGATGGGGCGCGCCCGCGTCCTGGCTCGCTGCCAGATGGGGGCGGTTCTGAGAGATTGTCTTACGGTCCAGCATGGTCACTCGCTCTTCTGCCTGTTTCAGCCTTGATTGCACGTCGTCCTGAAACCCCTTGAATTCATGAAGAAAGCCGGAAATGGCCTGTTTCACTTCATGCGCCAGGGGCGCTGCGTCCCCGGTTTGGGCCGGGAGGTCTTGATTGCTCATGATGGGTGTCCTGTTCTGAGGTCACGGGTGATCTGGCGCAGGCCGTCGGCCAGGGCGCGCAGTGCTTGTGCTTCCGCATCGGCGGAGGATTTGGCTGCCACCCGGGCGGCGGGCAGCATCGGGAAGGTGACCAGCGACACCTCCCACAGCTCCACTTGGCTCAGGTGGCGGGTGCCGTCCGGGGCGCGGGTGGCTTTCTGGGTGCGGTAGCCGATGGACAGGCCGTCAATGGCGCCAGCCTCGATCAAGGCTGCTGCTTCGGCGCCTTTGGGGGTGGCGGTGAGGATGCGGCCCTTGACATACAGACCGCGCTTGTCCTCGCGCACTTCGTCCCAGACGCCGATGGGCTGGGCCGGATCATGCTGCCACAGCATCTTGACCGTGCGGCCCTGATCGCGGAGCGCCTTGAGCGAGGCCGCATAGGCGCCGCGCATCACCACGTCACCGCCCTGGTCGGTCTGGCCGAACAGGCTGGCGTAGCCCTTGATTTCGGTTGCGTCCTTCAGCGAGAGATCCTCGCCGAAGCGTGCGAATTTATGTTCCAGCTGGGGGGATCCCTGCATCATCTGAACCTCGCAAGTCGTTGGATTTACGGCAATTGCACCGTCAGGAAGGATTGGAAGGCCTGCGCCAGGATCACCGCGGCGACGCCGTAGACGGTGAGCCAGAGGCGTTTCTCCAGCCGCTCCATCATCTGTTCGATCCGGTCGAGGCGGCGGTTCACGGCGTCGTGCTGGATCTGGGCCACCCGCTCATGGGCGGACAGGCGCAATCCCGGTGAACAATCAAATGCGTGCATCGGGTGCTCAGTCATCCTGTCCGCCCTCCGTCTGCTCTGTGGGCAGGGTTTCTGTGGGCAACCCCAGCAGACGCCGCTTTTCCTCATGGGAGAGGAAATCCGCGGAGGTGATGCGCCGCCATTGCGCCTCGCGCTCTGCCGCCAAGGCTGGCAACTGGTCGAGGTCGGGCTTCAATGTCAGCGCGTCGCCGGTCCAGGCGGTGAGCCAGCCGGACAGCGCGGCGGTGACCTTGGAGACCAAGGGCAGCACGGTCAGCCGGTAGAAGGCGCGGTTGGCCTCCTGATAGTTGGCATAGGTCGCATCGCCCGGGATGCCGATCAGCATCGGCGGCACCCCGAAGGCCAGCGCAATTTCGCGGGCGGCGGTGTCCTTGGTTTTCTGGAATTCCATGTCGGAGGGCGAGAACCCCATCGGCTTCCAGTCCAATCCGCCCTCCAGCACCATCGGGCGGCCCGCGTTCTGGGCGCCCTGGAAGTTTGTTTGAATTTCTTCGCTTAGATGGCGGAATTGATCGTCGGACATTTGCCCCTGGCCGTCGGAGCCAGTCCAGACCAGCGCGCCGGAGGGGCGGGCTGCGTTATCAAGCAGCGCCTTGGACCAGCGCGAGGCGGCGTTGTGCACATCAATGGCCATCGCCGCCGATTGCAGGGCCGAGAGGCCGTAGTGGTCGTCCTGCGGGTGGAAGCTTTTGATGTGGCAGACCGGGGCGTTGCCGGGCTCGTTGGCGAAGCGGTGCTTGCGCCCGCCGACCACATAGTCGAACCCCGCAGGCCAGCCGTCGGGTCCCGGCACCACGTTCATCCGGTCGGAGCGCAGCACGTGCAGTTCTGCGGGGGTTGCGTCCTCTGCCGTGACCATCTCGATATAGGCGTTGCCGGACAGGAGCAGGTGGCCGTAGAGCGCCTCCAGCAGCTCCGCCTGGGTCTGGGCCGGGTTGGGACGCGCCAGCAGCGCCAGCCAGGGGTGGGTGTCGTAACGCTGGCGGCTGTCCTGCAGCACCAGCGGCACGGCGGCGGCAGCCTCGGCAATGAGGCGGATCACCCGGTGGGTGACCGGATTGCCGGCAAAGCCGCTGCGGGTCAGGGAAACGGTGTCGCGCGGGCTCCAGGCGATGCGGCCGGCGCCGTGCCAGGAGACCACCCGGGCGGTCTGGCTGGCCTTCTGTTCCAGGCCCGGATTATTGGGGCCCGGTTTTTGGGGGTCCGGCGTTTTGCGCCGCAGCAGGTCAAAGACCATGGTCCGCTCCTCAGGTTGTTCCTAGGTGACGCTGCTGGCCCTTGGGGCTGGTGCGCCTTTGCTGAGGAATATTTGTGCCAGAAAGACCTGAAGATTTGGCAAGCGGTGCGTACGGTGGGTACGCAACACCTTGGGTTACAGCACTGTTTTAAAAGATAAAGGCAGCGTTGCGCGCTGCCTCATCCAATCGAATTTCTTTGTCTTGTCTTCGCCTGGCCGAAGGCCGGGCAGCGCCCGTCCGCCCCCCCGGGCGGGCGCTTCGCGTCCACCCGCGGACGGACGCTGCCCTTAGCGTTTTATAACACCCTGACCTGCGGCCTGCGCAGGTTGGCGGCGGGCTGGATGATCAACTCATGCAGCGCCCAGACCAGCGCATCGACCCGGTCGGGAGAGCCGCTGCCGCGGTAGCCCTGCGGGGTCATCTGGCACATCTGGTCCTCGAGCTCTCCCAATCCGGGCAGGTGAAACACCCGGCCCTGCTCATAAAGCGCGGCCACCGGCTCGGCGCGGGCGGATTTGCCCTTTCGCGCATGCAGGGCGCGGAACGGCACCAGCGGGTCGGCCTGGCGCAGCACGGTTTCGACCAGCGCGCCGCCCTGGTTTACCTCTGCCACCACCCGTTCGGCACCAAAGCGGTCGCGGGCGGAGATCACCGCCTGCGCCCAGGTCATCGGCGTGGCCCCCTGCACGGTGCAATCCGCCAGCACATAGGCCTGCCAGTCCTGCGGCGGGCCGTGCGTGACAGCGCCGGCCACCATGATGCCGCAGGCGTCAGACGCCTTGCCCGCGCTGACCGCCGGGTCGACGGCGACCACCACCCGGTCCAGCGGCGGCGCCTCGGCCACCTGGGCCTCCACCAGCGCTGCGGTGGTCCAGAGCGCGCCCTGAATGTCCGAGAGCATCACCCCGTCCAGCTCCTGCCGGCCCAGCCGGGTGCCCGCGTAGCGCGCGCGGACTTCCGTGAGGAAGGAGGCTGCGAGGTTGGCGCGGTTGGCTTCGGTCGGGGCATGGGTGGTGACGGTGCTGGGCGAGGCCAGCAGCCGTTTCAGGACGGCTGCGTTGCGCGGGGTGGTGGTGACGCAGACGCGGGGATCCTGCCCCAGCCGAAGCGCGAATTGCAGCATGTCCCAGCTCTCCTGCCCCTTCTTCCACTTGGCCAGTTCATCCGCCCAGGCGGCGTCGAACTGGGGGCCGCGCAGCGCCTCGGGGTCGTGGGCGGAGAAGGCCTGCGCCTCGGCGCCGTTGGGCCAGATCAGCTTGCGCTCCGACGCCTTCCACTTGGGGCGGCGGTCCTGCGGCGAGCAGGCCAGGATGCCGCTGTCGCCGTGGATCATCACGTCGCGCACCTGGTCATAGGTTTCCGCCACCAGTGCGATGCGCCGGGCGGTGCCGGGATCCTGCGGCCAAGCGCCCTCGGCCAGCGAACGGACCCATTCGGCCCCTGCCCGCGTCTTGCCTGCACCGCGCCCACCCAGGATCACCCAGGCGCGCCAGTCCCCGTCCGGCGGGCGCTGGTGATCCAGCGCCCAGATGTGAAAGAGATGCGGCAGTGCGCAGAGGGTTTTAAGGTCCAGCTCATCCAAGAAGCAGCTCAGGAGCGAGGGCGGCACGCAGGCGAGAAAGTCCGAGCTCGACAGCTGCGCGCGCCGCGACGAGATCGAGTTCGTGCTCGGATTTGAGCATGCGGGCGACGTCGGTGCTTTGTTCTGCAAGGGTCTTCTCCACTTTCTGGCAGTCCCGGATCAGGTCCTCGAGCTTGCGGACCTGGGATTTGGCGCCGGTCATTTCATCGGCACCGGTGGTTTCGAGCTGCTCCCGGAGCTCCTCTGCTTCTTTGCGCAGGCGGTGGATGCTGTCCTGCAGGGACAGCAGGAGATCGGCAGTGTAATGCCCCCGCCGTTTCAGGAGGGCGGCGCCGTCCTGGTCCGGTGTCTGGCCCTGTTCAGAGGGGCCCTGTTCAGAGGGGGCCGGTGCTGCGTGGACCGGTTCTGAGGGGGTCGGTGCCGGGTGGCCCGGCCCTGTGTGGCCCGGTGCCGGGCCATTGGTCTGATCTGTCATGATATGCTCTGCCTCATGCGTTTTTGTCCGCACGAGAGAAAGACAGGACGGCCGCCGGCGGAGGGGTCCGGGGCCGTCCATGTTTCTTCCAGCTGCACCACAACCTATACGCGATTTCAGCGTAAAAGTCAAGGGTTATGGGGAGGGGTGCGTACGGTGGGTACGCAACGGGGGAGGCAAAAAACAATTAGGCACAACCATAAACCTGATCACTCGACACCTACTCCATTCACGCTAAAGCTCCGGATATTGCCACCAAATGAGCATCCTTGGCCTGATCCTCAGAAAACTCATCAATCTTGCTCAAATGCTCGTCGCGGAGTGCAATACAGATATCGAAAAGCGGGTTTATTTCAAATAGCTGAAACCTTTCCCCAGCAATCACCAGAGTAGAAATGAGAGACTTAAAATAGCTGAACGCATTCTCTGTCAGGTAAGGTGTACTTAGATTAGACGTTGCCTTGTGAACTATATTGTTTCTTCTTCTATATATCCGATGCAATTGCCATGAAACTCTCCTCTCATGTTCTCTCATTTTCTTCCTCAACAATGAGGGGCTAGTCGCAAGTTGGTCAAGCTGAGCAGCCCTATCCAGCAACAATTCGCTATCACTAAAAATGGATGTAAACGCCTTCTTAACATCACCACCCGCATGAAAAATACTTATAAACTTCTCAAACCTTGTCTCACCCTCTCCAAATTTGTCAACAAAACTATGAAAGTCTGCCATGTAGTTCTTCGCAAGATCATTATAAAAGCTTTTATATATTTCATACACGTACTGAGTTGTCGCAAGTGGAGCAATGTACTTCGCAAAATGGGTAATTCGAACGGACTTTTCCCCATCCTTCATAGGAGCTGGCAAAATCGCTTCGAATGCGGACCAGATAGATAAAAGTCTAGCGTCACTCTCCGACGTTCTTGACGCAGCGGAAGCGGCTTGCAATGCCCCCGACAGCTTCCTCTCAAAACTTCTGTTTCGCTCACCCCTCTTTGAGAAAGTGAATTTAAACATTTTATCAACAAGCTCTTGATGGTCACCCTTATCTCTAATTGGGCGCCCTTCGTTAATAAAGTCAGAGAGGTGCACCTTGAAGACTGCACCCGTTTCCTTCTCATGTACAAACGCCTTATCTGGATAGTGCCGTTTATTTCCGTCAGGAAAAACAAACAAAAATGAGTTCAGTAGACTCAAGAAAAACTTCACTGTACGCGCCATGCTGAATGGGTCCCACCCGGGAAAGCCTGACAGAATAACATAATTAGAAGAACCATTCCGCATCCCCTCGGGAATAGACCATTTGAAATGAGCCGGCAATTCAGCTGCGCTTGAAAAGCTTTGAGCGCCGATGGTGTCAGACAAATATTCGCATGCCTTTTTAGAGCCAGGAATTAGAATATCAAAGACTTTTTCTCTTTTTGACATAGAGCTGAAAAACTCCCGAGCGCTCTGCAGAGGGTCTTCGCTGATGTCATTTATGGAAAATACTCGTTTTGCGGTTATGTGGATGTTTTCTCGAGACCTCCCCTCACCCACAACGTGAGATACGTACAGGCTTGCACAAGAATGAATTTTCCCCTTCTCTCTCTTACCTGATCCACACATTTCCAACAGGTATCGAATTGCGAATTTTTCATATGAAGGTGCAACAATCTTCGAAAATATCCCCAAGGATGCAGAAATTTTCTCCAAAGTGTCTGATGCCGAAACACACAAAACAGAAAGGGGAACCCCCTTTTCCTGTGTTATTTTCTCAACGACAAGGTCGCTCTTTATCGAACTGGAAAACTCCTCCAACATTGGCTCAAGAGCACTTTTTGAAATAGACTTTAGCCGCACATCCTGCAGAGCAGTCTTAAGTTCCAATGACTTGGCACACATTGACAATGTCTTATGTCGATAGCTCTCGAAGGAGTACCTGTCCGTTAACTCCAGAATAGACTCCGCAAACATTTTAACCATGGCCGCCTCATTTCCGGCGGGCCACGCGTTCCTCAGCCTCTTCAATTCACAACTCCTACTTACCACGCGACGACACGCAGATATTGAAAATATAAGATACCAAAATACCTGGAGACAACAAACTGTTTCACACAAGGGCTCTTCACCAGTATGCCAAATTTGACAAAGGAAACCTAAAGATTGATTACCACCAAGTTAGTGTACTTGCCCTAGAATGAGGAATTTTATTTTCCACCAAAAAAGGGCGCCAACCGGCGCCCTTCCCTGTGTCTGTCCCGCCCCGCAGACCGTTTCCCGGCGCGGGAAACGGCTCGGAAAACGCGTGTTTTCCGGGCCGGAATTCTCGCAGAATTCCGGCGTCCGGTCAGTTGTTTTGCTGCTGGGCCTCGATCTCGCGCCATTTAGCGACGTTGGCGTTGTGCTCGTCCAGCGTCTCGGCGAAGGCGTGGCCGCCGGTGCCGTCAGCGACGAAGAACACGTAGTTGGTGGTCTCCGGGTTCACCGCGGCCTCGAGGCTGGCAAGGCCGGGGTTGGCGATGGGCGTGGGCGGCAGGCCCTCGATCACATAGGTGTTCCAGGGGGTTGGTTTGCGCAGCTCGCTCTGGCGCAGGCCGCGGCCCAAGGTCCCCTCGCCCTTGGTGACGCCGTAGATCACCGTCGGGTCGGTCTGCAGGCGCATGCCGCGGTTGAGGCGGTTGGTGAACACAGAGGCGACCAGGCCGCGTTCCTCGGCGACGCCGGTTTCCTTCTCGATGATCGAGGCGAGGATCAGCATTTCCTCCGGGGTTTTCACCACCGCATCCGCAGAGCGGCTTTCCCAGGCGGCGTTGATGCGCAGCTCTTGGCGTTTCTGCATTTCTGCCAGCACCGCGGCGCGGTCTGTGCCGGGGGTGACCTCATAGCTGTCGGGTGCCAGCAGGCCCTCGGCGGGGCGCTCGCCCGGATCGCCGTCCAGCACATCCATGGCCTTCAGCGCCTCGACCACCTGCCAGCTGGTCACGCCTTCGGCCAGCGCGATGCGGTAGCGGGTGTCGGCGTCCTGGCGGGTCTCGGTGTACTGGGCCGGGACCTCATCCTCGCCGAGGACGAAGTCGGCGATTTCCTCGAACTTGCTGGTCGCCGGGTCCAGTTCGCGCACCAGGGTCTGGGTGCGGGTCACGCCGACGCGGTAGACGATTTCGGTGCCGCAGGTGGAGGCGCCGGAATGGGTGATCTCGTCAACGATGCGCTCCATCGACGACCCGGGCTCCACCAGGAAGCTGCCGGCCTTCAGCTGACCGGTTTTCTCGCTGTATTTGGCGCCGAGGCGGAAGATGGTGCCGGAGGAGACGGCGCCCTGGGTTTCCAGGTCGCGGCTGACGCGGGCCATGTTGGAGCCGCGCTCCACCCGCAGGCAGATGGCGGTGTCGAGCGGGCCCTCGGCAGTATATTGCGACTTGCCCCACAGGATGAGGCCGCCCAGCAGGAACAGGGCGGCGATCAGGACAGTCAGCATGTTAGAGGCGAGGCTGCGCCACATCAGTCAGGTTTCCCGAACAGGACCGATGCGTTGGTGCCGCCGAAGCCGAAGGAGTTCGACAGGGCCACGTTGATCTTGCGCTCGCGCTTGGCGTTGGGGGCCAGGTCGACCGGGGTTTCGACCGCGGGATTGTCGAGGTTGATGGTCGGCGGTGCCACCTGGTCGCGGATCGCCAGGATCGAGAAGATCGCCTCAATCGCGCCGGCGGCACCCAGCAGGTGGCCGGTGGCGGATTTGGTCGAGGACATGGTGACATTGGCGGCGTGATCGCCCAGCAGCCGCTCAACCGCGCCCAGTTCGATGGTGTCGGCCATGGTCGAGGTGCCGTGGGCGTTGATGTAGTCGATGGCGGAAGCGTCCAGGCCTGCGTTGGCCAGAGCGGCCTTCATCGAGCGTTCGCCGCCCTCGCCGTCCTCGGAGGGCGCGGTGATGTGGTAGGCGTCGCCGGAAAGGCCATAGCCCAGCACCTCGGCATAGATCTTGGCGCCGCGGGCCTTGGCGTGCTCGTAGTCTTCCAGCACCACGATGCCAGCGCCCTCGCCCATCACGAACCCGTCGCGGTCGGCGTCATAGGGGCGCGAGGCGGCCTTGGGGTCATCGGCGCGTTTGGTCGACAGCGCCTTGCAGGCGTTGAAACCGGCAATGCCGATCTCGCAGATCGCGGCTTCGGCGCCGCCTGCGATCATCACGTCGGCGTCGCCGGATTTGATCAGCCGGGCCGCGTCGCCGATGGCGTGGGCGCCGGTCGAGCAGGCGGTCACGACGGAGTGGTTCGGGCCCTTGAAGCCGAAACGGATCGAGACCTGGCCGGAAATCAGGTTGATCAGCGCGCCGGGGATGAAGAACGGCGACACCCGGCGGGGGCCCTTCTCCTTGATCATCACCGCGGTGTCGGCGATCGACGACAACCCGCCGATGCCGGAGCCGATCATCACGCCGGTGCGCAGGCGGCTTTCCTCGTCCTCGGGCGTCCAGCCAGCGTCGCGCACGGCCATATCGGCGGCAGCGATGCCATAGAGGATGAAGTCGTCAATCTTCTTCTGTTCTTTCTTGATGACCCAGTCATCCGGATTGAACGTGCCCTCAGAGCCGTCGCCGCGCGGAACTTCGCAGGCGTAGGTGGTGGTGACGCCGCTTGCTTCGGCATCAAACAGGGTGATGGGGCCGGCGCCCGACTGTCCATCCAGCAACCGGGACCAGGTTTCTTCGACTCCGCTGGCCAGCGGGGTGACCAGGCCCAGTCCGGTGACTACTACTCGGCGCATTCCTTGCTCTCCTATGCCTCGGCAATCCGTCCGTTCAAATAGCTTGGAATGGCAACCGGGTGCAAGAGCGGGCTGGCACCCGCCGTGACGTTACGGAAAATGGGCCGTGACGGTGTTTTTGCGCTGCGGGAACGTTTGATTAACGACTCACACTTAGGTTGAATTTATCAAAACGCGAAACTCGGCATCCGTCCTCATCGAATGCCAAAACGGGCTGGAGCTCTGGGCCATTTTGTCTCCAGCCCGTCTTTTTTTCGCTTTTTTCCTTTGCCGGCAGCAAGACCCCGGATTGAGACGGCATTCCCGTTTCAGCATCTGGCGGGAGGGAAACAGGAACTTTCCGGGCTGCAATCCGGGCCTGTTAACCTCAAATTTGCAACTTTGCGCCAAAATCTCCTGCGGAGATACGTGAGGACTACACTGCCATGCGCCAATGGCTTCCGACTGCTGCGGTTCTGCTGACCCTGTCCCTGCTTCCCCTGCGCGCGGAGGCGGCCTGTCCTGTGCATCAGGATCTCTCTGGGCTGAACCGGGCTTCGGCGGGCTTCCTGTCCTACCTCGAGACCGGCGAAGGCGCCTATTACGTGCAGCAATTGAACAGCTGGATCGGTACGAATCCGCCTGCCCCGCTGAAGCAGCGGATGCGGGCTGTCGGCATTCAGCAGGTCGAAGCCGGCACGCTGAAGCTGATGCAGCAATCCACTGTGCTGCTGCAGATCCTCTCCAGCCAGGGCCGCCAGGCGGCGCTGGAAACCGCCCGCCACATGGGGGTTTTCGCGTTGCAGTCGGACTATGGCATCCGGGTTGAGGCACTGCCGTGCGATCAGATCAAGGAAGACGGTTTCGGCAGCAAGCTGGTGGCGATCAACGCCAATGACGCCCGCCAGCGCCAGCAGATCATCAATGCCGCGATTGCCTGGGTGTCCTTCCTGGTGCTGGGCGGCAGCGTTTTGTACTTTCTCGACCGGATCGGCATCCGCAAGATCCGCCGCACCAAACGCTACCCCTGTGCCGTGCCTTGCGTGCTGCAAGCCGGCGGGCGCACGGTGCGGGGCCACCTGGTCGACCTCAGCCGGGCCGGCGCCAAGGTGCACCCGGACACGCAGGTCGATGCCTCAGGCCGGGTGAAGCTGAACTTTGGCGGCTATACGGTGGACGCCCAGGTGCGCTGGAAGACCGCGGATTATGTCGGTGTGCAATTCATCAAGGAATTCAACTTCATGCAGCTGCACCGGCTGCTGGAGGAATTCCCGATGGAAGAAGGCGGCATGCGCGAGGAAGTGCGGCTGGGGCTGTAAACGCCCCCGGCAGCGGCCCTGCCTGAGATCCTGCCAGCGCAGCGGCCAATTCATCCAGAATCACTTTTCAGGCCAGCGGCCTGCAGCCGGGCCCAGAGCCCGGCTGATGCTTTGCATGCGGCGCGGCCTGTGCTCCGTTTGCGTCTCCTGCTGCTGATTTGCGGCATATCCTGTTTCCTCCCGATCCCCTTACCCTGTCACCCACGGGCGCTTTTACGGCGAATTAACTCCCGTATACGGTTGCGTTAATAACTGCCAGCACCCTCCTTGGTAGAGTGACTGAACGGAAACCGCGCGAAACCACCTTTTTGATCTGCAAGGCGAGCCCCGCATGAAACATTGGCCACTGATCCTGGTTGCGCTTGCTGCGCCTGCAGCGGTCTGGTGCAGCGCAGGGCGGGCTGAGGCGTCCAGACCCACCTGCGTTCTGCAATCCGATCTTGTGATTTTCCAGCATGAAGCGCGCCAGTTCCTGGAGTATCTGCGCACCGGGAACGGGCCGCGCGCGGCCCGGCAGCTGGAGCATTGGCTGGAGGATCATCCGGATGTCACACTGCGGATGCAAATGCGGCGGGCCGGCATGGACGCGTATGAGCCGCTGGCGATGCGGCTGATCACCCAGCAGAAAGGGCTGCTTCAGGTGTATAACCGGCATGGGCAAGCCAAGGCGGAAGTCAGCGCGCAGCGGCTTGGCACATCGGCGCTGCTGGAGGAGTTTGCCGCCCGGATCATCCCGCTGCCCTGCGACTATGCGCCGGAGAAGGAAAGATCCGCGGACACAGCGGCCGGGATGGGGCGGATCAGGGGCATTTCACAGGAGACGGCCATTGCCGGATCGCTGTCCGCACTGGTGCTGGGCGGCGGCGGCATGTTTCTGGCGGAGCGGGTCGCCCGGCGCCACCGGCGCAGGCGCCGCCGCTACCCCTGCTCGCTGCCCTGCTCCTTGAAAACCCCTAGCCAGATGCTGCGCGCCAAACTGGTCGACATCAGCCGCATGGGCGCCAAGATCCGGATCTGGCAGCTGCCCGGCACCCCGCTGCCACCGCCAAAGAAAGATGTCATTGCCGTCTTTCCCGGTGTTGGTGAAATCCGGGCCCAGGTGACCTGGCAGAGCGCTGATTATGTTGGGGTGAAATTCCTGAAGCCGATGGCGGCAGAAGAACTGCGCAGCCTTCTCAACTGGTCGAAACAGGCCGAGACCGCGACGGAACTGGCATCGAAAGCCGCGGTCAAACCGGCCTGAGACCAGCCCGGGACCCGCGGCTGGCATCCGTGCAGCACCTCTGGCCGCAGCCAAGCCGGTTACGGCCATAACGAAGGGGCGCCCGCTGGCAGGCGCCCCTGGTCTTGCGTGCCGGATGCCGGCCTTACTGGAATTCGGCGACCGGTTCCGGTTCCGGGCGGGCCACGGCCAGCGCATCCTCCAGCGCGATGGTCTTGCTGAACAGGGCCCGGCCGATCTGGGCACCGGCGATGTTGTGGATGTACTTCAGCCGTGAGATGTCATCAGCGTTGCGCACTACGCCGCTGGCGATCACCGGCAGTTTCACCAGCGAGGCCAGATGCGAGATCAGCCCCATCTGCGCCTCGGTATCGGCAACATCAGCGTCGATATCGGTGATGAGGATGCCTGCAAAGGGCGCGCCCGCAAAAGCCTCAAGATAGGCCTCCGGGGTGAAAGCGCCAGACTTGCGCCAGCCATCGGTCATCACCTGGCCCTGCCAGATGTCCACCGCCAGAACGATCTGGTCGGGGTGGTGTTCGGCCAGTTCGCGCACCAGGTGCGGATCGCGCGCCGCCAGGGTGCCGATCACGACACGCCCTGCGCCCTTGTCGATCCAGTACTCGACCTGCTCGCGCGAGCGCATGCCGCCGCCCAGCTGCACCGGGATACCGGCAGCGCGGATGATGTCGGTGACCAGTTCCTCGTTGCTGTTGTCGCCTTCCAGCGCGTTGAAATCGGTGAGGTGCATCCATTCCGCCCCGGCTGCAGCGAAGCCCTTGGCGGTTTCCACCGGGTCCACGTGCCAGATCTGCGGCTCGTCCAGGCGGCCTTTTTCGAGCGTCACGCAACGGCCATTCTGAATTTGCATCGTGGGGTAGATGATCATAGTGCCAGTCTCCTCATGTCATGCCTCATGGGTTCAGAGTAACACGGATTGAGGTCGGCGATACGCCGTATCCTGACCATTTATAGAACAATTGCGGCGTGGATTTCCGGGCGCGCTGGTAGCGCAAACAAACGCCACAGGCACAAGGGGCCAGAATGCCGCAGCAGCAGATTCGGCGCAGGCACAAGGGGCCAGAATGCCGCAGCAGCAGATTCGGCGCAGGCAGGCGGGCAAAAGAAAACGGCGCCCTCCGTGCAGGAGAGCGCCGTGAAATCCGGTCATCCGGAAGCGTGGCTTAGGACGCTTCGGAGATGAACTTGACCGCGTCGCCGAAGGTCTGGATGGTTTCGGCTGCGTCGTCCGGGATCTCGATGCCGAACTCTTCTTCAAACGCCATCACCAGTTCCACGGTGTCCAGGCTGTCTGCGCCCAGATCGTCGATGAAGGAGGCGTTTTCGGTGACCTTGTCTTCTTCAACACCCAGGTGCTCAACAACGATCTTTTTAACGCGATCTGCGACGTCGCTCATGTCTCTTCCTCGTTTTACAGGGCACTCTGCCCGGTTCTGCCCTGCCCTAGCCGGGCGGCGTGGTTTTGCCCGGAGCGGGCGGTGTGATCCCCGCGGGACGGGGACAGTGCGGCGTTTCCGTTAGGAAATACCAGCGGATATGGGCCGCCTATAGCATAGACCGCAGCCAAGGCAAACGGTTTCGCGCGGTCATCAAGCGGCAGCGCGGTTTGCCTGTGGCCGCTATGAAGCGTGCAGATGGCCTTGTAATCAAGTGGTTGCAAGACCTGCACTGCATCTTTTTTGCTTTTTCACCGGATTTCAATCATTTGGCGCCTCCGGCCAACCCCGGTTGCGGCTCTTGTTCCGGGCTGCAGAGACGGAAAAACCCCGCAGACAGGCTGCGGGGTTCAATAATGATGCGGCGCGGCGGGGCGCTCAGATCATCGCCATGCCGCCGTTCACATGCAGGGTGGTGCCGGTGACATAGCCTGCTTCCTGGCTGGCCAGATACAGCACGGCAGAGGCGATTTCCTTCGAATCTCCCATCCGGCCGGCCGGGATCTGGGTCAGGATCGCGTCTTTCTGGTTGTCGTTCAGCTTGTCGGTCATGGCGGTGGCGATGAAACCCGGTGCAACCGCGTTTACGGTGATGCCGCGGTTGGCGACCTCATAGGCCAGCGATTTGGACATGCCGACCATGCCGGCCTTGGAAGCGGCATAGTTGCCCTGGCCCGGGTTGCCGGTGGCACCCACCACGGAAGAGATATTGATGATGCGGCCCCAGCGTGCCTTCATCATGCCGCGCAGCACCCCGCGGCAAAGTCGCATGGTGGAGGTGAGGTTCACATCCAGCACGCTCTGCCATTCCTCGTCCTTCATGCGCATGAACAGGTTGTCGCGGGTGATGCCTGCGTTGTTCACCAGGATGTCGACCGAGCCCATTGCCTCCGCCGCCTGTTTCGGCAGTGCTTCAACCGACTCCGCGTCCGACAGGTTGCAGGTCAGCACATGGGCGCGCTCGCCCAGCTCAGCCGCCAGCGCCTTGAGCGGCTCCTCGCGGGTGCCGGACAGCGCCACGGTGGCGCCAGCGGCGTGCAGGGCGCGGGCGATGTCGCCGCCGATACCGCCGGAGGCGCCGGTGACCAGCGCATTTTTTCCTGTAAGATCAAACATGTTTCTTGCCCTCTTGGCTTCTTAGTCCCGCAGGACCGGTTGTGTCAGGAGACCGAAGCGCTCTATCTCGGCCTCGGTCATTTCGTGCATTGAGCTGGCGGGGGCCGCGCGGACGGTGAACCAGTAGAAATCGGCGCTGCCCAGCATCCGGGTTGTATAGGCCACATAGGGCGCATGTTCCGGGTGCCAGCGCGGGTATTCGTCGGCTGTCCTGTCACCTTCCCAGGCGTGGACGCCCAGGACGGCGCCTGCCTCCATCGTGCGTTCGGTGCCAGCCAGGAACAGCTCCACCGCGCCGGAATAGATCCGGCTGCTGGCGGTGACATGGGTGCCGAGGCCCAGATCGCGGACCATGTGGCCGATTTTCAGATTGGTCTCGTCATCGTCGGAGCCGGGCATGTCCAGCAGCACCAGCCGCTGCGCATCCGGGTTCCTGGCCATGAAGGCGCGGAACTTGCGCAGCGACTTGCCGTTGACGGTGCCGTTGACCAGAATGTCCTGCCCCTGCAGCTTGAAACTGGCCGCCTGCGCGTGGCTGAGCATCAGCCCGCCCGCCACTGCCACGGCTGCGGCAAGGGTAAGGCTGGATGCCAGAAACGCGAGGCGGCGTTGCATGGATCAGGCCCCGGCGGCGGCCGCGGCGTCCTCGGGCGTGCCGACCTGGCGGCAGGCGAGATTGCGGTCGATCTTGCGGATCATGCCCGAGAGCGCCTTGCCTGCGCCGATTTCCCAGAACTCGGTCACGCCCTTGGCGGCCATCGCCTGCACGCTTTCACGCCAGCGCACGGAGCCGGTGACCTGCTCCACCAGCAATGCGCGGATTTCGTCCGGGCTGGTGACAGCATCGGCGCGCACGTTGGCGATCAGCGGAACTGCGGGGGATTTGATATCAACGCCTGCGAGCGCCTCCGCCATGGCGTCGGCGGCGGGCTGCATCAGGGCGCAATGGAAGGGCGCGGACACCGGCAGCATCACCGCGCGTTTGGCACCCTTTTCCTTGGCAATCTCAGCCGCGCGTTCCACCGCGGCCTTGGCACCGGAAACCACCACCTGGGTGGGGTCGTTGTCGTTGGCGGCCTGGCAGACCTCGCCTTGCGCGGCTTCCTCGGCCACTGCGCGCACCGCGTCGAGGTCGAGGCCCAGGATCGCGGCCATGGCGCCCTCGCCCACCGGCACCGCGCTTTGCATTGCGAGGCCGCGGGTGCGCAGCAGGCGGGCGGTGTCGGCAACCGAAATGGCACCGGCGGCAGCCAGTGCGGAGTATTCGCCCAAGGAGTGGCCGGCCACAAAAGCGGCCTTATCAATGGTGACGCCTTCGGCCTCCAGCGCGCGCATCGCGGCCATGGAGGTGGCCATCAGGGCGGGCTGGGCGTTCTGGGTCAGGGTCAGGGTTTCGATGTCGCCCTCCCAGATCAGCTGGCTCAGGCTTTCGCCGAGTGCGCTGTCCACCTCGTCAAAGATGGCCTTGGCGGCGGGATAGGCCTCAGCCAGCGCCTTGCCCATGCCGATGGTCTGGGCGCCCTGCCCGGGGAACACAAATGCGATCGTCATTGATGACCTCGTCTGTTTTAGCGTTTTGCCTGATGTACCCGCCCTTTCCCTAACGTACAAGCAAAGGTGCAGATTGCGCACGAAACCTGTGCATGGACGGACAGCCCCGTGCGTTGCATCCCAGGTGTGCGTGGTTAGGTTAAGGTCAACCGGACCCAGACCAGGAAATGCGCTTTATGTCCCGCTCCAATACATTTTCGTCTTACGGCTCTGTCGCCAAAAGCTTTCACTGGCTGACTGCCCTCCTGATCTTCTCCGCCTTTCCGCTGGGCTATGTCGCCAATGAACTGGCGCATGAGATCCAGAGCCCCGGGTTTGACGGCAGCCAGGCGGTGATCGAGCGGGCAACGCTCCTGTTCTCCCTGCACAAGACCATCGGCGTGGCGGTGTTCTTCACTGCGCTGCTTCGCATCCTGTGGGCGCTGAGCCAGCCGAAACCCGGCCTGCTGCACCCGGAGCGCAAGGCAGAGGCGCTGGCGGCGGAGGTGGTGCACTGGCTGCTTTACGGCTCGCTGGTGGCGGTGCCGCTCACGGGCTGGATCCATCATGCGGCGACCACCGGCTTTGCGCCGATCTGGTGGCCGTTCGGGCAGAGCCTGCCGTTTGTGCCGAAGTCCGACGCGGTTGCGGGGGTCTTTGGCGGCTTGCACTGGCTGCTGGTGTGGACGCTGGCGGCGGCGCTGGGGCTGCATATTGCCGGCGCGCTGAAGCACCATGTGATCGACCGCGACGCCACCCTGCGGCGGATGCTGCCGGGCAGCGGCACCCTGCCCAGGCCGCCTGCGCAGGCGCACAGCCTGGCACCGATGCTGGCTGCAGTGGTGGTCTGGGGCGGTGTGCTGGGCGGCGGTGCGGCGCTGGGCATTCTGTGCGGCCATGACCACAGCCACGACCATGGCGCAGAAGGCACCGTTGCCCCGGTGGTTACCGCAGCGCCCGAGGGCGCGGGCGGCTGGGCGGTGCAATCCGGCACGCTGGGCATCGCCGTCACTCAGATGGGCAGCGTCATCAATGGCAGTTTTGGAGAGTGGACCGCGGTGATCAATTTCGAGGAGCCTGCCGCCCCCGGCCCGGCGGGCGACGTGGAGGTGACCATTGCAATCCCCTCGCTGGAGCTGGGCTCCGTCGCAAGCCAGGCGATGGGCGCGGATTACTTCGACAGCGCCAATTTCCCCACCGCGCAGTTCACTGCGGAGATCGAGAAGCTGGCAGAGGGCTATCAGGCAGTAGGCACCCTGACCATCAAGGGGGAAACCGTGCCGGCCACCCTGCCCTTTGATCTGGTGCTTGAGGGGGATACGGCCAAGATGAGTGGCGGGCTGACGCTGAACCGGCTGGATTTCGGGGTTGGCAAAAGCCTGCCCGATGAAAGCTCGCTGGCGTTTGCAGTTGATGTGACGGTGGAGCTGGACGCCAAGCGCGCCGAATAACCGGCGGCACAGGGCCGCTCTCCCGCGCCTGGCGGGTGCGCCGGCAATGCCGGCACCCCCCGGCAGCCTTGGGCCTGGCGCCGCGCTGACGCGCGGCGCTGAACGCCCAGCGGCCCGTTTGCCGGGTTTTCAGAACACTTTCTCGAGGATCACAACATCAATACCGGGCAAGGCTGAATCCCGCCCGGAAAACACACTGCGCCCGGTTTCGGCGAAGCCCCATTTTCCGTAGAAGGGAACCGCATTCAAAGTTGCCTCGATGCGCACATGGCCGGTGCCCGCGGTCAGAGCATCATCCAGCGCAAGCTGCATCAGACCGGCACCGGCCCCAAGGCCAGTGTACCCTGCGGCAACGAACAATCGCTTGATCTCTCCCGGAACACCATGGGCAAATGCCACTGGTTTCCGGTCCGCCTCCGCGATCCAGATTTCACCACTGGAACAATCCACGCAGTAATCCTCGGGCACCCGGCCTGCCATCCAGCTGTCCACCACCTCCTGCGGATAAGGATCGGGCGCAAGACGGCTGACTGAGGCGCTCACAATATCAAAGACCGCCTGCGCGTCGCCGCGTTGCGACCGCCGGTAGCTGAGCCTGCCTGCTTGTGTCCTGCTTTCTGCCATTGCCTGTTCCTGTCAGCCGGTTTGTTTGTTGACAGATCAGGTTCTGTCACATGCCGGCTGCGGCAGGCAACACCAAATGGGCGAAACCGCCCGCCAGAAAACAACCAAACATGTGCCTAGTGCCGGTGGTAGTAATAGCCGCCGTGGCGTGAGCGGTGCCGGTGGCCGCCGTGGCGGCGGAAGTGGTGCCGGTTGCGGGTGGCGTGGTGCCGGCGGGCGCCGTGATAGCCGTGGTATTGCCGGGGCTGGTGATAATAGACGCGGCCGCGGTGGCGGTCGCGGTCGTTGTCCAGGCTCTTGACGATGATGCCAAGCGCAATCAGCCCGGCGATGGCACGGGCGGCGTCATTGCCGGAATCATGGGCTGCGGCGGGTGCTGTAAAGGCCAGGTTGGCAGCAAGGGCCAAAGCCGCGCAGGCTGAAGTGAGAAAGCCGAAGCGGAACATGGTGCCTCCTTTCCGAAGTGGCCGGAGAGGCCGCCCACAGTCTGCGCCTGATGCGGTGCAAAGGCCAGTGAACTTGGGTCACGGTTTGGGGAGGTCTTCGCAGTGCGGCGCAAAGGAAAACCGCCGGACCCAAGGGAACCGGCGGCTGTAATTTCAAAGATGCGGCGGCTGGATCAGCCGTCGGCCTTCATCGCCTCGACGGAGATCTTGATGTTGACCTCATCGCTGACGAAGGGGGCGAACTGGCCCAGGTTGTAGTCGGAGCGCAGGATCTGGGTGGTAGCGTCAAAGCCGGCCCAGGGCTTCTTGGCCATCGGGTGTTCGCCGGCCTGGTTCAGCTTGGCGTCCAGCACCACGGATTTGGTCACGCCGTTGAGGTTCAGGTCGCCCGTGATCTTGGCGGTGTTTTCGCCGGTCACTTCGATGGCGGTGGAGGTGAAGCTGATAGTTTCATCCTCGGTGGCGTCAAAGAAGTCCTTGGTCATGAAATGGTCAAAGCGCGCCTGCCAGCCGGTGAACATGCTGCTAAGCGGCATCGAAACCGACACGCTGGAAGCGGCCGGGTCTTCCTGGTCGAACATGATCTCGCCTTCGAAGCCGGAGAACAGGCCGTAGGTGGTCGAATAACCGAGGTGGTTGTAATCGAACAGGATCTGGCTGTGGCCGGCGTCCAGCACGTATTTCTCCGGTGCGGCGGCAGCGCCGGTTGCAGCGGCAGCGGCCAAGGCGGCGGCAAACAGGGTCTTTTTCATGTCAAAGGCTCCGAATTGAAGAATTTCTATGGCAACACATGTGGTTGTTTCCTCCCCGAAAGGAAGACCGCAAAAACCAACATTATCTGTGAGCGCGCGAACACAAAACCCGGCTGCAGGCAGCCGGGCGGCATCTCGCGCAAATGTGAAAGCGGATCAGGTCAGGATGCGCACCGCACCGCTGAGCTGGTCGCGCAGCTGGCTGCGCACCGCGGCGGAGGCCAGCGGCAGTTCGATCATCAGGCTGCCGTCGCCCTCGAACAACTGGACGGAGCTGGCAGTGAGCCGTGCGCCGCCCAAGGTGTCATAGCTGCGCCGCAGGACGGTGCGCGGACGGCCCTGGGCGTCGCGCTTGAGCACCCGCAGTTCGCGGCGCACCGGATCAAAGCAGGCCTCCGGCCGGCCTTCAGGCTCATGCGCGGTCATCAGGACCAGCCCGGCCAGCAGGAAAGCAACGGAGAGGCCGAAGCGGATCAGGTTCATTTCCGCATCCGCGCCAGCCCCCTGCACCAGCCACAGGCCGGTTGAGCTGAGGATCATCGCGGCGCCCAGAAGCTTCAGCGCAACCACCCGCACTTTCCAGTTCGCTTCGAACCTCAAGCGCAGCGGCGATGCACTGGCAATTGCGCCAAGCGCCCGGGCGCTGGACATTGCGGAAATCTGCGGCGGGGTGTGGTCTGTCACTGCCATTTGACTGCCCTTCTGCTGCGGTCCTGTTTCTGCTGCCCTGCTGCGGGTCCCGCGTCTGGGTTTCCGGCGCCGCGGCTTCTCTCCGCGTTAAGGCTTCGTTAACGAGTGAAGACTGGCATTGGGGCAGCAATGGGGCGGGCTTGCGGTTTTGCCGCGGCGGGCCATTGCAGCCAGCGCAAAACGCCCTTTGGACTTGCTCTTTTGGCGCCAGCCTGTATAGGAGGCCCTGCTTCCGCGACATCTTCGATCCGCGCAGCCTCTCGTGACCGGGCAGCGGAAGTGTGACATGCCCCGTCTATGAAATGCGCCTAGACACAAACAGGAGTTCGCATGCCACTCTATGAGCATGTCATGATTGCGCGTCAGGACCTGTCCAACTCGCAAGCTGAAGGCCTCATCGAACATTTCGGTGCTGTTCTGTCCGACAACGGCGGCAAGCTGGTCGAGCAGGAGTACTGGGGCGTCAAGACCATGGCCTACAAGATCAACAAGAACCGCAAGGGCCACTATGCCTTCCTGAAGACCGACGCGCCGTCGTCTGCCGTTCAGGAAATGGAGCGCCTGATGCGTCTGCATGATGACGTGATGCGCGTCCTGACCATCAAGGTCGACGAGCACGCCGAGGGCCCTTCGGTCCAGATGCAGAAGCGCGACGAACGCGGCGATCGCCGTGAGCGCCGCTGATCAACGCTTGAGAAAAGGACGCTAAATCATGGCAGCCAAACCGTTTTTCCGCCGCCGCAAGGTTTGCCCGTTCTCGGGTGAAAATGCGCCGAAGATCGACTACAAAGACACCCGTCTGCTGCAGCGCTACATCTCTGAGCGCGGCAAGATCGTGCCTTCGCGCATCACCGCCGTTTCGGCAAAGAAGCAGCGTGAGCTGGCCCGTGCTATCAAGCGCGCCCGCTTCCTCGCCCTGCTGCCCTACGCCGTGAAGTAAGGAGATAAGCAGATGCAAGTTATCCTTCTTGAGCGCGTTGCAAAGCTGGGCCAGATGGGCGACGTCGTTGACGTGAAGCCCGGATTCGCCCGCAACTTCCTGCTGCCGCAGGGCAAGGCAAAGACCGCTTCCGAAGCCAACATCGCCTCTTTTGAAGCCCAGAAAGCGCAGCTGGAAGCGCGCAACCTGGAGACCAAGAAAGAAGCCGAGGCTCTGGCAGAGAAGCTGGACGGCCAGCAGTTCATCGTGATTCGCTCCGCTTCGGACGCGGGCGCGCTGTACGGCTCCGTCACCCCGCGCGACGCGGCTGATGCTGCAACCCAAGCTGGTTTCTCGGTCGACAAGAAACAGGTCGCCCTGATCGCTCCGATCAAGGACCTTGGCCTGCACTCGGTCTCCGTGAAACTGCACCCGGAAGTCGAAGCAACCATCGAACTGAACGTCGCACGTTCGGCAGAAGAAGCCGAACTGCAGGCATCGGGCAAATCGATCCAGGAGCTGGCCGCCGAAGAGGAAGCCGCTGCAGAGTTCGAGATTTCCGAGCTGTTCGACGACATCGGCTCTGCTGCGTCCGACGACGACGAAGCACCGGCCGAAGCCGCTGGCGAAGAAACCAACTGATCCCATCCGGGACAGTGAGACACGGGAAAGGCCGCCCTTGGGGCGGCCTTTTTCTTTGGCTCAGCGGAGTTTGCAAAGACACGCCAAATTGCACGGAAATCCCCTGCCCCCGAATAACCATCTGTTTGCCGGATTCATCCAGAATAGTCGGCACGTGGAGTGAAAAAGGGGGATGCGCCATGCAGGACGCATTGGAAAGTGAGGAGCTGGCGCTGCGGCGGCGGCTGTTGTTCCGGCTGCTGCGCGGCCAGCGGTTCGACCGGCCGGACTTTAAGACAGAAGCGATTTCAGAACTGGTGCCCAAAGGGCTTATCGGCCCTGGGGACAGCCTGTTCAAGGCGCCGTCAGACGCGATGCAGAAACCTGTCTGAAGGCGTCCCAAGCGGCCTTTGGCTGAGGTATGCAAACCGGTCTGCGCAGGGCGGTCAGGGGCTGCACTGAGGAGCTGCCAAGGGTTGTAGGGACCGCGAAATTTTGGGAAACAGCCGCGGTCCCTTTCTGCCCGAAGTGGTCAGCTGCCCCACAGGCGTGAGGGGCAAACTGCCCTGAGGGTTGGTTCTGCCTCAATGCGCAACCCCAATATGTAGTGGGCGGCCATATTTAACAAATGTCTAATGATTAAAGTTTGACCGACTTCCCGGACACCGGAACGCACGCCGGATTTCAGGCGGTTTCCCCCCGCGGCAATGGCGGTTCCCCGCCACTGGAAGCCCCTGCTGGCACGGGCAGGATTGCAGCCCGCGCCGGGGCGGGTAATCTGCCCATCGTGAGAAACCGCTTTCGGAGGCCGCATGAAGCGCCCGACCCCTTTGATCTTGTTTATTGCTGCCGCGGTGCTGTCCGCCTGCGCCAGCACTGCCTCCCCGCCGGAGGTGTCCAGAGCCGCCCCGCCGCTCTACCCCAATGAGACCCCGGAACTGCGCCAGAAGATCAACTACTGGGCAGACCATTACGAGGTTCCGCGCAGCCTGGTGCACCGGCTGGCGGTCCGCGAAAGCACCCACAGGCCCAAGGCGGTGAACCGCCCCTATTACGGGCTGCTGCAGATCCTTCCCGCGACGGCGCGGTCGATGGGGTTCAAGGGAGAACCCAAGGAACTGCTGGATGCCGATACCAACCTGCAATTTTCGGTGAAATACCTGCGCGGCGCCTGGCTGCTGGCTGATGGCAGCCAGGACATGGCGGTGAAACACTACTCGCGCGGGTATTACTACGAGGCCAAGCGCCGCGGCATGCTGGTGGAAACCGGCCTGCGTCCGGCGCCTTCTGACGGCTGAAGCCTGCCCGTCAGCAGCGCTCCGCAGGGGCGCTGCCTGGCCCAACGGGCCGCGGCGCTGTCCGCAGGACGGCGCCAAGGACGGGCGGGAGCATTTGTTTTCCTGACCAGCACCGCCTGACCGCAAGGCCAAACGCTTCGGCCCGCAGCGAAGCGTCCTTTCCCGCAGAGCCGCCTGCCTGGGGTATCCAGTCCCAATCATCACTGGAGTCCCTTATGAAAATGCCCGAGTTGAAGACCGGCAGATTTATCCCCGAAGACGGTTTGCGGGTCACCGTCCAGGTTCCCGAAACCCACGTGCAGAGGATCGTTGATGCGGTTCTTGCCGTCTCCACCCTGAAATACGGCGACTATGACCGCGTGACCTTTCAGACATCGGCGGGCACACAGAGCTTCCGCTCGCTGGGGAGCGGGCGGAACGCGGCGACGGAGGCTGCCGTTGAGGTGCCTTGCGTGGAACTGTCCTTCTTTCTGGGCCGGGAGGACGCCGGGGCGGCGCAGGTTCTGGAAAGCGTCTATGCGTCCCACCCTTACGAGGAGCCGGTGATCTATGTGGCCCCCAGCCTGCGGACCCTCCATATCCGCGGCATGGATGAAGACAATCCCAACAGGTTCTGGAACAGCGCCCCCGAGGACTGGGTGCCGGACGCGCACCGATAGAAACCGGATCACCGGACGCCCGGCGCCGTCTTATCCTATCCAACGAAAAAGGCCGCCCGATGGGCGGCCTTTCCGTAAGTCGATGCGGAAGGAGGATTATTCCTCTTCCAGCTCCTCAACAGCCTTTTGCAGGTCGTCCTTGGAGATTTCTTTCTCGGTGACTTTGGCCTGGCCGACAATGTGGTCGACAACCTTGTCTTCGAAGATCGGCGCGCGCAGCTGCTGCTGCATCTGGGCGTTCTGCTGGATGAATTCGAAGAACTGGCGTTCCTGGCCCGGGTACTGGCGGGCTTGCGCCATGATCGCCTGGGTCATCTCGGCGTCGGTCACTTCGACCTCGGCTTTCTGGCCCAGCTCGGCCAGCAGCAGGCCCAGACGGACGCGGCGCTCAGCCAGTTTGGTGTGCTCTTCGGTGGTTTCGATTTCACCGTGGTCGTGGCCTTGCACTTCCGGGTTGTCCTCGTGCCACAGCTGGTGCGCGATCTGCTTGGCTTCTGCTTCAACCAGCGACGGCGGCAGGTCGAAGGAGACCAGGGTGTCCAGCTTGTCCAGCAGGCCGCGCTTCAGCACCGCGCGGGCGGCACCGGCGTATTCGGCTTCCAGGCGCTCGGTGATCTGGGCTTTCAGCGCGTCCAGGTCGTCGGCGCCGAATTTCTTGGCCAGCTCGTCGTCGATCTCAGCCGCCTTCGGGGCTTTGACTTCCTTGACGGTGCAGGAGAACACGGCCTCTTTGCCGGCCAGGTGCTCTGCTCCGTATTCCTCGGGGAAGGACACGGTCACGTCTTTTTCTTCACCGGCTTTGGTGCCGACCAGCTGCTCTTCGAAGCCGGGGATGAAGGAGTTGGAGCCCAGGGTCAGCGGGTAGTCGTCGCCTGCGCCGCCTTCAAAGGCTTCGCCGTCGATCTTGCCGACAAAGTCGATTACGACCTGGTCGCCGTCTTCGGCTGCTGCGCCCTCTTCGCGGGCTTCGAATTCCTTGGCGGTTTCGGCCAGGTTGGCCAGCGCCTCGGTGACGGCTTCGTCTTCAGCCTTCACAACCAGCTTTTCCAGCTCGACGCCGGAGAAGTCGACTTCGGGGATTTCCGGCAGTGCCTCGTAGGACATCTCGACGTTGACGTCGTCGCCTTCTTTCCAGTCTTCGTTGGTCATCTTGACGTCGGGCTGCAGCGCCGGACGGTCGCCGCTGTCCTCGAAATGCTTGTTCATGGCGCCGTCGACGGCTTCCTGCATCGCTTCGCCCATCAGGCGCTGGCCGAACTGCTTTTTCAGCAGTGCCATCGGCACCTTGCCTTTGCGGAAACCTTTCATTTCGATTTCCGGCTGGGCTTCGACCAGCTTTTCGTTGACCTTCTCGTCCAGCTCGGCGGCGGTGACGGTGATGGCGTAGCCGCGTTTCAGACCTTCGTTCAGCGTCTCGGTGACCTGCATCCTATTCCCCATAGAGATTCGGGGCCCCTGTGCGAGGTGCCCCCAGACAATTTGCGGTCTTCTATTTCCCCCGGCGCGGCGGCGCAAGGGGGATTGCCCCTTTCCTGCGCAATCGCGCGGATTTCCAGCCGCCCAAAACGAAAAACACGCCCCCAGAGGAGCGTGTTTGTGTTCCTGAAACCGAGAGAGTTGCGGTTCAGAACTTCCAGCGGGCACCAGCCAGGATGACGTTTGCGTCCTGGTAGGTGGTGGCGCTGTTGTCGGCATAGGAATAGTCGCGGTAGGCCAGGTAGGTTTCGACGTTATAGGCGTCGATTTTCTGGACCGCGGCGACACCCCAGGATTCAGCGCTGTCGCCGGTGCTGACCATGTCGGAGCCGTCATAATAGTCGACCGAGAAGGAGGTCGAGCCGGCTGCAATCAGATCTGCCGAATAACCCAGCTTGGCGTAAGCATAGGTGCCTGCGATGTCGCGCTCGCCTGCGGCGATGTTCAGCGACAGGCCGGTGGCCTTGTGCAGCACCGCGAAGGAGCCGGAGATGTCGCGGTAGTCCTGCTCGCCGGTTTCCTCGGTCCAGGAGGCGCCGATGCCGGTGTCGATGGCAAAGGCCGCAGCGTCGTCATTGGCCCAGCGGACTGCCACGTCATAGCTTTCGCGGTCGTTGGCGTCCTTCAGGATGTCGGTGCCCCAGGAGGTCGACAGGGTGAAACCCGCCAGCTCCGGCGAATCGTAGCGGACACGGCCCAGGCGGCTGCCGTCCAGGTCGGTGAAGGCATCGCCGATGTCCACGCCGCTGAGCGCGCCGGCGCCGGTGCGGAAGGCATAGCCGCCCGCGGAGTCGGCAACCGAGTTGGAGGCGCCAAGACCGGTGCCGGAGAAGTCAGCGCCAGTGATGCCGTCAGTTGCCATCGAGCCCTGACCCGCCGAGAAGCGGCCATAGCGCGCGGTGTCGAACTGGAAGTCGACGTGGCGGATGTTGGTGCGGTCCCAGCTCAGGTTGTCGCCGGTCGAGGTTTGGCTGACCCCGTCAGAGGAGCGGAAACCGAAGGCAGTTTCAAAATTGAACCGCAGGGTGTTCTCGCCGTAAGCCTGCTCCAGCCAGAAACCGATGCGGGAGTTGGAGGCGGCGTTGTCGGTCAGGCGGTTGAAGTCCTGTTCGCCATCATCAAACGACTGATAGGCGGGGTTGAACTGGCCGTACCAGCGGAAGCTGCCGCCGGTGTCGTTGGTGTAAGTGGGGCCTGCAAATGCCGGGGCCGCAACTGCGGCTGCGAGGGTGGCTGCGCCGGCGCGGGCTGCAAACTTGGTTTTCATGTCCTGTCTCCTGTTCCGCCGCTTACGGCCGCTGTCCGGCACAAGCCAGCGCAGGAGCCGAGGGAGCCTCTGGGCGCGTGGCATGAATTCCGGGTCAGATGACCGCTGCGGCAATTGTGAAAATCTGCCCGTGGCAAAAAATCACCTGCACCGTAGCGCCGCCACGGGACCGGAGATGTGAAGACGATTACGTTTACAGCCCGCCTCATGCAAAGCAGCTATGCCGCCCGTGCAACCCTGAGGCGGGAATCAGCCGGGCGGGCGGATCCGGAAACCTGCCCGGTCCAGCCCTCAGCAAAGAAACGCTCCGGCTGACCGGAGCGTTTCATTATGGTCCAGATATCTGCCGCTCGTCAGAAACGCCAGCGGGCGCCCAGCACCCAGGTTGTCAGATCCTGGTAAGTCGCGGCGGCATCCTCATACTCATATTCCTGGTAGGTCAGGTAGATGTCGGTGTTGATGCTGTCGACCTTTTGCACCGCACCAATGCCCCAGCCCTTGGTGCTGGAACCGGTGACGTTGAAATCATCGCCGTCGTAATAATGCACCCCAAGCCCGGTCTTGCCCCAGGGCAGCCAGCGGTCGGTCTCATAGCCGATCTTGGCGTAGTAATAGCTGGGATCGCTGGCACCGGCCGCGTCGTTGTCCCGGCTGCCGCCCGCAACAGTAAAACTGATGCCGCTGTCCAGCAGCACCGAGGCCGAGCCGATCACATCCGAGCGTTCCGCCCCGGCGTCATCACGCACCTGATAGGCCAGTGAGGCGGCAAAGTTGGTGGAGCCGAATTCCTGCCCGTAGCGCAGGCCGATGTCGTAATAGTCGGCATCGTCGCCGGACGACAGGATATTCTGCCCCCAGGCGATACCGGCGGTGAACCCGTTCAAATCCGGGGTGTCATAGCGGATCCGGCCGCGGCGGGAGCCATCCAGATTGTCAAAGGCAGAGGCCACGGCAGGCCCGCTCAGAGCGCCTGCGGTGTCGCGGAACAGGAAACCTGCGTTTGCATCAGCTGTATAGGAATAAAGCGCGGTGCCGACATAAGACAGGTCGGTTTCAGCCGCGCCATCGGCCACCATGCTGCCCTGCCCGGCGGAGAACCTGCCCCAGCTGCCTTCGAGCCAGAAGTCCACGTGGCGCAGGTCGGCGCGGGTCCAGCCGCTGTAGTTGGAGCCGAACTGGTTCACTTCGGTCGAGTTCGGAAAGCCCAGCCCGGTCTCGAACCGGAAGCCAAAGGTGTTGGCCCCGATCGGCTGCATCAACCGCAACCCGACGCGGGAGCGGGACAGGTCGTAGTCAAGCACGTTGGTCTCAGTCTGCTGGCCGTCATCAACCGAGATGATGGCCGGATTGAACTGTCCGTAGATTTCAACATAGCCGCCGGAATTGTTGTCATACCGCAGCTCGGCGTAGGCCGGAATCGCGATGGCGCAGACCCCTGCAGCTGCCGTGGAAATTTTCAGAAGACGTGTCATGGCCATCCCCCTTTTTAACAATGTACTGATAAACACTTGGGCCAGCCAAAGGCCGCTGGCCGGCCAGATAGAAGTATAGCACATCGCGGCTGGTTCCAGTGAAATTATTGACCGGAAAGGTTAAACCGGCCAGCAACCGCCACGGCCAGCATCCTGTCTGCCTCTGATGAGATTGAAAGCTGGTGCGGGTGAAGGGACTTGAACCCCCACGCCTTGCGGCGCCAGAACCTAAAACTAACGAACAATCAATGATTTCAGCGCACCTAGCCCGAAAGTTTTACAGGACATTGCCAGAACGAAACGCGAAAGCGTAAAACGGAACAAACCAAGCACGAATCCTACCCTCCCAAATGCGCGCCAAAGACTACCCCCTTCCAACGGTTGAAATCGGCTGCAACTATTGCAGCCGATATGGGCGCTATAGGAAACAGCGGTTTGTGGAGATCGTCGGCGCCGATACTGAGCTGCCCCAGGCGCTTGGGGTTATAGCGGCGGACTGTCCAGAGGATCGCGTTTCACCGGACAACATGCGCGGGAACTGTCGGCAGTTCTACGCTCAAATCTGGTGGATCGCCGGTAGGCGGGAGAGATAGCCTGCCTGGCCACCTTTACTGGAAATTTGCACCTTCAGCTTTACACTGCAGAGATCCCGGAAATCTGGGGTGGGTCAGAGCGGCCCGCTGTATCGCCGACAACGGTGCATATGCCCGGCGGGTCGCTCGCTCCTTTGCTGGACTTAACTTCAACCGGATGACCCCACCCTCGCAAAGACCATCCGAACCATGCTTCTCCTCCATTAAGCGCCTCTCCTTCTTGCGTTCGACATTGAAATCAGCTTCGCAAAGACTTCTGGGAAGGGAAAAATAGATTTGCTCAATTCGATCAATTATTCGCAAGGAGGCTCTGGCAAACACCTTACAATATAGAAAGTTTCCTTCCACTTTAGGCGGTTAGAAATTTCAAGTGAATAGCTCTGACCAATCCACCAAGTGTTGCTAATCTGACGGCAATTTTGGGGTCATATTTTCCTTATTGCTCTAACGGTCGGCAATTTTGGTAATCTGCATTCACGTCAAATAGGAGGTACTAACCATGAAAAATCTTGTGTTCGTGCTGATGTTTGGGATTGCCATGGCAGCATCAGCTCCAGCTCCGGTCGAGGCAGGTCCGATCTGGGAATTTATTCGGATGATTTTTTCTCCGACTTCGACAGGTTGTGATAGCGATCATTCTGATGTTGCTTGGTGCTAGCCACGGCGCACTTGGCCAGCGAGGGCAAACGATTGTTTGCCCTCCCATTCTGGACAATCCAACTAGCTGAGCTATTCCCTTCAATGCTCAGGCACAAACCGCTTCTGAGCGGCGAGAATCTCATCAAGCACTCGAGCCTTCCACACCACCCCTAGCTGAGCACCAAGCTTTCGATCATGGACAACTCGGCCTGAGTATATACCCACGAAATCCCGAACCTCACCCATGATATTGATGAAACGGCCCTTGTCATCAAAGCCCGATTTATTGGTGGAGATAACTGGCGAGCCTGACATCCCGCAATTTGAAGCCGTGTCAACCAGCATCTTCGGAAGACCCTCAACGTCAAAATGAGGCTCAGAGGCGATGCTACCCTTCTTCCAGATCGGCGTCCCCTCAACCCCTAACCCCAGAGGGTAGCCCAGAAGAAACACGTCCGAAGAAACGGCAAGCCGAAGCCGTGAGTGTGAAGCATTTATTGGATGAACTATGAACCCTTCCGGCGGGGTGGAAATTCGACACATCACTACGTCGACAGAACTCCCAAGTGGATGCTCGAGCCATTGCGTTTCAACGCCAAACTCCCAGTCTAAATCAAAGTCGACCGGCATAACGCCTTCAGAACACAACATGTGGAATGTCGTTGAAACCCTATTGGGTCTGGACAACATCTTATTCAAACATTTTCCAGTCAGAGCGTTGCGCCCAGCAACATTGTGCCAGTTTGTAACGAGGTACAACGCCCTTTCAGAGTGCCAAAGGAACCCGGTGGCCTTGCTTAAATGAATATCGTTGAATTTCATCTCTAGCTGAGCGACCGAAATTGTCTCTCTTGCAATTGGAAGCAAATTCACATCCTCCCTACTTGGACTTCCGCCAACCAAAATAAAGAACTGCAGCGAAAGCTGATGCAACAATGGCGGCGGCGGCATAAAAACCGTTGTCAAAGAAGCTCATGACACCGGCCCCTGTCAGAGCGCTGGCTATCGCTAGCCGCACAACCCTATTTCTGTGCATTCCGCTACTCCTTTTTGGACTACCGGCCATGTTGGAGCACCGCCCCCATCAGGTCACGCGCGAACCAACCGCTTAGCACTCAAACCGCCTTGAGTAGGCCTGCAAGGCCGACTTAAAACTCTCGAGCTCCGGCTTACTTGTCGAGTACATTCGAAAGTCAATCGTTGCCACCGTCGAGCGCCCAAACCGAGTAAAATTAATCCACAAGTTCAGCTTCACAAAATTGGGGAACAGATCATGCAGGAACTGTTCAACCGCTTCAGTGCGAAAGTCATGCATCGCCGGAAAGTAGTCGGGCCAATTGACGCCTGGAAATTCCACATTCACCCACTGCCGAAAAGCTTCAGCATCCTGATGAAGGTCACTGAGCGCCTCTTTGGGGGGGGCTATGAAAAAATAGTACGTTTTCCCGTCAGCCTCAGCAGAACGAACATCAAGCTCGCCATCAAAATTTAGAGTTCCGAGTTTAATGACTCTATCATAGCGGTGAAGCCCTCCGTTCCTTTGAGAAGGCTGAACTAGCCTGGAAAACGAAACCTCGCACCCTTCAAGAAGCACTTCAACGTAACCCATTTCTGACAACGAGGATTTCAAGCTTTCCTCAGCAACATCAGAACCTTGCGCAAGCCCGCCCCCCCCTCCGCCAAAAATACTGTACAGAAATAGTGTCAAACACCAGAGACTAAACCCGGCGGCACTCTTTCGCAGGATCATAGGGCCACCGCTCCTTACATGGACTTGCATGCCAAAATCGCTCGCTCACGCGGCACTCCCTGGCCTTGCGACTGCACGACCCGAATGCAGGACTGAAAGTCGCTAAAGTAGATTTCGGCTGCCTTGGCTGCCACGATAGAAGTGCCGATGATCAGCGCCGCTATTACCACTTCCCGCATACCTGCTCCTTAGTTGGACCTGTCAGCACTGCTGCAAAACGGGTTCCTGAAGTACCGGCCAACTCCCCAAAACTTTCTCGGCAGCTGTATTAATGTCGAACTTTACCCCAATCATTGTATCGCTACCCGCCTCGTAGATGATGCGAAAGTAGACGTTACCCAACTCCGGTGAGTTAAGCACAATGAAATGTTCGATGTAGAGGTCTCCGACATTGGCAATTTCGGCAACCTTTCCGCTAGCAAAGTCCTCGGGCAACGTCGCGAAGAAAGGGGCAACTTCCCCAAATTTCGCATCATCCATAGTGCTCATGATCTCGCGAAACGCTGTTAATGCATCGGATCTATTGTCCAAAAAGGACGAGACCAAACCGCAAGATAGCTCTGTCGCGCTAGCACTCAACGCTGGACGTACCAACGAAAAACACAGCATAGCGCCAAGAAAAGTTGCTCTAAAGAAATTGGCGCTAAAAACAATCATACTGCCTAGTCCTCTTCGGCTTGTCGTAGCGCGTGAACTATGCACATCCCATGGATTGAGCCCTGACCATCCGCAAGCATGGCAAGCCTTGCTCCTTTCTCAGTATTTTCCGAAGCAAGATCCTTCTGTCCTTTGGCAGAAAGCCTATCAACCATGCACTCGGCTAAGGCGATATTCTGGTTCTGCGACATGTCCGCTCTGGACAGAAACTTGACATAGTTTTCCCTCGCTTCTCGTTCGGCTGAACCAGCACTAACGGGTAGAGCGCTTATACCGAGGATGCCAATTAAAATAAGAAAACGCATTAAGTAGTCTCTTTCACTTGTGGTTTGAATACAGCTTACATGCAACGAGCGCTGTCTCCTTAGCTGGATTGTTCGGCGGGCCAGCAGCCTACAGGCCTATCTTCTGACGCGCCTTCAAATTTTGCATAGCATCCCAGATTACATAGATCCCGATTCCCGCTAAGGGAATGAAGGGAATCCCGAACAGAACTTGACTCCAACCGGCTTTACTCCCCCAGACATTAAGTGTTTCATTCTTATATGCACGGGCGTGGAAAATGCCGCGCCTTCTACGTCCCGCGATGCTAACCGTGTTTCCCTCATCGATGATCACTGGACCAGGCACACTCAGGGATACAGGTGTATTCCCCAGCTGGAAGATCGCAACATAGGAAGATGTTGTGGTTTCCTTGGTACCAGACACCTCGGTCGAGTGCCGAACTTTGCTGACCACTCCACTTAGAAATTCCATCTGCACTATGAGTTTGCTCCTATCTGGACTCAATCAAACCGATGCACTTCCCGGAAGTGCTCAAGGTCACGAACATAGCGCCGCAATCCCGGCGAAAACAGGAAGGCAACCGCAGCAACAATGTTCGGCCAGAGCCTTTCTTCCTTGGGCGGCAGAACCTTCGCCATCGGCCTTGCTCCTTACTTGGACTTAACTATCCGGTTCCGCCTGCGCCAGTCATTTCCCCAAGCATGACCGCGAGATCCTCCGCCATAGCAGATACTGCAAACCTTACTCCGCAAACTGGGCAAACGAAGTACAGCCAACCACTGTTCTCAAGCAGCCGCTCACGATGCAATTTCGTGACCGCCTCGACGTGACCGCAGGCACACTCAACGTACTCAGGTATGGAAACTGCGACAGCCAGCTCTCAGCGCTCCTTACTTGGATACCTCTTCATCCCAATCCCGCTCATCATGCAGGTGGGCACAGTCCATGCACAGCATCCGAACAGGGAACCCGCGCTCAATTACGGCAACACCCGACAAGAAGCGCTTTTCACAGTTCTGGCAGACCCGCTTATCTTGATCAATGAACGGCAGAACTGGGTCCTGGCTTCGTTTGCAATATGGCATTGCCTAACCTTGCTCCTATCTGGATTTCAGTTTCCGGTGGACGCTCTGGTGCTTGGCATTCGCCATCAGGCCCACGCTCTCATAGAATTCCGTCATGTCGTCGCCCTTCTGATACAGCGCCAGGTCGTTGTCCTTGATCGAGTGGACGTAGACCACAAGGCCCGCCTCAAACAGCCCCTCGACCGTGCTGCGCGCGTGCTTTTCAGAGAACCCGACACACAGCGGATTTGTAAAGAAAACCTGATGCCCAACGTGCTGCAGAAGCTTCATCTTTTCCAGGAAGATGCCGCGCTCAACCAGCTTGCCCGGCCAATTGGTGGTTCGCTTGACGTGGCGCACATCATCGACAAAAAGAGCTGACACATCGACGCCGCCCAGAATGCTTTCATCTACCCCCCAGGCGCGCGCCCTGGCGACTTGCTCCGACCTCGATGGCAACCACGGATGCACGGTCACAATTGCCCACTTTCTGGAAAATCCGCCCTCTTTCTTACCCTCGATCACGGCTGCGCCTTTTCTTACGTATTCACAGTAGCGTGGAGGAAAGACATGCGCGCGTCAATTGAGTTACCCGCCAGTGTCACAACCGGCGAATCAAACACAAGACTCCTCGAGAGATCGGAGGCCTAACCAAGAAGGGGAGTTGGCGGGACCAAGCCGTCGTTCGCTGCAGGCGCAGCCTGGGCAGGACCGAGTGCCTCCCTTGCGCAGATAGCGTTCTTTGCAAAGCTCGAGACATGCGTCTAGTTTTCTTTAGGCTATGAAACGCAAGCAGTGTGGAACATTTATGCCACCCAAGAAATTCCAAGTTAAGAAAAACCATCACCACGTGTGGGCCCGCTACCTTCAGGAATGGTCTGCAGACGGGAAAGATGTCTGGCATACTACGCTGAAAGGAAAAATTTCACTGCACAGCATTAGAGATATTTGCAGAGAGGATTACTTCTACAAATCCAATTTTTTGACCTCCGACCACATGAAAATGATTGAAGGGTTTTCGAAACTTGGTGACGACGACGCTCAAGCCATGCATGCGAAGTATCTAAGTGATTTCGTTTTCATACAACAACTTGAAAAGCTTTACCGTAATCACAGCGTAAGCGATGCTCAAGTGGAGAGGATGTTTGAGACGTTCAGGTGCAACACCATTGAAAACTATCATGGCGCACACGAAAGGGAAGCTGCACCGATAGTATCTCAGCTGTTGGAGGGTGACTTCACACCACTCCACAACGACAAAGACCTGATAATGTTTCTAAATTTCTTAGGGCATCAACTTACAAGGACAAAAACATTCAAAGACCGGGTTTTGGAAGCGGTTCCCAAAACTGGTTTGGGGGGCTTAGATCAAGACCGATTCAAGACGGTCTTAGAGGAGTGTTGGTTTTTCATCAGTTATATGTACGGCATGAACATAGGGAGGAATCTCTATTTCGGAAGGCAAAGGACAATTTTTTGCATTCTTGAAAATAGTGAAGATGAGCCATTCATTACCTCAGATTCACCCGTGATCAATCTTTGCAATACTGAGGATCGAAAGAACTTGCCAGACGTAGACCAGTTGGACCTCTATTACCCGTTGTCGCCGGAACGCGCGATAGTCGCTTGCAGATCTGGCGCCTTTCCCCCAGGCATAACGAAAGTTTCAAAAGAAACAGTAGAGGATGTAAACCTCACAATGGCGCAACATGCTCGTGCGCATATCATCGGAAGCGAAGAAGAGGTGATAAAGAGATATCACAGGGAAATAGACGGCATCTCTTGAACCAAAGTGATCGAGTGGTAATGCCCGCTTCGGGCTGTGACCGGCGCGCTGCGCCAGCGAAGGGCTGCATCCAGGGCAATGACCGCAGAGGGCTCATCCGGTCGCCTGATCTCGCCGCAGAGTAAGGCAGGGGTGAGCCCAAAGTGCAATCAGGAAGCTTGTGAAGAGACGGCAACGGCCAGCCAAATTGGGTATGCAACAAATGCCGCGAAACAAATCCTTTTTGACCCTAGGTAGTATTCGGCAGAAATAACGACCAAGGAGCAGCCCCCCCAGACGAGGGTGAAGATCAATGGAAACTCGAAACTTCCGAGCAAACCCTTGAAACCGGCTGCTGAGACAATAATCCCTGAAAATGCGACTATTCTTACACCGTTTCGCCAGATTGGATGCTTAGGTCTATCTTCAGTTCCATATATCCATACGGCTAAAAACGTCACGACAAATTCAAGTGCTTCTGCCATGCACAGCATCCTCATTTAGGTGCGGGCGGTTTCACTATAGGAGGGTGAATAAGGCGAGAGCGGAGAAATGCCAAGGTCAGCAAAGGTCGGCGCTCAGCTGTCTTTCCCTGGCGGACCTTGCAATGACCGCTTAGCGCCGTTCACGGCCTGCTGCAGGCGCGAACGTCTGCAACGTGGTCAGTTACCGCTATGGGCTCAACACGACCTAGCAGGCTCGCAGTTCAGCAAACGCCAGGCAGCCGGGACGCGTGTTCACTTCGCCGCTCCTACAGCGTAGTCACCTTGCATGTCCGCACATAGGTGCTGCGACCTCTCAGTGACAGCCGACCGACGTTTCGCATTGAACTGACACGATGGAGCTATAAAGTGCCTTTGATTCCAACGCCTTCCTGAAGTGAGGTAAAATGGCTAAACATCAAAAAAGAGCGCAAAAGCCTCGCAAGCCGATGATCCCAGTTCCTAAGACCGAGCTTGAGAAAGAGTTCGAAGTCCAAATCAATTTCTTGAGAAAGTCGATCACTGAATTCGACGCGGGAGATTACTCTGAGTTTCGACGCCTTGCATCGACACTTCGAGTATTACTCCATCGCACAAAGATGTGCGTACCAGCGGTGGATCATATTGGTCTCGATGATAACGATTACATAAGTTACGCGACCCCGTTAAACGAGAGAAACCTGTTGACGGAACATAGTCTAGCTATGATGCAAATGAGCAGAAACGGCACAGTGTTCTTGCCCGCGTTAGATCAAACCCCAACTACGCCACGACGTTTGTCATTGGACGAATGGAAGGAGGAGCCAGTTCTTCGCGACGACAAACGCGAGGTTTTCAACCGTTGGGAACTGGTCTTGATTGTAGCGAATAAACTAGGTAGCCACATCGACCACGAAGTCGACGAAAAATATCATCGGTTGGTCAACGAGAATTCCATTGGATGGATGCAAGAAGGACCGAAGGGTGAATCTCCTGTGTTAGACTTGGAGAAAGTTTATATTCGCCACATCGCTTGGGAAGCTCTGATCAGTTTAGAAGCCAAGTGGATTAAAATATTGGGAAACCGCGGCTGTACTTGCGAAAGTGGAAAAAAAGCCCGGTATTGTTGTATGAAGTCCTAAGATCAGCAACCATTTTTAGGTGAGATCATGCACCCGGAACCTCGCATTCAGCTCGGGCTGATTTCGAGAGTCAGGACCTACGAAGTGTGAACTTGGTGGTTGGACCCGTTTCCGACTGTCTCTCACTTTAACAGCTGGGCATCCAGAAACCGCCGCCCCTGAAACGACAAAAGCCTCGGCGCTAACCGGGGCTTTTTGCTTTGGCGCTTCCGGCCTAGATCCCCCAGCCGCTCCGCAGGTAGCTTACATTCCGCTCACCCGCAGAAAGGCAACCCAATGACCACGGAACAGAAACAGCGCTTTGACGATCTGCCGCCATCAACTCAGGCAGGCATCCTCTGCAATGATCCGCGGTTTCAGACCTTCGCAGCCCAACGCTGCGGCTATCCGGATAAGCAGCTGACCCAGGGCGGCGCGGCGGAATACGTCCGCCAGGTCTGCAAAGTCAGCAGCCGTTGTGAGCTTCTGCACGACAAACCCGCCGCCGACCGCTTTCAGGCTCTGCGCACGGAATTCGACGCATGGACCGGCAAGCAAGCAGCCCCCTTCCGGTGATTGGAATACTCATGCAAACCGCAACAGATGCCGCCGCCCGTGTAGCTGGCACAGATACACAGAACGGATCAAAGAAGGCCCGCAAGCCGCTGGCAAAGGTTGAGCTTTTCGGCCTCAAGGCGCTGTGGCTGCACTTCGCGGATGAAATGGACCTGCGCCGCCTCGCCAAGCTTCACGTCCGCATCCGGGTGAAAGAACGCGCCTTGCACGATCTGAAAGAAGAACGCCGCCAGATCATGCGCAAATGCACCCGCCGGATGCAGCGCGCGCAAGGCAAGAACTGAACCAGGAGACTGATTCCGTGGCAGCAGCAAACCAAATCCTAGCGCGAGAAAGCACGGCAGCTAAGATGCTGGATATGCCGCTCAAGGAATTCCGCTCCCTGGTGGCAGCGGGAAGCCTGCCCAGGCCGGTCAAGATCGGCGGCAAGGTGGAGCGCTGGTCTGTGAAACAGCTTGAGGCAATCAGCTCAGGCGCCATGCTGAGTGAAGATTTCGAATGGTAAAGAAGAACTCAAAACCCTACCTGGCCCGGATCGCTCGCGGCGGAAAGGACTACTGGTATTTTCGCAAGGGCAAGACCCTGATCCGTCTGCCCGACGACCCGGACAGCGAGGAATTTGACCGTGAATACTGGGCCATCAGGTCCGGCCAGCACAAGGCGACGGTTAAAACCACCTTTGAAGCACTGATCACCAGCTACTACCAAACGCCACGCTTCAAGGGGTTGAAGCCAGGTACAAAGGCGGAATATCGCCGCACGCTGGAGCTGCTCCGCGAAAAGAATGGCCCGAAGGACTTCACCAAACTACGCCGCAAACACGTTATCGCAGCGCGGGACAAGTATTCAGACCAATGGCGCAAGGCGAATGCCATGGTCGAACAGCTTTCGATTCTGGCCCGCCACGCCATTGATCTGGAATGGATCACCGCCAACCCCGCCCAGGGCGTCGAAAAGCTGAAGGGCGGAAGCTATGAAGCCTGGCCGGAGCCAAAGCTGGCCGCATATGAGCGCTATTGCGAACAGTACGGGCTGACGATTGAACGCGCGATTTATGAGCTGTGCATCGGCACCGGGCAGCGCATTGGTGATGTGGTCGCCATGGAATGGGCGCACTTCCAGGGCGGCTTTATGGACGTTGTGCAGGAGAAAACCGGCGCCCGGCTTTCGATCTTCTGCCCAGAGCGCCTGCAGGCCTTCCTGGAGCGTTTGCCACGCAACGGAAAACACATCCTGGCAAAGAACCTGACGCAGCACATCAGCAAACGGCGCGCGCAAAGCCTTGTGGCCGTAGTCCGCAAGAAGATCGAGGCCGAGGGCTTTGTTATCCACGGCTGGCGCTACACCGCCGCGAAAGAGCTGGCAGAGGCAGGCTGCTCAGACACGGAAATCCAGTCCGTGACCGGCCACAAATCGCTGGAAATGGTGAAGAAGTACCGACAGCAAGCCAGGCAAAAACAGCTCTCAAAGACAGCACAGCTTCGCCGGAACAGAACAAAAACAGAATAAGAACAGATTCCAGAGTGTAAAACAAAGTGTAAAACACTCTGGACCAAGGGCACAGCGCCGCCCCGCACCAATCCAAATTTCCATTTAAAATCAATGTGGTGCGGGTGAAGGGACTCGAACCCCCACGCCAAAGGCGCCAGAACCTAAATCTGGTGCGTCTACCAATTCCGCCACACCCGCACTTGCGCCGGGCAAGCCCGCCGCGTGACGCGCTGAATAGCAAAGCTTGGCGGGGGATGCGAGGGGAAATCGTGCCTGAAATGCCATTGTGCAAAACGGCAACAATCCGTCCGGAATATCGCAACAATCGGCGGGTTTTCGCGCAAAAGGGCTGGGCGCGGAATCCGCTTGTGCGGTAGTTTGGGAAAAAAGTCTGAGGCAGACACAGCGAGCAACAATATGAAACCTTTTGGAAATGCGGCCCTGCGCGCGCAATTGGCGATGCGTGTCCAGGCACAGCCCCGGCGGCTGTATCAAGGCAGCCAGAACATCAGCCTTTTGCGCGGCACCATCGTGCTGACCCGCGAGGGCGAGCGCGCGGCTGAGGAGCTCAAATCCGGGGACAGCCTGATCACCCGCACGCAAGGAATGGCGCAGGTGGAAGGGGTGCGGACCCGCCGCGCAATGCTGCAGGCGGTGTGTTTTGCAGCCGGTTCGCTGGGCGACATGCGCGCCGACAGCGATCTGGTGGTGCCCTGGGATCAGCGCATCCTGGTGCGCGACTGGCGCGCCAAGGCGATGTTCGGCCAGCCGCAGGCGGTGGTGCCCGCCTATGAGCTGGTGGATGGCGAATTTATCCGCGACCTGGGCCTGCAGATGATGGATCTGACGGTGCTGGAGTTCTCCCGCCCGCATGTGATCTATGCAGGCGGATTGGAACTGGCCGCAGCCGCCGCGCCGCAGGAAAACCTGCGCCCGGCGGCCTGAGCCCTAAAGTCCCAGTTTGCGGAATACGGCGGGGATCTGCTCTGGCAGGTCCTCGGCGATCAGGCCGGGGCCAAATTCCAGCGCGCATTCGACGTGGATATAGGCGGCGGTCTCTGCTGCCTGCATCGGACCGAAACCGCGCGCCATCAGCCCGGTGATGAAGCCTGCCAGCACGTCGCCTGAACCAGCGGTGGCGAGCCAGGGCGCGGAGCGCTCGTAATGAGCGGAATTGACAGAACAGCGCCCGTCCGGCCCTGCGATCACTGTATCCGGCCCCTTGAACAGCACCACGCAGCCTGCGCGTTTGGCGGCCTCACGGGTGGCGTCGACCTTGGAATAGGCGGGGCCGGTGGTTGCGGGCGCGTTCAGTTTTTCTGCCAGATCCGGGAACAGCTTGGCAAATTCGCCGCCGTGCGGGGTGAGCACGCAGTTCTCGTGCAGCAGATCAAACAGCGCTTCCGGCTTCAGCTCAAACCTTGTGAGAGCGTCGGCATCCAGCACGGTGGCGCGTTTTTCCTTCAGGACCGCCATCACCACCGCCTGGGTGTCGGCGCCGCGCCCCAGGCCGGGGCCGAGGCAGACCGCGTTGAAACGCCTGTCTTCCAGCAATTCACTGACCCCATGCGCCCCGTCGATCTGCTGCAGCATGATCGCGGTCAGATTGGCGGCATTCTCAAACATCGCTGAGCGCGGCGAGCCGACGGTGACCAGCCCTGCCCCGATCCGCAACGCACCGCGGGCTGCTAGACGCGCCGCGCCGGTTTTGCCGTGGCCGCCGGAGAGGACGAGAGCGTGGCCTTCGTTGTACTTGTGCCCTGCGCCTGATTTCTCGAGCATAGGGTGAGGAAATCCCGGCGTTTTCAAAGGACGCCAGCAAAACCGGGGTTCAATCAACCGGACTCGTTCAACATCCGCGTCCTGCGCACAGGCCACGGTTCTTTCCATGGCGTCGCCTCGGAGCCCTATGTCAACGACTTTGACACTAGCTCCATTGCAGAATGGATTTCCGGAATAGTGGCCAATTTTCGGACTGTGAAACGTCACTGTGAGTTCAGTTTCCAAGACGAAAGACGCCCATGAAACCCACGTGCTGCCAGCAGTCTTCTCGTTCTCGACCCTTTCTTGAGACAGAAGCGCCAAACCGGAATCGGAACACAGACCAGAAGGCAAATCTACCGAAACTCTTCTGAGTTTCACCCCACCTCTCTCGCCGTTCACTTCGGGTTTCCACCCACACCGCCAATCATAGAGACCGCTAACAACGCTGCGTACCAATTCTGGAAGCGGCCTAGAAAGGCCGGTACCGAACAATGCGTCTACCAGAAGAACCGGCTGACGTACCGAGGATCGAAAATCTTCAGATAGCGGCTTTGCCTCACCCAACTCACCCCACCGCTCATAATTCACCTTCGCATCCGGCGGCAGCTTGTCCGGGTCTCCATACAGAAACACCTCCACCTCCCAGCCGCGCGCCTTCAAGAGCCGCGCCACCACAAAGCCGTCGCCGCCGTTGTTACCCGGCCCGCACAGCACCACCGCACGGCGCGCTCCTTCATCTTGCTCCAAATACTCCGGGGAGCGCGAGGAGCTGGCCCCTCGCCCAGCTTCAACAGGCTCCGCTAATTCCGGCCACTCTTCGAAGATGGCCTCGACCACCCCCTGCCCGGCTCGCTCCATCAGCTCCAGCCCGGTCACCTCGCCGGACGCGATGGCGGCCTGCTCAATCGCCCGCATCTGGGCTGCGGTCAGCAGTTCGGTCATATTTTGCCCTTCCCCGATTCAATTCTGCGCATTTTTCGGGCGCAGTGCTTAATTTTTAGGCAGACCCGATCAAATCCTGCCCGCAATTGCCGCAGCCGCAGCCTCCTGCATTGCTGCCTTCATTTAGAAGTGAAATGACACCCCCAACAAGCTTGCGAGGAGCCCAGGCATGAAAAAGATCGAAGCCATCATCAAGCCTTTTAAACTGGATGAGGTGAAGGAAGCGTTGCAGGACGTCGGCGTCCAGGGTCTTTCCGTTATCGAGGTCAAGGGCTTCGGCCGCCAGAAGGGCCATACCGAGCTCTACCGCGGCGCCGAATATGTGGTCGACTTCCTGCCCAAGGTGAAGGTCGAGGTGGTGCTGGACGACGATCAGGTCGACCAGGCAATCGAGGCCATTGTCGATGCCGCCAAGACCGACAAGATCGGCGACGGCAAGATCTTTGTCTCGCCCGTCGAGCAAGCGATCCGCATCCGTACCGGCGAGACCGGCCCGGACGCGCTGTAAACGAATTCAACGAATATCCTGACATCTAAATCAGAAGGACCGAGGGAATGAGCGCAGACGCAGTTCTCAAGCAACTCAAAGACGAAGACATCGCCTATGTCGACATCCGTTTCACCGACGTGCGCGGCAAGCTGCAACACGTGACCGTGGACGTGGACCTGGTGGACGAAGACTTCCTGGAAGAAGGCTTCATGTTCGACGGCTCCTCGATCGCCGGCTGGAAGTCGATCGAAAACTCCGACATGAAACTGATGCCGGACACCACCTCGGCCTACATCGATCCGTTCTACGCCGAGAAGACCCTCTGCATCCATTGCTCCATCGTTGAGCCCGACACCGGCGAGAGCTACGAGCGCGATCCGCGCGGCACCGCCCAGAAGGCGGAAGCCTATCTGAAGTCCTCCGGCATCGGCGATGTGGCCTACATGGGTCCGGAAGCGGAATTCTTCCTGTTCGACGACGTGCGCTACTCCAACACCATCAACAAGGTGTCCTACGAGGTTGACGCAACCGACGGCTCCTGGAACACCGACGCTGAGTTCGAAATGGGCAACATGGGCCACCGCCCGGGCCTGAAGGGCGGCTACTTCCCGGTGAACCCGACCGACGAAGCGCAGGACCTGCGTTCCGAGATGCTGTCGACCATGAAGCGTCTGGGCATGAAGGTCGACAAGCACCACCACGAAGTGGCGTCCTGCCAGCACGAGCTGGGCCTGATCTTTGACTCCCTGACCAAACAGGCGGACGAGCTGCAGAAGTACAAATACGTGATCCACAACGTGGCGCACGCCTATGGCAAGTCGGCAACCTTCATGCCGAAGCCGATCTATGGCGACAACGGCTCCGGCATGCACGTCAACATGTCGATCTGGAAAGACGGCAAGCCTCTGTTTGCAGGCGACAAATACGCCGACCTGTCCCAGGAAGCCCTGTATTTCATCGGCGGCATCCTGAAGCATTCCAAGACCCTGAATGCCTTCACCAACCCGTCCACCAACTCCTACAAGCGCCTGATCCCGGGCTTTGAAGCACCGGTTCTGCGCGCTTACTCCGCCCGCAACCGTTCGGGCTGCGTGCGTATTCCGTGGACCGAAAGCCCGAAAGCCAAGCGCGTCGAGGCCCGCTTCCCCGATCCGGCGGCGAACCCCTACCTGTGCTTTGCCGCGCTGCTGATGGCCGGCCTGGACGGCATCAAGAACAAGATCGATCCGGGCGAAGCCATGGACAAGAACCTGTACGATCTGCCGGCCGAAGAGCTGGAAGGCATCCCGACCGTCTGCGGCTCCCTGCGTGAAGCCATGGACGCGCTGGCGGCCGACCACGACTTCCTGCTGCAGGGCGACGTGTTCACCAAGGACCAGATCGACGGTTACATCGAGCTGAAGATGGAAGAGGTCCACAAGTACGAGCACACCCCGCACCCGGTGGAGTTCGGCATGTACTACAGCTGCTAAGCTGCTGCAGACCAGACACGGAAAGGGCGTCCCTCAGGGGCGCCCTTTTCAATTGCCGGCCTTGCTCTTGGGGCAGGCATTCCCTATCCAGCGCGGCTCAGCTTGGCAGACAGGAGCCTTCACATGACCGCCCCGAACACCCTTGGCATCGACTTTGGCACCTCCAATTCCGCCGCCGGCATTGCGGTTGCGGGCCGCCCCTGGCTGGTGGAGATGGAGCCGGGCGAGCAGACGCTGCCCACCGCGGTGTTCTTTGAGGAGGGCAGCCGCACTATGCGGATCGGCCACAGCGCCACGCGGGCGCTGATCAATGGCGACGAGGGCCGCTTCATGCGGGCGCTGAAAAGCCTGCTGGGCACGCCGCTGCTGCAAGAAGAGCGGCGGCTGGGCGGCGAGCGGCTGAGCTTTGCCACCCTGATCGCGCGGTTTCTGGCGGAGATGAAGCGGCGGGCCGAAGCAGCAACGCATATGGAGTTCACCCACGCGCTGTCGGGGCGGCCGGTGCGGTTTCATTCCAAGGATGAAGACCGCAACGTGCAGGCAGAAAAGGACCTGCGCGCCTGCTATCTGGCAGCCGGATTTCAGGATGTTCTGTTCATGCATGAGCCCGAGGCAGCGCTGCGCGCCGCTGCACCGGCGCCGGGTCTGGGGCTGATTGTTGATATCGGTGGCGGCACCTCCGACTTCACCGCGTTTGAACAGGGGAAAGATGGGGCAACCCGCATCCTCGCCTCGCACGGGGTCCGGCTGGGGGGCACAGATTTCGACCGGCAGCTGAGCATTCGCCATGTGATGCCTCTGCTGGGCCGGGGCAGCCAGATCCGCAATGCATTCGGCGGCGGTACATTGCCCGCGCCGAACCGGCTGTTCAACGATCTGGCGACCTGGCAAATGATCCCCTTTCTCTATGCTCCGGAGAGCCGCCGCGCAGCAAAGGATCTGGCCGCCAATGCGGTGGAGCCGGAGAAACTGGCACGGCTGGTGGACGTTCTGGAGGATGAGCTGGGCCACGAGCTGGCCTTTGCCGTTGAGCACGGCAAGATCCGGGCCAATGGCACTGATGCGGCGGCCCATATTGACCTGAAGCTGCTGGAGCGCGGGTTGTCTGTGCCGCTGGATGCCGCTGGAATGACCCAGACGCTGATGGAACAGACCGCCGCCATTGGCATCTGCGCGGCTGAGACCCTGGCACAGGCCGAGATTGAAGCGAAGAACGTGGAGCGGATTGTTCTGGTCGGCGGCTCTTCGCTGTTGGCCGCGGTGCAGGCGGAAATGCGCGGGCTATGCCCAAATGCCCGGCTGGAAACGGGAAATGCGATGACCGCGGTTGCGGACGGGCTGGCTCTGGCCGCGGGAACGGCCTTTGCCTAGGCAACTGGGAAGCAATCACGGCTTTTCCCGTTAGACATGCGCTGCCGGCGCGTTAGGCTGCAAGTCACGAGTCACATTTCGAGAGATTACTTCATGCGCCGTCTGCTGGCCCCTGCCCTGATTTCCGTCCTGCTTGCTTCCCCTGCTATTGCCGCCACCTGCGGCAATACCTCTGCCGGGTTTGATGCCTGGAAACAGGCGTTCAGCGCCGAGGCCCAGCGGGCGGGCGTGCGCAAGGCGGGACTGCAGGCGCTAGCCAATGCGCAATATGCGCGACGCACCATTTCGGCTGACCGCAATCAAAAGAGCTTCAAATACTCGCTGGAAAAATTCATGCAGATCCGCGGCTCCGCCACCATCGTGGCGCAGGGCCGCAAGCGCAAGGCGCGCAATCGGGATTTCTATGCCGCGCTTGAACGCAAATACGGTGTGCCGGCAGGTGTGCTGATTGCCATCCACGGAATGGAAACCGCCTTTGGCAATTACATGGGTGACAGCCAGGTGGTGTCCGCCATCGTCACGCTGACCTATGACTGCCGCCGCTCCGATTTCTTCCGCCCGCACGCATTGGGGGCGCTGAAGCTGGTGGATCAGGGTGCCATCACGCCGGGCACGCTGGGCGCCAAACACGGCGAACTGGGCCATACACAGTTCCTGCCCGGCAATGCGCTGCAGTATGGGGTCGACTGGGACGGCAACGGCAGGGTCGATTTCTACAACATGGGCGACGCGCTGGCCTCCACCGCCAACTACCTGCGCCAGAAGGGCTGGAAACCCGGCAAGGGCTACCAGCAGGGCGAGCCGAACTACCGGGTACTGAAGGAGTGGAATGCCGCCACCGTGTACCAGCAGTCGCTGGCGATCATGGGGCGCCAGATCGACGGCTGAGCACACCTGGCCAGCAACGGTTGTAAGTTTCAGCGCCCGCCCTCTGGCGGGCGCTGGGCGTTTCCGTCCCAAGGGTGAAAAACAGTCGGTGCGATTCCCGCGTCATTGTAGGCCTTGGGGCATCAATGTGACCGCAAGCCGCCACAGTTGAGCCGCAATCCAGCCACCGGACACGGGGAATTTCCAAATTATTTGTTTAAATTCAGCGCGATACATCCTGCCGCAATTCAACGCGGTCCGGCGCGCCCGGGCTCAGAATATTGTCCAGGCCCGCCCCACTTTTAACTAGTTCAAATTTTATTGTTTCTCTGACGGCACCCTGAATGGAGGATCCGGACAGTGGCAGAGAATGTGCAATATACAGGACGGCTTGGGCTGGAAAGCCGCGACAGCAAAACCCTTTCGGATGCGGTGACAGCAGTTGTCGACACGCTGGATGACTTCGGCCACCCGGCAGAAACGATTGAGGCCCGTGCGGAAAACACCGCGAGGCTGCAAAGCGATCACTACCTGGTGACCGTGCGCCTGCGCCGGGTGCCCCTGCGCCGGACAGCCAAGCTGCCAGGCAGCGTCATGCAACCCTCGGCGCTGCTGGAATTGTCGCTGTCCCCGGTTTACCCCGGCTACTGCGATCAGGAGATTTCTGAACTGCTCTTGGCAGAAACATTGCGGCGCCTCCTGGATAGGGTAGAGGCTGCTTTTGTCGAATGGCTCGACACCGAAGTTGCCCTGACCTGCGAACAGTTTCTGAGCGCCTTTGATCCCCAATCCCGCAGCGCTGAGCAGCCTGTTGCCGCGGTGCCGGCTGCCGCGTCCGATGCAGCTGCGTCGGTTCCGCAGATGGCCCGGAGCGTGCAGCCCCGGCCCCGCGGCAGAGACTGCTTTACCCCGGTGGACCAGACAGCGCGCGCGCTGGATGCCCATTGCGACCTTGCCTTTCAGGAAGCGAGAATGCGCAAGGCAGCTCATGCTGTTGCGGCGGCATCCGGCAAGTCCTGGGCAGGTTTGCGCGCCTCTGTTTCGGCCTCGGGCCTGCGCAGCAACTGGGGGCGCCAGCTGCAGGCCTCGGCCTTGGCAGCGCTGTCGCTGACCGGCCCGCGCCGCCTGCGTTTCATCAGCCACCTGCTGCTTCTGACCGCCCTGTTCCTGTTCTTGGAGAGCGCCGGAATGGTGCAGGCCGCCCGGCCGCTGGTGCCGTAGGACCTGAGCAGCCGCTTAGCTGACAAAGGCCCGTTGCGGTCCGCGTCCCCCCTTGTTTGGTCAGAAACGACGGTTGAATCCGTCGCTTTCAGCGGCGAATCCGCCCTGCCCCTTGCTGCACATTGTACAGGACTGTGCAGCAAGGACTTCCCGGCATGAACGAGCATTACCGCGACATCCGCAAGATCGACCCGACCCGCGGCGCCAAATTGGGCGACAACACCCCGAACGACAATGACCGGGTGGAGATCGGCCCGACTCAGCTGGCTTTTGGCGAATGGGCCGAAGCCGGGCTGCAGCTGCCCGACCTGCAGGCGCTGCGCAGTTTCCGCTGGGAGCGGCTGACGCGTTTCATCAATGACCGCGGCTATGGCGGCCTCCTGGTGTTCGATCCACTGAACATCCGCTACGCCACAGACAGCACCAACATGCAGCTGTGGAACACCCACAACCCGTTCCGGGCTCTCCTGATCTGCGCTGACGGCTATATGGTGCTGTGGGATTACAAGCAGTCGCCGTTCCTCAGCGAGTTCAACCCGCTGGTGCGCGAACAGCGTGCGGGCGCCGATCTGTTCTACTTCGACCGCGGCGACAAGATCGACGTGGCCGCCGACAAGTTCTCCAACGAAGTGCGCATCCTGATAGAAGAGCACAGCGGCAGCAACAAGCGGCTGGCGGTGGACAAGGTGATGCTGCACGGACTGCGCGCACTTGAGGCGCAGGGCCTGGAGATCTTCCCCGGCGAGGAGCTGACTGAGAAATGCCGCGCGGTGAAAGGCCCGGACGAGATCCTGGCGATGCGCTGCGCCCATCACGCCTGCGAAACCGCGGTGGCCGCAATGGAAAAATTCGCGCGTGAACAAGTGCCTGGCGGCAATATCTCAGAGGATGACGTCTGGGCGGTGCTGCACGCGGAAAACATCCGCCGCGGCGGTGAATGGATTGAGACCCGGCTGCTGGCATCCGGCCCGCGCACCAACCCGTGGTTCCAGGAATGCGGCCCCCGCATCATCCAGAACAACGAGATGATCAGCTTTGACACCGATCTGGTCGGCTCTTACGGCATCTGTATCGACATCTCCCGCAGCTGGTGGATTGGTGATGAAAAGCCGCGGCCCGACATGATCTATGCCATGCAGCACGGGCTGGAGCATATCCGCCACAACATGGAGATGCTGAAGCCCGGTGTGAACATTCAGGAGCTGTCGCGCGGCTGCCACCCCTTGGACGACCAGTTCCAGAAGCAGAAATACGGCTGCATGATGCACGGCGTCGGCCTGTGCGATGAATGGCCTCTGGTGGCCTATCCGGACCAGATGGTCGAGGGCGCCTTTGACTATGAGCTGGAACCGGGCATGGTGCTGTGTGTCGAGGCGCTGGTCTCGCCTGAGGGCGGCGATTTCTCCATCAAACTGGAAGACCAGGTTCTGATCACCGAAGACGGCTATGAGAACCTGACCAGCTATCCCTTCGACAAGGCGCTGCTGGGGGAGGTTTGAACAAAACAGCCGGTCCCTCCCGCAAGGAGGGGCCGGGACAGCCTGCGGCGCCGTCAGGCGCCTCCTTTCAGCAGTACGCGGAGAGGAAAGGCTCCAGCTTGTCCCGCAGCACCAGAACGCCGGGCGAATCTGTGACTTCTTCCAGCTGGCTGAGCGGCACCCAGGCCAGAGCGTGGGATTCTCCGCTGGCTGCAATCTCTCCCGCCTCAGCGTGAAACAGGTAACGCACATCGTAGTGCAAATGCGCGCATTCATTTGCGTTCTGAGGGATTTCGTGAATATCGACGTCGAACACCTGCGCCGATAGCGGCCTGATGCGCACAAGCCCGCTTTCCTCATAAGCTTCCTTCAGCGCTACAAACGGCACGTCGGCGATGCCGTCGCAATGGCCGCCCAGCTGGAACCATCGGTTGAGCTTCCTGTGATGGGTCAGAAGTACGCTGCTTCTGTCCGCTGACAGCACAAAGGCCGAACCGGTCACGTGCCCGGTTTCCGGATTGCGGTCAAAGGCTTGCGGCTCGCCCGTGCAGAAATCCGTCAGGCGCTGCCACATGCTGCGGTCGCGCGCGGTTTGCGGGCTGTAACATCCGATACCTGAGAGGACGCTGCTGCTCATCTGCCTTCACCTTCCCGTGACGTTCCGGCCTGTCGCCTTGTTAGTGGCCATCCAAGCGCTCAATCTATGCGGAACACCTAACAAAGGCCACGCCCATGCCCACGGAACGGATCACCTTCACCGGCCACGCCGGAAACACCCTTACTGCCCGCCTCGACCTGCCTGAGGGGCCGGTGCTGGCGACTGCGCTCTTTGCCCATTGCTTCACCTGTTCCAAGGACATTCCGGCAGCGCGGCGCATTGCCGGACGGCTGGCGGCGATGGGGATTGCGGTCTTGCGGTTTGATTTCACCGGGCTGGGGCATTCCGAGGGCGAGTTTGAAAACACCACCTTCAGCTCCAACGTGGCGGACCTGATCAAGGCGGCGCAGTACCTGGCCGCGCGCAGCATGGCGCCGGCGCTGCTGATCGGCCATTCGCTGGGCGGTGCTGCAGTGCTGCGGGCGCGGGCAGGCATCCCCTCGGTCAAGGGGGTGGTAACGCTGGGGGCGCCGTTTGATCCGGGCCATGTCTCGCACCATTTCGATGCCGCCCTGCCGGAAATCGAGGCCAAGGGCCGCGCCGAGGTCTGCCTGGGCGGGCGGCCGTTTGTGATCGGCAAGGAGTTTGTCGACGATATCCACGCTGAGGCGCTGGCGCCTGCAATTGCGGAGCTGAAGGCCGCGCTGCTGGTTCTGCATGCGCCGCGGGATGAGACCGTAAGCATCGACAATGCCGCATCGATCTTCACCGCCGCGAAACATCCCAAGAGTTTTGTCACCCTGGATGACGCCGACCACTTGATCTCCCGCGCGGCGGACGCCGAATACGCCGCCGAAGTCATTGCTGCCTGGGCCGGGCGCTATGTCAAAATGGCGCCGCCCGCGCCGCCGCCCGGTGCGCCGGAGGGCATCCTGAGGGTGACAGAGGCGGACCCGGAGGGTTTCCTGCAGGATGTGCAATCCGGCCCCTACCACCATGCCTTCGCCGATGAGCCGCTGGCCTATGGCGGCACCAACCGCGGCATGTCTCCGTACGGGTTTGTCGCTGCGGGCCTGGGCGCCTGCACCTCGATGACCCTTCGCATGTATGCCCGCCGCAAGGGCTGGCCGCTGGAAGGGATCAGCGTCGATGTGAGCCATGACAAGGTGCATGCTCAGGACGCGCTGCCTTCGGGGCCTGCCAAGATCGACCAGTTCACCCGGGTGGTGCGCCTTTGCGGCCCTCTAAGCGACGACCAGCGCGCGCGGCTGCTGGAAATCGCCGACAAATGCCCTGTGCACCGGACGCTGGAAAGCGGCGCCAAGGTGGTGACACGGCTAGAGGCCGCAGAGCAGCCCGCGATCTGACATACCGGACCGCCGGCGGGCCTCCCGCGCCCGAACGGTGCAGGAAACCTGCCCCATCAGCGGCCTTGGGCCCGGCACCGCGCCATGCGCGGTGCCGGGCCCAACTGCGGCAGCTCTTCGCACGAAGACCGCAGCGCAGGCGGGAGAGCCTCGCTGCTTCTGAATTTGCGCCACATCAAAGTTCCGCCCCGCGTTCCCCTTCATGCTGTGTCCACCCTGGCCGCTGCCGGGCATGGGAGGAGATACATGGGACTTTTTGCAAAACTCGGGCGCAGCAGTGATCTGGTGCAGGGCATGGCCAGCCGGCTGGGCATCGACTACGGTGAAATGGTTGCTGGCGATCCGCAGGTGCAAGGCCAAAAATACATGCGCGCGGTCCTGCGCTGCAGCACCTGCCGCAATCAGGACGGCTGCAGTGACTTGCAGCGGGAGACAACAGAGCTGGCGGAGGCGCCATCCTACTGCCGCAACGCGCAGTTGCTGGCGCATTTACGGGGCAGCTAATCCCTTCTATACGGCTGCTCGCATCCGCTGTGTACTATCCGGTTTGCAGCGTGCGGATCAGCGCGCTGGCTCACTCTGCAGTCTCAGCGTACCGTCCGGTGGTGATGTCACCGCCTTCCCCAACAAACCGAATGGCCTCGCCGTCACTTTCCAGCGCATAACAGGCCCACAGGTCCGAGGGCGGCCAGGTGGAGCAGTATTTGCCGTCCCGCACACCCCAGTAGCCCCAGCTGTCATGGCCCGCATTATAAAGCGTCCGGCCCGAGACGTGGAATTCCTGCCAGGCGCCGCTGCCATAGACCAGCCTGCGGCCTTCCAGCGCCGCCTGCACCTCCGCCCCGTTCAGCACCCGCCATTCTCCGCCCCAAACCGGCGAAACCGCAGATGATAACGCAATCATCAGGGCAATCTGCCTCATGTCCCTCTCCCAGCCTTGCTGTCCTGCCTTTGCTGATCTAAGAGGCCGGGCATCTGCTGCGCAATCACATAAAGGTGCCTCCGCCCATGATCCCCCGCTATTCCCGCCCCGAGATGGTCGCAATCTGGTCGCCCGAGACCAAATTCAAGATCTGGTACGAGATCGAGGCGCATGCCTGCGAAGCCATGGCCAACCTTGGCGTGATCCCGCGCGAGAACGCCGACGCGGTGTGGAAAGCCAAGGACGTGGAATTCGACGTCGCCCGCATCGACGAGATCGAGGCCGTCACCAAGCATGACGTCATCGCCTTCCTGACCCATCTGGCGGAGCATGTCGGTTCTGAGGAAGCGCGCTTCGTGCACCAGGGCATGACGTCGTCGGACGTTCTGGACACCTGCCTGAACGTGCAGCTGGTGCGCGCCGCCGATATTCTGCTGGAGGGCATGGACAAGGTGCTGGCGGCGCTGAAAAAACGCGCGCTGGAGCACAAGAACACCGTGCGTGTTGGCCGCAGCCACGGCATTCACGCAGAGCCGACCACCATGGGCCTGACCTTTGCCCGCTTCTATGCGGAAATGGACCGCAACAAGAACCGCCTGGAAAAGGCCCGCTGGGAAGTTGCCACCGGCGCGATCTCCGGCGCGGTGGGCACCTTCGCCAACATCGACCCGGCGGTTGAAGAGCACGTCTGCGAGCAGCTGGGCCTGCGCCCTGAGCCGATTTCCACCCAGGTGATCCCGCGCGACCGCCACGCGATGTTCTTTGCCACCCTCGGCGTGATTGCCTCCTCGATCGAGAACGTCGCTGTTGAAATCCGCCACATGCAGCGCACCGAGGTGCTGGAAGGCGCGGAATTCTTCTCGATGGGCCAGAAGGGCTCCTCGGCGATGCCGCACAAGAAGAACCCGGTACTGACCGAGAACCTGACCGGCCTTGCGCGTCTGGTGCGCATGGCGGTGATCCCGGCGATGGAGAACGTGGCGCTGTGGCATGAGCGCGATATCTCGCACTCCTCCGTCGAGCGCGGCATCGGTCCGGATGCAACCATCACCCTCGACTTCGCCCTGCACCGTCTGGCCGGTGTTGTCGACAAGATGCTGGTGTTCCCGGAGAACATGCTGGACAACATGAACAAATTCCCGGGCCTGGTGATGTCGCAGCGGGTGCTGCTGGCGCTGACCCAAGCCGGCGTCAGCCGCGAGGATGCCTATGCCATGGTGCAGCGCAACGCCCTGAAGGTCTGGGAAGAGCGCGTCGACTTCCGCGAGCTGCTGCTGGCAGACGCCGATGTGGTTGCGGCGCTTGGCGAAGAGGCGATCAACGAGAAATTCGACATGGGCTATCACACCAAACATGTCGACACGATCTTCAAGCGCGTCTTCGGCGAATAAGACGTTTTGACCTGAAAACTCCAGACGCCCCGCCTTTCCGGCGGGGCGTTTTTGTTCCGCGGACACAAACGCCTTTGTGAACAAAAATACAGATCCAAACCCGGGTTCTGCGGCTAAACTGGGCCAAACTTTGCATTTGGAGCACGAGACATGCGTATTTTCGCCCTGGCCGCCGCCCTGACCCTGCCGGTTGCAGCCCTTGCCGCCAGCGGCAACGACTGGAACCCTCCGAAACCTTCCGAGACCACCAAGACCTGCAAGGGCAAACGCGTCTGGGATGAGGAGAAGAAACGCTGTGTACGGCCGCGGAAGTCGTCGCTGAACCAGGAAGGGCTGCTGGGTGCGGCGCGCGAGCTTGCCTATGCCGGCCGTCAGGAAGATGCCCAGGCAGTGCTGAGCGCGATGGCCGATCAGACCGACAGCATGGTGCTGACCTACTGGGGCTTCACCCACCGCAAACTTGGCAACCTGGATCTGGCGCAGGCCTATTATGATCAGGCCTTGGCGCAGGACCCGGACAATATCCTGGCACGTTCCTACATGGGCCAAGGCTTTGTCGTACAGGGAAAATACGGCGCAGCTCTTGCACAGTGGAAGGAAATCCGCGCCCGCGGCGGTGACGGCAGCTGGGCTGAGGCCTCCTTGCGCAGCGCGCTGGAGACGGGCACCTCTTACAGCTACTAGGCTTCAGTCTTTCTTTACGGCTTGCGGCCTATCCTGCCCACAACGATTGAGAAGAATCTTTTGTTAGGGTGCGAGAATGCCTCAAGACGATATGCTGGCGCTTCCGATGGATCTGGGCGGGGGCGACATGGGCGGAATGGGCGGCCTGGACATGGGCGATTTCGCCGCGCCCGCCCCGATGGGCGGCCTGGATGCAGGCGGCCTCAGCGGCGGCATGGGTGGTGGAATGGGCGGCGGCGCGGTCGCAAACCCGGCCGCGGCTGCCAGCCTCAGCGGCAAGGCCAAGGCTGCCATCATCGTCCGGCTGCTGCTGAATGAAGGCGCCGAGATCCCGCTGGAAGAACTGCCCGACGACCTGCAGCTGGAGCTGACCCAACAGATGGGCCGGATGCGTATTGTCGACCGCGAAACGCTGAATGCGGTGGCGGGCGAGTTTGCCGATCTGCTGGACAATGTCGGCCTGCATTTCCCCAACGGCCTGGCTGGCGCATTGAACGCGATGGAAGGCAAGATCAGCCGCCACACCCACAGCCGCCTGCGCCGCGAAGCCGGGGTGCGCCAGTTCGGCGACCCCTGGGAGCGGCTGAAACAGCTGCCGCCCGAAGATCTGGCCGGGCTGGCAGAGGCCGAAAGCACCGAGGTGGCTGCAGTTCTGCTGTCCAAACTCGACACTGCCAAGGCCGCGCAGATGCTGATCCACCTGCCCGGACCGGTGGCCCGCCGCATCACCTATGCGGTCAGCCAAACCGCCAATGTAACGCCGGACACCGTGGACCGCATCGGCCTGTCGCTGGCCGCCCAGGTCGAGGCACGGCCTGATCTCGCCTTTGACCAAACCCCTGGCCAGCGCCTGGGCGCTGTCCTGACCGAAGCCGCCGCCGCCAAGCGCGACGAGGTGCTGACCGCGCTGGACGAAGAGGACGAGGATTTCGCTGTCTCGGTGCGCAAGGCTATCTTTACCTATGCGCTGATTGCCGAACGGATGAAGCCGCTGGACGTGCCAAAGCTGATCCGGGTGCTGTCGCAGCCCGATCTGGTGACCGCAATCGCCTTTGCTACCGACGAGGAAGACGTGGCCACCTCGGAATTCCTGCTCAAGAACATGTCGAGCAGGATGGCAGACAACATCCGCGAGGAAGTTGCAGAGCGCGGCAGGGTCAAGCGCAGCGACGGCGAAGCCGCCTTCAGCCTGATAATCGGTGCCATGCGCGATCTGGTCGCGACGGGAGAGATCGAGCTGAAATCGGTGGAAGAAGACGAGGAAGACAACGGCTGACACCTCGCACAGCTACAGCTTTGCAAGCCGGCCTTGGCAGTTGCGCAGCCTTTCAGCCCGCTGGAGCTGCTTGTGCCTGCCGGCGCCACTGCGTATGATGCAGGCTTCCAGGCGCAGTTCCGCGCCGCAGCCATCCAGACGCCATGCCCGCAGATCCTTCCGAGCTCTCCACCTGGAGCCATGTCAAATATTTTGGCAGCAACCTGTTTCTGCGCGGCCTTCTGCTGGGCGCCGGGCTGGTGCCCTACCGGTTTCGGGTGCCGATGATGGGCCGGCTGGTCACCGCCATGGGGCGTGCCGCCGGATTTCACAAAAGGGTGCGCGACAATCTGAAACTGGTCAGCCCGGAACTGTCAGAACTGGACGCAGACCAGTTGTACAGGGACGTCAGCAACAATGCCGGGCGCATGATTGCAGAGCTTTACGCTGGCAAGGAATTCTTTGAGCGTGCCCGCAAGGCGCCGATCACCGGGCCGGGCCTGAAGGCGCTGGAAGACGCCCGCGCAGCAGGCCGCCCGGTGCTGCTGGCGACCGCTCATTTCGGCAATTACGATGCCGCCCGCGCGGCCCTGGTCGCCCGCGGCCACGAGATGGGGTCGCTTTACCGGCGCATGGCCAACCCCTATTTCAACGAACATTATGTCGAAGCCATGAAGGCCAATCACGACCTGATGTTCGAACAGGGCAAGCGCGGCATGGTGGAGCTGGTCCGGCATCTGAAGAAGGGCGGCATTGCCGCCATCGTCACCGACCTGCACGCCCAGGGCGGCGAACTGATCGACTTTTTCGGCAAGCCTGCCGTCACCTCCACCGTGCCTGCGGAACTGGCACTGAAATTCGGCGCGGCGCTGATCCCGGTCTATGCGGTGCGGCAGGAAAACGGTCTGGACTTCGAGATCGTGATGAATGCCGAAGTGCCGCCTTCTGACCCGCTGACGATGAGCAAGGCGCTGAGCGCGGATCTGGAAGCGATTGTGCGCAAGCATACCGGCCAGTGGTTCTGGATCCACCGCCGCTGGAAACCTTATGTGCCTGTAGGTAAAGCCGCCAGGCAGACCGGCTCTGCTGCGGACTGACGCGGAACGTCAGTCCACTCGCGCCGCCGCGATGACCGGGCCAAACGGAGCAGCCTGCACCAGAACCGCAGCTGGCTTGCCGACGGGCGCAGGGACCGCGACCTCAAGGCCGCCTGCCCCGTCCCACTCTGCCACGACCTGCCAGTCTTCGACCACATTGGCATAGCTGAGCGTCCGCCCGGCCAGCTCTCCACGCTTGATGCTGACGGTCCGCTTCGGTGTGTAGCGCACCAGTTGCACCAGCAGGCGGCCTTCGGGCATCTGCACCTTTGGCTGCAGCCTGATCACCACGTCCCCGCCGCTGCGGGCCACAGTCAGCGCAACGGGCCGCGGCTGTTTCTGGTGGCGGGTGATTGCATCCTCCACCTTCATCGCGTCGGCGCCGACCACATCGTCCTGCCCCATGATGATCATCTGGGGCGTATAGATCATCCGGCGGCCGCCCTGGTGGGCATAGCCTTTCTGCCGTTTTGTGTGGGAGGGTTTTGCGAATTCGTCCTTCCAGCCGATGTAATCCCAGTAATCCACATGCAGCGCCAGCGGCAGCACATCTTCGCGTGCGGCAAGCTCATGCAGCAGCGCATCGGCGGGCGGGCAGGAAGAACAGCCTTGCGAGGTGTACAGCTCAACCACCACAGGCTCATCTGCGGATTGGCCGTAAACGGGCAAGGCAAGTGCAACTACAGCCGCGATCGGCGCCAGGAATCTCATGAATCGCTTTCTCTGTTTGGTAGGCTTCAGGTCTAAAGATGTGCCGGCAAACAGGCCAATCAATCATTTTTGAGCGTGGCGCGAGGCAGCTTAAATCAAAAAATGTGTACTATTGCATACAAAAGTGCCACCTGCGGCGTTTGGGCTATTGAATGCTTCACCTTCCTCATGCATTTAGCAGGCAGCGAATTCCCCGGTTACAAATTCTTGAGGGAGGCCAATCATGCCTATCACCGTCGGACAGGACAATGCCAAGGCGCGCAAAACGCTCAGCGTCAATGGCAAGTCGATCTCCTATTACTCCATTCCCGCCGCCACCGAGGCCGGCTTTGGCGACTTTTCCAAGCTGCCTGCCGCGCTGAAAGTGGTGCTGGAAAACATGCTGCGGTTCGAGGACGGCGGTTTCTCCGTCTCCACCGACGACATCAAGGCCTTTGCCGAATGGGGCGCCAACGGCGGCAAGAACCCGCGTGAGATCGCCTACCGCCCTGCCCGCGTGCTGATGCAGGATTTCACCGGCGTTCCCGCCGTTGTCGACCTGGCCGCCATGCGCGACGGCATCGTCGGCCTGAAGGGCTCTGCCGCCAAGATCAACCCGCTGGTCCCGGTTGACCTGGTCATCGACCATTCGGTGATGATCGACGAGTTTGGCAACCCGCGCGCGTTCCAGATGAACGTGGACCGCGAGTATGAGCGCAACATGGAGCGTTACCAGTTCCTGAAGTGGGGCCAGAACGCGTTCAACAACTTCCGCGTTGTGCCGCCGGGCACCGGCATCTGCCACCAGGTGAACCTGGAATACCTGGCGCAGACCGTCTGGACCGACGTGGACCAGAACGGTGAAGAAGTCGCCTATCCGGATACCCTGGTCGGCACCGACAGCCACACCACCATGGTCAACGGCGCTGCGGTTCTGGGCTGGGGCGTTGGCGGCATCGAGGCCGAAGCGGCCATGCTGGGCCAGCCGATCTCCATGCTGATCCCCGAGGTCATCGGCTTTGAGCTGACCGGCCAGATGGTCGAAGGTACCACCGGCACCGACCTGGTTCTGAAGGTCGTCGAAATGCTGCGCGCCAAGGGCGTGGTCGGTAAATTCGTCGAATTCTACGGCGAGGGCCTGGACCGTCTGCCGCTGGCAGACCGTGCGACCATCGCCAACATGGCGCCGGAATACGGCGCCACCTGCGGCTTCTTCCCGATCGACGACGAAACCCTGCGCTACCTGCGCAACACCGGCCGCGACGAAGACCGCATCGCACTGGTCGAAGCCTACGCCAAGGAAAACGGTTTCTGGCGCGGCGCCGATTATGCGCCGGTCTACACCGACACCCTGTCGCTGGACATGAGCAGCATCGTTCCGGCCATCTCCGGCCCGAAACGCCCTCAGGACTATGTGCCGCTGACCAACGCCAAGGCCGCTTTCCGCCAGGAGATGGAAGAGACCTTCAAGCGTCCGATGGGCAAGGAAGTCGCCGTCAAGGGCGAAGACTACACCATGGAATCGGGCAAGGTCGTGATCGCCTCGATCACCTCCTGCACCAACACCTCCAACCCCTATGTGATGATCGGCGCCGGACTGGTCGCGCGCAAAGCGGCCGCCCTGGGCCTCGACCGCAAGCCCTGGGTCAAGACCTCGCTGGCACCGGGTTCGCAGGTGGTGTCCGCCTATCTGGAGGCCGCAGGCCTGCAGGAGGATCTGGACAAGGTCGGCTTCAACCTGGTGGGCTACGGCTGCACCACTTGTATCGGCAACTCCGGCCCGATCCAGCAGGAGATTTCCGAGGCGATTGCCGAGGGTGATCTGGTGGCGACCTCTGTGCTGTCGGGCAACCGCAACTTCGAAGGCCGCATTTCGCCGGACGTCCGCGCCAACTACCTGGCCTCGCCGCCGCTGGTGGTCGCTTATGCGCTTGCCGGCACCATGGACATCGACCTGGCAACCGACGTGATCGCACAGGACAAGGACGGCAACGATGTCTACCTGAAAGACATCTGGCCCTCGACCCAGGAAGTTGCGGATCTGGTGGCCTCCACCGTCACCCGCGAGGCGTTCCAGTCGAAATACGCCGACGTCTTCAAGGGCGACGAGAAGTGGCAGGCGGTTGAGACCACCGACGCGGAAACCTATGACTGGCCCGCGACCTCGACCTACATTCAGAACCCGCCCTACTTCCAGGGCATGGGGCATGAACCGGGCACTATCTCGAACATCGAGAACGCCAAGGTTCTGGCGGTTCTGGGCGACATGGTCACCACCGACCACATTTCCCCCGCCGGCTCCTTTGCCACCACCACGCCTGCAGGCCAGTACCTGCTGGAGCGCCAGGTGCAGCCGCGTGAGTTCAACTCTTACGGCTCCCGCCGCGGCAACCACGAGATCATGATGCGCGGCACCTTCGCCAACATCCGCATCAAGAACGAGATGCTGGACGGCGTCGAGGGCGGCTACACCAAAGGCCCAGACGGCGAGCAGACCTCGATCTACGAAGCCTCGATGGCGCATCAGGCCAACGGCACCCCGCTGGTGGTGTTCGGCGGCGAACAGTATGGCGCGGGCTCCTCGCGCGACTGGGCGGCCAAGGGCACCGCGCTGCTGGGCGTCAAGGCGGTGATCGCCGAGTCGTTTGAACGTATCCACCGCTCCAACCTGGTTGGCATGGGTGTAATCCCGTTCGAGTTCACCGCAGGCGATACCCGCAAGTCGCTGGGTCTGACCGGCGAGGAAACTGTTTCGATCAGCGGCCTGGACACCATCCAGCCGCTGCAGGAAGTGCCTTGCTCGATCACCTTTGCCGACGGCTCGGTGAAGGAGATCACCCTGAAGTGCCGCATCGATACCGCTCCGGAGATCGAATACATCGAACACGGCGGCGTTCTGCACTACGTGCTGCGCAATCTGGCCAAGTCGTAAGACCTGCCAGACCCGAGCTTTTGAACATGCACCCCGCGGGGTGCATGTTTTTTTGTGCCATAGACTGCCGGAAAACTCGTTTGCGATGACAGGTTTCCGGCTTGCGGAATCCAGTATCCCGGATACAATCTTAACGTGAGATCAGCAGGATCTTTACTGGTTGTGTGGCCGTGCTTGCTTGTGCAAACCTATATTTTAAATACATGTTTAAACAAAACGCAGGCGAGGAAAGGCTGATGCCCCGAGAATGAAAGAGGCCGCTTTCCTAGTCGTCTATCCGGACATAGACACTTTTGATGACCATGCAGCAGCTGTCCTGGCAATGCTGCCGGGCACCCGGGAATATCCCGGCTGCATAGAAGCCTATGCCGGCATCAACCGGGACCGCTTCGAAATCGCGGTGTTCCATTTATGGGAAACATCGGAGCATCTGGAGCGTTACCTCAACTGGCGCGCCGAGCGGGGTGATTTGGACGCTCGCAGCGCCACCATGCGCCGGGAACAGGACTTCCGCACCTACTCTGTTCCATAGCTGACTGCTGCACAGACATTGTTCGGATACACCGCATTGCCAGCGGTGCAAATCACTGGAAAATTGCAGCTATGAAACAGACAAACAGCATCACTGGTTACCACGCCCACATCTATTTTGACGCTGCCACAGTGGATCAGGCCCGCCGCCTGTGCCAGCAAGCTGAAGACGAGTTTGGCGTGCAAATGGGCCGCGTGCATGAGAAGACCGTTGGCCCGCATCCGATGTGGTCCTGCCAGCTGGCGGCAACGCCGGAGCAATTCAGCGTGTTGCTGCCGTGGCTGGCGCTGAACCGGGATGGGCTGATCGTCTTTGCCCACCCGGAAACCGGCGACGACCTGGCCGATCACCGCGATCACGGCATATGGCTGGGCACTGGATTGGACCTGAATTTCAGCATCTTCGCCTGAGCTGATTCCGTAAATTTACCAAAAATTTCCAAGTTGCTGGGACCATTCCGGCACTCACAAACACCGGAGGCTTCAATGACTGAAGCGGTAATCATTGGATTGCACCCCCGGTCCGGTAAATTCGAAGAGCTGGCTGCGCTTGTTCAACAGATGGTGGAACAAGTCCGCAGGCACGCGGGATGCTTGCAGGCCGAGATCCTGCTGGCTCAGGACCGGAACGAAATCGCAATCTTCCAAAAATGGAAAGATAACGACTCTTTCAGCGACTACCTGATTTGGCGGTCCAAGCAGGAGCAGCTGGATCGGGTCTATGAAATGTGCGCCATTGAGCCTGAACTGAGCAGTTTCACCTTGGCCGCCCCTGTTGAAAGCCCGCAGACCGCTTACTGAGCTGCGGCCTTCTCCATCGCGGGGCGCAGGGTGCTGTCGATCACCCGCTGGGTGATCGGGCCTGCAAAGCGCAAGACGATCTTGCCGTTGCCGTCCACCACATAGGTCTCCGGCACGCCGTAGAGGCCCCAGTCAATTGCCATCCGGCCCTTTTCGTCCCGGCCGATCGCGGTGTAGGGGTCGCCCAGTTCGTTCAGGAAAGCCTCGGCATTGGCCAGCTGGTCCTTGTAGTTGATGCCGTAGACCGGGATGCCCTCCTTGGACAGTGCTTCGAGGTTAGGATGCTCTGCCCGGCAGGGTGCACACCAGCTGGCCCAGTAGTTCACCAGTTTCACGGTGCCGTCGCGCAGGGTTTCGTCGCTGAACATTTCCTTGCCGGGAAATTCGTCCAGCACCACCGGTGGCGCGGGCTGGCCTTCGCGGGCAGACGGCAGGCTGTTCGGATCCTCGCGGAACATGCCCACCAGTGCCAGGCCGACGAAACCTGCAAACACCACTCCGGGAACCGCCATCAGCGGTGAAATCTTAGCCATTGCGCTTCATCCGGGTTTCCAGGTTTTCCATCTCCCGGCGGACCTTGCGGCCGCGCAGGATCGTCAGCACCACCAGCGCCGCCAGCAGCACCAGCGAGGCGCCATAGGCCGATAGCACCGTGTCGGCGTATTTTCCAAGATCAGGCATCACGCCTCCAGCCGTTCGCGCGCCATCAAAGCCTTGATGCGGCGGGCGCGGATTTCAGTTCCGGTGCGGTAAAGCACCAGCGCAAGGAACAAGAGCACAAAGCCCGCCATGCAGACATAGAGCGGCGAGGAGAAGGCATCATGCACATTCTCTTTTTCATCAAGCGACAGCGACGCGCCCTGATGCAGCCCCTGGTTCCAGAAGTTCACCGCATAGCGGCTGAGCACGGCAAAGACCGAGCCCACCAGGCACAGGATCGAGGTCAAATCCGCGGCGGTGTCCGGGTTGTCGATCGCCTCCCACAGGGCGATATAGCCGAGGTAGAACAGGAACAGCACCAGGAAGGAAGTCAGCCGCGGGTCCCAGGCCCACCAGGTGCCCCACATCGGCTGCCCCCAGATTGCGCCGGTGATCAGTGCAATCACGGTCATTACCACGCCAATGGGGGCTGCCGCGCGGGCAGCCAATGCGCTGACATGGTGCCGGCGGATCACCCAGACCAGCGAAGCGACCAGCATCATGAACCAGGCATTGATCGCCATCAGCGCCGAGGGCACATGCAGGAAGATGATCTTGACGGTGGAGCCCTGCCGGTAGTCATCCGGCGTAAAGAAGAAACCCCAGACAAGGCCAACGGTGATCAGCACCGCTGAGCTGACCCAGAGGGCCGGCATCACCTTCTCGGAGGTGGCCAGAAACTTCTTCGGGTTGGCGTATTCCCAGATCGACATGGTGGCTATTTAGCTCTTGTTCTCGGGTTTCTCAATTCACGGGTCCGGCAAATGTCCTAGCGCAAATTGACGCGCAGGACAGCAGCGCTGGCAAAGGGCAGCAGGGCGATGGAGGCGGCGGAGATGCCGGCCAGAAGCAACAGCGGCGTCTGCACTGCCATGCCCTCCGCACCGCGGCGGGCGACCTCGGAGCCGAAGATCAGCGTCGGCACGTAGAGCGGCATCACCAGCAAGGACATCAGCAGGCCGCCGCGCTTCAGCCCCACGGTCAGTGCGGCGCCAAAGGTGCCGATAACAGAAAGCGCAGGCGTACCCAGCAGCAGGGAGATCACCAGCCACTGGAAGCCCTGCACCGGCAGGTTCAGCAGCACGCCAAGCACAGGTGCGGCCAGCACCAGCGGCAGGCCGGTGGTGATCCAATGGGCCAGAGCCTTGATGGTGACGGTGCTTTCCAGCGGCAGCGGCGCGGTGGCCAGCAGGTCGAGCGAGCCGTCCTCCCAATCCAGCGCCAGCAGGCGGTCGAGCGACAGAAGGCAGGCCAGCAGCGCGCCCAGCCACAAAACGCCGGGGGCGATGCGGGCCAGCAGCTCTGATTGCGGCCCGACAGAGAACGGCACCATCACGGTCACGATCAGAAAGAACGCAAGGCCAAGGCCAAAACCGCCGCCCGCCCGGAAGGCGAGCTTAAGATCCCGCAGGAGAAGCGCAATCACAGGAAGCCTCCGTCAAAATCGTCAATCTCAGGCGGCTTGGCCTTGTAGGGGCCAACGTCCAGCACCTCTGCCTCCAGCCCAAGGTCGATATGGGTGGCAATCAGGGCCGACCCTCCCTGCCCCAGATGCGCCCGCACGGCGTCTGCGAACATGGCAACGGAGTTTACATCAAGGCTCACTGTCGGCTCATCCATGATCCAGATGGGGCGGCCGGTGACCAGCATCCGGCTGAGGCCGAGACGGCGTTTTTGGCCGGCAGACAGCGCCCCAGCCTGCCGGTCGCGCAAGCCTTGCAGATCAAACCCGTCCAGCGCCTGTTCTATACCATTGCGGCCAAAGACGCTGGCCCAGAAGGTCAGGTTTTCTGCCACACTCAGCGTTGGTTTCAGCCCGTCGGAATGGGCGGCATAGGCAATCTGGTCCTCAGCCCCCTCAACCCGGCCCTTCAGCGGCGGCTGCAGGCCTGCGACGGTGCGCAGCAGCGTGGTCTTGCCGATGCCATTGGGTCCGCGCAGGATCAGCGCCTTGCCGGGCTCCAGCGCAAAGCTCAGGCCCTCCAGCACCGGGATGCCGCCGCGGGCCACGCCCAGATCCGTCACAGTCAATGTCATGAAGTTCGCTTATCCCATTGCTCCGGCGCATGAAAAGACTATTCAGCAAATGCCCGCTTTGCGGCAGGTCAAATACATCGGAAATTCATCTTCAGACCGGCAATGCGGCCAAGGCAATCCTCCGCCCCTCGGATAACAGCACATTGTAGGTGCGGCAGGCGGCCGGTGAATTCATTGCTTCAACGCCCAGCCCTGCATCCTCCAGCGCCTTGCGCAGGTCTGCAGGGATATGGGCGATCTCAGGCCCGGTGCCGATGAACAGCACATCAATTTCTCCGGCAAGCGCCAGCAGAGGCGCAGCGTCCCCCATGCCGTCCCAGCCCGCAGTACCAGCAGCCGAAGTCAGCACGCCGCCCTGATGCACCTTGCCGCCGATGCGGAAGAACCCCTCGCCATAGCCGTCTATGGGCTGCGCATCGGAATAGCTCACTTCATTCAGGCGCATGGGCGGTCCTTTCAGTCAAATACCGGGAGGCTGGATAACACGGCCAGCGCGATCACGGAATAGGAGGCAAAGCGGTAGAGCTTCTCGAGCTTGGGATCAAACAGCGCTTTACCGGTCAGCGTGGTGACTATGTAGGGGATGCCGAGAAGGCAGGCCAGAATGACGGCCTTGAGGCTGGCCATGCCACCGAAGATCAGGTTGGCCGCGATCACCACATCCAGTGCAGCTAGGAACACGATGGTGTTGGCCCGGACCCGCGCGACATCACGCACGTTGGCGAGGTAGAAAACGATGACCACCGGCCCGGTGAGGCCGGTCATGCCGCCCACGATACCAGCCGCCCCGCCGATGGCGAACCGCCCCGGCCAGCCAAGTTTGCCCTGCCAGCGCCAGCCGGAGACCACAGCGGCCAGTGTCACTCCGATCACCCCGGCGGCCACCCAGCGCAGCGTCAGCGGGTCCATCTGCGACATGATCCACAGGCCCGCAGGCACGGTTACCGCAGCGGCCATGGACAGGGCCCCGACCTCTGCCCTGTCCGCCTTGCTCCAGGCCTGCGGAAACAGGGTGATGGTGGAAAACACCCCCATCAGCACCATCAGGAACACAACATCCGCCGAGGGCAGGAATTGCGCCCCGACGGGAACGAAGATCATCGCGGTGCCAAAACCAGTGAAGCCGCGGACAAGACCCGCGGCTCCAATGGTTATCAGCAGCCAGACCAGCCCCGGCGTCTGCAGGGCTGCCTGAAACGCCTCAGGCATCGATGTTGCCGAACTGGTTGCCGGTGGTGTTGGCCTGCTTCGACCAGTCGCGCTTCACCCCCAGTTTCAACAGGATGGTGGAGGCGACGAAGACCGAGGAGTAGGTCCCGACAATAACGCCCCAGATCATCGCAAACACGAAGCCGCGGATCACGTCGCCGCCCAGTACATAGAGCGAGATCAGCGCCAGAAGCGTGGTGACGGAGGTCATCATCGTCCGGCTCAGCGTCTCGTTGATCGAGATGTTCAGAACCTCAGAGAGGTCCTTCTTCTTGTAACGGCGCAGGTTCTCCCGCACCCGGTCGAAAACAACCACGGTATCGTTCAGCGAGTAGCCGACGATGGTCAGCAGCGCTGCAATGATCGCCAGGTCGAACCGGATCTGCAATTCCGAGAACACACCGATGGTCAGCACCACGTCATGCACCAGCGCCGCCACCGCGCCGAGGGCGAACTGCCATTCGAACCGCAGCCAGATGTAAACCAGAACCGCGGCAATCGCCAAGGCGACCGCAATAATGGCGGTGGTGATCAGCTCGCCCGAGACCTTGGGGCCAACGGACTCGACCGAGACGAATTTGATGCCCGGCGCCACCGCGTCCAGGGAGGCCTTCAGCGTCTCGATCATCTCACCGGAGATCGCCTCGCCGTCGTCCTGTGCCTGAATGCGGATCATGGCGACGTGCTGGTCTTCTTCGAAGGCCGGATCGAACACCTCGGTGATCGACACGTCACCCAGGCCGTGCACCGCCAGTGCATCGCGGTATGCGCCAACGTCCACAGTCTCCGACGCTTCGGTGCGGATGGTGGTGCCGCCGCGGAAGTCGATGCCGAAGTTCAGCCCCTGAAACAGGAAGGAGGCAAAGCCCACCACCATCATCAAGGCTGAGATGCCCAGCCACAGCTTGGCGCGTTTGAAGAAATCGAATGAGGTTTCCTGGGGAACAAGTCTCAGCCGCATATCACACCTCAATCGTTTTCGGACGGCGCCGTTCAAACCACATGACGATCATCAGGCGGGTCACAAAGATCGCGGTAAACACCGAGGTCAGAATGCCCAAGCCCAGGGTAATCGCGAAGCCGCGCACCGGGCCGGAGCCCATGGCGAACAGGATCACCGCAGTGATGAAGGTGGTGATATTGGCGTCGAGAATGGCGCTGAGCGCCTTGGAGTAGCCTTCGTCGATGGCCTTGGCCGGGCCGCGGCCCGCCTTCAGCTCTTCCCGGATACGCTCAAAGATCAGCACATTGGCGTCCACCGCCATACCAACCGTCAGAACGATACCGGCAATGCCCGGCAGGGTCAGCGTGCCGCCAATCAGGCTCAGCATGCCGAAGATCAGCGCTATGTTCAGGATCAGCGCCACGTTGGCGAAAAGACCGAACAAGCCATAGCTGAGGCCCATGAACACCAGCACCGCGACAAAGGCCACGATGGTGGCAATCTTGCCCGCGTCGATGCTGTCCTGGCCCAATTCGGGGCCGATGGTCCGCTCTTCCAGGAAGTCCAGCCCGGCAGGCAGCGCGCCAGCGCGCAGCAGCACGGCAAGGTTGGTGCTTTCCTCAACGGTGAAGTTGCCGGTGATGATGCCGGAGCCGCCCGGGATGTGCGACTGGATCACCGGAGCGGAGACCACCTCGTCATCCAGCACGATGGCGAAGGGCGAGCCGATGTTTTCGGCCGTGTAGTCGCCGAACCGGCGTGCGCCGGAGGTGTTGAAGCGGAAGGTCACAGCCGGTCGGCCGTTCTGGTCGAACGACGGCTGCGCATCCACCAGGTCCTCGCCGGTGACAACCGCGGCGGCCTCGATGGTGTAATAGAATCCCTCTTCGTCCAGCGACGGCACAACCTTGTTGCCGATGCCCGGTGCTGCGTCCGCGTCGCTGCCGCGGCCCACTACCGGGTTGAAGGTCAGCTGTGCGGTGGTGCCGATGATCGCCTTCAGTTCAGAAGCGGAACCGATGCCCGGCACCTGGATCAGGATCCGGTCGGCCCCCTGGCGCTGGATGGTCGGCTCACGGGTGCCGACCTCGTCGATCCGGCGGCGCACGATTTCCAGCGACTGGCGCACGGTCCGGTCGTCAGAGGCCAGCTTTTCCGCCTCGCTCAGCTGCACCACAAGGATGTCGCCTTCGGCAGCAACCTCAATGTCAGTTGCTCCGGCGCCGGTCAGGCTGGTGACCGGGCTAGCCAGGCCGCGCACCACTTCCAGCGCGCGGGCCATGCCGTCCGGTTTGGAAATCTTCAGGCGAATCTGATCCACCGGGCCAGGCTGGCGCCGGAAGGTGCCGACAGTGGAGCGCTCGGGCCGCAGTGCATCGCGCACCTCCGGCCACAGCGCATCCATCCGCGCCTCATAGACATCCTCGACCTGCACTTCGGCCAGCAGATGCGCGCCGCCCCGCAGATCGAGGCCAAGGTTCACCAGACCCGACGGCAGGAAAGACGGCCACTGGCCTGCTGTTTCCAGCCGTTCCGGCGTTTCACCCTTGGCGATGATATCGGCGGCCGCGTCGTTGGCCTGTTCGACGCGGGTATAAAAACCGTTTGGCAGGGCAAGCATGATGCCAGCTGCACAAACCAGCCAGATCAGCACCCTCTTCCAGAGATCAATTTGCAGCATTGCCCTGCCTTTTCAGATGGTTGCGAAGGGTGCTTAAGCTGCCGGCTCGGTTTTGCTCAGAACCTGGGCAATGGTCGCCTTGACCACGCGCACCTTGACGCCATCCGCGATCTCGACCTCGATCTCGCCGTCTTCCTTGACCTTGGCCACCTTGCCGATCACACCGCCCTGTGTGACTACTTGGTCACCGCGGCGCAGGCCGTCCACCATCGCCTGATGCTGTTTCATCTTCTTCTGCTGCGGGCGGATCAGCAGGAAGTACATGATCGCGAAGATCAGGATAAGCGGGAGAAATTGGCCGATTGCGCCAGCGTCCATGGGATATTCCTTCTGTCAAAGCGGCATGGTTTTCATGCCGGAAATTTGCAGCGGAACCTATGCGCTGGACAGGGGGTTTGCAAGGGAACCCTGCAGTCCCAAAGGGGCGGATTTCAGGCCGTAGCCAGTTGCCAGGCAGCCAGCAGTGAAAGAAAGTGCAAACACGACCTGCAGGCGTGCGGAAACTGATTGCAAAACAGTGCGATTCGGCGCTTTGCTTTCCCTTGCGCAAGCCGCCAGGCGCGGGGCCTTTGCCCCCTCTTTCCGGTCCGGATGGCGGCCCGGCCATTCCTGAAAGAAGGAACAGGCGCATGATGATGGTGCGCTGCTATCTCGCCCCCTCGGCTATCGAAGGGCTGGGCGTTTTTTGCCACGACAACATCACCAAAGGCGACATTGTCTGGCGCTATGACAGAATGCTCGACACCACCTTCCCGGAGAGCAAGCTGGACAATGTTGAACCCCACATGAAGGAGTTTCTGGAGCGCTACAGCTTTCCGGATCCCTGCCGCCCAGGCTACATGATCCTGCAATGCGACGAAGGGCGGTTTCTGAACCACTCCATGTATCCGAACCTCGATTTTTCCGACGGGGCCTGGGGCCGGGCGTTGACCAGCATACCGGCAGGCACGGAGCTCACCTTTGACTATGCCGACTTCCTGACCGGCGAGATCCGCATGCAGCCACCGCGGCATCAGGTGCACATAATGTCAATGGCCGCGGAATGAACCAAAACAGGCCGGGCGCAACACCCGGCCTATTTCTTTTCACACTGTCAGGCGCTGAGGTGCCCGCCCCCTTCCCCTTTGTTCACCCTTGCGTCATAGGATGGGCCTACTGATTCAAACACCATTCAACGCTAGGAGAGACTCTCATGCATGACATCCGCGCTATCCGCGAAAACCCTGCCGCATTCGACGCCGCTGTGGCGCGGCGCGGGGATGCGGGCGTGTCATCCGAGATCCTGGCACTGGATGAGGCACGCCGGGCCAAGATCCTGGCGGCCGAAACCGCTCAGGCTGAGCAGAACAAGGCCTCCAAGGAAGTTGGCGCCGCCAAGGGCCGCGGCGATGAGGCCGAGTTTGAGCGCCTGCGCGCGCTGGTGGCCGAGAAGAAGGCTGAAGTGGCGGCAATGAATGCCGAGGCCAAGGAACTGGACCAGCAGCTGACCGACATGCTGATGTCGATCGACAATCTGCCGTTTGACGATGTTCCCGATGGCGAGGATGAGGACGACAACGTCGAAATCCGCCGCTGGGGTGAGCCGAAGACGCTCGATTTCGAAGCCAAGGAGCATTTCGAGATCCAAGGTGTGAAGCCCGGCATGGATTTCGAGACCGCAGCCAAGCTCTCGGGCAGCCGCTTTGTGGTGCTGTCCGGTGCGGTTGCCCGCATCCACCGGGCGCTGGCGCAGTTCATGATCAACACCCATGTGGACGAGAACGGCCTCACGGAAACCTGGACCCCGGTGCTGGTGCGCGAAGAGATGATGTATGGCACCGGCAACCTGCCCAAGTTCGGCGAGGACAGCTATAAAACCACCAACGGCTGGTGGCTGGTGCCAACAGCTGAGGTGACGCTGACCAATATCGTCAATGGCATGACGGTTGAGGAAGGCTACCTGCCGCGCCGCTATGTGGCGCACACCCAGTGCTTCCGCTCGGAGGCCGGCAGCGCGGGCAAGGACACCGCCGGCATGCTGCGCCAGCACCAGTTCGAAAAGGTCGAGATGGTCTCGGTTACCCATCCGGACAAAAGCCTGGACGAGCATGAGCGCATGACCCGCTGCGCGGAGGACATCCTGGAGCGTCTGGGCCTGCCCTACCGCACCATCGTGCTGTGCACCGGCGACATGGGCTTTGGCGCCCGCAAGACCCACGACATCGAGGTCTGGGTGCCCGGCCAGAAGACATACCGCGAGATTTCCTCGGTCTCGGTCTGCGGCGATTTCCAGGCCCGCCGGATGAACGCGCGGTTCAAGCCTGCTGACGGCGGCAAACCGCAGTTCGTGCACACGCTGAACGGCTCCGGCCTGGCGGTGGGCCGCTGCCTGATTGCGGTCCTGGAAAACGGCCAGCAGGCGGATGGCTCGGTTAAGCTGCCCGAGGTGCTTGCCCCTTATCTGGGCGGCAAACTGACCCTGACAGCAGAGGGTGAGCTGGTCTGATCCAGACCGCGTCCCGAAGACAGAAATCGGCGCCCTTGGCGCCGGTTTTCTTTTGAAGCAATGGCTTGAAGCTATTTCTTCGACTTCTTCTTTTTCTTCTCTGTGACGTTGCCTTCCAGAATGGCCTTGGCCTTGGCCTTTTCCTTCTCGATGGCCTTTTTTGCCTTGGCCTTCACTTTCTTGGCCTTCTTCTTGGCCTTTTCCTTGGCCTCGGCAAATTCCTCCATCAATTGCGCAGCTTGACGTTTGGCCTTCTTTGCCTTGGCCTGAGCCTTGGCGGCCTTCTCCTCAGCCGCCTGAAGCGCAGATTCCGCGGCGGCCAGCCGGGTGCTCAGATCCGCGCCGTCCACCTCTGCGGCCCCATTGTGCGCCCGGGCGGCATCCTGCAGTAGGCCCGCCCGGCTGGCGCCAATCCCGGGAATGCTGCGCAGCTGCTGCTCCTCCATCCCGGCCAGCGCCTCGACGGACTTAATCCCGTTTTCCTGAAGGATCCGTTCCAGTGCCGGACCCACACCTTTTAGTTCTGAAATCGACGTCATGCCGCTGTCAGCCTCCCCCTCTAATTCACTAGGCTCCCCGGCAACCTTCGCAGGAAATGCTCACTCAGGAAAGGGCACCAGGCATTTCTTCTCTTCATCCCAAAGCTTTAGCGTCAGCGCCCGGACCGCTTCCGGGAACTTGATCCGGCGCAGCCCCAGTTCAGGCGGCAGGCTGTAATGGCACTGGCGCAGCCGGTAGGAGGGGATCCGGGCGTTGTAGTGGTGGATGTCATGCAGGGTGATATTTGCCACTGCCATGTCGAAGAACCAGCCGAAATCCAGGCAAGACGATCCCTGCAACGCCGCCACCTGCGGGTTCAGGTCCGGGCGGCGGTCCCAGTAGGTGTCCTCGAAATTATGCTGCAGATAGACCAGAAACACGCCGATCATGCCGCCGAGGAAAGAGAACGCCAGCCAGATCAGAATGCCGGTCACCCCTGCAACCCAATAGAGCAGTCCCAGCATGGCTACGATCACCAGATTGTGCAGGATCACCCCGGCAGCGCCGAACCGCGCCGTGTTCTTGGGCCAGCGGTAGCGGATGAAATAAGTGAAGGCCGAACCCAGCGGCACCAGCACAAACGGATTGCGGTAGAGCCGGTAGCCCAGCCGCTCCCAGAAACCGGCCGCTTTCCATTCCCGCAGAGTCATGGTGTGGATCTCTCCGGTCTCGCGGTGCTCTAGATTGCCGATATTGGAATGATGCAGGTTGTGGTTCTGCTTCATCACCTCAAAGGGCGCAAAGGTGAAGGGCGACAGCACATGGCCCGCGATCTCGTTCTGCAGGCGGGTCTCGAACAGCGAATGGTGGCCGGTGTCATGCTGCAGCACGTAGAGGCGTACCGCAGCAAAGGAAAAGACCACCCCTGCGGGCAGCATCACATACCAGCGGTCGGCATGGGTGATGGCCAGATAGAGCGACAGGAAATAGAACGCAAATGTCCCGAAATAGCTGAGCGATGCCAGCCGGTTATCCTTTTCTGTGAACTTGCGCGTGTGTGCCCTCAGATCCATGAATTCTTCCATAAATGCGCGATGTGACAGGCATGCGAAATGGGCGCAGCCCGCCCAAGATAAACCTCAGATAATTCCAGCTTTGCCAAAGGCAAGTCGGCTGAGGCAAAGCGCCTCAACCCAAGGGATATCACCGCGCCACTCTGGATGGAATAGCCGGGTGCTGGCCAAGTCAGTACGGCGGATGCCTGCCGAAGGTACAACAGACCTCCGTTGCAGAACGCGAAAACGCCGCCCCGTGGGGCGGCGCCGGGCCAAACGGGCCAAGGTATTCTTTGAATGCCGCGAAGCCGGGCGGGAGCGCTCGCCGCCGGAGATCAGCTGCCGCGTTTCTTCAGGTGCTTTTCCAGCGCGCCTGCGTTCTTTGCCCGCTTGCCTCTATAGGGGTTCTTGTCGCCCTGCCCGCGCATATACAGGCGGATCGGGGTGCCGGGCATGTCGAAATCCTCGCGCAACCCGTTCACCAGATAGCGGGTATAGCTTTCCGGTAGCTTGTCAGGGTGCGAGCACATCACCACGAACCCCGGCGGGCGGCTCTTGGCCTGGGTCATGTAGCGCAGCTTGATCCGCTTGCCCTGCGGCGCGGGCGGCGGGTGCTGCTCCAGCATGCCGACCAGCCAGCGGTTCAGCGCTGCGGTCGGCACCCGCCGGTTCCAGGTGCCATAGGCCCGCATGATCGCCTCATGCAGCCGGTCCAGCCCCTTGCCGGTCTTGGCCGAAACGGTGACCAGCGGCGCGCCGCGCAGTTGCGGCAGCAACCGCCCGAAGGCTTCCTTGAGGTCGCGCAGCTTTTCTTGCTTGTGCTCTTCGGCGTCCCATTTGTTGACCGCAACCACAACCGCACGCCCCTCGCGCTCGGCCAGGTCAGCAATCCGCAGGTCCTGCTGCTCAAACGGGATGCTGGCGTCCAGCAGCACCACCACAACCTCGGCAAATTTCACCGCGCGCAGGCCGTCGGAGACCGAAAGCTTCTCCAGCTTCTCCTGCACCTTTGCCTTTTTGCGCATGCCGGCGGTGTCAAACACCCGCATAGGCGTGTCTTTCCAGTTGATCTTGAGCGAGATCGCATCGCGGGTGATCCCGGCCTCGGGCCCTGTCAGCAGCCGGTCCTCGCCCAGGATCTTGTTGATCAGTGTCGACTTGCCCGCATTGGGACGGCCCACCACGGCAACCTGCAGGGGCTTGGCGTCGGTCGGAACCGGGATGACCTCTTCTTCGTCCTCGCCGATCTCTTCATAAAGTTCGACATCGGTGACCGGGGCATGCTCTTCGGCCTGGGCCTCGAACTTCTCGGCCAGCGGCTGCAGGATGCCGTAAAGGTCCGGCATCCCTTCGCCATGCTCGCCCGACAGCCGCAGCGGCTCACCTAGGCCTAGGCCGTAGGCTTCCAGCACACCGGCCTCGGCGGCATTGCCCTCAGCCTTGTTGGCGGCGAGGATCACATGCGCGGACCTTCGGCGCAGGATATCGGCAAAGATCTCGTCGGTCGGGGTAACGCCGGTGCGGGCGTCGATCATGAACAGGCAGATGTCGGCCATGTCCACCGCCCGCTCGGTCAGCCGGCGCATTCGGCCTTCCAGCGAGTTGTCGGTGGCGTCTTCCAGACCCGCAGTGTCAATCACCGTGAAGCGCAGGTCGCCCAGCCGTGCCGCGCCTTCGCGCAGGTCACGCGTCACGCCCGGCTGGTCGTCGACCAAGGCCAGCTTCTTGCCCACAAGGCGGTTGAACAGGGTGGACTTGCCCACATTGGGACGGCCCACGATGGCGAGGGTAAAGGACATCAGACCAGCTTTCTGCGATTCAGACGCGGCTCATAGCGCATCCGCGCGGCTTGTGCCACCCGGAAACACTGTCAGCGGTATGCCAGCAAATCGCCCTTGGTGGAAACTACATACAGCGTGCGCCCGGCGACAACCGGTGCCGTGGTGGCGCCGCCAGGCACTTCCGCGGTGCGAGACAAGCTGCCGTCGACGGGGTTGAAGAAACGAAGCAACCCGTCGTTGGAGGCAAGAACCACCTGACCGCCCGCCACAACGGGGCCGTGATGCACATGGATCTGGCCCCGCTTGCGCGGCTTGTCTTTCAGGTATCCGGGCAGGTCCACGGCCCAGATCACTTCGCCGCTGCTTGCATCCAGCCGCAGCAGCTGGTTCAGGTCGCTGACCTGGAACAGGCTACCGCCCGCAGGCCAGGCGGTGCCGGATGCGCCTTCACGCGCAGTCCAAAGACGGTCGCCGGTTTCGAGATCGATGGCCACGGTCCGGCCGGAGTTGTTACCGGCATAAAGACGGTTGCCGGACACCACCGGCGCGCCGGTCACATCGCTGATCCGCGACAAGGTCTGGCCGGTGCGCTTGCCCGCAACGGAGGCGCTCCAGCGGCGCAGACCACCGCGGCGGAAGGTTGCAATCAGATCGCCGGAGCCGAAGGCAAATACTGCAAGGTCATTTGTTACAACCGGCGCCGGGGCGCCCAGGACATTTGCCGGAGACGGCGCAGCATCAATTTGCCAGGCGATGCGGCCGTCCTTGGTGTTCACAGCCCAGCCGGTGTCGTCGCCTGCCACCAGATAGACCAGCCCGCCGCTGACCCGCGGCTGGCCGGACCCTGTGGCATCCAATTCCTGCCGCCAGATCAGGTTGCCGTCCGCTGCGTTCAGTGCGGTCAGCACACCAAAGCCGGAGGACACATACAGCACGCCATCAGCAAAGGCCAAACCGCCGCCTGTGGCCTGACCCTCGTCATCGGCGGCCGGAATCAGTTCGCTTTGCCAAAGGAGCTGGCCTTGCGGAGATACCGCAGAGACCCGCGCGGCGCTGTCCAGGGTGTAGATACGGCCGCCGCCCACAACCGGGGTTGCGGTGATGCGCTGGCGGCGGCTGTCGCCGGAGCCGATCGAGGCGGACCAGATGCGCTGCGGCGCGGCAGCAAGTGCCGGATGCGCGGTGCGCCCGGCCTCAGCGCCGTGGCCCTGTTCCCAGCTGGCATTGGCCGCCTGCTGCGGAAGGGAAATGGCGCGGGACTGATTGATGATCTCTACTGCGGCATCGGGGCGGATGTCCTCGCGCTCGCCGCGCAGGATAACCTCTTCCTCCGAGCAGGCCGCCAGAAGAGCCGCAACAGCGGTTGTGCAAAGAAGAACCCGTGCCCGGGAGATTGATTTGATTATTGCCATTGCCCTGCCCTGTCTGCCGTTCTTGTTCCGCAAGTTCCGATCCGCGGAGCGCCTTACCCCTCAGGCGCGGCGTCCCCGTTGACCGAGCCGCCAAGCGCCACAATCACCTGAGACGCGCGGTCTTTCAAGTCTGCAGTGACAGTCGCATCCACAACAATTTCCCGCAGGCGGCTGATGGCAGCCTCTGTATTGCCTTCCTCCACATCCAGCAGAGCCAGCTGTTCTGCCGCCAGCAATGCCAGCGGCGCGCCGGGCTGGGCCAGCGCCTCGTATTGCACACGGCGGTCCGCGGCGCTCAACGTTCCGGCCTGCAGCGCCAGCGCCTTGAAGCTGGCGACGTGCCGGTAGATCAGCGGCAGATCGCCATCCACGGCCACCGCCTCAAGCTGCGCCACTGCTTCGGCAGTCTTGCCGGCCTCTGACAGCGCCGCAGCTTCAAGCATGTTCAGAATGGCTGCACCGCCGGCGCTCTCTGCCGGCACGGCAGCCAATGCCTCTGCCTGTTTTTCACTGCCGTCGATTTTCAGCGCCGCGGTAATATCGTCCCCCAGCGTTTCAGCTGCTGCCTGTTCCTTGGCCTTGTTGTATTCGCGGAACGCGGCACCGCCGACGATCAGCACCACGGCTGCGCCGCCGATCCAGCCATAGCGTTTCAGCATCAGGAAAAGCCGGTCACGGCGGACCTCTTCTGTCACTTCGTCGATAAAGCTGTCGGTGTCGCTCATGAAAAGCCCCTGATATGCGCGGCCCGGGCTGGCGCCCGCACCTGTATTGAATGCGTTGCGCCCCTCTTACCCCGGCTCAAAGGCCAAGCCAAGTGGCCCGTTTGCACCAGAAACTTCGGCAAATGGGCCAGAAAAGCAAGAAATGTGAACTAAACCACTTAGTTTAGAATGGACATCTCCTATATCAGCCCTATCACATACGCGCGACTCCCCTGTGAACCGGCCCTGCCGTCCGACGGACATAGGTAAGGTGCACGTGGAAGAAGACAGAGAATAGGAAAGGCCCGACATGCGCATTGTACCGATACTGACTGCAGTGGCGGTATCCGCCAGCCTCTATCTGGTGGTTTTCGAGCGTGACGATCTGATGGCCTTTGCCCGCGGGGAAGACGCAAATGAGGCGGCCGGGGCCGAAACTGCCGCCGAAGGCCAGAAGCTGACGGAGGCGGAAGATTCGCGCGTCGGCGTTGTCGCCATCCAAAGCAAAGCACGGACCATTGGCAACGCAGTGATCCTGCGCGGCCAGACCCAGGCTATCCGCCAGGTGGAAGTTCGGGCCGAAACCACCTCCACCGTGATTTCTGAGCCGCTGCGCAAGGGCGCCCATGTCAAGAAGGGCGATCTGTTGTGCGAGCTGGATCCCGGCACACGGCCCGCATCGCTGCTGCAGGCGCAGGCGCAGCTAAAGGAAGCCAAGATTAACCTGACCGCCGCCGCCAAACTGTCAGAGGGCGGCTATGCCTCTGAAACCCGTCTGGCCTCAGCTGAGGCTGCGGAGCGGTCCGCGCAGGCCGCAGTGGCCGCGGCAGAGCGGGAAATCGGTCACCTGACCATCACCGCGCCCTTTGACGGCCTGCTCGAAAGCGACACCGCGGAACTGGGCAGCCTGCTGCAACCCGGCAGCCTGTGCAGCACGGTGATCCAGCTCGATACCATCAAACTGGTTGGCTATGTGCCGGAAGCGGAAGTCAACAAAGTGGAACTGGGCGCCATTGCGGGCGCGGAACTCTCCACCGGCCAGCAGGTCCAGGGCGAGGTCACCTTCCTCAGCCGCTCTGCCGATCCGACCACCCGCACCTTTGAGGTCGAGATTACGGTGCCGAACCCGGACTTGAGCATCCGTGACGGCCAGACCGCAGATATCGCAATTTCCTCAGCCGGCTCGCTGGCGCACAAGCTGCCGCAATCGGCACTGACGCTGAACAACGAAGGCCAGCTGGGTGTGCGCGTTGTCGGACCCGACAGCACCGTGGTATTCTACCCCGTGCAGCTTCTGCGGGATGAGGCGGATGGCGTCTGGCTTGGCGGCCTGCCTGAGAACGCGGATGTGATCGTTGTGGGACAGGATTTCGTAACCGAAGGCGTCGCAGTGGCGGCCACCTACCGGGAGACTGAACAGTGATTGGCATCGTCGATTGGGCCGCCGGCCGCGCCCGGATGGTCCTAGCGTTCATCGCAATCTCTCTGCTTGTCGGCGGATTTGCCTATTCGATGCTGCCCAAGGAGGGCGAGCCGGACATCGAAATTCCGGCACTGTTCATCTCCGTCCCCTTCCCCGGCATCTCTGCCGAGGACGCCGAATCCCTGATGGTCAAGGTGATGGAGACCGAGCTTGCCGACCTTGACGGGCTCGACAAGATGACCTCCACCGCGGCCGAGGGCTATGCCGGGGTGGCGCTGGAGTTCGAATTCGGCTGGGACAAGACCGCCATCATGGCCGACGTCCGCGACGCAATGGACAAGGCCGAGGCGGAATTCCCGGAAGGCGCCGAGAAATACTCGATCACAGAGATCAACTTCTCCGAATTCCCGATTGTCATCGTGAACCTGACCGGCGCGGTGCCGGAACGCACGATGGCGCGTATCGCCAAAGACTTGCAGGACGACCTTGAGGCACTGGATGCGGTGCTGGAGGCCGGGATCGCCGGCAACCGCGACGAGATGGTCGAGGTACTGATCGACCCGCTGCGGCTGGAAGCCTATAACGTCACCGCGCTGGAGCTGATCAATGTTGTGCAAAACAACAACCAGCTGATTGCGGCCGGTGAGGTCGAAACCAGCCAGGGCGCGTTCTCAGTCAAAATCCCCTCTTCCTTTGACGATGTGAAGGACATCTATCAGCTGCCGGTCAAGACCAACGGCGACCGGGTGGTCAAGCTGGGCGAGCTGGCGCAGATCAACTTCACCTTCGAGGACCGCGAAGGCACCGCCCGCTTCAACGGCGAGGACACGGTTGCCCTCCAGGTGGTTAAGCGCAAGGGCTACAACCTGATCGACACCGTGAACCTGGTGAAGGAAACCATTGAGGTCTCCAAATCCAAATGGCCGCCGGAACTGCAGGCCGCAGTTGAGGTCGGCACCTCCAACGACCAGAGCCGCGTGGTCGGCTCCATGGTCAGCCAGCTGGAAGGCTCGGTGCTGACCGCCATCGCGCTTGTGATGATCGTGGTGCTGTCGGCGCTTGGCAGCCGGGCCGCGCTGCTCGTTGGTTTTGCGATCCCGACATCCTTCCTCTTGTGCTTTGCGCTGCTGGCGCTGATGGGCATCTCTATCTCCAATATCGTGATGTTCGGCCTGATCCTCGCCGTGGGGATGCTGGTTGATGGCGCCATCGTGGTGGTGGAATACGCCGACAAGCGGATCAAGGAAGGCACCGGCCCGATGCACGCCTATGTCGAGGCGGCACAGCGGATGTTCTGGCCGATCGTGTCCTCCACCGCGACCACGCTTTGCGCCTTCCTGCCGATGCTGTTCTGGCCTGGCGTGCCGGGGGAGTTCATGGGCATGCTTCCGGTTACCCTGATCTTCGTTCTGTCTGCCTCGCTGGTGGTGGCACTGATCTACCTGCCCGTCATGGGCGGCGTCACCGGCCGCATCAGCCGCACGTTTGAGGGCGCTTCGCGCGCGCTGCGGATGGTTGCGCCCTGGTGGCTGCGTGCGGTGCTGGTGCCGGTCGCCATGTGGGGCATGTTTGCGGGCGCCATGCAGATGCTGAACCCCTCCTACCTGCTGGGTGAGGACACCGGACCGATGGCCGGCGTCCTGTTCGGCGGGCTGGTTTTCACCCTTGCATCTTTTGCGGCCTCGATCACGCTTAGCTCAGTCAAGGTAGAGCGCGAGGAGCAGGAAGTTGCCCCTGGCTACCATCACACCCCCTTCGGCCATGTGATCAAATTCATAGCGGGCAACCCGGTGATGCCGGTGGTGACCATCGCCGCCGTGGGCTTTGCCATCATGACCGTCTTCTCAACCTTCAGCGAGAACAATTACGGCGTTGAATTCTTCGTTGACTCGGAACCGGAACAGGCCACCGCCTATATCCGCGCCCGCGGCAACATCTCTCTGCATGAAAAGGACGAGATGGTGCGCGCGGCCGAGGAGGTCATTCTGGACCACCACGCAGTGATCAACGTGTTCTCCTTTGCTGGCGACGGCGGCCTCAACACCGACAGTTCCGGCGCCCAGCTGCCGCCGGACACGATCGGCCAGGTTCAGTTTGAGATCATCCCCTGGGAGGAACGCCCCACCGAGAGCGAGCCGCTGGACGGCTGGTTCGGCGGACTGCTGAGCAAATACCTGGGCTTTGAGAAAAAGGTGATCGCCGAGGAATACGACGGCAACACCGTGATCGACGAGCTGAATGCCATTCTCGGCAAACTGCCCGGCTTTGAGGTGGAAGTCCGCGCACTAGCGCAGGGCCCCGCCTCCGGCAAGCCGGTGCATCTGCGCCTGCGCGGCGATGGCTGGGAAGACCTGACCGCAGCAGCGTTGACCGCACGGGAGCAGTTCGAGAACACCCCCGGCCTGATCCTGATCGAGGACAGCCTGCCCCTGCCCGGCATCGACTGGCAGATCGACGTGGACGTCGAGAAGGCCGGCCGCTACGGCGCCGATGTGGCGACCGTGGGCGCGATGGTGCAGCTGGTCACCCGCGGCATCCTGCTGGATACCATGCGGGTCGACAGCTCCGACGAGGAGATCGAGATCCGCGTCCGTCTGCCGGAACAGGACCGGGTGCTGTCAACGCTCGACAACCTCAAGGTCCGCACCTCGGACGGGCTGGTGCCGCTGTCGAACTTCGTGACCCGCCAACCTGTGCCGAAGCTCGCCCAGATCAACCGCATCGGCCAGGAACGGTTCTATGACGTCAAGGCAGACGTGGAACCGGGACTGAACAAGGTGGTAATCGAGGATGCGGGCAGCGGTGAACTGACTCGCCTGGCAGTCCTGAAGGAACTGCCGGAAGGTGCCGCCGCAACTGGTGAAACGTTGATTGCGCCCAATGGCAAGACCATGCAGCTGCTGCAGCTGACGGGTGCTGAGAGCTTTGACGCGGTGCTGGCTGCGCTGGACGACGGCGCCAAGATCAGCCCGGTGAACCCGAACGAGCGGATCGCCATCCTCACCGAATGGCTGGAAAGTGACCCGCTGCCGCGCAGCATCGGCTGGGAGTGGACCGGCGACCAGGAGGAGCAGGAGGAATCCGGTGCCTTCCTGTCCAAGGCCTTTGCCGGCGCGCTGGCGCTGATGTTCGTGATCCTGCTGGCCCAGTTCAACAGCTTCTACAACTCGGTGCTGGTGCTGCTGGCCGTCGTGCTGTCCACCACCGGCGTGCTGATCGGCATGATGGTGATGCAGCAGCCGTTCTCGATCATCATGACCGGCACCGGCATCGTCGCTTTGGCGGGCATCGTGGTGAACAACAACATCGTGCTGATCGACACTTATCAGGAGTTCAGCCAGCAGATGCCGCGGATCGAGGCGATCATCCGCACCGCCGAGGCGCGCATCCGTCCGGTTCTCTTGACCACCATCACCACGATGGCCGGCCTTACCCCGATGATGTTCGGCGTCAGCCTGGACTTCATCAACGGCGGCTACTCCATCGACAGCCCCACCGCCCTGTGGTGGAAGCAGCTGGCAACCGCCGTGGTCTTTGGCCTGGGCATCGCCACCGTGCTGACCCTGGTGGTCACGCCGTCACTGCTGTCGATCCGGGTGTGGTTCTCCACCTATATGCATGCGCTTGGCCGGATGCTGTCGCGGATCACCCGCGGCCGCTCCAGCCGCATCGCGCAGGACTCCAAGCTGTTCAAGAAGGCGCGTCAGCTGCCGACCACCGAGATCCAATGGGTGGAAGATGCAGCGCCTGAGACAAGCGAAGGCCAAGCGGATACCGAAGAGGACGAACCGCAGCCGCCTGCCCCGCGCGGCCGCCTGCGCGCAGCGGAATAACAAGACAAACAAAAAGCCCCGCTCCGGCGGGGCTTTTCAATTCTGCGTGCCGCCGTTTCAGACGCTCCGCAAGGATCAGTCGGTAAAGGTGTACTCACCCAGATCACACAGATCGAGGCCATAATCCTCTGCCTCGGAGCCATCAGCGAAACTGCCGCGGATGTCGTAGACGCAGGTGGTTGCGCCATCGGCAATCAGCACGCCGATCTCATAGCCCGGCGCCAGATAGCCGCCTTCCATCAGGTTGCCTTCCCAATCGTCGGAAGACGCGGGCGACACATTGAACTCCACCAGATCAGCACTGCTGTCGTTTACCAGCAGGAACTCAAGGTCTTCAGCATGGGCGGGCGCCTGAAAGGCAAGCAGGGCAGCCGCGGAGGCTGCGGTCAGAAAGGTCTTCATCTACATGTCCTTGTATGCGGGCAGGCAGTCGTTGGTGCTGCCTCAGCCCGAAGTGCGCGAACATTAAGCCAGCAGTAACATCGGTCAACGGGAAATGAGTCACAACGCTCCCCTTCGGGGCCTCAGTTGCGGGCGTTTCAGTCAACTGCTTTGCAGGGTTCATTGCAAAAGCAAGAAAACCCTCTGGGGCAGACGGCCAGTAAGATTGAATTTTAGATAGTCTTACGCGGCGGCAATGCAGCAATGGAAAATCATCGCAAATTATTGTTATTGCTACATTTTTCACACGGCAACTTGATTATTTCCAATCAAAATCATGCATAGAAGGCGCATATTTTTGGGCAAATGCGTCACGAGCAGCCGGACCTTGCCGCATGTAGCGGATGGCTCGGCCGCCCGGTCAAATTTTCTCAAGACTGTCCATTTGTTCCATTCACAAACCGTTATTCTTTACATGCTTATCAGCAATAGCAACGGGACTTTTCCCGCTTAGCGTGTTTTTTGTTTAAGGAAGAAGACGATGTCACTACGCGCGCAAATCCTGGCGCTGATCACGGTCCCCTTCATCGCCCTGGCAGCGATTGGCGGACTAAAGGCTGCCGCAGACTGGGAGCGCTTTCAAAACGCGCGGGCAACGCAGGCCGAAACCCGAAGCTCTGTCGCGCTGATGGAAGCTATCCACCATCTGCAGGTTGAACGAGGCCTGTCAGCTGCCTTCCTGTCCTCCGGCGGCAATTCCGCCGCTGCCGGGCTGAACGAAACCCGGATCAAAGTGGACGCCGCCATGCAGAGGGTACCGGACACTGCGGGCGCCTCACTGCAGCATCTGTCCGAGCTGACCAGCCTTCGGCAGGCAGTCAGCGATCTGGCTCTCGAACCCGGCCAGATGGGCGCGCGCTACTCCGCAATGATCGGCGCTTTGCTAAAGGACGCCAGCCGGCAGTTGCTGCACCAGAAGGATGCCCGCCTTGCACAGCTCGGCGCCGGGCTTGTCAGTCTTGCCTACGCCAAGGAGGCCGCAGGCCAGCAGCGGGCGGCAGGCGCAGCCGGGTTCGGCCTGGGCAGCTTCAACCTGACCCTCTACCGCTGGTTCACCCGTACCGGCGCAGTGGAACACCAGTTGCTGGATATTGCGGGCCTTGCCTTACGAGAAGTGCTGGCTGGCCAGGACCTGCGCGCCGGGCTCGCGCCTGCGGGTCTGCCCGGCATACGCGACGAGGTGCTGGAAGCGGGCCCAGGCGCACTGGCGCCGGGCTATGCCGCCAAGGAGTGGTTTGACCGGGCAACCCAATGGGTCGGTTCGCTTCGCGACTCGGAAATGACCGTAACGGATCAAATGATTGCAATCTCCGCGTTTGAGGCCGCCCAATCCCGGCAGGCCCTTATTGTGACGCTGGCAGCGGTCGCCGCTTCGCTGATTGTCAGCGGTGCCATCGGCCTGCGCCTGATCACCGCCTTCACCCGCCAGTTCGGCGCGCTGCAGACGGACCTGGACCGGCTGGCCCGCAAGGAATTCGATTTCGAACCGGCACATCTGGAGGCGAAAACGGAAATCGGCAAGCTCAGCCGCGCGATGGAGAAAACCCGCACCGCTCTGGCAGCCGCTGACGAGAAGCTCGCGAATATCGAGGCGAGCCGGATCGCCGACCGCGGAGCGGTTGTAGGCAAGCTGGACGACCACCTCGCCCGACTGTCCGGCCGCGATCTGGAATGCACCATTGATGAGGCCTTTCCGGAGGAATACGAGCAGCTCCGGCAAAGCTTCAACACCACGGTGGCAACCCTGAAGGAAACCATTGAACAGGTGATTTCCGCGGCCAGCAGCATCCACAACGGCGCAACCGAAATCAGCACCGCCTCCGACGACCTGTCGAGCCGAACCGAAAGCCAGGCTGCCACCCTTGAGGAGACCGCCGCTGCGCTTGAGCAGCTGACGGCATCAGTCAAATCTTCTGCAGACGGCGCCCGCGGTGTGGAGCAGACGATGCAGGAAGCCCGCAGCGAGGCCGAGGCCAGCGGCGAGGTTGTCCGCAAAGCGGTGACCGCGATGAATGAGATTGAGCAATCTTCGGTCAGGATCTCGCAGATCATCTCCGTGATTGACGACATCGCCTTTCAGACCAACCTGCTGGCGCTCAACGCCGGAGTGGAAGCTGCGCGGGCCGGAGAAGCCGGCAAGGGATTCGCCGTGGTTGCCAGCGAAGTGCGGGCGCTGGCGCAGCGTTCTGCCGACGCCGCAACCGAGATCAAGGCGCTGATTGGCGACAGCTCCAAACATGTGAAGCAGGGTGTCGATCTGGTCGGTGAAACAGGCGAGGCGCTGACCAGTATCGTCGGCAGGGTCAACGACATCTCGCAGCTGGTTTCCAGCATCGCCGAAGGCGCCGCGGAGCAGTCCACCGGCCTGACCGAGATCAATACCGGTGTCGGCCAGCTGGATCAGGTCACCCAGCAAAACGCTGCCATGGTGGAGGAAGCCACAGCCGCAGGCCACATGCTGCACAGCGATGCAGGCAAACTGGCAGAGCTGATGGCCAAATTCAAAATCTCAGGTTCCGCCGGGAGCGCCGTCCCCAGCAAACCTGCGGCGGCCGCTGCACCGGCCTCTGCCACCGCCCACAGCGTTGACATAGACTTTGGCGACGTGGTTCCGGTTCCTGCCAAAGCGGCCAACGGTGGGTGGGAAAACTTCTGAAGCCGCACCCTTTTACAATTGGAAAAGGCCAGTTCTACGAACTGGCCTTTTCTGCTGGGAAGCCCGCCGCAACCTTGGCGTCTGCTGTCAGGCTGCGTCCTGATCCGCCTGCTGGCGTTGCCACAACCGGGCGTAACGGCCATCCTGCGCCAGCAGATCCTCATGGGTGCCGGTCTCCGCAATCTCACCCTGCTCCAGCACCACGATCCTGTCAGCCTCGGCGATGGTCGACAGACGGTGGGCAATGGTGATCACCGTGCGCCCCTGCCCGGCCCGTGCCAGCGCCTCTTTGATCTCCTGCTCGGTGTCAGTGTCCAGCGCCGAAGTTGCCTCATCCAGCAAGAGCACCGGCGGGTTCTTCAACAGTGTCCGCGCAATCCCCACCCGCTGCTTTTCACCGCCCGACAGCTTCAGCCCGCGCTCGCCGACCTGGGTGTCATAGCCCTCCGGCAGCGCCATGATGAAGTCGTGGATCTGTGCGTCCCGCGCCGCCTGTTCGACATCCTCCTGGGTGGCCCCGTCGCGGCCATAGGCGATGTTGTAGCGGATGGTGTCGTTGAACAGCACAGTGTCCTGCGGCACTACGCCGATGGCGTGATGCAGACTTTGCTGAGTCACCTCCCGCACGTCCTGACCGTCGATCTTCAGCGCTCCGCCGGTCACATCATAAAAACGAAACAGCAGCCGGCCGATGGTCGATTTCCCCGAGCCGGTGGAGCCGACAATCGCCACGGTCTGGCCCGGCTCCGCCTCCAGCGAGATGCCCTTCAGGATCTCGCGCCCGGCATCGTATGAAAACTGCACATTCTCGAGCGTGATGCGCCCGCCATTGACCTTCAGCTCGCCGGCGCCCGGCCTGTCGCTCACATCAGCGGGCTGTTCGAGAAGGTCGAACATCTCTCCCATGTCCACCAGGCTCTGGCGGATTTCTCGGTAGACGGTGCCAAGGAAGTTCAACGGCACAGTGATCTGAATCATGTAAGCGTTGACCATGACAAAATCGCCCACGGTTAGGTTGCCCTGCTCCACCCCGATGGCGGCCATCACCATCACCCCGACCAGACCTGCGGTGATGATCACGCTCTGGCCGAAATTCAGCGCCGCCAGCGAATAGGCCGTCTTGAGCGCCGCCTGGGCATACCCCCGCATGGCGCCGTCATAACGTTCTGCCTCGCGTTCCTCGGCAACGAAATACTTGACGGTTTCAAAGTTCAGCAGGCTGTCAATGGCCTTCTGGTTGGCGTCGGTGTCCTGCTTGTTCATCTCCCGGCGCAGCTTCACCCGCCATTCTGTGACTGCGAAGGTGAACCAGACATAAAGCCCGATGGTGACGGCCACGACGACCAGGTACCAGGCGTCGAACAGCACCGTCAGGATCACCGCGACCAGGGTCAGCTCCAGGATCAGCGGGCCGATGGAAAACAGCATGAAGCGCAAGAGGAACTCGACGCCCTTCACCCCGCGCTCGATGATCCGGCTGAGGCCGCCGGTCTTGCGGGTGATGTGATAGCGCATCGACAGGCGGTGAATGTGGGTGAAAGTCTCCAGCGCCAGCCGCCGCAGGGCGCGTTGCCCCACAGGCGCAAAGACCGCATCCCGCAGCTGCTGGAAGCCGATGGTCAGGATCCGCGCCATACCATAGGCCACCGTCAGTCCCACAGCCCCAAGCGCCAGCGGCGGCACGCCTTCGCCCGCCAGGCTGTCCACCGCGCCCTTGTAGAGCATCGGGGTATAGACCGCGATAAATTTGGCCAAAACCAGAACTGCCAGAGCCAGCACCACCCGCACTTTCACCGCGCGATTGCCCTCGGGCCACAGATACGGGCCCACCTTGCGCAAAGTGCGCAGGCCGGAGCGGCGTTCGTCCTGTGCGATGTCTGCTTGTGGCGGCGCGGCGGCCTGATCAGTCTGGGTCATGGCTGTTCCTGGCTAGACACCTCCAGATATTCACCTGTTCACGGTTTTGCGAGAGGCGTGCTGAAAAAACGCGCCGCAAGGGCGCGTTTCCCAGGGTTATTCGGGGATGGTGAAGACTTGCCCCGGGTAGATCAGATCCGGGTTGCGGATCGCGTCCTTGTTGGCCTCGAAAAGCCTCACATAGAGGAAACCACTGCCATATTTCTCTTGCGAGATGGCCCAAAGCGTATCGCCCTTCTGGATCGTCACTGCGCGCACAAGCGGCGCTGGCAGGTCCGGGTCCGCATCGCGCTCCGGCTGCGGCAGCACCTCCGGCGATTCCCGTTTGAAGGGGGTTTCCAGACGGCTCATGACCTTGCCTGAGGAGGTTTCGATCTCATCCAGGCGCAGGGTGTAGACACCCGGTGCCACATCCGCCAGCCGACCGTTCCAGCGGCCGTCCTGGGCTGCATCCAGTTCCGCGACCACCTGATTGTCCACATAAACCCTGACCCGCGACTTCGGGCGCGCGCGCCCGGACAGTTCAACCCCGCCAGTGCCATTGTAGCTGATGGCGTCCAGCGCCACTTCCTTGTTCAGGTCCGGATCGGCGGGAACTGCGGGCTGCACCACTTCTACCCCGTCCTGATCGGCACGCAGCACGGCCACAGCCTGCCCTTGCGGCTGAGGCGGCTCGGGTTCGGCCGCAGGAACTGTCTCTGCCGGAACAGGTTCCGCTGCCGCGGTCTCAACAGTGTTTTGACCACCTTGCCCGGTTGCCGCAGTGCTTTCCGCGTCCTGGCCGCCCTGCTCAACCGCTGCCGGCTCAGCCGCGGCCTCAGTTTCATCTGCTTGTCCAGTCAGCTGCTCGTCTGCAGCCGGTTCGTCTGGAACCAGTGACGCTACCTGCTCTTCAGTTTGCTCAACCGCACGCTCCGTTGCAGTTTCCGCAGGGGCGACTGGCGCCAGAATAAAGGACGCGCCAGAGGCGCTTTGCGCGCCCTCATGTTCTGCCAACAACGACACAACTCGGGCCTCCGAACTCGACGCAATGGAGGTTAGTGCAACAAACTCGCCACCCGCCGGCACCTCCAGCTGTTCCAGCACCACGCCGTCCAGCAGCACCGAAACCTGCACGCCTTCCTGTGCCCGGCCGGCAATCACCGCGGCCCCGTCGCTATCCACACGCACCAGATCCAGCTCCGGCGCCTGCAGGACAAAGACATCTTCTTTGGATGTTTCGGGTGCCGGTTGGGATTGCTCCGCAATCCCCTCAGGCTCGGACAGCGCTGCCAATTCGGTGGTCTGATCTGATGCTTCCTCTGCACCTTCACCGGTGCCAGTCTCCGCAACGGCGGCTGCCTCTACAGAAGTTTCTGTATCAGGCGCGCCAGTTGCGGCTGCAACCTGATCTGAAACCTCCGGTTCCGCACCGCTGGCATCTTCCGCAATCAAGTCCTCCGGCTGCTGAACACCGTCAACAGCTTCAACCGCTTCAACCTGATTGCCCGCAGCCTCCTCAATGGCCCGGTTCTGCAGCGGCTGTCCCGATTCCTGACCCTCGCCGGAAAACGCGCCGCCGCCGTCAGCAGCCTGCCCGGCCGCCTGTTCGCTCACCACCGCGCCATCGGGCGCAACCGTGCCAAACATCCCAAGCTGGTACAGCACCACGCCGCCTACGACCACAACCGTGCCGGCAATACCGCCAAGTGTGAGGGCCCCCAGACCCCCGCTTCCAGATGCATCCGCCATGTCTTTCCCTTCGGCAATTGCGGAATGTGACCTTCCGCTTAGTTGAGGGAATCTAACAACCCCGCTATCACGGGTCAAAACACCAATTGGTTTTCACCTTGATATTCCACGGAAAGGCTGGCCGATGAGCATCAAATCCGTCTGTGTCTACTGCGGATCGCGCGCGGGTGTTCTGCCCGCCTACGCCGAGGCTGCCCGCGCATTCGGCACCGCGCTGGCCGATAACGGCATGCGGCTGGTCTATGGCGCCGGCGATGTCGGCCTGATGGGCGAAGTGGCGCGCGCAGCGCAAAAGGCCGGCGGCAAAACCTTCGGGGTTATCCCCGGCCACCTGGAACGGCGCGAGGTGGGGAAATCAGACCTCACAACCTATGTTGTCACCGAGACCATGCACGAGCGCAAAAAGGTGATGCTGTGGAACGCCGATGCGGTGGTTGTGCTGCCCGGCGGAGCGGGATCGCTTGACGAACTTTTCGAAGCCCTCACCTGGCGCCAGCTGGGCCTGCATTCCAAGCCGATTGTGATCCTCAATACCGAAGGCTACTGGGACAAGCTGCGCGATCTGCTGGAGCAAGTGGTCAGCCAGGGATTTGCCGGTCGGGAAACCGCAGATCACCTGATTTGGGCCGACACCCCGGTGGCTGCAATCGCCGCCCTGCGCGACGCCCGTTCCTGACGCAGCGCCGAGACCGAAAACACCGCCACCGCGCTCCAGATCAGCGCAAAGGCGGTGCCATGCCAGGGGGTGAACGGCTCGGCAAAGACCAGCACCGCGACCAGGAATTGCAGCGTCGGGTTCAGGTATTGCAGTACCCCGACTGTTCCCAGCCGCACCCGGCGGGCCGCATAGGCAAACAGGATCAGCGGCAGCCCGGTCAGGATGCCGGAGAACATCAGCATCAGCGCATCCTGGAACCCTCCCAGAAAACCAGCCCCACCGGTCATCCAGATGATCGCCAACGCAACCGGCAACAGCAGAGCAACTTCCGCAGTGACAGATACCACCGGCCCCAATGGCAGTTGTTTCTTAACAACACCATACAGGGCAAAGCTGAAGCTCAGCGCCAGCGGAATCCAGGGCGCGGCCCCCAGCCCGAACGACAGCACCGCCACAGCCAGCGCCGCCAGCCCTACCGCGGCGCCTTGGGCCCGCGTCAGCTGCTCACCGAAGGCAAGCCTCCCCAGCAGAACGCTCAGCAGCGGAAAAATGTAATAGCCAAGGCTCGCTTCGGTCGCATAGCCCACCTGCACCGCAGTGATGAAGATAAACCAATTCAATGAAATCATTGCCGAGGCAAACACCAGCAGCAAGGCACTACGGCGGGTGGACAACGCCGTCCCCAGCGCGCTGATACGCCCCTGACACAGCAGCACGATGGCAAAAAACACAAACGACCACAGCGCCCGGTGCGACAGCACCTGCTCCGGCGGCACATGCGACAATGCCTTGTAGTAAATACCGGAAAGCCCCCAAACGGTGCAGGAGGCACAGAGTGCCAGAACCCCTTTTTGTGCCTCTCCCATGACATGCTCCCGCCCGGCTGCCGTTTCACAGACACCGGGCAGAAGCGCGGGTCAACCCTGCTCAGCTGTTACGCAGCGCATCTTTCACCAATTCTTCGATCCTGGTGATCTCATGTCCGGTCAGGTTCTTGCTGATCTCCCCGATCACGCGGTCGGAAACTTCCTTGTGCAGGGTCTTGCGCAGTTCGCCCAGGACTTCCGGTGCGGCGACCAGAACCAGCTTCGCGAATTCACCGCGGTGGGCCATCTCATACAGCTTGTCCGACAGATCCTTTGCAAACCGCTCCTTGGCCAATTGGTGCCAATCGGTGTCGTCCACGGCAGAGCGGTGGACGCTAGGGCCGTCGTTGAACCGTCCCGGACGGTTGGCGGATTGCTCCCGGTCCGGCGGGTTTTCCTGCTCATCCTTGCGGCGCACCTGCAGGAAGGGGTCGTCACCATCGACGGTGTTTTCCAGGAACAGCGCCTTCTCACTGTCAGCCACCAGGACATAGGTGCCGTAGGAAAGCCGGGTCATTACTTCTCCTCCTGCTCATTGGACTTACGCACCCGTGTCGCCCCTGCCGGACGCTCCTTGGCGCGCTTTTCCTCGTCTTCGCTGCCAATTTCCCGGGCCAGCCGCCCGCCGGTGCGCCCGCCATGAGAGACGCTGCCCTTTTCGCCCAGTATGCCTTTGGTTTCCTGGTGTCCGTCCATGGACCTCTTGCGTTCAGCCATAATGGTCCTCCTTTCGTACACCGGACCAACGCACGAAACCCCGCCCGCGTTCCGGGCAAAAAACGCGTCGAAGCCACACGAAAAAGCCCGCCGGAGATCTCCGGCGGGCCTGAATAAGCCAATATGCGGCATGTGCCTTACATGCGCGAGGCGACGTTTTCCCAGTTCACCAGGTTGTCGAGGAAGTTCGACAGATAAGCCGGGCGCTTGTTGCGGAAATCGATGTAGTAGGAGTGCTCCCACACATCGCAGCCCAGCAGCGCGGTCTGGTTGAAGCACAGCGGGTTGACGCCGTTTTCGGTCTTGGTCACCGCCAGCGAGCCGTCAGCGTTCTTGACCAGCCAGGCCCAGCCGGAGCCGAACTGGCCCGCGCCAGCGGCGGAGAACTGCGATTTGAACTCATCGACCGAGCCGAAGGATTCAACCAAAGCTTTCTCCAGTTCACCCGGCATTTTGCTTTCACCCGGGCCCATCATTTCCCAGAACTGGTTGTGGTTCCACAGCTGGGAGATGTTGTTGAAGATGCCGTTCTGGGCAACCGCGCCGGCGTCATAAGTGCCTTTGATGATCTCTTCCATCGACTTGCCGTCCCACTCAGTGCCGGCAATCAGCTTGTTGCCGTTGTCGACATAGGCCTTGTGGTGCAGATCGTGGTGGTATTCCAGGGTTTCCGCCGACATGCCTTTGGCGGCCAGGGCGTCGTGTGCATAAGGAAGATCGGGAAGTTCAAAAGCCATTTTGGCCCCCTGTGAAATAAGTTTGCGTTCCTGCGCAGATACATGCTGTGTGCGCGCTATCAGGTCAAGGGGCCTAGGCGTGAAAACACCGCAGGACCCATGTGCAAAAAACTAGTGGTTACCAAGAATTCCAGGTCTCAATGCTGAACAGTCTTCAAGCAGCAACAGACCTTGTTAGCGCGCATATTGTCCACCAAAGGATGAGCTCGCATTGCCGTGCGACATTATCCGCGGACCTTGCAACTCTGGTTCCGAACTGTTTAGCCCTTCTTGACCTTGCACTTACCCCGCCCGCGCGGCAGGTTTTCGTAGCCGGTGATCACGCCACGGATCGACAGGGTGTTCTGCTTCATATTGAGAACCCCGGTGTACAAACCATCCACTTTGGTTCTGGCGTTGCCGACCGGGATATCATTTACACGCCAGTCCAAGTTGTAGGAAATCTCATTGCGCCGTTCAACGCGTGCCTCAAGAGGCTCACCAACAAGTTCGTGAATGAAACCATCATAAATCTTTGCCGACTCATCCTCATCGTTCCACATCACGATGACCCTAGGTGCAATCCAGCCATTGTTGGTGAAGGCTTTGATCTCACAATCATAAACCGTCTCGGCAAAGGCCACCTGCCCCGCGAAGCTGACGGAAGCTGCTATCCCGGAAAGTGCAAAACGTAGCATCTGTTTTTCTCCAAATTCATCCCGGGGTTGTTTGCAGCCGAAGAAAAGAAAGGCAAGCAAATTCCAACGTCAAAAGAACACGTTTTCTACTACTGCGATTTCAATGCGACGCAATACATGCGTGCCAGCTAAGCCAGCAGGTCAGCCTTCGTTCTGAGCCAGCAAAGACAGGCTGCGGAGCATTTCGCAATGACCCTGTCCACGTGGCAGTACCCCATCCTGACCGCTGCGCTCTGCCTTGATGCTCATTTTGTGGTTCGCAGTGTTCAAAATCGCCCGGAATCGAGGCTTGGGCCGTCCAGCGTCTCCACCGACAGCCAGTTTCGGCAACGCCCAATTCAGCATATAAGAGGTTTCACTGTGCTGCATCACCCTGGCATTGACCGTCACGCCAAAGACCATATCGGTGATCACAGCGCCGCTGAAGTCATCCGCGAACTTCAGGCTGAAACGGCTGGGAATCCACTCTGTTCCGGAAATCGGTTTCAGGCTGCAGCGAAAGCCGGGCCCCGCGATAGCCGCGGCACCTCCAAGCGTTAGTACAAGTGCAAAGAACCCGCAAAACCGCAGACCCATGGGCAGCCCCCCGAAACATCGTCACGCAGCCACCTCCCCCCAAGGAAACAGCCAGAATTCAACCGCTTGCAAAATGCGCAAATGGAAACCTTCCGGGAACGGGCACAAAAAAGGTGCCCTGGAAAGTCTCCAGGGCACCGTAAATGACGCGCAAAGGCGTCACAAGCAGAAAGCGAGTGATAATTTTAGTAAACACCCACTTTACTTTGCGGATGCGCCCCTGCGCTCAGCAGTTTGAACACATATTCACCAACCGAGCGGAAGCAGACGATGTAGAAGCTGCCGTCGTCGTTCAACCAGAAGGCGCCAGCCACCTGAGCCAGGCGCGAGCGGCGGAACTGGCCGGGCTTGAAGGCCGCAGCGTCAAAGTCCACCGGGCTCACCTTGCCCAGAACCTCGCGCGCACCCTCGCCCGACAGGCGGAAGAAGGCACGGGCGTCGGAGACGTTTACAGCCAGAGCATGCTCGCCTTTCAGCGCCTCGGCCACTTCCGCGGTCTTGGCAACTGCATCCTCGTAAGGCACCAGCAGCAGCAGCTCGTCCGGGGACATCCACGCAGCGGCGCCGTTTTCGGCAACCGAGATGGAGCCCTGCGCCGGAACCTCGGCGCCGGTGGCGGCTTTGACAGCCGCCTTCAGCGCCTTGGATCCCAGATCGCCGCGCAGGGTGATCATACCCTGCAGACCGGCATCCTCGACGGTGGCCAGACCCGAGAAACGGGCGCCGCTCAGTACGGAAACAGCCTTAGACATTCTGCTTCTCTCCATCCTTATCGTAGAAGACCGGATCAACGATCTTGGCTTTGTAGGTCTTGCCGTCAGTGCCGGGGAACTCGATTACTTCGCCCATCCGCTTGGGACCATGCTTGACCAGGCCCATGGCGATGCCGCGGCCCAGGGTCGCGGAGTGATAGGTCGAGGTGACCCGGCCGATCATGTTACGCTGGCCGTTGGCGTTGACGCCTTCACCCAGGGCATAGGCGCCGTCAGGCAGCACCGAACCGTCGACGGTTTCCAGGCCAACCAGCTGCCAGCGGTCCGGATCAACCATGTGCGAACGCTGCTGCGCGCGTTTGCCCAGGTAGTCTTCCTTCTTCTTCGACAGCGCCCAGTGCAGCCCCAGATCCTGAGGGATCACGGTGCCATCGGTCTCGTCGCCGATCATGATGAAGCCTTTTTCGGCACGCAGGATGTGCAGGGTCTCGGTGCCATAAGGCATGACGCCGAATTCCTTGCCCGCTTCCATCAGCGCATCCCAGAACGCCTGGCCTTCGGAGGCTGCAACCGCGATCTCATAGGACAGTTCGCCCGAGAAGGAGATCCGGTAAGCACGGGCGTCGAACTCGCCGATCTTGCCGTCACGCCATTCCATGAACGGCAGCGCCTCTTTCGAGACATCCATGCCGCCGCCCGCTGCCGCATTCAGCTTCTCCAGCACCTTGCGGGCGTTGGGGCCGACCACAGCGATCTGGGCGTACTGTTCGGTCACGTTGGCGACATAGACCTTCATGTCCCACCATTCGGTCTGCAGCCACTCTTCCATCCAGCCGTGGATGCGCTCGGCGCCGCCGGTGGTGGTGTGGCACAGGAAGGTGTCCTCGTCGATGCGGGCAACCACACCGTCGTCCATCAGGAAACCGTTTTCGGTGCACATCAGGCCATAGCGGCATTTGCCCGGCTTCAGCGTCGACATCATGTTGGTGTACAGCATGTCCAGAAACTTGCCTGCGTCGGGGCCTTTGACCACCAGCTTGCCCAGCGTCGAGGCGTCCAGCAGGCCGAGGTTCTCGCGGGTGTTCTTCACCTCGCGGTTCACCGCTGCATGACGGTCCTCGCCCGGCTTGTTGATGGAGAACGGGCGGCGCCACTGGCCAACCGGTTCCCAATCCGCGCCGTTCTTGTCGAACCAGTCGTAGATCGGCGTCTTGCGCACCGGCTGGAAGATCTCGGCCCGTGCTTCACCCGCAATCGCACCCAAAGAGATCGGGTGGTACGGCGGACGGAAGGTGGTGGTGCCCACCTGCGGGATTTCCGAGTTCAGGCTGTCGGCCAGAATGGCCAGGCCGTTGATGTTGGACAGTTTGCCCTGATCGGTTGCCATGCCCAGCGTGGTGTAACGCTTGGTGTGCTCGACGCTCTCATAGCCTTCGCGGGCCGCCAGCTGCACGTCCGACACTTTCACGTCGTTCTGATAGTCCAGCCAGGATTTCATGCGCAGCTTGATGTCTGCCTTGGCAGGCATCAGCCACACTGCTTCCATCTGCGCTTCCGCTTCGGACTCGCCCTTGGCAGCCGCCACGGATTTCGCCGGGAATCCGGCCGCTTCAGCTGCTTTCGCGCCAGCCGCAGCTGCATCTTCCAGCAGCGCGCCCAGGCCGAACTCGCCGTTTGCGGCACCAGCAGGCACCACAAAGCCGTTGCCGTCGTGGCCCAGCGGCGGACGGGAGGCATCGGGGCGGAAATTGGCGTTCACCTCGTCCCAGATTAGCTTGCCGCCGCAATGGGACCACAGGTGGACCACCGGCGACCAGCCACCGGACATGGCAACTGCATCGGCTTGCACGGTCTCGCGCGCGCCGCCTTCGCCGTTCTGGGCGCAGATGGCGACCTCAGTCACGCATTTGCCGTCCTTCACCTTGGCGATGGCACGGCCCAGTTCGACCCGGATGCCCTTTTCGCGGACAGCTTCCATCAGCGCGCCGCCGCCGGTTTCGCGGGTGTCGACCACGCGGACCACTTCGACGCCGGCGTCATGCAGCACCAGCGCGGTGCGGTAGGCGTCGTCGTTGTTGGTGGCAACCACCACCTTCTGGCCCGGGTTGATGCCCCAGTTCACCACATAGTCGCGCATTGAGGCCGCCAGCATCACGCCGGGAACATCGTTGCCGGCAAAGGACAGCGGACGCTCGATCGCACCGGTTGCGGTGACGATCTGAGAGGCGCGGATCCGCCACAGACGGTGGCGCGGGCCGCCCTGGCCCGGTGCGTGGTCGGTCAGGCGCTCATAGCCCAGGGCATAGCCGTGGTCATAGACGCCGGAACCCATGCAGCGGTCGCGGAGCGTAACGTTGTCCATGCCGCGCAGCTCTTCCAGGGTCTTTTCGATCCAGACCTCGGGCGCTTCGCCGTCGATGGTGCCGCCGTCAACCGGCGCACGGCCGCCCCAGTAGCTGTTCTGCTCCAGCACCAGAACCTTGGCGCCGGAGGCCGCAGCCGCCTTGGCCGCCTGCAGGCCGGCAACGCCGCCGCCGATGACCAGCACATCTGCAAAGAAGTAGAAGTGCTCGTAAGTGTCGGCGTCTTTCAGTTCCTTGTCTGGGGCTGCGCCCAGGCCTGCGGACTTGCGGATGATCGGCTCATAGACGTGTTTCCACAGCGGACGCGGATGGATGAACATCTTGTAGTAGAAGCCGGCGGTCAGGAAACGTGACAGCTTGTTGTTCACCGCCAGAACGTCGAACTCCAGGCTCGGCCAGTGGTTCTGCGACTGCGCGGTCAGGCCCGAGAACAGCTCGGTGGTGGTGGCGCGCTGGTTCGGCTCGTAACGGTCGCCCACACCCAGCTGCATCAGCGCATTGGGCTCTTCCGAGCCGGATGCGACAACGCCGCGCGGGCGGTGGTATTTGAACGAGCGGCCCATCATCACCTGGCCGTTGGCCAGCAGTGCGGACGCCAGGGTATCGCCGGCAAAACCCTGCATGGATTTGCCGTTGAAGGTGAAGGCGATCTGTTTGGAGCGGTCGATCAGCCGGCCGTGTTTGGCAAGACGCGTGCTCATGGGCGCAGACCTTTCAAGAGAAAAGCGGGTGTTTCAATCAGGCGGAGGTTCATTTCTTGCCGTCCGCAAATTCGCGCCAGGTCCAGCCCGGGCGTTTGGCAGCGATCTTGTCCAGGATCTCCTGCGTCGGAACGCTGGTCTGTGCGGTATAGGTGCCAAAGACCTCCAGCGTCATGGTGCAGCGGGCGGCGTGAAACCACTTGCCGCAGCCGTTGGCATGGCGCCAGCGTTCAAAATGAACGCCTTTGGGGTTTTCGCGCATGAACAGGTAGTCATGGAACTCATCATCCGAGGAACCGGGGCCAAAGCGCTTCAGGTGCGCTTCGCCGCCCGCGGCCAGTTCGGTTTCTTCGGCTTTGACGCCGCAATAGGGGCATTCAAGGATCAGCATTGTGCTTGCTCCACAGTATTGAATTTTGCGGCGTTAGTGCGCCACACCGGCGGCGACGCTCTCGTCGATGAACTTGCCTTCTTTGAAGCGGTTGATCGAGAACTCCTCGGTCAGCGGCGAGTGGCCGGTGGCCATCAGCTCTGCCATCGCCCAGCCCGAGCCCGGGATCGACTTAAAGCCGCCGGTGCCCCAGCCGCAGTTGATGAAGCAGTTCTGAACCGGGGTCTTGGAGATGATCGGCGAGCGGTCGCCGGTCACATCCACGATGCCGCCCCACTGGCGCAGCATCTTCAGGCGGCTGACCATCGGGAAGGTTTCGACCAGGGCGCGCACGGTTTCCTCGATATGGTGGAACGAACCGCGCTGGGTGTAGTTGTTGAACCCGTCGGTGCCGCCGCCGATGACCATCTCGCCCTTGTCGGACTGGGACATGTAGCCGTGCACGGTGTTGGCCATCACAACCACGTCCATGCAGGGTTTGATCGGCTCGGACACCATCGCCTGCAGGGCCACGGATTCCATCGGCAGACGGAAGCCCGCCATTTCCGACAGAACAGAGGCGTTGCCGGCAACGATCATGCCGATCTTGTCGCAGTCGATCGGGCCTTTGGTTGTATCGACACCCACGGTACGGCCATTTTCAACGCGCACGCCGGTGACTTCACACTTCTGGATGATATCCATGCCCATGTCGGAGCACGCACGCGCATAACCCCAGGCCACAGCGTCGTGGCGGGCGGTGCCGCCGCGTTCCTGATAGAGACCGCCCAGCACGGGGTAACGGGGCCCATGCAGGTTGATGATCGGCACGATCTCCTTGACGCGTTCGGGGCTGATCCACTCGGTCTGCACACCCTGCTGCTGGTTGGCATGCGCGGTACGCTTGTAGCCGCGGATCTCATGCTCGGTCTGGGCAAGCATGATCACGCCGCGCGGGCTGAACATCACGTTGTAGTTCAGGTCCTGCGACATGGTCTCATACAGGCTGCGCGCCTTTTCATAGATCGCAGCCGAGGGATCCTGCAGGTAGTTCGAGCGGATGATGGTGGTGTTCCGGCCCGTATTGCCGCCACCCAGCCAGCCTTTCTCGATGATTGCGACATTGGTAATGCCGAAGTTTTTACCCAGGTAGTAGGCAGTGGCGAGGCCATGCCCGCCCGCGCCCACGATGACGACATCGTAGTGGCGTTTGGGTTCCGGCGAGCGCCAGGCGCGCTCCCATCCGGTGTGATAGCGCAGGGCTTCCCGCGCAACAGCAAAGACTGAATAGCGTTTCATGAGCGAATCCGATGGTTCGTGTCTGATAGCGGGTATGCCCGAAACGCATGGCTGACCAGTGCCGTTTATCGCCCTGTTTCTGCGTTATTGCGACATATCGAAATGACGCATTGCAGCATCCCGCGGCAGATTGGCTCTTTTGTTCGCCCCGCCCCGCATATAGATGAAAACCAAACTTCGGAGACGGCATGATTTTCTGGACAGTCACCGCCCTCATCGCCTTTGCGGCCGCGCTGCTGCTGGCAATGATCATCATTCGCGCCCGTGAGCAAGGCGAACCTGCCGCGGCTTACGACCTGCGTGTCTACCGCCAGCAATTGCGCGAGGTTGACAAGGATCTGGCCCGCGGCGTCATCGCCGAAAGCGACGCAGAGCGCATCCGCACCGAGATATCGCGCCGCATTCTGGCCGCTGACACGCAGCTGCAAAAGCGCAAGTCCGGCCCCGCCCAGCCCCGCGCCCTGTCGCTGGGCTTTGCCATCGCCACAGCACTGCTGATCACCGGCGGCACCCTGGGCCTTTACTGGCAGCTGGGCGCGCCGGGCTACGCTGACCTCGGCCTGCAGGACCGTATCCGTCTGGCAGGCGAGCGCGCCGAAAACCGCCCCTCGCAGGCTGAGGCGGAGGCCGATGTGCCGGCAATCGAGCGCCCTGAAGTGGAAGAGGGTTACCTCAAGCTGGTCGAACAGCTGCGCAAAACCGCAGGCGAGCGCGAAGATGACGCCCGCGGCCAGGCCCTGCTGGCCCAGCACGAGGCCAACCTCGGCAACTTCAAGGCTGCTTACGAGGCCAAGACCAACTATATCCGCCTGGCCGAAGGCAAGGTAAACGCCCGCGACTTCACCGAGCTAGCCGAATTGAAGATCATGGCGGCCGGCGGCTACGTCTCGCCCGAGGCGCAGACCGACCTGCAAAAAGCCCGCGCCATCGACCCAAGCCACGGCCCGGCCCGCTACTACTGGGGCCTGATGCTGGGCCAGATCGGCCGCCCGGACCTTGCCTACCGCGAATGGGCCGCAACCCTGCGCGACGGACCTGCAGATGCCCTGTGGGTCAAGGGCATTCAGGGCCAGATCGAGGAAATGGCCTTCCGCGCCGGTGTCGAATACCGGCCCATCACCCCCGGCGGCGGCACCGCCCCTGCCCTGCCCGGCCCCAGCGCTGAGGACATGGCTGGCGCCAGCGAACTTTCTGCCGAAGAACAGCAGGAAATGATCCGCGGCATGGTCACCCGCCTGTCGGACCGGCTGGCAACCGAAGGCGGCAGTGCCGAGGAATGGGCCCGCCTGATCGGCGCCCTGTCGGTGCTGGGCGAAACCGAGCGCGCCCGCACCGTCTATGACGAGGCCCGCGGCGCCTTTGAGGCCGACGCAGAGGCGCTGGCGCTCTTGGAAACCATCGCCGCCCAGGCAGGACTGACAGAATGATCCACGACGCCTTTGAAGATTTTGCCGCCGCCCTGCCGCCGATGCACGCGCTGATGGGGCTTGATCTGGGCACCAAGACCATCGGCGTCGCGGTCTCCGACCGCATCGGCGCGGTGGCAACACCTTTGGAAACCGTGAAGCGCAAGAAGTTCTCAACAGACGCTGCCCGCCTGCTGGAAATCATCAAAGAACGCGACATCAGCGGCATCCTTTTGGGCTTGCCCCGCAACATGGACGGGTCTGAGGGCCCCCGCTGCCAATCCACCCGCGCCTTTGCCCGCAATCTGGGCCAACTCACCGATCTGCCAATCTCCTTCTGGGATGAGCGCCTCAGCACCGTAGCAGCAGAAAAAGCGCTTCTTGAAGCAGATACGACACGCAAACGCCGCGCAGAGGTTATCGACCACGTCGCGGCCTCCTATATCCTGCAAGGCGCATTGGACCGGATGCGGCATTTGAAGAACGGGTGAACTGATGACTGACGACGTTTGGAAACGGGACGAGATCCAAAGCCCCTGCATCAAGATCTGCGTCGTCCACCCGGAGGCGCGCATTTGCACCGGCTGCTACCGCTCCATCGACGAAATCCGCGACTGGTCAAAAATGACCAACGAGGAGCGCGCCGGCATCATGAACGACCTCCCCGCCCGCGCCAGCAAACTGGTCAAGCGCCGTGGCGGCCGTGGCGCGAGGTTAAAGCGCAGCTAACGCGGCGCGCGGTGAGGTAACCGCTTGTCAATCATGCGGAATAAGCACTGACCCAATGTTTCGCGCGCGAAACATTTAGGCAGAACTGCTGACCTTTCTTTCAAAGATGCACTTCTCAACGTTTGGCAACTTCTGTGGAAGGACCTGCAAAAGGCTCCTATCCAATCAAGCAGCCTGCATAATCAAAGAAAAACATAACGCCGGCTTCCTTCGCAAAATTCAATTGGGGTTTCACAAACACTCTTAGTGCCAACGCAAACTCATCAGGTGCCCCAGACCGGTACGGAGGCTGTCGATTGTCTTCGTATTCCCAGCCCCTCGCTTTAGAAGCCTCGACCAAGGCATCCTTAGTAAGGCAACTGAGAACCGACGCGTCCTTCAACAGACCACTGTAAGAACTATGAAAATTTCGGACGTTTCGAACATCCCACGCTATCAAAGATTGGTATGCGAGGAGCACAACAGCCACAAAAAACAAGAATGGAAGAACTACCCTCTTCATTCGAAATGCATTCCTTAGAATTGACGTTTAACACATTGAAAAGACCAGCTACCCCTCCGCCAGCCACCCCTTGGTCCAATCCGCCAGCTCCGGGCGGAAATAGGCGATCATCCGGCCTTCTTCCGGCGCGCTTGCCCCCTCGCTCCAGGGCGCAACCCCATGCAGACACAGCCGATGCATCAGATAGGACTCGCCGGGCTTGGCGTGCACAGTGATCCGCGGGCAGGTCTCGAACACTTCGGCGCGGGCGGCCGTGTAGGCATCGGTCACATCCACCTCCGCCCAATCCTGCGGCGGCACGCCTTCAAACGCGGCAGCAAAGGCGCGGCGCATGATCCTATGGCTGCCTTCCCAGATCACCAGCGGCGAAGCATCGGGGCTGCTTTCGTTCAGCGGAATGCCCAGCACCCAGGCATGCGGCTCCTCCACCTTGCGGCGGCGGTGCTCGCCATACATCTTCACCCCGTCCACATGCGCCGCATCGCGTTTGACGCGGTAGCGGAAGGCGGCCTCGCCCTCACCGGGGCGCGGGCGCGGATAACCGGGAAAGACCGAGGACACCTGCGCCCGGTGCAACTCGGGGATCGGGCCAAGGTTCTGCGTGATGAACTCCACCGGCGCCCCCGCCAGCGGCGGCCCGTCCGGCAAACGCCCGGCGGCATTATTGGGCAGCGCATCGACGCCGATGAACCAAGTGCGCTCGCACTGAAACCACTCGGCGCAGGCCGGGTCATCCAGAGACCGGATGCCGTGACGCAACGCATCCGCCGCCCACGCGGCGACCTGCGAGTCATGGGAAAAGCGCACCCAGCCCTTGTCCTGAAACTGTTCGAACTGCTCATTCATTGTCTTAGTACCCGAAAGCCTTGCGCAGCATGTTCAGTGCCACCAGCACCAGAAACGCCCCGAACACCCGCTTCAGCGGCTTGGGGTCCATCGCATGGGCCAGTTTCACGCCCCACGGCGCTGTAATCAGCGTCATGGCGATAACGATGAAGAACGCCACCAGATTGACCGCGCCGATGGTGAAGGGCGGCTTGGTTGCAGGGTCGACGTTCAGCAGCAGAAAGCCCGCCACAGAAGGTACCGCGATGATCACGCCAAAGCCGGCGGCGGTCGCCACCGCCCGGTGCACGGCAACCCCGTGCAGGGTCATCAGCGGCACCCCGAAGCTGCCGCCGCCAATCCCCATCAGCACCGAAAGGAACCCGACCGCAGGAGATAGCGCCGCGCGCTTGCCGCCCTTTGGCATGGCTTCGGCCAGTCTCCATTCCGAACGCCCCAGGCCAAGGTAGCAGCCAATCACCAGCGCCAGCCCACCGAACACGCCTTGCAGCACCGTGGAGCGCAGCGCGGAAGCAGCCAGCACCCCCACAACAGCGCCCAGAGCAATGCCAATCCCCCAAGTGCGCAGGATCTCCCAATCCACCGCGCCCTTCTTGTTGTGGCTCATGACAGAGCGCAGTGAGGTCACGATGATGGTCGCCAGCGAGGTCGCCAGGCAAATCTGCATCAGCTGGTCGCCGCCATAACCAAGGGTCTGGAAGGCATAGAAAAACGCAGGCACCAGCACGATGCCGCCGCCAACCCCCAGAAGGCCAGCCAGCACGCCCGCAAAGGCGCCAATCACCACCAGAAGCCCTGCCATTTGCATCAGCAGCGCAGGCTCCGCCAGCAAGGCAGCGGTCACGGCAGGATCGTTCATCTGGGGCACCTCGGGCTTTTGCGTCTGCGGCAAAGGGTTAGCCGCCGCAGCCCGCTTGCACAAGACACTCGCGCATGAGGCGCCGCGTCACGCCGCCGCGCGGTTCTCCACCTGCGCCAGCGCGTCCAGGACCAGTTCCGGCCCGGCACCCGCCCGGCAGGCGCCCTCGGACAGCATCCGCCGCCACTGCCGTGCCCCGGGCTTGCCAGCAAACAGCCCCAGCATGTGCCGGGTGATCTGGTTCAGCTTGGCGCCTTCACTCAGCCGCGCCTCGATATAGGGCGGCATCTGCCGCACCGCCGCTCCCGGATCGCTTACTGCACCGGTGCCGTAAATCTCAGGATCCGCCGCGCACAATACATCCGCAGGCTGGTGATAGGCCGCCCGGCCCACCATCACCCCGTCAAGCCCGCGCTCCAAATGCGTCTTAGCCTCCGCCAGCGTGGCAATGCCGCCGTTGATCGAGACATGCAGGTCCGGAAACGCCGCCTTCATCCGGTGGACCAGATCATAATCGAGCGGCGGGATGTCCCGGTTCTCCTTGGGCGACAGCCCCTGCAACCAGGCCTTGCGGGCATGGATGGTGACCCGCTTGCAGCCAGCCGCGCGGATCTTCTCCAGGAAATCCGGCAGCACCTGTTCCGGCTCCTGCTCATCCACGCCAATACGGCATTTGACGGTGACTTCCACATCCACCGCTTCGCGCATGGCAGCCACACAATCGGCCACCAGTTCCGGCGTCTGCATCAGCACCGCACCAAAGGCCCCGGATTGCACCCGGTCGCTAGGGCAGCCGCAGTTGAGGTTGATTTCGTCATACCCCGCATCAGCCCCCAGCCGCGCCGCCTCTGCCAGTTCCTGCGGATCGGAGCCGCCCAGCTGCAGCGCCACAGGATGCTCCTCAGCGTTGAACTCCAGCAAATGCAGCGCCTGGCCCCGGACCAGCGCCGGCGCCGTAACCATCTCGGTATACAGCAGCGTCTCCCGGCTCAGCAGCCGGTGCAGATAACGACAGTGCCGGTCGGTCCAGTCCATCATGGGTGCCACGCTCAAACGCGCTGCTTTTTGTGCGTTATTTTTCAACACGTTAACTCCATATGACCTTTTTTTGGCCCCGTAGCACTATTCCCCCGATTTCGCCGGTTTTCCGCGAATTTTCGGGAGTTCTCGATTCGAGCGTGCTACGGTGTAGCACATCCGAGGCTTACAAACAGCGGCGCCAATGCAGCTGGTTCCTGGCCCGGGCACCTCCGGTTCCATCTTCCGTGTTTCCTTCGGAATTCGGCTATCAAACCCCAAAAACTTTTCGTGCGCGCGAACCGAATTCCTTATCATCGAAATCAAGATGGGATGAATTCCATGACCAGTAACAAGAACAGCTCGATGGATGTGCTCGCCTTTGTTGCAGAACTTGCCCAATGGCAGGAGCTATAAGATAAGGACGGACAACCCGTACAACACCGGTCTGCCCCCCCCGCAAACTATCAGCCGCTGACGCCGCTGACCTTCCTGGAATGCGCCGCCAGCGCCTTTCCGGACCGCACGGCGATTGTGCATGAGTCCCTGCGGCGCAGCTACGCGGAGTTTTTTGCGCGGTCGCGGCGGCTGGCCTCGGCCTTGGCCAAGAACGGCATCCGCCGCGGCGAAACCGTGTCGGCGGTGCTACCTAATACCCCGGCGATGCTTGAGTGCCATTACGGCGTGCCTATGTGCGGCGCGGTGCTGCATTCGATCAACACAAGGCTGGATGCAGCGGTGATTGCGTTCCAGCTCGACCACGCGATGTCGAAATTGGTAATCGTGGACCGGGAATTCATGCCGCTGATGCAAGAGGCGCTGGCGCTTGCCACAGTCTCGCCGGTTCTGATCCAGTATGATGACCCAGAGTATGACGGTGTGCCGGCAGATTCGGAGGCCGCCGACTACGAGGTGTTTCTGACCCGCGGCAACCCGGAATTCGCCTGGCTGATGCCGGAGGACAAATGGGATGCGATCTCGATCAACTACACCTCCGGCACCACCGGCGACCCCAAGGGCGTGGTTTCGCACCACCGGGGCGCCTATCTGCTGGCGCAGGGCAACGCGCTGACCACGTCGATGCAGAAACACGCGGTCTATCTCTGGACCCTGCCGATGTTCCACTGCAACGGCTGGTGCTTCCCATGGACACTGTCCGCCATCGCAGGCCCCCATGTGTGCTTGCGGCAGGTGCGGGCCGAACCGATCTGGAACGCCCTGGCGGACGAGGGCGTGACCCACCTGTGCGGCGCCCCCATCGTGATGTCGCTGCTGATCTCGGCACCCGCAGAAGCCAAGCGTGAACTTTCCCAGCCGGTGCAGTTCTTTACCGCCGCCGCGCCGCCGCCGGAAAGCCTGCTGGCGGACATGAAGGCCGCAGGCTTTGAGGTGACCCACCTTTATGGCCGACGGAAACCTACGGTCCTGCGGTGGTCAATGACTGGCACCACAGCTGGTCGGACCTGCCGCCTGCCGAACAGGCCGCGCTGAAAGCGCGCCAGGGCGTGCGCTACCTGCCGCTGGAGCAGCTGGACGTGCTGGACCCGGAGACCATGCAGCCGGTGCCGCGCGACGGCCAGACCATGGGTGAGGTCATGTTCCGCGGCAACGTCGTGATGAAGGGCTATTTCCGCAACCCCAAGGCCACCGAGGAAGCCTTTGCCGGCGGCTGGTTCCACTCCGGCGATCTGGGTGTCATGCACCCTGACGGCTACATCCAGCTCAAGGATAGGTCGAAAGACATCATTATCTCGGGTGGTGAGAACATCTCCTCGATCGAGGTCGAAGAGGCGCTTTACCGCCACCCGGCTGTTGTGGAGGCTGCCGTGGTGGCAATGCCGCACAAAAAATGGGGCGAAACTCCCTGCGCCTTTGTCGAACTGGTTCAGGGCCAGGAGGCCGACGCGGAGGTCCCGCGCAGCTGGTGCCGCGGCCGTCTGGCCCCCTACAAGGTTCCGGGAAGGTTCGTGTTCATGGATATTCCAAGAACCTCGACCGGCAAGATCCAGAAATTTGCGCTGCGCGAGCAGGCAAGGGAAATCACGACCTGACCACTCAAGCACGGGGCGTCTGCATTCGATACGCTACAGAGGTGCGGCTTCCACTTACGCCGCCTTCTTGCTCCACATTTCGGTTCAGGGATCGATGCAGCTTCCGTCCCAAGCGAAGCAGTGTCCGCTCTGCGATGGCGTCAGAGTCTGGACTACAGCCATCATCCGGGAAACCGAGTATTGCGGTGAAAAGCGCTTGTCCGGGGCAACGTTGCGCAGAAACGGCTGGGACAGGCCGCTTTCCACCGTGCCGGGATGCAGCCCGACGGCAATGGCCTCTGGATTGCGGCGGCGGATTTCTATCGCGGCATTGCGGATGAACATGTTCAGGGCCGCCTTGGACGCCCGGTAGGAATACCAGCCGCCCAGATGATTGTCGGAGATGCTGCCGACGCGGGCGGACAGAGCGGCAAAGACCCCGCGCCTGTCACGCGGCAGCAAGGGCAGAAAGTGCTTTGCGGTCAGGGCCGGGGCCACCGTGTTGGCCGAGAAGAGCTCCAGGAGTTTCTCGGCGCTCAGCTCTCTCAGGGATTTCTCCGGCGTGATATCCCCTTGGTGCAGGATCCCGCCGGCCAAGATTATCAGGTCAACTGCGCCTTTCCCCGCGGCCTGCCCCGCTGCGGCTTGCAGGCTGTCTTCATCCAGGTAGTCCACCTGCAAAGTCTGCACGCCGGGCGGCGCTGAGGCTTTCGGGCGACGGGACAGGCTGTGAATGCTGGCCTGCGGGTATTTCCGGGCCAGTTCGTTGAGGAAGGCCGACCCGATCGCTCCGGACCCGCCGCTGACAACTACATTGCGCATCGCTGAACACTTTCTTGCAGAAGGTTTCATGTGTTACGCCGCGCAGCCGGAGGCGGATCAGGTCTTGGTGCCCTGGCCGCCCATCGGGGTTTCCGGGCGTGCAAAAATTGCGGCGGCCCATGATCCAACTTCCACACCAGTCCGTATCCGGACTATGCTGACACTAAACTTGGACAGGCCGCCCGATAATTTCACCGTGCTTCGGGCTTCCCCTGAGGGCAAAGCAGTAGTGTCAAACGAGCAAACCTATTCGCAGCTCACCGTCTGGCTGCTGGCGGTGCGTGATCACCGTGACCGCGCGGCGTTCGGTGACATGTTTGACTACCTGGCACCGCGCCTGAAAGGCTTCGTCATCCGCTGCGGCGCGCGGCCGGCGCTGGCTGAAGAGATTGTTCAGGACGTCATGCTGACGATCTGGCGCAAGGCGGGGATGTTCGATCCGCACAAAGCGCAGGCGTCGGCCTGGATTTACCAGATCGCCCGCAACCGCCATATCGATATCGTCCGCAAGGAAAACCGGCCCGTCCCCGATGAATTGGGCGAGGACCCCGGAACGGAACCCGATGCCAGCCAGATCCTGGCCCTGGAGCAGGAAACCCTGCAATTGAAACAGGCCATCGAGCAACTGCACCCCGATCAGAAAGAAATGATCGAGAAGGCCTATATCGGGGATTTGACCCATCAAGAGATCAGCACCCAGACAGGCTTGCCGCTGGGTACAGTAAAGTCACGTATCCGCCTTGGCCTCGGGCGGCTGCGCAAGGAACTAAAAGGATTGCGTTGAATGCCTGCAATCACACATCACATCCCCGCCCCGATGATCGCGGCCTATGCCTCGGGCAGCCTGCCGCACGCCTTTTCCATGGTTGTTGCAAGCCACCTGTCGCTGTGCCACGACTGCCAGGCAGCGCTTGGCGCGCATCAAGCCGTCGGCGGTGCGCTTCTGGAAGAGGCTGCTTGCGTGGCGGTGTCGCAGGACGCGAAATCAAACCTCATGGCGCAGCTGGATGAGCCTGCCGCGCCGGAGCCGCTCTATGACGCCAAGGGGATCTACCCGGGGCCGGTGATGCAGTCCCTGAAGGGGCAGCCGCTACGCTGGAAAACGCTGGGCATGGGGGTCAAGCAGAACATTCTGTTCGAGGGTCAGGGCGGATCTGCCCGGCTGCTGTATATCCCTGCGGGCCAGGCGGTGCCGGATCACAGCCACAACGGGCTGGAGCTGACGCTGGTGCTGCAGGGCAGTTTCAGCGACGAGACCGGGCGGTTTGGTGTCGGGGATGTCGAAATCGGCGATGAAACCCTGGAGCACACGCCAGTTGCGGATGCCGGCGATCCCTGCATTTGCCTGGCCGCCACCGATGCGCCGCTGCGTTTCAAGGCGTTCATGCCGCGTCTGCTGCAGCCCTTGTTCCGGATTTGAAGCATGCGGCCGAGGGCTGCCAGCCTCACTTGCCGCGGTAAACCAGCCAGTCGGGCAAAAGGTTGAACGCCTTGATTGCGTAAGAAAAAGGCCGGGGGAAGTCCGTTCTGAACCGGCGCGATTGCATGGCGGCCACCACATGTCCGGCGGCGTCCTCCGGTTCCATCAGCTGCGGCATCTTGAAACTGTTCTTGTCCGTCAGCCGGGTTTTGATGAAACCCGGGTTGACCACGCGCACGGTGACGCCGCTGTCCTTCAGATCATGCCGCATGGTTTCCGCAAGGCTGATCAGCGCAGATTTGCTGGCGCCATAGCCGATGGAGGCGGGCAGCCCCCGGTATCCGGCCAAGGAGCCGACCAGCGTGATATCGCCCCAGCCCGCCTTCACAAATTCAGGCACCACTTGTCCCAGAACCCGCAGCGCGCCTGTGAAATTCACATCGCTCATCCCCAGCACAGCCTCGCTATCCCAGTCCTGAGTGCGCATCGGCTCATAGGCGCCTGCGTTGTAGATGACGCCATCCAGCGGCGCGGCAAGACGGGCAGCCTTTCTGACCGAGTGCATATCGGTCACATCCACAGGCACCGGCTTTGCCCGGCACAGCTCATGTGCCAGCGTCTCCAGCGCATCCTCTGACCGCGCCGAAAGGATCAGCCGGGCGCCGGCCCGGTCCAGTTGCCGGGCAATCTCGCGCCCCAGCCCGTGGCTCGCCCCGACCAGCCAGAAGGTCTTGCCTTCAAACTGCGTCACGCCTTGCCGCCCGAGAAGGTCGAGCTGTCGGAGATCAGCGGCTCCGGCGGCTCCGGCTTCTTCAGAAACGGCGCGCGCTTTACCCAAAGCTTAAGCGCCTGCCAGTAGATCAACGCCACCACACGGGCAGCTCCCAGCGGCCTGCGCAGGGCGGCGCGCAGCAGCCCGCCGGTGGTCACCGGACGGCGCAGGCCATTCAGCGTCGCCAGCACGCCCTCGCGTCCATTGGTGTAGGAAATCCGGATGTTGAACGCCCGCTCCGTCATCTCGAAATTGAACCGGTAGCGCCCCGCCACCTGTTGAAACGGCGAGACATGCATCAGCTTCTCCGCTTCGATCACCTCGCTGCGCTGGATCGGACGGAAATCAGGATGGGCCGCAAAATAACAATGGCGGTCGCCGAAGGTGTTGTTCACCTCGGCAATAAAGGCCCGCGGGCTGCCATCCTTGACCGCGATCCAGAAGCTGACAGGGTTGAAATGAAACCACAGGAAACTCGGCTGGGTCAGCAGCAGCAGCTGAGCGCCTTGCAAGGGAAACCCGCGCCGCTCCAGCTCCTCTCGGAACCAGGCGGCGCCGCGCCCGTTGCCGAGGGGGCCGCCGTGGCGGCGGTCGTGGATCGAGAACAGGTTGAAGCAGTTGCGCGACAGCAGCGGCGGCGCGCCATCAGTCATGTCGGTCAGAATGAAGTCCACGCCGTAGCGGAAGGCATTCTTCAAGCGGCCCCGGCGCGCATGAAAGGTCTGTGCTGCAACATGTTCGATCATGCAGTGGTTACGCAGCCGCTGCCGCCCCGGATCACCCGCAAGCACAGTTTTATCGGGAAAGAAGTGATCCGCATTCTTGCTCCCGGCGTATCAGGTCCAAACATCAGCAAGGGAAAACCGACGCATGCTGGATCAAACTCAGGGACCGCGCCGCAAGATCGCCATCGTGGGAGGCGGTATTTCCGGGCTGTCCGCGGCGTATTACCTGTCTGAAAGACATGACGTTACCTTGTTTGAGGCCGCCCCCCGACTGGGCGGCCACGCGCGCACCGTGCTGGCGGGCAAGAATGGCGATCAGCCGGTGGATACCGGCTTCATCGTGTTCAACTATGCCACCTACCCCTACCTGACCCGGCTGTTCCGCGAGCTGGATGTGCCGGTGATCAAAAGCGAGATGAGCTTTTGCGCCAGCATCGACGACGGCCGTCTGGAATACGGGCTGAACAATCTGCGGATGCTGGCGGCACAGAAACGCAATCTGGTGCGGCCGCAGTTTCACAAGATGGTCGCCGATATCGTGCGCTTCGGCAAACGGGCCGAGGCCGCCGCCACCGACGACAACAAGACCATCGGCGAGCTGGTGGAGGAGCTGGGTCTGGGCAGTTGGTTCCGCAACCATTACCTGATGCCAATGTGCGGCGCGATCTGGTCGACCCCGGTCACCGACGTCGACGCTTTTCCGGCCAAATCGCTGGTCCGCTTCTTCCGCAACCACGCACTGCTGGCCGGGACGGGCAAACACCAGTGGTGGACCGTCAAGGGCGGCAGCATCGAATATGTCCGCCGCCTGGAAGCCGCTCTGGTTGCGCGGGGCTGTGAGATCCGCACCGGCAGTCCGGTCGAGCAAGTCACCCGTCAGGCGGGCAGTGTTTCGGTGCAGGCGCAGGGCGCGGACCCGCGCCTGTTCGATGACATCATCCTTGCCTGCCATTCCGATCAGGCGCTTGCCATCCTGGGGGCTGATGCCACCCCGGCCGAGGCCGCGGCGCTTGGGGCAATCCGCTATCAGCCCAACACCGCGGTTCTGCATTGCGACAGCGGGCAGATGCCCAAGCGGCGCAGCTGCTGGTCCAGCTGGGCCTACCGCAGCCAGGACGGCGGCGTCGGCGTTACTTACTGGATGAACCGCCTGCAAAGCATTCCGGAAAGCGATCCGCTGTTCGTGACCCTGAACCCCACCCGGCCTATTCCTGTGGGTAAGGTTTATGACACGGTGGAATTCTCCCACCCCGTTTTCGACAAGGCAGCCCTGCGCGCCCAGCGACAGATCCGGACGATACAGGGGCAGAACAACACCTGGTTTGCAGGCGCCTACAACCGCCACGGCTTTCACGAAGATGGCATCGCCAGCGCCATGCGGATTGTCCGCATAATGAATTCTCTCACCCCTTACCTGGCCAAAGGAACAGATCATGGCATTCACGGACAAAGCCCTTCAGTCGGAATTTCTGACGGTCTGCGCGCGACTGCGTGAGGGCCGGCTGACGCTGCGCACCCCGGATGGCGCGCGCTATGAATTCGGCGACCGCGGCCCCGAGGCGGAAATGCAGATCAATGACTGGGCCGCGGTTTCCGCGATGGCGGCGCACGGCCAGGTCGGGCTGGGCGAGGCCTATGTGCAGGGCCTGTGGGACACGCCGTCAGTGGACGGCCTTATGCAGCTGGCAATGCGCAACCGCGAGCATCTGGGCAGCTACGATCAGGCCAGCCCCCTGAATCGCGCCAAGTTCCGCGTTGTCGACACCCTGCTGCGGGCGAATTCCAAACGCGGAGCGCGCAAAAACATCCGCGCCCATTACGATGTAGGCAATGAGTTCTACCAGCTGTGGCTGGATGACGGCATGACCTATTCCTCCGGGTTGTTCGAGGCGGAGGGCGATGATCTGGCGCAGGCGCAGACCCGCAAGAACGCCCGCATCCTTTCGCGGCTGGGCGGTGGCGAACGGGTGCTGGAGATCGGTTGCGGCTGGGGCGGCTTCGCCGAACAGGCCAGTGCCGCGGGCCGCGACGTGACCGGTGTCACCATCTCGCGCAACCAGCACAGCTATGCCGAAAGCCGCCTGGACGGGCGCGCCGACATCCAGCTGCGCGACTACCGCGATATCGAGGGCAAGTTCTCCAGCATCGTCTCCATCGAGATGATCGAGGCCGTGGGCGAGCGGTATTGGCCCAGCTACTTCGCCAAGCTCAAAAGCAGCCTTGCCGAAGGCGGACGGGTGCTGCTGCAGGCGATCACGGTGCGGGATGACTTCTTCCCGACCTACCGGACCTCCTCCGACTACATACGCCAATATGTCTTTCCCGGCGGTATGCTGCTGTCTGACCAGGTGATTGCGCAGCAGGCAAAATCGGCCGGTCTGCAGGTCGCGGACAGTTTCGCTTTCGGCCAGGATTATTCCCGCACCTGCCGGATCTGGGCGCGTCGTCTGGCCGCGCAAAAGCGCCGGATCATGGATCTGGGATACGGCGAGGGCTTCTTCCGCAACTGGCAGTATTACCTGGAGATCTGCGCCGCCTCCTTTGCCATCGGCCACACCAATGTTGTGCAGGTGGAGCTCGCCCATGCGTAAGCTGCTCCTGACCCTCTGCCTGCTAGCGGTCCCAGCGGTCGGCTTTGCCTCTCCGGTTCAATCCCTGCTGCCGGGGGCCGAACAGCGTGGCGCGGCGACGTTCCGGCTGCTTGGCCTGCCAGTTTACCAGGCCCGGCTCTTCACCAAGCGTGCCGCGCCTTTGGACTGGTCGCAGGATTTCGGAATCGAACTGACCTATCAGCGAAAACTGAGCCAGGATGACTTGGTCGACGCAACGCTGCGCGAGATGCGGCGCCTTGGGTATTCCGCGCCCGGCCGCACCCGGTTCGAGGCCTGTTTCAAAGGCGTCTCCCCCGGCGACCGTTATCTGGCCGTGAGCCAGGGTCCGGACCGGGTCAGGTTTCTGCGCAATGGACGCACCGCCTGCACGCTGAACCAAGCGGGTATCAAACGCAGCTTCATGTCGATTTTTGTGGGCGAAAACACCCGCTCCGCCCGATTCACCCGCGCGCTTCTGGGCTAATGATGCTGTATCCCCGGGTCAGCCTCTATGCGATGATGCTCGCCTCTGCGGGGATCCCTCTCTACATCCACCTGCCGCAGTTTGCGTCGGTGAACCTGGAGATCGGCCTGGGGGCGCTTGGCGGCATCCTGTTGGGGATCCGCCTGTTTGATCTTGTCCAGGACCCGCTGATCGGCTGGGCCATCGACCGATGGCCGCAGGCGCAGCTATTGTTTGCGCTTCTGGCAGCCGGAGGTCTGGCACTCGGATTCCCTCTGCTGTTCAGCCTGGCGGCAGGTCCCCAGGTGGTGCCTAAGCTGGTGCTGGTCCTGCTGATGCTGTTCTCTGCCTACAGCCTGGGCATGATCCTGCTCTATGGCCGCAGCGCCACCTTGGCCAAACAATCCACCCCGCGCGAACTGATGACGCTGGCCGCCTTCCGCGAGGCGGGCATGCTGAGCGGTGTGATCTTTGCCGCCATCGCACCGGCGGTTCTGGTGGCCCTTGGGGCTGCGGGCCAGGGCTATGCCGCCTTTGGCCTGGTCCTGGGGGGCTTTGCCCTGCTGACCGCGGCGGCCACCTTTCGGCTGTGGAGGCGCCCGGCGGTCACCGGACAGCCGCTGTCGGCGATGGCCCTGGCGCAGGCCGGCGCGGTGCGCCTGCTGGCGCTGGCGGTGCTCAACAGCCTGCCGGTGGCGCTGACCTCCACCCTGTTCCTGTTCTTTGTCGAAGACCGGCTGAACCTGCCCGCGTATGCAGGGCCGCTGCTGGTGCTGTTCTTCCTCTGCGCCGGGCTCAGCGTGCCGCTGTGGGCGCGCCTCAGCCAGCGGATCGGAGCGAAACAGACGCTGCTGATCGCCATGCCACTGGCCATCGCCAGCTTTGCGGGCGCTGCTGTCCTGGGGCCGGGCAGCCTGCTGGGCTTTGCGGTGATCTGCGCGGTGTCGGGCGTCACGCTGGGCGCAGACATGGTTCTGCTGCCCGCCATGTTCAGCATCGCGCTGACCCGCGCGGGCCTCAACGCCTCTGCGGCCTTTGGCATCTGGTCCTTTGCCGGCAAGCTGGCGCTGGCCCTGGCCGCCGCCCTGGCGCTGCCGCTGCTGGAGCAGCAGGGCTTCCGGCCCGGAACGGACAACAGCCCGCAAGCGCTTAGCGCCCTTGCTGTGTCCTATGCAGTCCTGCCCTGCGTCCTGAAAACCGCCGCCTTCGCCTTTGCCCTGACCCTGCCATCAGAAAGAGCAACAGCATGAAACTCCTGACCCTCTGCCTCGCGATCGCTCTTCTTGCGATGATCGCGAAAACCTACCTGTTCAGCTTTCGGTTCCAGTCGCCGCCGGATTATGCGGACACAGGCCCGCACTTCATCCTGACCGAACACCTGTCCGGTGAAATCCTGTCTGAAGGGGTGATCTTTGGCCCCACCGGTAAGATGGCCAACAGCTTTACCGCCAAAATGGTTGGCGAATGGGACGGCAGAACCGGCACGCTGAGCGAAGAGTTCACTTATTCCAACGGCGTCACCCAAAGCCGCAAGTGGTTCCTGACCCTTGGCCCCGGCAACACCTTCACCGCCACAGCCGATGACTTGGTGGGAGAGGCTCAGGGCATCGTGTCCGGCTCAACGGTGCAGCTCCAATATGAAATCACCCTGCCCGAAAGCGCCGGCGGGTACACCCTGAAAGCCACCGATTGGCTGTACCTGACCGCTGACGGGGTGATCATGAACCGGGCCGAGATGCGCAAGTTCGGCGTCAAGGTTGCCGAGCTGGTTGCCACCATGCGGCCCGCACCATGACCCGTCCTGGCGGCGCGGCATGACCGCAGAACGCGATCCGGCTGCAGCTGGAAATCTCATACTCATTCTAGGCGATCAGCTCAGCCGCAGCCTTTCCTCGCTGCGGGACGCGGACCCGTCCCGCGACATCCTGCTGATGGCGGAGGTTGCAGAAGAGGCGTCCTATGTCCGGCACCACAAGAAGAAAATCGCCTTTGTGTTTTCGGCCATGCGCCACTTCGCCAAGGAGCTGGAGGCCGACGGCTGGCAGCTGCGCTTTGTGCGGCTGGACGATCCCGAGAACACTGGCAGTCTGACGGGCGAGATCGACCGGCTGCGCGCGGACCATCCGGAGGCGCGGGTGGTGGTCACGGAGCCCGGAGAATACAGGCTGAAGTCCGCGCTGCTGGACTGGGCTGAACAGGCGGGCTCCGCCTTGGACATGCGGCAGGACAGCCGCTTTCTCTGCTCCCATCAGCGGTTCCGCAAATGGGCCGAGGGGCGCAAGCAGCTGCGGATGGAGTATTTCTACCGCGACATGCGCCGCGATACCGGGCTGCTGATGGACGGCGATAAGCCGGAGGGCGGCAAGTGGAATTTCGACCACGAGAACCGCAAACCCGCCGGGGGCGGATTGTTCCTGCCACGCCCGCCGCAAACCCCGCCCGACGGTATCACGGAGGATGTTCTGGACCTGGTCGACGCCCGGTTCGGCGGCCATTTCGGTTCTCTGCGCCCGTTCTGGTTTGCGGTCACCCGGGACGGCGCGCTGGAGGCGCTTGAAAGCTTCGTTGAACAGGCGCTGCCGGATTTCGGCGACTATCAGGACGCCATGCTGGAGGGGGAGCGGTTCCTCTACCATTCGGTCCTGTCGCATTACATCAATGCGGGCCTTCTGGAACCGCTTGAGGTCTGCCGCCGGGTCGAGCGCGCCTATTACGAGGGCCTCGCGCCGCTAAACGCGGCCGAGGGGTTCATCCGCCAGATCATCGGCTGGCGCGAATACATGCGCGGAATCTACTGGCTCAACATGCCAGGCTATACAGAGCGGAATTTTCTGGAGGCCACCCGCCCCCTGCCCGGCTTCTACTGGACAGGCGAGACAGACATGGCCTGCCTGTCTGCCGCCATCACCCAGACCCGCGACGAAGCCTATGCGCATCACATTCAGCGGCTGATGGTAACGGGGAATTTCACCATGCTGGCGGGCGTTGACCCGCATCAGGTACACGAATGGTACCTTGCGGTTTACGCCGACGCCTATGAATGGGTCGAGGCGCCGAATGTGATCGGCATGAGCCAGTTTGCCGACGGCGGCCTGCTGGGATCAAAACCCTATGCCGCCAGCGGCAACTACATCAACAAGATGTCGGACCACTGCTCCAGCTGCCGTTACGATGTGAAGCACAAGTCCGGCGCGGGGGCCTGTCCGTTCAACCCGCTCTACTGGGACTTCCTTTCGCGCAATGCGGACAAACTGCGCGGTAACCCCCGCCTGCGTCAGGTCTACAGCATCTGGGACAGGATGAGTGCCGGACAGCAAGACGAATATCTGGAAACTGCCCGGCAGGTACTGGAGCGGTATTGTGACGAATAACCTTGCCTTATGTAATTTTGCCTGTCCGTCCACAAGCGCCGGATCGCGTTCCTATCGACAACTCAGAAAGTACTGGGGAATTCACCTTGTAGCTTGCATGCCATTAGTCGAAATATCCGCGTCTTGGATGCTGACACATACGAGGGTGGTTTTATTACCTGATCTACTCGTCACTTCGCACTCGCAAGGAACGGCTTTTCTATGTTGTTGCACCGCGGCATCCAGCCAAGAAAACGAATGCCCGAATTGGGCCGAGGCTGTGTTGAAACTCCCAGAGACTGCAAACTGCAGACGGGCATCGGCAAGTATTCTTGGCATATTTGATTGAGGGCGTGAACTGGATGACATACCACCAGAAAAACGGGCCCGCTGCTCAGCTTGCCTCAAACTAAGACAAGAAAAGACAGAGCTGCTGGCAAACGGAAGAAATTTAGCGCCGATCACATCACCACTCTCCTTCATGTAACGTTGCGGACCCAGCTTGGAAATCCCATGCGGTCAAGGGCAGTCACTTCATCAAAGTCATCCTAAGACAACGTTGATTGCCAGGCTCACATTGCACCCCCATTGAACAATTTTCCTGAGCTTGCGGTCGCAGGTGTTTTTCGAGATTTCGGTATTAACCCCAAAAAACGCCCTATCCCGGAATGAACTGAGAGAAAGCAGCCTCTCAAAACGAAAACCGCGCAGTCGAAAGGAAAAACAGCCGCTCTTGAGGCCGTCAGCAACCCCGCCGCGGCGCTGCACAGGAGAACACCATGTTCGACCTTAGTCATGACACATTGAAAGAGCAGCGTGATTTCATGTCCTCACACGACGAGGCGCTTCAAAATGCGTCCGTCCTCCTAGGTGGCCAACCCGCTCTGCGCCGGACCCAGGCGCTTCTCGACGAAATCAAGTTGGCCCAAAGGCTAACACGAAGATTGAACGCACCGTTCACAAGATGACGGTGGAAGCGATCATCTTGGGCCGGTTGCTCGCAGAAGAATGGCTCGAAGGAAGTCTGGTTACAAAAGGATCGACCCGGCTGATCATCTTGGAAGCCTTACGGTCTCGCCGGGAGCGTGGGGGCCTCGTGTGCATCGACCAAGATCTGATCGAGCTCATGGGAGAGCAAATCCGCTATACGCAGAATGAAATCCGCTACGGCAAAGGCGATGCCGCGATTTCGCAAGATGTGGATGTGGATTGGGAACAGGATCAAAAGGTCATCGACTACGTGAACTGGCCTACCGCTGGAAACAATTCAAAGCCGCCAAGATCGCACTGGATGACAAACTGGCCGCCATCCGCGACGCAGATGTCCTTCTGGCCAAGATCCTGTGAGATGTCAGCGGAATGGCCAGGACATTTCGCGCTGTCCTGGCACATTCATTTGGAGACCAAACAGAAAGGATGCATCCTCGAACAAATAAGGCCCGGCTTCACGATCAGGAAGGGACGGCTGCTACGTATGTGCTACACGCAAAATTCAGAACTGAAAAACCACGCAAAATCAAACCACTACGCTCAGTCGCACAAATCCGTCATCGGCGCCACGCTCAAACGCGCGGCCTGGTGCAGGGGGGGGAAAATCTCTGATGCCGCACCATATAGGCCCTGCACCGCCCGCTGCCAAGCCGCAGCGCAAAGCTCCCCGCTGCTAGCCCGCCAGGGACGGAAGGTAGAGAACAATCCCGGGGAAGGCGACCAGCAAGGCAATCGTCACTGCATCGGCGATGAAGAACGGCGTGACGCCGCGGAACACATCCTGCACGCTCAGATCCTCGCGCACGCCGGCCACCACGAAACAGTTCAACCCGATGGGCGGGGTGATCAGGCAGAACTCGGCCATCTTCACCACCAGAATGCCGAACCAGATCGCGCACATGGTGCCGCTCATGCCGAATGCGCTGTCTGCCGCGGCGACGCTTTCGCCGCCATTCAGCGCCATCACTGCCGGGTAGACCACCGGCAGGGTCAACAAGAGCATCCCGATAGCATCCATGAACATCCCCAGCACCGCGTAGGCCAAGAGGATGCAGATCAGGATCAGCATCGGCGACATCTCCAGCGAGGTGATCCAGTCTGAGAACGCCCCCGGCAGATCCGCAAAGCCGAGGAACCTCACATAAATCAGGACACCCCAGATGATGGTGAAGATCATCACTGTCAGCTTGGCGGTCTCCAAAAGCGCCGACTTCAGCTCCGCCCATTTCATGCCCTCCTTCAACGCATAGAGGAAGACGATGAAGGCCCCGATGGCGCCGCCTTCGGTTGGGGTGCCCCAGGCATCGCCGCCAAAGGGGTTGTAGACAAAGCAGATGATGATCACGACCACCAGCACGATCGGCAGCGCGCCCGGCAGCGCTGCGAACCGCTGGCCCCAGGTGAAACCCTTGACCGGTGGGCCGACGGTCTTGAAGACCACTGCAATGCCCACAATCAACAGGCCATAAATCACTGCGGAAAAGGCCCCCGGAATGAACCCTGCCAGCAGCAGCTTGCCCACATCCTGCTCGACGATGATTGCGTAAATGACCAGAATGGCGGAGGGCGGGATCAGCGAGGCCAGGGTGCCGCCCGCTGCCACCACACCGGCGGCAAAGCGTTTGTCATAGCCGATTGCCAGCATCTCCGGGATGGCGATGCGGGCAAAGACGGCGGAGGTCGCCACGGAGGCGCCCGACACGGCAGCAAACCCAGCTGTGGCAAAGACGGTGGAGACCGCCAGCCCGCCCGGCAGCCAGGCGATCCAGCGTTTGGCGGCCACAAACAGCGCGCGGGTCAGACCTGCGTAATACGCGAGATATCCGATCAGGATGAAGGTCGGAATAAGGCTCAGTGCCTGGCTGGACACCTTGGAGTGCGGCACCTGACCTGCGGTCTTGACCGCGATGGTCAGCGCTTTGCCAAAGCGCGCCGGGTCATAGCCGAACTTGGCCCAGAAGATCCAGATGAGACCCGCAAGCCCCGCCATGCCGGCAGCAAAGGCCACCCGCATCCCCAAAACCACCATGGCCAGCAGGCCGCCCGTGACCCACAGGCCGATTTCAATCGGTTCCATCTGCCTTACCCCTGCCCGCTGCCATTTGTGTCATGGCCCTGCATCTGGTCTGCTTCAGCCGCCGCCTGCTCTGCCGCGGTCTGGATCAGCGGCACCGCCACCGGCGCCTCCAGCCCCAGCACCAGCGCCCGCCCGTAGCCCCAGACCTGCAGCAGCAGCCGCAGGGCCAGCACCCCAAAGGCCACCGGCGCCAGCAGCTTAGCGGGCCAGATTGGCAACCCGATGTCGATGGAACTGTCGCGGCTCCACAGCGGCGCGGCGAAATCGAAGGAGCGCAGGAAATGCGACCAGCTGCCCCAGACCAGCGCCAGGATCAGCAGCAGGATCAGCACAACCGAGACCAGCTCGAACAGCCACAGTGCACGTCCCCTCAGTGCGCCGATAAAGATATCCATGCGGATGTGGCCGCCCTGACGCTGCACATAGGCAATGCCCATGAATGCAATCAGCGGCATGATCTGCTCGATCCAGTCGACATAGCCGGGCAGCGGCGCATTGGCCGCGTTGCGCCCGCCGACCGAAACCACCGCCAGGATCATCAGGGAGAACACCGCCAAGCCGCTCAGCAGTGCCAGCAACTGCTCTGCTTTCAGCAATCTTCGGTCCAGCCTGCTGATCAGGCTGCCATCCTCCAGCACCGCCGCGCTGCCTGCCATGCCCTGCCCCCATCATTTCCGTAGTATCAAAGACAAAGGGGCCGGTGCTGTCCTGCCCGGCCCCTTTTTATTGCGTCAGGCTTAGCTGCCCGAGCGCACGTCGCTCAAGGTTTTCTGCACCAGGTCATAGAGCTCCTGCGCCGGCAGGCCTTGCGCGCTCATATCCTCGATCCACTTGGCACGGATCGGGTCGGCGGCCACCTTGCGGAACTCGGCCAGTTGATCATCAGAGATCATCACCTTCTCGACGCCCTTCTCTTCCAGAACGCCGTCCCACTTGGTCAGCAGCGCGCCGTAGTTTTCCAGGTAGTGGGCAATCGCCTCCTCCACTGAACTGTCCAGTGCCTCGCGTTCGGCGTCGCTCAGGGCGTCATAGGCATCGGTGTTCACCACCACCGGGCAGTTCACGGTGCCAGGGTTCAGGTTTGCGGTCCACCAGTCGGCCTTGTTGATGGTGCCAAAGCTGAGATGCGCGTGCTGGGCAAAGGCGACAGTGTCGACAACGCCGGATTCCATGGCGTTATAGGCTTCCGTTGCGGTCACCGAAGTGGGAACCGCACCCACGGCAGAGAACGCCTGGCCGATACCGCCGGTGGCGCGCACCCGCATGTCCTTGAACTCTGCCAGCTCGTCGCGCGGTTCTCCGGTGCCGACGATGTTGTACTGCGGCATCGGCGAGGTCATCAGCAGCTTGGCGTTCCAGCGCGCCAGATCGGCCTGCACCGCCGGGTGGCCATAGACCGCGTGGCTGACAGCGACCTCTTCTTCCAGCGTGTTCACGCCCAGGAACGGCAGTTCCAGCACGGTGATGGTCGGGTTCTTGTCGCGGTGGTATCCGGCGCAGAACTGCGCCATCTCAAAGGCGCCAATGGAGATGCCGTCGAGGTTTTCCTTGTTCTTGGACAGCCCGCCATAGCTGATATTCAGGGTGAACTCGCCGCCGGTTTTCTCGGAGACCAGCTCCGCCAGCTTCTCCACATGTTCAGTGAAGGCGCGGCGCTTGCCCCACAGGGACACGTTCCACTCGGTGGCCGCGGCCTCGCCAGCGATGGCAAAACCCGCAGCAGCCGCCACGGCGGCAGTCAGAAATCTGTTCATGATGTAACTCTCCCGAATTGCGCCCTTGTGACTGCCGGCAAAAGGAAATCCGGCCTGGACGCTTGGCTGTCAGGCTAGCGGCAGGGATGCGCCCTGCCAAGCCCCCCGGCGGCAAAGGTGACGCAGCGACTCGCGCCGGGCATCTGGCGCCCGTTCCGCCCCGCCGGCACAATTTGCCGCAGGCTTCAGGCCGTCCCAGCCTGCGGCAGGACGCCGCTGCCGGGGCAATAGCGGCCCCGCAGGCAACTATCAGCGTGCCCAGGACTTTACAGAAAAGGCCTTTAAAACAAGCGCTGGTATGCGCCGGCATGCAAATTACTTTTCAAACCCATCCTAAACCTTGAAATTCGTTTACAGATAAATCCTTTGATACCGGCATTTTATTCACAAATTTTCAGACTGCGGTATTATCTGGCCTCAGGAGGAAACGGTTTGACAGCCACGGCACAGCGTTGTCGTTTGTCTTGCCAATAAAATTCTGGGAGGAAACCGAATGAACGCGCTGCACGCAGACGCTGTCTATCCGCCGTCCGACGAAACCGTTGCCCGCGCGCATGTGAATGCCGCCAAGTATCAGGAGATGTATGAAGCCTCGCTGTCCGATCCCGAAGGGTTCTGGGGCGAACAGGGCAAGCGCATCGACTGGATCAAGCCCTTCACCCAGGTGAAGGACGTGAACTACAACTTCGGCAATGTCTCGATCAACTGGTATGCCGACGGCACCCTGAACGTCTCCGCCAACTGCATCGACCGCCACCTGGCGGCCCGCGGCGATCAGACCGCGATCATCTGGGAACCGGACAGCCCCGAAGAAGACGCACAGCACATTACCTACAGCGAACTGCACCGCCGCACTTGCCGGATGGCCAACATCCTGGAGTCGATGGGCGTGCGCAAAGGCGACCGGGTGGTAATCTACCTGCCGATGATCCCCGAAGCGGCCTATGCCATGCTGGCCTGCGCCCGCATCGGCGCCATTCATTCCATCGTCTTTGCCGGCTTCTCCCCCGACGCACTGGCCGCCCGCATCAACGGCTGCGACGCCAAGGTGATCATCACCGCCGACGAAGCGCCCCGCGGCGGCCGCAAGACCCCGCTCAAGTCGAACGCCGATGCCGCCCTGCTGCATACCAAGGACAGCGTGAAATGCCTGGTGGTCAAGCGCACCGGCGGCCAGACCACCTGGGTTGACGGCCGCGACTACGACTACAACGAGATGGCGCTGGAAGCGGATGACTACTGCGCGCCCGCCGAGATGAACGCCGAAGACCCGCTGTTCATCCTTTACACCTCCGGCTCCACCGGCCAGCCCAAGGGCGTTGTGCACACCTCCGGCGGCTACCTCACCTATGCCGCGATGACCCACGAGATCACCTTTGATTACCACGACGGCGACATCTACTGGTGCACCGCGGACGTGGGCTGGGTCACCGGCCACAGCTATATCGTCTATGGCCCGCTGGCCAATGGCGCCACCACCCTGATGTTCGAAGGCGTGCCGACCTACCCCGATGCCTCCCGCTTCTGGCAGGTCTGCGAAAAACACAAGGTGAACCAGTTCTACACCGCCCCCACCGCCCTGCGGGCGCTGATGGGCCAGGGCAACGAATGGGTCGAAAGATGCGACCTGAGCGACCTCAAGGTGCTGGGCACCGTAGGTGAGCCGATCAACCCGGAAGCCTGGAACTGGTACAATGAGGTTGTCGGCAAGGGCAAATGCCCGATCGTCGACACCTGGTGGCAGACCGAGACCGGCGGCCACCTGATGACCCCGCTGCCGGGTGCCCATGCGATGAAGCCGGGCGCAGCGATGAAACCTTTCTTCGGCATTCAGCCGGTGGTCCTGGACCCGCAGTCCGGCGCCGAGATCGAAGGCAATGGCGTCGAAGGCGTGCTGTGCATCAAGGACAGCTGGCCGGGCCAGATGCGCACCGTCTGGGGTGATCATGAGCGCTTCGAGAAGACTTATTTCTCCGACTACAAGGGCTATTACTTCACCGGCGACGGCTGCCGCCGCGACGAGGATGGCGATTACTGGATCACCGGCCGCGTCGATGATGTGATCAACGTCTCCGGCCACCGCATGGGCACCGCCGAGGTCGAAAGCGCGCTGGTGGCCCATGCTGCCGTGGCTGAGGCCGCCGTGGTCGGCTACCCGCATGAGATCAAGGGCCAGGGCATCTACTGCTACGTGACCCTGATGAACGACCGCGAGCCGTCGGATGAGCTGCTGAAGGAGCTGCGCACCTGGGTTCGCACCGAGATCGGCCCGATCGCCTCTCCGGATGTAATCCAATGGGCGCCGGGCCTGCCGAAAACCCGCTCCGGCAAGATCATGCGCCGCATCCTGCGCAAGATCGCCGAGAACGACTTCGGCTCCCTCGGCGACACTTCGACCCTCGCCGATCCTTCGGTGGTCGAAGACCTGATCGAAAACCGTGCGAACAAGGGGTGATTGAACAATGAATATGGCAGTCATGACCCGTCCCGCCGTTCTGATCCTGCTGGGGCCTCCGGGCGCCGGCAAGGGCACCCAGGCGCGGATGCTTGAGGAAAAATTCGGCTATGTGCAGCTGTCGACCGGCGACCTCCTGCGCGAGGCGGTTGCCGCCGGCACGCCCGCCGGCCTTGCCGCCAAGGCGGTGATGGAGGCAGGCCAGCTGGTCAGCGACGAGATCGTGATCAACATCCTGCGCGACCGTCTGGCAGAGCCCGATTGCACCAAGGGCGTGATCCTCGACGGCTTTCCCCGCACCACCGTTCAGGCCGAGGCGCTGGACGGTCTGCTGGCGGAAACGAACCAGAAGATCAACGCCGCGATCAGCCTGGAGGTGGACGACGCCGCCATGGTCGAGCGGATTTCAGGCCGCTACACCTGCGGAGGCTGCGGCGAAGGCTATCACGACAGCTTCAAACAGCCCGCGGAAGCCGGCAAATGCGACAAATGCGGCGGCACCGAGATGAAGCGCCGCGCCGATGACAATGCAGAAACCGTTGCCAGCCGGCTGGAGGCCTATCACGCGCAGACCGCGCCGCTGATCGCCTACTACGGCGGAAAGGATGTTCTGAAAACCACAGATGCCATGGGCGGTATCGACGACATCGCCCAGGACATGGCGGCCATCGTGACCAAGGCCACCAGCTAACAACCAAGAAACGGGGCCTGCCCTGACCCGGCAGGACCCCGTCCCCGGACATTGGAATACCCGTCGGACCCGCCTTGGCGGACCGGAGGAGTCATGTCTGCGCGCCCGTGAATCCGGCGGCAGGCAAACAGAGGAGGTCTGCCCTGCGCTCCCGCACGGCAGGCATGGAGGAAGAAGGAGGAGCCGCCATGGCGGATCAAACCACAAACGCGGACAAAGCCGCCGAAGCCGACAAGGGCTATTGGGCGGCAAATGTGCGCATCATCATCGTCAGCCTGATCATCTGGGCTGTTGTTTCATTCGGCTTCGGCATTCTGCTGCGCCCGATGCTTGCGGGCATCAAGGTCGGCGGCAGCGATCTGGGCTTCTGGTTCGCCCAGCAAGGCTCGATCCTGGTGTTCCTCGGGCTGATCTTTTTCTACGCGTTCCGGATGAACAAGCTGGACCGCGAATACGGCGTGGAGGAAGAATAAGATGGACCAGTTTACCATCAACCTGCTGTTTGTGGGCGCTTCTTTCGCGCTCTACATCGGCATCGCGATCTGGGCCCGTGCGGGCTCCACATCTGAATTCTATGCCGCCGGCCGGGGTGTGCACCCCGTCACCAACGGCATGGCCACTGCGGCCGACTGGATGTCGGCGGCGTCATTTATCTCGATGGCGGGCCTCATTGCCTTTACCGGCTATGACAACTCCACCTTCCTGATGGGCTGGACCGGCGGCTACGTTCTGCTGGCACTGCTGCTGGCGCCCTACCTGCGCAAGTTCGGCAAATTCACCGTCTCCGAATTCATCGGCGACCGGTTCTATTCGCCCACCGCGCGTGTGGTGGCGGTGATCTGCCTGATCGTTGCCTCGACCACTTACGTGATCGGCCAGATGACCGGCGTCGGCGTGGCCTTCGGCCGCTTCCTGGAGGTTTCCAACACCGCAGGCCTGCTGATTGGCGCCTGTGTGGTCTTCGCCTACGCCGTGTTCGGCGGCATGAAGGGCGTGACCTACACCCAGGTGGCCCAGTACTGCGTCCTGATCATGGCCTACACCATCCCGGCCATCTTCATCTCGCTGCAGCTGACCGGCAACCCGATCCCGGCGCTCGGCCTGTTCGGCGATCACGCCGCAAGCGGCGAGCCGCTGCTGTCCAAACTGGACGCCATCGTGACCGAGCTTGGCTTCAACGAGTACACCGCGCATCACGCCGACACCTTCAACATGGTGCTCTTCACCCTGTCGCTGATGATCGGCACCGCGGGCCTGCCCCACGTGATCATGCGCTTCTTCACTGTGCCGAAAGTAGCTGATGCCCGCTGGTCGGCCGGCTGGGCGCTGGTGTTCATCGCGCTCCTGTACCTGACCGCTCCGGCAGTCGGCGCCATGGCCCGCCTGAACATCACTGAGATGATGTGGCCGAACGGCGGCATCGAAGGCGGCGCCGTCACCGTGCAGCAGATCGAAGAAGATCCCAAGTACGACTGGATGGCGACCTGGCAGCAAACCGGCCTCCTGGGCTGGGAAGACAAGAACGGCGACGGTGCGATCCAGTACTACAACGACAAGAACGCCGATCTGCAGGCCACTGCCGAAGCCAACGGCTGGGCCGGCAATGAGCTGACCAACTTCAACCGCGACATCCTGGTTCTGGCCAATCCTGAGATTGCCAACCTGCCGGGCTGGGTGATCGGTCTGGTGGCCGCAGGCGGCCTGGCGGCTGCTCTTTCCACCGCTGCGGGCCTCTTGCTGGCGATCTCTTCGGCAGTCTCCCACGACCTGATCAAGGGCTCAATCAATCCGAACATCTCGGAAAAAGGCGAGCTGCTGTCGGCCCGTATCGCCATGGCCGTAGCCATTGCTGTGGCGACCTACCTGGGTCTGAACCCGCCGGGCTTTGCCGCACAGACCGTGGCGCTGGCTTTCGGCCTGGCCGCCGCCTCGATCTTCCCTGCGCTGATGATGGGCATCTTCACCAAGGTGAACAACAAGGGCGCCGTGGCCGGCATGCTGGCAGGCCTGATCGTGACCCTGGTCTACATCTTCCTGCACAAGGGCTGGCTGTTCATCCCGGACACCAACTCCTTCACCGATGCAGATCCGCTGCTGGGCACCATCAAATCCACCTCCTTCGGTGCGGTTGGCGCAATGGTGAACTTCGCGGTGGCCTTCATCGTCTCCAAATCGACCGAGGCCATCCCGGCCGAGATCGAAGAGCTGGTGGAAAGCGTCCGCATCCCGCGCGGCGCAGGCGCTGCACAGGACCACTGACCTCCCCTGGGCGGGCTGACCTCCCGGCGGCCCGCCTCTTCCCTCATGGTCCCGTCCGGTGTTTCACTGGCGGGGCCATTTTTTCCTGAAGACGCCCAGGTATTCCCATGCCCTTATCTGACGCTGCCCTGCTCCGCTTCCTGTCCTCGGTCCACCCCTACGACAGCCTGGAACCCGCACTGCTGCAGGACCTGGCACCCAAGTTCCGCCAGATCGAAGCAAGCGCAGGCAGCCCCGTCTATGCCCTGAACGAAGATCTGGACGGCCTCTACCTGGTCCACACCGGCGAGGTGGAAGTGACCGACGAAAACGGCATCCCCGTCTCCATCCTCGGTCCCCGCAATTCCTTTGGCGAACGCGGCCTGACCCGCACTGGACGCGCAGTAACCTCGGCCCGAACCACCACGGACACAATCCTGCTGCTGCTGCCCAAGGCGGACTTCCACGCCCTGATGGCAAGCCAGCCCAAAGTGGCCAAGTTCTTCGACCGCCGCCGCCCCGGAAGCCGGGACAGCACCAGCCTTGCCACCACCCGCGTGGCAACCATCATGGCGCGCGACCCGGTCACCTGCTCCAGCGGCCTCACCTGCCAGGGTGCGGCGCAACTGATGCGCGACCGCCGCATCTCCTCCATCTGCGTAACCGACGGGGACAGACTGCAAGGCATCCTCACCACCCGCGACCTCACGGCAAAAATCCTCGCCGCCGGCAAACCCATCTCGACCCCGGTCAGCACGGTAATGACCCCGGATCCGCTGACCCTGGCGCCTTCCGCCATCGGGTCGGACGTGCTGCACATGATGATGGAGCATGGCATCGGCCACATCCCGGTGGTTGAGGCAGGCAGGCTCGCGGGCATCGTGACCCAAACCGACCTCACCCGGTTCCAGGCCGTCAGCTCAGGCGAGATGGTCTCCAGCATCACCCGCGCAGGTTCCGCTGAGGAGATGGCCAAGGTCACCGCTGAAATTCCCCGTCTGCTGGTGCAACTGGTAGCTGGAGGCAACCGGCATGAGGTTGTGACACGGCTGATCACCGACATCGCCGACACCGCCACCCGCCGCCTGCTGGCGCTGGCCGAGGAGCAACTGGGCGCCCCGCCGGTGCCCTACCTGTGGCTGGCCTGCGGCTCGCAAGGCAGGCGCGAGCAAACCGGCGTCTCCGACCAGGACAACTGCCTGATCCTGTCCGATGACCTGAAGCCGGAAGACAACGCCTATTTCGAACAGCTTGCCAAGTTTGTCTGCGACGGGCTGGATACCTGCGGCTACGTCTATTGCCCCGGCGACATGATGGCCTCCAACCCGCGCTGGCGGCAGCCGCTGCACGTCTGGCGCGACTATTTCCGCGGCTGGATCGCCAAGCCGAATCCTGAGGCGCAGATGCTGGCCTCGGTGATGTTCGACCTGCGCCCGATCGGCGGCGACGCCGCGCTGTTTGCGGATCTGCACCACGAAACCCTGAAGGCCGCCAGCGCCAATTCGATCTTCACCGCCCATATGACCGCCAACTCGCTGAAGCACACGCCGCCCTTGGGCCTGTTGCGCGGGCTGGCCACCATCCGTTCGGGCGAGCACCGCAACACGCTGGACATGAAGCACAACGGGGTGGTGCCGGTCGTGGACCTGGGCCGCATCTACGCGCTGCAGGGCCAGCTGGCCGAGGTGAACACCCGCGCCCGGCTGGAGACGGCGGAGGCCGCGGGTGTGCTCAGCCCTTCGGGCGCGCGCGACCTCATGGACGCCTACGACCTGATCGCCCAGACCCGGCTGGAGCATCAGGCCGCACAAATCCGCAGCAGCCAGGCGCCCGACAACTATCTGGCGCCTTCGGATCTGTCGGATTTTGAGCGAAGTCATCTGCGCGACGCATTTGTTGTCGTAAAGACAATGCAATCGGCAGCCGGGCACGGCAAAGGCATGTTAAGCTGACAGCAGCGCCAGCCGGCAGTGCGGGAGCCTCCGGCGGGAGTATTTTGAGAAAAATGAAAAGGCCTGGGGCCTACGGGGAGATCGGATGTTTCTGGAACTGATTGCGGTGATCTTTGCGGGCGTTGCCGCCGCGGGTGTGGTGATGCTCCTGAACCGGACGCTCAAGGGCCGGCTTCCGCGCTGGATGGCGCCGGTGGCGGCGGGGCTGGCGATGATCGGGGTGACCGTCGCGTCCGAGTACGGCTGGTACAGCCGCACCAAAGCCGCCCTGCCCGAAGGGCTGGCGGTGGCGGAAACCATCGAGAACCGCAGCCTCTACCGCCCCTGGACGCAGGTGGTGCCGTATGTGGACCGCTTCGCCGCGGTGGATACCGCCACGATGAAAAGCCACGCCGCGCACCCGCAGGTTTTCCTGGCGGATCTCTATTTCTTCGGCCGCTGGGCGCCGGTCAGCAAGCAGGCCGCGGTGCTGGACTGCGGTAAGTGGCAGCGTGCGCTGGCCGGTGGCACAGTGGCCTTTTCCGGCGACGGGCTGCCCAAGGGGCTGGACTGGATCGCAGCCGAGGCCGATGATGCCATTCTGACGACTGCCTGCGGAGGGTAGCCATGCACAAACGCCTGTCACTTCGGCTGCGGATTTTCCTGTTCTTCTGCCTGCTGGCATTTGGCGGCATCGCCGTCACCACAGGCGCGCTTTGGGCCGGCTACAGCCGGACAGAGCAGCCAGAGCTGTCAGATGCCTTCATTTTCTCCGGCCTTCTCAGCACCTTTGCCATTCTCGGCCTCTGCGCCGGGGTCTGGCTGCTGTTCGATGAAAACGTCGCCAAGCCGATCGAACGCCTGGCTGCGGGTATGCGCGCCCGCGCCCATGCGGGCGTTAGCAAAGAGCTGGATACCCACGGCGCCCGCTACCTGGGCGATCTTGCCGCAGCGGCCCAGGGGCTGGCGGGCCAGCTCGGCGCCTCTGCCATGAACGCCGCTGAGGCCATCGCCCGAGAAACGGAGCATCTGGAAGCCGAGAAAACCCGGCTGGCCGCGCTCCTGACCGACATTCCCATCGCCACCGTGATGGCCAGCCCCGCCCATCAGATCGTGCTCTACGACGGCCAGGCCGCGGCGGTGCTGGCGGAGGAGGCGCCACCGCGCCTGAATGCACCGCTGTCCGATTACCTGGACCTCACCGGGCTGGAGGCGGCCTATGGCCGGCTGGTGCGCAGCGGCATGGAGGTTCAGGCAGAAGTCAAAAGCGCCAGCGGCGCTCAGGTGTTCGACCTGCGCCTGAAACCGCTGGGCGGCGCGCCGGGCTATATCATCCTGTTTGAGGGCGCCCATGCGGGCCTTGCGCCAGAAGACTCCCGCCCGCTGGTTTATGACTTTGGTCTGCTGGAGAGCGAGCATGCGGAATTGAACGGGCGCAAGCTCAGCAACCTGAGCTATGTGGTGTTCGACACCGAGACCACCGGCCTCTTGCCCCACAAGGATGAGATCGTGCAGATCGGCGCCCTGCGGGTGGTGCGCGGGCGGATCATCGAAAGCGAAGCCTTTGAAACCCTGGTGAACCCGGGCTGCCCCATTCCGGCCTCCTCAACCAAGGTGCATGGCATCACCGATACCATGGTTCGGGGGCGGCCCGGCATCGCCAGCGCCGCGCGGCATTTCCACCGCTTTGCCTCTGACGCGGTGATTATCGCCCACAATGCGCCCTTCGACATGGCCTTCCTGCACCGCCATGCCAAACGCACCGGTGTCACATGGGACCAGCCGGTGCTGGACACGGTGCTGCTGAGCGCGGTCCTGTTCGGTGCCTCCCAGAACCACACGCTCGACGCCTTGTGCGACCGGCTTGATGTCACCATCCCATCTGCCCTGCGCCACACCGCCATGGGGGACGCCCGCGCCACAGCTGAGGTCTTCTGCAAGATGCTGCCGATGCTGGAGGCGCGCGGGCTCATGACCTTTGGCGCCATTTTGGAGGAGACCCGCAAACACGGCCGCCTCATTGAGGACTTGAACTAGGTAGACAATCCGGGCCATGCGTGGCAGGTCACTGCCCGGAACGAACAAAAGGCGCGCGAGATGGCCGACACCAGCTTTATTCCCGGGCCGGAAACCGCCCGGGCCTACCGCGATGCGCTCGGCTGCTTTGGCACCGGGGTGACGGTTGTCACCACCCAGACGCCCCGCGGCCCGCTGGCCATTACCGTCAACAGCTTCACTTCAGTCTCGCTGGAGCCGCCGCTGATGCTATGGTGCCCGGCCAAGGCCTCCTTGCGCCACGATGCCTTTGTCGCGGCTGAGAACTTTGCGATTCACGTGATGGCAGAGGACCAGCTGCCGCTGGCCAAGCATTTCGCCGCTTTCGGCGAGGATTTCAGCGCCGCAGCCTGGCAGCCCAACGATCTGGGCGCGCCGGCGCTGGAGGGGGTGATCGCCCGTTTCGACTGCCGCCGCTATGCCGCCCATCCGGCAGGCGACCACACCATTGTCATCGGTGAAGTGGCCCGCGTCACCACCCGCCCGGGCAAGGGTCTGATCTTCAAGCGCGGTCTGTATGGCGGGTTTCTGGAACAGGGATAACCGGCAGCTCCGCAACAGGCAGATCCGTCCCGGCTTCATGGCGGGCTACAGGGGTGGATGCTCCAGCGGCCTTCCCCTCCGCCTCCGTCAGCAAATGCGGCAGCACCGCATAGGCGGTCAGATCCATACCCGGTGTCATGCTCAGCGCCCGCTGCGGGCAAATGGAGACGCACAGCCCGCATTGGGTGCACAGCGATTCCACAAAATTCAGTGCTCCGGCGTTTTCAGTCAGGCTGAGCGCATCCGAGGGGCAGACCCAGACGCAGCTGTTGCAATTGTTGCACAGGTCCTCCTGCAGGCTGACAGTGCCATAGGGTGCCTGCTCCGGCAGCGCCGCATGGCCGGTGCTGGCCGGCAGCAGCGCGGCGGCACTGGCCCGCGCGGTGTCCCTGCGGCTGCCCACCGCCAGCACCTCGGGCTCAACTGAGGGAAACGGCAGCAGCCGTGCCGCCAGACGCCGGTCCACGGCAGCGGCGCCGTTGAACAGCACAATCCGGCCCAATCCCCCCAGGGCCCGCACCAGGTCCACTTCCAGCCTCTGCGGCTCGCGCCCCTGCGGCGCTTTGCACGCCTGCAAGTAGACAACGTCGAACCCGCAGGCCAGCGCATGCAGCAGATCAGCATGGGTGATCTTTTCAAGGCGGCACACCGCGACCGGCACTACATCGCTGTGCCCTACGCTGGCCTCTTCCAGCCCCGCCGGCTCCAACTCATACAGCACCAGGATCTGTGCCCGGCCGGTAGCCAGCTTGCGGCCATGGGCAGCCTGGCACAGCGGCATCAGCGGCAAGGCGCTGCTTCGGCTCCCCACATCCAGCAGGGCGGACCGTCCTTTGACCGCATACCTTGACCGGCATTCGGCAACTTCCGCCTGAGAGCAAAGGCATAAATGCTGCGGCCCATTGCCAGCAGGTTCATGCCGTTCAGAGATATGTCCGCACACCTCTCCCATAAGGGAAGGTTAACACAAATTTAAACAACCTGAGGATGTTTTTCCTTCAGGCCGGAATTTTGTTGCAATTTTAACCAATCCTCGGACATTTCACGCAAAACCCCGCCGGACAGGATCCGGCGGGGCTGCAAGGCTTGTTGCTGGTCCGAAGCCTTACTTCAGCGCCGCATCAGTGATGGCATGGGTCCAGGCGCCTTCCGGCTCCTTGGTGATCACCGGATCAGAGCCGCCGCCCATCAGGGTCGACACGGTGCGCTGGTAGTCCGCTTCGTCCAGCGCGCCATTGCTGCCCGCAGTCAGCTTGGCAATCTCACCCATCATACGCTTCTGGTGGGTCTCGGTCTGGGCACCGGAGGCGTCATTGTCCAGCACGATCTCCGCCGCTTCGTCCGGGTTTTCCTCGGCGTATTTCCAGCCCTTCATCGACGCGCGCACAAACCGCTCCATCTTGCCGGCAAAGGCCTCATCGCTCAGGTTCTCCTCCAGCACATACAGACCATCTTCCAGCGTCGCCACGCCCTGGTCCTCATACTTGAAGGTAATCAGCTCATCCGGCGACACCCCTGCGTCAATGACCTGCCAGTATTCATTATAGGTCATGGTCGAGATACAGTCCGCCTGACGCTGCAGCAGCGGATCGACGTTGAAACCCTGCTTCAAAACTTCCACACCGTTTTCGCTCTTACCCTCGGTGGAGATGCCCAGCTGGCTCATCCAGCTCATGAAAGGGAACTCATTGCCGAAGAACCAGACACCCAGGGTGCGGTTGGCCAAATCGGCGGGTTCAGCAATGCCGGTGTCTTTCCAGCAAGTCAGCATCATGCCGGAGGATTTGAACGGCTGGGCGATATTGACAAGCGGCAGGCCCTTTTCCCGCGCGGCCAGAGCGGCAGGCATCCATTCCACCGTCACATCGGCGCCGCCGCCGGCAATCACCTGGGTCGGCGCGATATCCGGGCCGCCCGGCAGGATGGTGACATTCAGGTCCTCTTCCTCATAGAACCCCTTATCCAGCGCCACATAATAGCCCGCGAACTGCGCCTGGGTCACCCACTTCAGCTGCAGCGTCACGTCATCCGCCGCCTGCGCCGCCCCCGCGGCCCCCATCATCAGCGCTGCCGCCGTCATCAGATGTTTCATGTCTCGTTCTCCCTATTGATTATGATGTGAAGCTTGCCCGGGTTTGACCATTCGTTCAAAGTTTTTTCTTTATGAGGCCGGCCTTTGACGGCACCCCGCGCAAGATTTCCGCAAAAACCGCCCCGCAGCCGGCGGGACGGTTCAACTTTCAGCCCCGCTGTGATGGGTGCCAGAAGGTAAAGCTTTTCTCGATCAGCGCCACCAGCCCGTAGAAGGCAGACCCCGCCAGCGCCGCCACCACGATCTCCGCCCAGACCATATCCAGCGCCAGCTGGCCGACGCTGGTGGAAATGCGGAACCCCATGCCGACGGTGGGCGAACCAAAGAACTCCGCCACAATCGCGCCGATCAGCGCCAGCGTGGTTGAGATCTTGAGCCCGTTGAACACAAACGGCAGCGCCGCCGGCAGCCGCAGCTTGAAAAACGCCTGCCAATAAGTGGCCGCATAGGTTTGCATCAGATCCCGTTGCATGGCCGAGGTCTCGCGCAGCCCCGCCACGGTGTTCACCAGCATCGGAAAGAACACCATGACCACGACCACCGCCGCCTTGGAATGCCAGTCAAAGCCAAACCACATCACCAGGATCGGCGCGGTGCCGACAATCGGCAGCGCCGCCACGAAGTTCCCGACCGGCAATAGGCCCCGGCGCAGAAAATCGCTGCGGTCCACCAGGATCGCGGTCAGAAACGCCGCGCCGCAGCCGATCACATAGCCGCCAAGCGCGCCTTTCAGGATAGTCTGGGCAAAGTCCTCCCACAGGATCGGCAGGCTGGAGGCAAAGCGCGCCGCAATGACCGTTGGCGCCGGCAGGATCACCAGCGACACCGCCAGCCCTCTGACCAGCAGCTCCCAGACAACCAGCACGGTGATGCCGAAGATGGCCGGCACCAGCAGCTGCACCGCGCGGGTTTTCGAGGCCGGGCTGTTCGCCAGACGGCTGTTCAGCCACCAGCCCAGACACCAGACAAGGATTGCAAGGATCACCAGTATCATGCCCGCACCCCCATCCGGTTCAAGACAACCTTCTCGATCAGGCCCAGAAGCGCCACCAGCGCCGCCGCCAGGATCGCCGCGGCAAACAGCGCCGACCAGATCTGCACGGTCTGCCCGTAGTAGCTGCCCGCCAGCAGCCGCGCGCCAAGACCCGCAACCGCACCGGTCGGCAGCTCACCCACGATGGCCCCGACCAGCGAGGCGGCGATGCCGATCTTCAGCGAGGCAAAGAGGTATGGCATGGAGGACGGCAGCCGCAGCTTCCAGAACCCCTGGTTCGTGTTGGCGTTGTAGGTTTTCAGCAGATCCAGCTGCATCGCATCCGGCGCCCGAAGCCCCTTCACCATGCCGACAACCACCGGGAAGAAGCTCAGGTAAGCTGAAATCACCGCCTTGGGGATGATCCCCTGCACCCCGATGGAATAGAGCACCACGATAATCATCGGCGCCAGCGCGATGATCGGGATGGTCTGGCTGACAATCGCCCAGGGCATCACCGACATATCCATGACGCGGGAATGCACGATGCCCACCGCCAGCAGAATGCCAAGCCCGGTGCCGATGGCAAACCCCAGCAGCGTTGCACTCAGCGTCACCTGCGCGTGATAGATCAGGCTGCGCTTGGAGGTGATTTTCTTCTCCACCGTGGTCTCCCACAGCTCCACCGCCACCTGATGCGGCGCGGGCAGCCGCGGGCGCTCCTGTACCCAGGTGTCATTGATGGCAAAAGTGTTCTGCGCCACCAGAACAATTTCACTCATGCCCCGGCGTTCCCTGGCGGTGGCGGGGGCGACCTCGGACCCGGCCCGCTCTGCCTGATCCAGCACGCCTTTGATGTTCATCGGCACGCAGGCCGCGTACCAAAAGGCGATGATGGCGGCGAGCACGGTGAGGACGGCAACAAGGCTTTTCATGGTTGTGTTTCCTTCCGCCACTCGATCACCGTTCGCGCCGAACGATAAAGGTACACGACACCGAGCAACCCGAAGACCAGAGCACCAAAGTACTCTCCATCTGCCAACCGGGTTGTTACAAGGAATATTGAGCCTGCAATGAGGAGCCCCCAAAAGAGTAGGCTCCAAATTCTTTTTTGGCGCTCCAGCTTGGTCTGCGCTCCTGCCCAAGCCTCAGGTTCACCCCCCGGCGCATTTTGATTTTTCTCATCCATCTGCAACTGCCTCCCTTATCCGGCAGCTGCCCGGTGCACAGGGGGTGTACAGGCGGTGCACGCATGTCACGCCCCAATTCCGGCGGGACCGGCTGGCGAACTCAGTCATCGCCATGCCCCGCCCGCAGCCCCTCGCGCACCCGGTGGGCGATCTCGATGAACTCCGGGCTGTCGCGGATATCGAGCGGCCGTTCCTTGGGCAAAGTGCTGTCAATCACGTCATGGATCCGCCCCGGCCGCGGTGACATCACCACGATTTTGGTGGACAGATACACTGCCTCCGGGATCGAGTGGGTGACAAAGCCGATGGTCTTGTTGGTCCGCGCCCACAGCTTCAGCAGCTGCTCGTTCAAATGGTCGCGCACGATCTCGTCCAGCGCCCCGAAAGGCTCGTCCATCAGCAGGATGTCAGCATCAAACGCCAGCGCCCGCGCGATACTGGCCCGCTGTTGCATGCCGCCTGACAGTTGCCACGGGAACTTGCCGCCAAATCCTGACAATTCAACAAGTTCCAGGACCTGATTAACGCGCTTTTCCTGCTCCGCCTTGGAATATCCCATGATTTCCAGCGGCAGCTTGATGTTCTTGGCGATGGTGCGCCAGGGGTAAAGCCCAGCCGCCTGAAACACATAGCCATAAGCCCGGTTACGACGCGCCTCATCCGGGGTCATGCCATTCACGGACAGACTGCCGCCGGTTGGAGTTTCCAGCGCTGCGATACAGCGCAGAAAGGTGGTCTTGCCGCAGCCCGACGGGCCAATGAAAGAGACAAAATCACCCTTGTTGATCTCCAGGCTCACATCTTTCAGCGCGTGCACCGGGCCATCGTTGGTCTGGAAGGTCAGGTCCAGGTTCCGGGCCTCGATCACACAGTTCGCGGGGGCTGGTGCGGAAGCGGCGGCCTCGGGTCGGATTGCCTGGGTGGTCGGTTCCATATTCATATCTTCGCCTTGATTTCACACAGGAAAACGGGCCGCCGTTACCGGCAGCCCGCTCCTGATTTACACGCCTGTTGCCGGGATGCCGGTGCGTTCCACCGGGCGCGGCGCGGTCAACTCTTTCCAGGTCGACAGCGCCTTGTTCACCGTGGTGTTGGGCTCCCGGGAAACGAACTTGCCATGGCCTTCCTGGCAGCGGATTTCGCCATCATGCACCGCCACATGGCCGCGGGTCAGGGTAAAGCGCGGCAGGCCCTTCACCTCGTGCCCCTCGAACACGTTGTAATCAATCGCGGACTGCTGGCTGCCGGCCGAAATCGTCTTGGTCTTGGCCGGATCCCAAACCACCAGATCAGCATCGGCGCCAACCAGAACGGCACCCTTTTTCGGATAACAATTCAAGATCTTGGCGATGTTTGTTGAGGTCACGGCGACAAACTCGTTCGGGGTCAAACGGCCGGTTTCCACACCGTGGGTCCACAGCATCGGCATCCGGTCCTCCAGGCCGCCGGTGCCATTCGGGATCTTGGTGAAATCGCCAACGCCCGTGCGCTTCTGTTCGGTGGTAAAGGCGCAATGGTCCGTCGCCACCACCGACAACGAGCCGGACTGCAGACCGGCCCAGAGGCTGTCCTGATGCTGTTTATTACGGAACGGGGGCGACATCACCCGGCGGGCGGCGTGGTCCCAATCCTTGTTGAAGTATTCGCTCTCATCCAGGGTCAGATGCTGGATCAGCGGCTCGCCCCAGACCCGCTTGCCCTGCATGCGGGCGCGGCGGATGGCCTCGTGGCTGTCCTCGCAGGAGGTATGCACAACATAAAGCGGTACGCCCGCCATGTCGGCGATCATAATGGCCCGGTTGGTCGCTTCACCCTCCACCTGCGGCGGCCGGGAATAGGCATGCGCCTCGGGTCCATTATTGCCTTGTGCCAAGAGCTTAGCGGACAGTTCTGCCACCACATCGCCGTTTTCAGCATGCACCATGGCGATGCCGCCCAGTTCCGCCAGCCGCTGGAACGACGCATAAAGCTCGTCGTCATTCACCATCAGCGCGCCCTTGTAGGCCATGAAGTGCTTGAAGGTGTTGATGCCCCGTTCTTGAATCACGGTCTTGATGTCGTCAAAGACCTGCTCCCCCCACCAGGTGACAGCCATATGGAAGGAATAATCGCAGTTGGCGCGGGTGGATTTATTGTCCCAGCGCTTCAGAGCGTCCAGCAGGCTCTCACCCGGGTTGGGCAGAGCAAAGTCCACAACCATGGTGGTGCCGCCCGCCAGGCCGGCTCGGGTGCCGCTCTCGAAATCATCCGAGCTGTAGGTGCCCATAAAGGGCATCTCCAAATGCGTATGGGGGTCGATCCCGCCCGGCATCACATAACAGCCGGAGGCGTCCAGTTCTTCATCGCCTTTCAGGTTCGGGCCGATCTGGGTGATCACCCCGTTCTCGATCAGAACATCGGCCTTATAGGTCAGATCGGCGGTCACGATGGTGCCGTTCCGGATGACTTTACTCATGGTTACAACTCCCTGAATCGGGGCGCATTTTAACGCCTCCATTTGTCTCGTTGCTGTCTTTCGCAGCTTTTTTCATCTTTCCCGAAGTACTCCGGGGGAGCGGCCCAAAAGGCCGCGGGGGCAGCGCCCCCTACTCAACGATCTCCGCTGTCTCGACCACCGCGTGGAACAGCACGTTGGCGCCAGCCTCGGCCCAATCCTTGCTGATCTCCTCAGCCTCGTTGTGGCTAAGGCCATCGACACAGGGGCACATCACCATCGCGGTCGGCGCCACCCGGTTGATCCAGCAGGCGTCGTGACCCGCGCCAGAAATGATATTGAGATGGGAATAGCCCAGCCGTTCCGCCGCGCTGCGCACCGCGCTGACACAGCCCTCGTCAAAGGCCACGGGGTCAAAGCCGCCTACCTTTTCGAATTCGATTTCCACTCCCATCGTCTCGGCAATCTGGGTGCCCTTTTCGCGCAGACGGTTTTCCATGTCGGTGATCACGTCCAGTTCCGGGCTGCGGAAATCGACGGTGAAGACCACCTTGCCCGGGATCACGTTGCGCGAGTTCGGGTAGACGTCGATGTGGCCCGCGGCCCCCACGGCATGGGGCGCGTGACTCCAGGCGATCTCGTCTACCGCTTCCAGTACCCGCGCCATCGCCAAGCCAGCATTGCGGCGCATGGGCATCGGGGTAGAACCGGTATGGGCGTCCTTGCCGGTGATCGTCACCTGCGTCCAGCTGAGGCCCTGGCCGTGGGTCACCACGCCGATGTCCTTGCCTTCCGCCTCCAGGATCGGGCCCTGCTCGATGTGCAGCTCAAAGAACGCGTGCATCTTGCGGACACCGGTCTCCTCCTCGCCGCGCCATCCGATGCGCTTCAGCTCATCGCCGAATTTCTTTCCCTCGGCGTCCTCACGTTCATAGGCCCAATCCTGGGTGTGCACGCCGGCAAACACGCCCGATGACAGCATAGCCGGCGCATAGCGGGTGCCTTCCTCGTTGGTGAAGTTGGTGGCCACAATCGGGTGCTTGGTCTTGATGTTCATGTCGTTGAGCGAGCGGATCAGCTCCAGTCCCGCCAGCACCCCCAGCACGCCATCGTATTTGCCGCCGGTCGGCTGGGTATCCAGATGCGAACCAACATAAACCGGCAGCGCATCCGGGTCGGTGCCTGCGCGTACCGCAAACATGTTGCCCATCTGATCGAGCCCCATCGTACAGCCCGCGGCCTCGCACCATTTCTGGAAAAGCGCGCGGCCCTCGCCATCTTCATCGGTCAGCGTCTGGCGGTTGTTGCCGCCCGCAACGCCGGGGCCGATCTTGGCCATCTCCATCAGGCTGTCCCACAGCCTGTCGCCGTCAATTTTCAGATTCTGTCCAAGCGACGTCATCAAGAGCTTCCTTCCCTGTGCGCCTATCTTTGCAGGCTTTCCGGCTTGGCGCCGTGTTAGGTGGCTTTGAGTGCCGGTCCCATCAAAGCTGAGGATTGTGCCCCTGTCTTTGATTTGACCAACTGGTCAAACTCACGCTATCACGGGTTCACCACCAGTCAAGAAATTGCCGCGTGGCTCTTGAAAAAATCGGTGCTTTTGCCGGAAATAGGTGAAATTCCGCGCTTCCGCTGGCGGCTGCGGCAAAATCAGACAAGGACGGACATGCCCGCAGACCGCGCGCCTACCCGCATTCAGAAAAAGAATCGCGCCGCTATCTTGGAGGCCGCGCTGGATGTCTTTTCCAGCCACGGTTTCCGCGGCTCCACCGTGGACCAGATCGCCAAGGCGGCAGGGCTCAGCAAGCCGAACTTGCTTTATTACTTTCCCTCCAAGGAAGCGATCTTCAATGAGCTGATGGCGGGGCTTCTGGACACCTGGCTGGACCCTCTCAGGGCGCTGGACCCGGAAGGGGAGCCACTGGAGGAGATCCTCGCCTATGTGCAGCGCAAGCTGCAGATGAGCCGCGATTTCCCCCGTGAAAGCCGGCTTTACGCTAATGAAATCGTGCAGGGCGCGCCGCGTCTGCATGACGTGATCGCGGCGGATCTTAATGTGCTGGTCGAGGAAAAGGCGCAGCTGCTGCAGGGATGGATGAATGCCGGCAGGATCAACCGCGCACACCCCAAGCATCTGTTGTTTTCAATCTGGTCGCTGACCCAGCATTATGCGGATTTTGACGCCCAGGTACGGACCTTGATGGGGGACGAAGACCCTTTTGACGCCGCGCCGCAGTACCTGGAAACCCTGTACCGTCGTATGCTTACGCCGAAAAGCTGAAGCAGCCGACCGCAGCAACTCCGCTGGCCAGCCTAGCTGCCTGCACCGGAACCAAATCCAACAAAAAAAGCCCCGGCCAAAAAGCCGGGGCGCAAAGTCAACGGGGAGACCGCGCGCCCGCTTGGGCGCGTTTCAGTTATTCCGCAGCTGTTGCCGACGGATTATTCGGATGCGTGGTCCAGTTCGCATAGTCGCCTGAAACCACCTCACCAGTGCGCTCGTCGATCTGGCCTGCGGGAACCTCGACCATTGTGATGCAGTTTTCGACCGGGCAGACGTTCACACAGAGATTGCAGGCGACGCATTCGTCGTCCTTCACCGTGAACACGCGGTCCTCGCTCATCGCGATCGCTTGGTGCGAAGTGTCCTCGCACGCTGCATAGCAGCGGCCGCATTTGATGCAGTCATCCTGGCTGATCTTCGCCTTGGTCACATAGTTCAGGTCCAGATACTGCCAGTCGGTCACATTCGGGACCGCCATGCCGATGAAATCCTGGGTGGAGGTATAACCCTTCTCGTCCATCCAAGTAGACAGGCCGGAAATCATCTCCTTCACCACGTTGAAGCCATAGGTCATTGCGGCGGTGCAGACCTGCACGTTGCCCGCGCCCAGTGCCATGAATTCAGCCGCGTCGCGCCAGGTGGTGACACCGCCGATAGCAGAGATCGGCAACCCGTGGGTCTGCGGGTCGCGGGCGATTTCGGCGACCATGTTCAGCGCAATCGGCTTCACCGCCGGTCCGCAATAGCCGCCGTGGGTGCCCTTGCCGCCGATGGTCGGTTCCGGCGCCATGCTGTCGAGGTCCACCGAAGTGATGGAGTTGATGGTGTTGATCAGGCTGACCGCATCCGCATTGCCCGCATTTGCTGCTCGGGCCGGGTTGCGGATGTCAGTGATATTCGGCGTCAGCTTCACGATCACCGGCTTGGAGTAGTATTTCTTGCACCACTCGGTGACCATCTGGATGTATTCCGGCACCTGCCCCACGGCGGAGCCCATGCCGCGCTCGGCCATGCCGTGCGGGCAGCCGAAGTTCAGCTCTATCCCGTCAGCGCCGGTGGCTTCCACCTGCGGCAGAATGTCTTTCCAGGCCTGCTCCTCGCAGGGCACCATGATCGAGACGATCACGGCGCGGTCCGGATAGTCCTTCTTGACCCGGGTGATCTCCTCCAGGTTGGTCTGCAGCGGCCGGTCGGTGATCAGCTCGATATTGTTGAGGCCCAAGAGACGGCGGTCGGCGCCCCAGATCGCGCCATAGCGCGGGCCGTTCACATTGACCACCGGCGGGCCTTCGGCACCCAGCGTTTTCCAGACCACGCCGCCCCAGCCGGCCTCGAAGGCGCGGCGGACGTTGTATTCCTTGTCGGTCGGCGGCGCGGAGGCCAGCCAGAACGGGTTGGGGGATTTAATACCCAGAAATTCTGTTGTCAGATCAGCCATTTGATCTCTCCTCTTAAGGCTAGCTTGGGTGCAGTGGAACTGCTCCCGAGCTGGCTCAGCCCATCAGGCTGGAGTGAATGTCCATTGCAGCGTCACGGCCCTCGGCCACGGCGGTCACGGTGAGGTCCTCGCCGCCAGAAGCGCAATCGCCCCCGGCCCAGACACCAGCCATCGAGGTGCGGCCCGTGTCACTGACCTTGATCTTGCGCCCCTCAAGCTCCAGCGCATCCGGCTGGCCCTCCAAGGTTTGGCCGATGGCCTTGAACACCTGATCCGCGGCCAAACGCACGGTCTCGCCGGTGCCGGACACCTTGCCGTCGGTGACGTCAGTATACTCCAATTCGATCTCAGCTGCTGCGCCATTGCCAAGTACCGCCTTGGGCATGACGTTGAACATCAGCTTGACACCCTTGGAGGCTGCCAGATCCTGTTCAAAGCGGCTGGCGCCCATGTCCTCGCGGCCACGACGGTAGGCGATGGTGACGTTTTCGGCGCCCAGCAGCTTGGACTGCACCGCGGCGTCTACCGCGGTCATGCCGCCGCCGATCACCACCACATTGCGGCCCACCGGCAGCGCGGTCAGATCTTCGGCCTGGCGCAGTTCCGCAATGAACTCCACCGCGTCGCGCACGCCGTCCTTGTCCTCGCCCGGCGAACGCAGAGCGTTTACGCCGGCCAGACCGATCGACAGAAAAACCGCGTCATAGCCGGAGGTCAGCCCGTCCAGCGACAGTTCCTCGCCCAGCTTCTTGCCGTAATCCATTGTAATGCCGCCGATTTGCAGCAGCCAGTCGACCTCGCGCGCGGCGAAGTCATTGGTGGATTTATAGGCCGCGATGCCAAACTCGTTGAGCCCGCCCGCCTTGGTCTTGGCATCGTAAACCACCACGTCGTGGCCCAGCATCGCCAGCCGGTGGGCAGCAGCCAGGCCCGCGGGGCCGGCGCCAACCACGGCGATCTTCTTGCCGGTGGTAGCCGCGCGGGTGAAGGGATGCCCCCCCTTCTCCATCAGCGTGTCGGTGGCATAGCGTTGCAGGCGGCCAATCTCGACCGGCTTGCCCTCGGCGGTTTCGCGCACGCAAACCTCTTCACACAGGGTTTCCGTCGGACAAACACGGGCGCACATACCGCCGAGGATATTCTGCTCCAAAATGGTCTTGGCCGCGCTTTCCGGGTGGCCTGCCTGGATCTCCCGGATGAACTGGGGAATGTCGATGCTGGTCGGACAGGCGGTCATGCAGGGCGCGTCATAGCAAAAGTAGCAGCGGTCCGCCGCCACGGCTGCTTCATGCGCGTCATAGGCTGGGTGCAGGTCCGAGAAATTCTCGGCAATGCCGGCAGCGTCAAGCCGCGCTGCCTGAATGCCGGATGCCTGATGGCTGGTCGCCATTGGGTGTCTCCCTGATTTTCTGTTGTTCTTGATATCAGAGTGCCACAGTCTGATTTTTTATCAACTGGTAAAATTTTTTCGCGGGCAAAAAAATTGCCGCCCCTGGAGGAACGGCCTGCAACAGATTGGAAAAGCGTGTTTTTGCCTGGAAGTAATTCGGCCAAATTGCGCCTGAAGCCTCCCCCAGACATGCCGAAACTGCGGTTTCCCCCCTCAAAAGCGCCTTTGGTCAGGCCTTACGGCAGCCATTCAGACCCTTGAAAGCATCGCTCCGGCACCCCGCGAAATCTCATGATGGCAAAACTGCGGTGGCTTCGATTTCCACTTTGGCCTCATCCTCAACCAGGGCAGAGACCACCACCATGGTCATCGCCGGGAAGTGATAGCCCATCACCGCGCGGTAGGCTTTCCCGACCTCCGACTGGTGGGCCAAGTACTCCGCCTTGTCCGTCACATACCAAGTGAGCCGGGTGATATCCCCGGCAGTGCCGCCCGCGGCTTCAACCACCTCCAGGATGTTGCGCAGGGCCTGGCTCATCTGGCCGATGAAGTCCTCCGCCTCGAACACCTGATCTGCGGTCCAGCCGATCTGGCCGCCGACGAACAGCTGCCGACCCTCCGCCACCATGCCGTTGGCATAGCCTTTTGCGGGCTTCCACCCTTCGGGATGCACGCTGATGGCCGGCATGGCGGTACTCCTTTGCTGATCATTGCCTGGGCCGACCATAGCGCCGCCGCGGCATTTATTTCAAGCTTAAAATTTCTTAGAGCCAACACCGCAAAAACAAAAACCGCGCAGGTCCGGGACCTGCGCGGCTTGGCATTTCAACGTGGCAGCGCGGCTTACATGCCGAGTGCTTCCTTATACATTTCCAGCACCGCCTCTTCTTCGGCGATGTCGTTCTCGTCGCGCTTGCGCAGGGCGATGATCTTGCGCATCACTTTGGTGTCGTAGCCGCGGCCCTTGGCCTCGGCCATCACCTCTTTCTGCTGCTCGGCAATGGTTTTCTTCTCTTCGTCGAGCCGCTCGAACCGCTCAATGAACTGGCGCAGTTCGCCAGCGGTCACGCGGTAGTTTTCGCTCTTTTCGTCTTCTGTGATGTCCATCTGCGGCTCCGTCGGCAAAGGCTGTCAGTTGCTGTCGGAGCAAGGGGATAGCGCCCTGCCTGCCGCGCCGCAAGACGGGAAAGCGGCGGAGGCTCACTGAGCGGCGAAAACCGGCAACGGTCCCGTGCGATCAGGGCTGAAACGCTTGCACGTGCAATGCGGATCGGCTAGCCGCGTCGCATCAAGACCTCTGCAGGAGCACCCAAATGTTCGATTTGATCGTCTGGACCGGAGCCGCCGTATCTGTTGCCGGCCTGCTGGGGCTGATCTGGTGCATCATCAAGGTCGCACAAGCCCGCCGCCAGAAACTGGACGACGAGGCGCTGCGCGCCGTGGTGCAATCGGTGCTGCCCTACAATCTGGGCGCCCTGCTTCTGTCCGTGCTGGGGCTGATGCTGGTGATGGTGGGCATCTTCCTAGGCTGACGCCCTCTGCCGCCCGCACCTGGCTTGTGTTCAAACCGGCACGTTGTCGAACATCTCCTCAACTGCTTCTTCGCACAGGGTCGCTTCCAGACGGCGCAGGCGTCCGGGAACCTCGGCACCAGTCTTGCGCATGTAGTCCAGCAGACGGATGAATTCCGGCCGCATGGCCAGCCTAGCAGCACCGCTTTCCTTGCGGATCCGGGTCTCCAGGCTCTCGACGGTGCTGAGCAGATCTTCACGTGTCATAGCAGTCCTCCCTGTGTCATGATGAGGTTATCCCGGTATTTCACAACAGGCATATGAATACCCGAGCCATTTGAGCGTGCTGCCGCTTATTTACGCAGATTTACCGGTCCTCTGGTGATTTTTGCGGCCTCCCGGCAGCGCAGAAAGCCTACCGCAGCGCAGCATTCCGGCGCCTTGACTTAAATCAGATGGAAGTGATGATTCAGCAGCCTTTCAATCCCGCCAACTGGCAGGCTTGAAACACATTCTTAAATTGTTATATGAATTGCGAACCCAAGGGAGAGCACCTCATGACCCCCGCCGTCAAAGCCTTTTTCGACGAAACAACCAATACCGTTTCCTACGTGGTGCGCGAACCCGAAGGGTCCGCCTGCGCGATCATTGATTCGGTCCTGGATTACGACCAGGCGGCGGGGCGCACCTGTACTGCATCAGCGGACGCAGTCATTGACTGGATTAAATCCGAAAACCTGCGCGTCGAATGGATTCTGGAAAGCCATGTCCACGCCGATCACCTGTCCGCGGCGCCCTATTTGCAGGACCAGCTTGGCGGCAAGATCGGTATCGGCGACCAGATCACGGTGATTCAGGACACTTTTGGCAAAGTGTTCAACGAAGGCACTGAATTCCAGCGCGATGGCAGCCAATTCGACAAGCTGTTCCGCGAGGGCGACAGCTTTATGATCGGGCAAATGCGCGGCGAGGTGCTGCATACGCCAGGCCACACGCCGGCCTGCCTCACCTATGTGATCGGCGACGCGGCCTTTGTCGGCGATACGCTGTTCATGCCGGACTTTGGCACGGCCCGTTGCGATTTTCCTGGGGGGTCCTCTGCCGATCTCTACAACTCGATCCAGAAGATCCTGGCCCTGCCGGACAGCACCCGCGTGTTTGTCGGCCACGACTACAAGGCCCCTGGGCGGGATGACTATGCCTGGGAGACCACGGTGGGCGAGCAGAAGGCGCTGAACGTGCATATCGGGGCCGGCCGCAGCATCAAGGAGTTTGTCGAGATGCGCGACGCCCGTGACGCAACGCTGGGCATGCCGCGCCTGATCCTGCCGTCGCTGCAAGTCAACATGCGCGCAGGCCAGATGCCGGAGCCGGATGAACAGGGCGACGTGTTCCTGAAGATCCCGGTCAACAAGATTTAGGCAGGCAAGCAGGAGCAAACGGATGGAAGCGGATTGGATCTGGGGACTGGGCGGCGGGCTGCTGATTGGCCTCGGCGGCGCGGTGTTCCTGCTGGGCAACGGACGTATCATGGGCGCCAGCGGCATCCTGGGCGGGCTTCTGGATGGCAGCGGCCGCTCCAACGCAGCTGAGCGTATCGCCTTCATCGGCGGCGTCGTGCTGGTGCCGTTTCTGATCGCACTTTCTACCGGACATGCACCGGATACCCGCGTCACAAGCAATGCTGCCGTGCTGATTGGCGCGGGGCTGCTAGTGGGCATCGGGACACGCATTGCCAATGGCTGCACCTCCGGCCACGGGGTTTGCGGTATCTCCCGTCTGTCTCTGCGCGGAATCGCGGCAACCGCTGTTTTCATGCTGGCAGGCATTTTGACACTGGCGGTTCTGCGCCAAATCCTGGGGGTGATCTGATGCTGCGTATTCTTCTGGCGCTCTTTGCTGGCGGGCTGTTCGGCACCGGGCTTATGCTCTCAGGGATGACCGACACCGCCAAAGTGCAGGGCTGGCTGGATATATTTGGCAACTGGGATCCCACGCTGGCATTCGTGATGGGCGGCGCACTGCTGCCGATGGCCTTGGCCTGGCGGCTGACACAGGGGCGCCGGCCCGCGGCTGGTGGCAGCTTCCCTGCCGCGCCGCACACCGAACTGGACAGGCGGCTGGTGCTGGGCTCCGTGCTGTTTGGAGCGGGTTGGGGACTGGCAGGCCTTTGCCCCGGCCCCGCCATGGCTTCGCTCAGCTACAACGGATGGCAGGGGATGCTGTTCTTTGCAGCCATGGCCTGCGGCATGTTGGCCGCGCCCAGGCTCAGCCGGCATCTGGACCGTGCGGTTGCAAACGCGTAAAGACTAAGGCCATGGATGCACGCGTAATCACCCCCCGATATTCAGTCTCGCCGCAGATCTCTGCCGAGGACATGCCTGCCATTGCAGATGCCGGCTACAAGACGGTGATCTGCAACCGCCCGGACGAGGAAGTGCCGCCCAGCCACCAGGCCGAGGCGATCCGTGCCGCCGCTGAGGCCGCAGGGCTGCGGTTCGAGGTGCTGCCGCTGACCCATCAGACCATGACTCCGGATAATGTTGCGCTGCAGAGGGAACTGTACGAGGGCTGCGAAGGCCCTGTGCTGGCCTATTGCGCCTCCGGCACGCGCTGTTCGGTGGTCTGGGCGCTGAGCCAGGCCTGCGACATGGCTGCCGACGACATCCTGCAGAAAACCCAGGCTGCGGGGTATCAGCTGGATGGGCTGCGTCCGGCGCTGGAATCACTTGCAAGCAACTGAGCGCGGGCAGCTGATCTGCTCCAAGACGCACTGCAGCCTGCCCGGCGGGGCAACTGATTGGACATGCATCGAAGGCAGCAGTTCAAGCAGCGCAAAGGAAGTGAATCCTGAGACACTAAACAAGGCGCTGCCACGCTGTTTCAGCCAGGTTCACAAACCCGCTTGATCCCGCAAGCCGTTGATGGCCGGGGGAAAACTGGTATCGCAGGCGCCCAATTTTTCGGCTGTTCCAAACAAGGGGCTGGCCGCTGCCTGCAGCGCCTCAGCTTTCAGGCAGAGCGCCATCGAAGCCGGCGAGCTGGGAAATTTCATCCATATCCCCGGCCGCGAAATCGCCAAGATCACCGGCGGGGAAATCTGGCAGTTCGGGAAGATCAGGCAAATCGGTCAAGCCGCCGTCAAGCCCGTCCATGCTCATCGCGCCTTCACCTTCGAGCATGGGCATGCCCATCGGATCGGCCTCACCATCGAGGCCGCTGCCCAGATCACCGCCAAGCCCCCCGCCGAAACCTGCGTCCAGACCGTCACCAGCGCCTGCGTCCAGCGCTGAACCCTCCAGCCCCGGCCCAGCATCAAGCGCGGGCAGGCCCATGTCATCCATCGGATCCTGCAGCCCTTGGGCAGCAATCCCCATATCCATTTCCAGTGCTGGCGCCGGTTCCGGCATCGTTTCCATGCCGCCGCCTTCGGAAAATGCGGCCGCTTCAGCGCCGCCGTTACGCGGCTGGCTGTTTCTGGGCGGGTTCAGACGCACAGCCCGCGAGCCGTTCATCTGGCCAAGACGCCCCTGTGCAACCGGTTTGCCGCCAATGGTCAGCAGATCCGTTTCATAGAGAAAGGCCGAATCCAACGGGATGCTATCACCAATCTTGAGGCTGGCAAACTGCTGCACCGGCACGCGCATCTTGCACAGCACAGCTGTCAGCTCCGCACGAATCGAATCAAGGCTGGCGCCAAGCGACGGGCCATTGGCGCTGCCCTGGCCGTCTTGCAGTTCTTCCGCAGTTGGTTCTGGCAGGATCAGCTTCATCACGCCCTGCATGGCACCGCAGGCGAGATCCAGGTTCAGTTCGATTACCCGGTAGTCATCGGCCTCCATCCCCAGTACCAGGCTGCGAACGTTTTCGACCTGGGCACCGAAGCGGTAGCCGGAAAACAGGGACTGGTCCGTCTGACCGTCCAGCATAGCCACAACTTTGGCAAAGCTGCGCTCCAGGAAATCGGCCGTCATTGCCGCGTCGGTCGGTGTGTAGTGACGTTCAGACGGTGCCTTGCCGATCACCGCCCCGATGGTCTGCTGCTGGATCAGCGCCGTAACAGTAGCCGCATCCATGCTGGCAGCCCCCAGCCGCCCCTGCGGGCAGTCCAGCACCACCAGCAAATCCTTGTCGGATAGCTGATCGGCCAGGTCCTCGGACATCCGGTTGGACTGGCGCGCGGCCAGCACCGCCATCGGCAGATTGCAGAGATCCGCAGCCGCGCGCGCAACCGAACGGCGCAACGCCTTCAGGGTCAGGGAACTGGAGAGTCCCCCGGCGCCTTCCTTGGTCGCCGCCAGCTTACGTGCAAGCACACTTTGCCTGCCGCTGCCTGCCTCTGCTGCTTCTGTCTCAGACATAGGCTGTTTAACCTGCCCCTTGCGCGTCCCGTTTCCCCGGTTTTAACCGAAAGGGGGTTAACAACTTCTGTATTCCGGCGCTGGTTATGCAGCCTTTTCACCTGCAGCGGGCAGAGAAACCCGGAAAGCGCCGCCGCCGTGTCCAGGCAGATAGGAGACATCGCCGCCCAGCCGCTGCATGACCTCGCGGCAGATCGCCAAGCCCAGGCCGGCACCGCCTGCCCGTTCCGGGCTGACCCGCGCAAATTTCTCGAAAATCATCTGCTGGGCGTCCGCTGGCACACCACTTCCATTGTCAAAGAAATCAACATGAAGCCGCCCGCCGGACATCGAGGCGGAGACAGACAGCTCCGGCTGCTCCGCGTCGCAATACTTCTGGGCATTGGCAATCAGATTGATGAACACCTGCGCCAGCCTGTCTAGATCGGAGGTCAGGCGAAACCCTTCCGCCTCCGGGCGGCGGCGGACCCGCAGCGGCTGATCCGACCCTGCCAGAGCGGCAGCAACAGCATGATCCAGCACTTCGGACAGGGTGCCGACGGTAATGTTTAGGCTGACCTGCCCGCTTTCGAGCACACTAAGATCGAGCAGGTCATTCAAGAGCCGCGTCAGACGCAGTGTTTCATCATGAATGATTCCCGCATAGCGGCGCTGCTCCTGCGCATCGAGCTGCCCGGCATCCCGCAGGATCTCGGAGAATGCCCGGATTGAAGTCATGGGCGTGCGCAACTCATGGCTTACCTGGCTCAGGAAGGCATCCTTCTGTTCTGAAATCTGAGTAAGCTTCTCGTTTGTTTCCCTAAGCTTACGCGCTGTTGCCGACAATTCCGCCGATTGCGCCTCTAGACGGCTGGAATATTCCAGCATCTGCGCCGTTTCATCCGCCACGGCCAGCAAATCCGCTACCGACACCGATGATCCACCGGCAATCTGCCCGATCATCGCATGGGCCGCAGCCGCCCCGATGGAGGCACTGAGTTCCCGTTCCAGCCGTTCCAGAAAGGCAGGCGTCGGTTCCGGCAGCGGGCCGCGGCCGCCTTGGCGCATCCGCTCGCGCTGGAAAAATGCCTGCGCTTCCGTCGCCCCCAGGATCCGCTGCGACATGATCATCAGATCCTCGCATTGCGCCACCGAACCGGTCCAGCCGCGCGGACCCGCGGAATGGTCGAATACATTGACGAACTGCGCCCCCTGCAGCCGCTCCAGCGGGCTGGGGAAGCTCATCAGCGAGACCAGGCAGAACACCATTGCATTGAGGCTCATCGACCACATCACCGCATGCACTGTGGGATCAAGGCCCTCGATCCCGAACAGCGCCTCGGGACGCAGCCAACTGAGACCGAACAAGCCGTATCGCAAAATGTGCTCCGGCAGCAGCCCGCCGCCCAAGGCCGGCAGCAGCATGGTATACAGCCAGATTGCAAACCCCACCGTCAGCCCCGCAAGCGCACCGCTGCGGGTGGCGCCGCGCCAGAACAGGCCGCCCACCAGCGCGGGCAGCAACTGCGCCACCCCTGCAAAGGAAATGAGGCCAATGGCCGCCAGCGCCGCGGCGCCCCCGGAGAGGTGGTAATAGAAATACCCCAGCGCCATGATCGCCGCGATCGACACCCGCCGCGACAGCAGCACCACATCGCGCACATCGCCCGATACGGACGCCTGCCGGTTTTGCAGCCGCAGCCAGACCGGCATCACGATGTGGTTCGACACCATCGTCGACAGCGCCATTGCCGCCACAATCACCATCGACGTGGCCGAGGAAAACCCGCCCAGGAAGGACAGCATCGCCAGCCCCTGCTGGCCTTGCTGCAACGGTACCGTAAGGACAAACATGTCGGGGTTCGACCCGGCAGGCAAAAGGTCCAGCCCGACAACGGCAATCGGCACCACGAACATCGAGATCAGCAGCAGGTACAGCGGAAAGGCCCAGGACGCGATGCGCAGGTGGCGCTCATCCTCATTCTCCACCACCATCACCTGGAACATCCGCGGCAGGCAGATGAAGGCCGCAGCAGCCAGGAAGGTGATCGTGGCCCAGCGGCTGCCATCGACATTCCACTGCCCGATCTGGGAGGCGTCGATGCGCGCCAGCGTTTCGCCGATGCCGCCGGCAATGCCCCAGACAACAAAGACCCCCACCGCCAGCAGCGCGGCCAGTTTGACAATCGCCTCCAGCGCGACCGCGGTTACCACACCGTGGTGGCGCTCATTGGCATTGAGGTTGCGGGTGCCGAACAGGATCGCAAACACCGCCAGCCCCGCAGCAACCCAGAACACGATGGAGGTTTCGTTATACCCCCGCAGCGGGTCGGCCTCTGCAAAGATTGCAAAGGACAAGGTAACGGATTGCAATTGCAGTGAAATATACGGGGTGACGCCAATCACCGCCAGTATGGTCACCCCGGCGGCCAGCAGGTTCGACTTGCCATAGCGCGAGGACAGGAGGTCAGCGATTGAGGTGATCCGCTGGCTGCGCCCGATCCGCACCAGCTTGCGCAACCCCCACCACCAGCAGATCATCACCAGGGACGGGCCCAGGTAGATGGTCACGAACTCCAGCCCGGACCGCGCCGCATAGCCAACTGCGCCGTAAAAAGTCCAGGCAGTGCAGTAGATTGACAGCGACAGCGTGTAGATCAGCGGCGAACGCATCCAGGCCGCGCTCTTGCCCCGCGTTGCCATGCGGTCCGCCCAAAAAGCGATGAAGAACAGAAAGGCCACATAGGCCAGGCAGACAAAGGCAAGAACGTTGAGGGAGGCCATTAGCTGCCTGCCTCTCTGCCAGCGGGCTGCTCTGGGGAGCTTGTCCCATCCGGTCCGCCGCCGGTCCAGTGGTCGGCCCACCGCTGCACCGCCAGGCTGAATACGAAACAGGCGGCGATCAGCCCGATCCAGACCGCAAAGATATAGATAATGGCCGACGACATGCTGACCCCGCCACGCGCCGCTGGATGGGCCGAAGCCTCGGGCCACAGCAGCGGCAGCGCCAGCAACAGGGCGCCGATCAGCGGCAGCAGCCGGGAGATGTCCATCAGCCGGCGGCGGCGGTAGGTCTGGCGCTCTGTCCGGGTCCCCGCCTGTTCTTCGCCGCTTCCCAGCGCCATGGCGCCCTTATCCCTGCCCGGCCTGGGCATGCAGGTCGCGGACCGCAGTTAGAACCTCGGCGTTGGAGAACGGTTTGGTCATAAAGCGGGTGACGCCTGCCTTTTCTGCCATTTCGCGGTCGCGCATCTGGCCGCGGGCGGTCAGCATCAGGACCGGCAAGGCCTGCATGCCCTCTAACGCGCGCAGTTCGCGCACGATTTCCAGCCCGCTTTTGCCCGGCAGCATCAGATCCAGTATCACCAGGTCCGGACCCGCATCCCGGATCACCTCGACCGCGGTTGCACCATCGGTGTGCGCATCCACGCTCCAGCCGTCGCGCATCAGCAGAAACCGGATCGCCTCGGTGATGTTCGGTTCGTCTTCAATCAGAACAACATGCCTGCCCATCAGCAGAATTTCCTCCCGGCGCGGTCCTGCGGCCTGCTCGGCCCGGACACGCGGTTATTTTTCCGCAGGTTAGCCCCCTGCCCGCATGAGTGTCAAAACTCTTCCTTCAGGATCGACGGTTCGCGCCGCGCCGGGCAGGCCTGGCGCGGACAGATCCGGCAGCTGGCTCCCACCGGCTGCGGATCCTCGGCGTCCTTGGCCCCGGGCAGGATCAGCATCACCGCGCGGTACAGGGGGTCCTCACCAAAGTCCGGCTGTTTCTGCATCCAGGCCGTGGCCATGCAATCAAACGCCGCGGCATTGCGCCCGTGCTGCACCACATTGCGCCGGACCGGCACATTGGGGTTCACCAAAGCAGTATAAAGCGGCCAAAGCGGGCATGAAGCACCGAAGCGCGGCATCGCAAAGCCGGTCACCGGCTTGCGGAACAACAGCGTGCCGGAGGCATCGCAGATCACCAGCCCGGCCTCCTGGCTAAGCACCTCCTCCGGCAGCGCCGCGAGGCGGCGCAACACCACAGGCAGCCCGCAATTGAACCGGCCCGCCAAAGCAACCGGGTTTATGCCGCTTGCGGAAATCTCTTGTTCCAGAGCTTGCAGCGGCATTGCACGCGCGTCGGACTGGTATTGCGCTAGCGCTGCCTGGGCGAGGCTGCGGGCCGCCTCGCCGGTCAGGTCCGGCTCGTCCCGCACCAAATCCTCGGGCGTGGCAGAGCCGTCTTCAAGGGCTGGGAAATGAAAACCGCTGTTCTGAAAAAACGCCTCGGCCTCCTCCTGCGGCATGCCGCGCCGGTCCGCGCCGCTGCCGTCCTCATCGAGAAAGCTGACCAGCGCCCGGCTGCTTTCGGACAGGCGCAGCGAGTCCTGGTTGAGGTTTTTATGGAACCGGTCCCGCCATTCCGGTTCCAGCTCACCTGTTTCCGCAAGGATCGAAGCAGTGGAGCGGATCGCAGCAGCGGTCGACAGCACCTCATGCACCGAGGCTGCCAGGTTGGGGTCATGTGTCAGCCGGTCAGACAGGGTTTCCACCGTGCGCTCCAGCGTGGCGATGCGGCGGTGGCCCGCCGCCAGAACCTCTGCCCAGCCCGGAAAGCGGCCCGCAAATTCATCGACCCGGTCCAGTTCTGCTACCGGCACCCCGCTGTCTGCCGCCGCCTCCCGCAGGGTGGAGATCAGCGCCGCTTCCGCCCCCTCGCTCAGCATCGAGGGCTCGACTCCCAGCACACCTGCAATCCCGACCAGCAGCTTGCCGCCGATTCTGCGCCGGTTGTGCTCAATCAGGTTGAGGTATGAGGCCGAGATCCCCGCCTCCCGCGCCAGTTCGGCCTGGCGCATGCCCAGGATCAGCCTGCGCTCGCGGATCCGGCTGCCGGTCAGGGTATCGCGTGCCATGATGGCGGGCCTCCCAAAACACTTCCATTTCAACGGCTTTCTGCAACGCAAAATAACTTTGTTTACAGATGGCCGAAACTTATTGTTCAGTTCTTTACAGAATTTTCAAGCAGTAAAAGGGTTTTATTGCCTGAGTTTACATGTGCCTCTCATACTGATTTTGCACGCAAAGTGCTGGTACCGCGCAGAAGTGAGGAGCTGCAAGGCACCAATCATATCAGGGAGGAATACATGTCTAAATTTGACGCATCGCGCCGCAGAGTCCTTAAGACCGGCGCAATTGCAGGCGCCGGCGTGGCGCTGCCAACGATCTTTACCGCCTCTTCCGCCGCGGCATTCACCAACGAGCCGACCGGCGGAACTGTTACTCTTGGCTTCAACGTGCCCCAGACCGGCCCGTATGCCGACGAAGGCGCTGACGAACTGCGCGCTTATGAGCTTGCGGTTGAGCACCTGAACGGCGGCGGCGACGGCGGCATGATGAACACCTTCAGCTCCAAGGCGCTGCAGGGCAACGGCATCCTGGGCAAGAAGGTCGAGTATGTCACCGGCGACACCCAGACCAAGTCCGACGCTGCCCGCGCCTCTGCCAAGTCGATGATCGAGAAGGACGGCGCGGTGATGATCACCGGCGGTTCTTCCTCCGGTGTGGCGATTGCTGTTCAGGGCCTCTGCCAGGAGGCAGGCGTTATCTTCATGGCTGGCCTGACCCATTCCAACGACACCACCGGCAAGGACAAGAAGGCCAACGGTTTCCGCCATTTCTTCAACGGCTACATGTCCGGCGCGGCACTGGCACCGGTGCTGAAGAACCTCTATGGCACCGACCGCACCGCCTATCACCTGACCGCAGACTACACCTGGGGCTGGACTCAGGAGGAATCGATTGCAGCCGCCACCGAGGCGCTGGGATGGCAGACTGTGAACAAGGTCCGCACCCCGCTGGCTGCAACTGACTTCTCCTCCTACATCGCCCCGGTGCTGAACTCCGGCGCCGACGTGCTGGTGCTGAACCACTACGGCGGCAACATGGTGAACTCGCTGACCAATGCGGTGCAATTCGGCCTGCGCGACAAGGTGGTGAACGGCAAGAACTTTGAAATCGTGGTGCCGCTTTACTCACGTCTGATGGCCAAGGGTGCCGGCGAGAACGTTAAGGGCATCCACGGCTCCACCAACTGGCACTGGACGCTGCAAGATGAAGGCTCCAAAGCTTTTGTGAAATCCTTCGGCACCAAATACGGCTTCCCGCCGAGCCAGGCCGCGCACACCTGTTATGTGCAGACCCTGCTTTATGCGGATGCAGTGGAGCGCGCCGGCAGCTTCAACCCCTGCGCAGTTGCCGAAGCCCTGGAAGGCTTTGAGTTCGACGGCATGGGCAACGGCCCGACCCTCTACCGCGCCGAAGACCATCAGTGCTTCAAGGATGTTCTGGTGGTGCGCGGCAAGGAAAACCCGACCTCGGAATTCGACCTTCTGGAAGTGGTCGAAGTCACCCCGCGGGCACAGGTGGAATACGCACCGGATCACCCGATGTTCGCCGGCGGCAACCTGGGCGCCTGCAACCCGGGCGCATAAGCCAGCCACAGGGCACCGGAACTCAACGGAGTTTCCGGGCCGGTGTCTGCATTGGACTCCGGCAGCCCCAACCGGCCCGTCCGCTCCCCCGCCGGACGGGCCTTCCCCAACCTGACGCACGGTGGGACCCATGGACGCCATTCTCCTGCAAATCCTGAACGGGCTCGACAAAGGCTCGGCCTATGCGCTGATCGCGCTGGGTTTGACACTCATCTTCGGCACGCTGGGCGTGGTGAACTTTGCCCATGGGGCGCTGTTCATGATCGGCGCCTTCTGCGCCGTCACCCTGCAGCGCATCCTGAACCTCAGCTTCGAACTCGTAGACGAAACCCAAACGGACTTTCTGGGCAACCCGCTCAAAGTGAAAACCCCCTATGTGGAGGCCTGGTTCGGCCCCGACATCGGCGGCAGCATCATCGACTGGGCGGTACCTTTGGCGATCCTCTTTGCGATCCCGATCATGATCGGCGTCGGCTATGTGATGGAGCGCGGGCTGATCAAACATTTCTACAAGCGCCCCCACGCCGACCAGATCCTGGTGACCTTTGGCCTCGCCATCGTGCTGCAGGAAGTGGTGAAGTACTTCTACGGCGCCAACCCGATCCAGACCCCGGCCCCGGATGCCCTGAACGGCGTTGTGAACCTGGGAGCCGCCATTGGCATGGACATCGTCTATCCGGTCTGGCGCGTGGTCTATTTCTTCTTTGCGGTGCTGATCATCGGCGGCATCTTCAGCTTCCTGCAGTTCACCACCTTCGGCATGGTGGTGCGGGCCGGCATGGCAGACCGCGAAACCGTGGGCCTCTTGGGCATCAATATTGACCGCCGCTTCACCATCATGTTCGGCATCGCCGCCGCTGTCGCCGGCCTCGCGGGCGTCATGTACACGCCAATCAATTCCCCCAACTACCACATGGGCATGGACTTCCTGGTCCTCAGCTTCGTGGTCGTGGTTGTCGGCGGCATGGGCTCGCTGCCCGGCGCGGTGCTGGCGGGTTTCCTGCTGGGCGTGCTCGAAAGCTTTGCCTCGATGAACGAGGTCAAATCGCTGCTGCCCGGCATCGATCAGATCATCATCTATGTGGTCGCAATCATCATTCTGCTGACCCGGCCGCGGGGCCTGATGGGCCGCAAAGGCGTGATGGAGGAATAAGACATGTTCGGACTCGACAAAAAAGACACATCAAAGCTGATCATCGTCGCCTGCCTCGCGCTGCTTGCGCCCTTCATCCTGAACCCGTTCCCAACGGACAGCGCCCTGGCGCAGTTCAACGCGGGCTATCCGGACCTGATGCAGCGTTTCGTGATCTTCGGGATTTTCGCCATCGGCTTCAACATCCTCTTCGGCCTCACCGGCTACCTGTCCTTCGGCCACGCGGCCTTCCTGGGTGTCGGCTCCTACTCCGCCGTCTGGATGTTCAAGCTGATCGGCATGAACGTGATCCCGGCGATCGTGCTGTCGGTGATTGTCGCGGGCCTGTTTGCGCTGCTGATCGGCTTTGTCAGCTTGAGACGCTCAGGCATCTACTTCTCGATCCTGACGCTGGCCTTTGCGCAGATGTCCTTCAACCTCGCCTATTCAGTGCTGACCCCGATCACCAACGGCGAAACCGGCCTGCAGCTGACGCTGGAAGACCCCCGCATCCTGGGCGTTTCTGCTACCGCGGACGGCTCGATCCCGGTGACCAACCTGTTCGGCCTTGAAATGCGCTCCACCTTCGAGATGGCGGTCGGCCCCTGGGCCTTCCAGTTCAACGCCGGCTACTACCTCTGCGCGCTGATCATGCTGGCCGCCTTCTACCTGTCGATCCGCATCTTCCGCTCGCCCTTCGGCATGATGCTGCGGGCGGTGAAGTCGAACCAGCAACGGATGAATTACACCGGCCTCAACACCCGTCCCTACACCCTGGCCGCCTTTGTGATCTCCGGCATGTATGCAGGTCTTGCAGGCGGGCTGATGGCCTCGATGGATCCGCTGGCAGGCGCGGAGCGGATGCAGTGGACCGCCTCCGGCGAGGTGGTGCTGATGACCATCCTCGGCGGCGCCGGCACGCTGATCGGCCCGGTGCTGGGCGCGGGCTTCATCAAGTACTTCGAGAACATCTTCTCCAAGATCAACGACAACGTGCTGCACACCTGGTTCAGCTTCCTGCCGGACGGGATGGAGGACGCGGTGGTGTTCATCATCCACCCCTTCATCGGCAAGGGCTGGCATCTGACCCTCGGCATCCTGTTTATGCTGGTGGTGATCTTCCTGCCCGGCGGCCTGGTTGAGGGCGGCCAGCGGATCAAAGGCTGGCTCAGCCGCCGCAAGGCCAAAGACGGCGGCAAGGCTGCCGGCGAAACCAACCCCGCGGAATGAGGAGACAAAACAATGGGTATCCTTGAAGTCAAAGACGTGGGGAAACGGTTCGGCGGCCTGCAGGCGCTCTCGAACGTGAACCTCAGCGTTCAGGAAAACTCGGTCCACGCAATAATCGGGCCGAACGGCGCCGGCAAGTCCACGCTGCTGAATTGCCTGGTGGGCAAACTGATCCCCGACACCGGTTCCGTCATGTTCGACGGTCAGTCGGTGCTGGGCCGGGCGCCCTATGAAATCAACCAGATGGGCATTTCCCGCGTGTTCCAGACGCCAGAGATTTTCGGCGACCTGACAGTGCTGGAAAACATGATGATCCCCTGCTTCGCCAAGCGGGACGGCGCGTTTGAGCTGAACGCCCTCTCCGCGGTGCTGAAACAAAAGGACATTCTGCAAAAGGCTGAGCATATGCTGGAAGAGATGAACATGGCGGACAAGCGGCACATGCACGCCGCCGCCATGTCCCGCGGCGACAAGCGACGGCTGGAGATCGGCATGTGCCTCAGCCAAGAGCCACGCCTTTTGCTGCTGGATGAGCCGACGGCCGGCATGGCCCGGGCCGACACCAACAACACAATCGACCTGCTGAAGCAGATCAGCGACGAGCGCGACATCACCATCGCCATCATCGAGCACGACATGCATGTGGTGTTCAGCCTCGCCAACCGGATCACCGTGCTGGCCCAGGGCACACCCCTGGTCGAGGACGATCCGCAGAACATCCGCGGCAACCCCAAGGTGCGCGAAGCATACCTGGGCGAGTCGGCGTAAGGAGGAACCAAGATGAACGTCAAACCCGATTTCTCCAAGAATGCCAACGTCGCCACCACCGCACCGGCTTTCCTGTCGGTCTGGGATGTGCACGCCTATTACGGCGAGAGCTACATCGTGCAAGGCATCAGCTTCAACGTCCATGAGGGCGAGATCCTGGCGCTGCTGGGCCGGAATGGCGCGGGCAAGACCTCGACCCTGCGGTCCATCGCCCGCACCGGCTCCCCCATGGTGACCCGCGGCGAAATCTGGCTGGACCATAAGCCGCTGCACAAGATGGCCTCGCACGAAGCCGCCGCTGCGGGCTTGGGCTTGGTACCCGAAGACCGTCGTATCATCCCTGGCCTGACAGTAGAGGAAAACCTGCAGCTGGCCCAGATCGCGCCACCCATCGGCTGGTCGCTGGAGCGTCTCTATGACCTGTTCCCGCGCCTTGGCGAACGCCGCAAGCAGGAAGGCGTGACGCTTTCGGGCGGCGAGCAGCAGATGCTGGCGATTGCCCGGGCACTGGCCCGCGACATCAAGGTGCTGTTGCTGGACGAACCCTACGAAGGCCTCGCTCCGGTGATCGTCGACGAGATTGAAAAGACCCTCATCCACATCAAGGAACAGGGCATGACAACCATCATTGTCGAGCAGAACGCGGTCCGCGCCCTGGAACTGGCGGACCGCGCGGTGATCCTCGATACCGGCGGCATCGTCTTTGACGGCACCGCCGCCGAGGTTCTGGAAAACGAGGAACTGCGCGCCGAATACCTAGCGATCTGAACCGCATCCAAAACATCATCTCCGCCGTGCCGGCCACCCGCGTGCCGGCACAGGGTGACTGAGGCCGGCTCTGTTCAGGGCTGGCCTCTTTTTTGCGTGGCCTGCGAAACTGACTTCGAAGCCACAATTTGCTAGGATGTATGAGAAGGCTCGCAGCGGCACGGCGCGGCCTCGCCGCCTAACTCTTCACTTCCCGGCACCCCGTGCCCCGGACCCGCTGCGCGAATTGCCGTCATCGAGGGCTGACCATGAGACCACAGACACAATACGCCAAGAGCGGCGATGTTCATATCGCCTATCAAACCTTTGGCAGCGGACCGCGCAACCTGGTGTTCGTGCCGGGCTTCATCTCGCAGATCGAAACCTATTGGGACGAGCCAGGTTTTGCCCGCTGGCTGGAGCGGATCGGCCATTTCACCCGGGTGGCAGTGTTTGACAAGCGCGGCACCGGCCTGTCGGACCGCGGCGTGGCGACCCCGGACATGGACAAGCGGATGGATGACATCCGCGCTGTGATGGATGCAGCCGGCTTTGACACCGCATCAGTCATGGGAATTTCTGAGGGTGGCTCCCTTGCTGCAGTATTTGCTGCCTACCACGCGCGCCGCTGCGAGCATCTGGTCCTTTACGGTGCGTTTGCCAGCTTCACCTCCTGGTTCCCGACGCAGGAGGCGCTGCAGGAGCTGTTCGACTATGCCGAGTCTGCTTGGGGAACCGGAACCAGCCTGCCGCTGTTCTGCCCCTCCACGGCGGGGGATCTTCAGGTCCAGGACTGGTGGGGCAAATACGAGCGCACCGGCGCCTCGCCCCGGGACGTGATTGAAATCATGAAAGTGAATAGCCAAATCGACATCACCGCCATCCTGCCTGCGATCAAAGCGCCTGCGCTGGTGCTGCACAAGACAGAGGATGCACTGATCGATATCGAGGGCGGACGCACCCTGGCCGCCGGAATTCCCAATGCCCGGCTCATAGAGTTGTCCGGAACCGATCACTTTCCTTTCATCGGGCCGGAGGCCGGGCAGATTGTTGCAGAGATCGAGGAGTTTGTGACCGGCTCCAAGGCTGATCCGGTGGTGGACCGGGTGCTGGCCGCCATCGTGTTCACCGACATCGCTGGCTCCACTGCCCGCGCCGAGGCAATGGGGGACAGCGCCTGGCGCAGCCTGAAGGACGCCCATGATGCACGGGTGCGCCAGGAACTGCAGCAGTATGACGGGCGGGAAATCAAATCGCTGGGCGACGGGTTTCTCGCCACGTTTGACGGCCCCGGCCGGGCCATCCAATGCGCAGGTGCCATCCGTGACGCCATTTCCAGGCTTGGACTTGATATCCGCGTGGCGGTCCATACCGGCGAGGTCGAGGTCACCGAGGACGATGTGCGCGGGCTGGCTGTGCACATCGCTTCACGGATTGCGGACCTGGCGCAGCCAGGCGACATCGTTGTCTCGCGCACGGTCAAGGATCTGGTAGCAGGGTCCGGCTTCTGCTTCGAATCCCTGGGCTCGCACGAACTGAAGGGGCTGCCGGACAGGTGGCAGGTCTACAAAACCGCCGCCTGAGTTCCGGTTGCCGTCACCTGCCTTCCGCAAGCCGCTTGCGCAGCTCGGTTTTCAAAACCTTGCCATAGTTGTTCTTGGGCAAGGCTTCGATACGCAAATACGCCTTGGGGCGTTTGAACCGCGCGATCCGGCTATTGCACAGGTCATCCAATTCCGCATCTGGCGCATCGCCCACGACAAAGGCCACCACTTCCTCGCCCCAATCCGCGTGGGGGCGGCCCACCACAGAGACTTCACGCACCTGAGGATGCAGCAGCAAGACCTCCTCCACCTCGCGCGGATAAACGTTGGAGCCGCCGGTGATGATCATGTCTTTGGAACGGTCCTGCAAGGTCAGATAGCCGTCCTCGTCCAGCACCCCCATGTCGCCGGTCATCAGCCAGCCGTTGACCAGCGTCTTGGCGGTGGCTTCGGGGTTGTCCCAGTACCCGGGCATCACCGCATCGCCGCGCACCATGATCTCACCATGGCTTCCGGCTGGCAGGAACTCTCCCTCAGGCGTGCCGATCCGAACCTCCACCACGCTCTGCGCCCGGCCAACACTGGCCAGCCGCTCTTTCCAGCGCGGATGCGCGCGGTCCTGCACGTCGTGGCGCGGCAGCGCGGTGATCGCCATCGGGCATTCGCCCTGCCCGTAGACCTGCACAAAGACCGGACCGAAATGCTCCACCGCTTCCATGATGTCAGCGACATACATCGGGCCGCCGGCATAGACGACCGTGCGCAGCCCTTCACCGTTGCGACCCAGACGTTTCGCTTCAGCCGTCATCCGCGTGACCATCGTGGGTGCCGCGAACATATGGACCCGCCCGAAATGCGCCGCCAGATCGAAAATCTCCGCCTCGTCAAAGCCGCCGGACACCGGGCAGACATGCCGTGCACCCGCCAGAACATGCTGGATGGCATAGATTCCCGCACCGTGGCTCATCGGCGCTGCGTACAGCGCGTAATCCTCCGCGCTCACCTGATCGACATCCGCGAAATAGGCAATCGCCATGTTCATCAGCATCCGGTGCGTGATCATCACCCCCTTGGGCCGACCGGTGGTGCCGGAGGTATAAAACAGCCAAGCCAGGTCTTCCGGCAGGCGCTGCGCGGGTTCCGCCACGGGAACCGCCTGCAACGCGGCGGCATAGTCCGCGCCGGTGATATCCACGCAGCGCACCTCGGCCTCGGTGCCTTCGACAGCCTCCGTCAGGCCCGGCGAGGTGAACACCAGCCGGGCGCCGGAGTTCTGCAGGATGAACTCCGCCTCCTTGCCATGCAGCTTGGCATTGATAGGTACCGCCGCCGCGCCGGCATACCAGATGCCATAAAGCGCGATCAGGTAGTCTGGGCAGTTCTTCATGAAAATGCCAACCCGGTCACCGGGCGCGATGTCCTGCGCCCGCAGCCAGCCCGCAAGTGAGGCCGCGCGCGTATGGAACCCGGCGTAATCTGCAACCAATTGCTGCCCCAGATACAGCGCCGGCCGCGCCCCCTCTGCCGCGGCCATCCTCGCCAGCCACACTGCAATGTTCATCCCAATCGCCTCCCCGGCTTGCCGTTGCGGCCGGAAACTGGCACGCACAAGCAAAGCCCTTCAATTCCGCAAAAATACCTGCGTAAGAATACCATATGAGCGATCTTGCCTTTGAACATGCCCCTGTAGGCCTTGCGGTTCTGGAACGCCGCGTCATCACCCGGTGCAACCTGCAATTCGCGGCGACCTTCGGCGGCGCGCCCGGCGACTACACCGGAATGCTGGTTGCTGAGCTTTATCCCAGCCAGGAAGACTTCAACCGCATCGGCGCCCTTCTGCAGCAGCCCGAGGCGCAAAGCGGCAGCTACAGCGACGAGCGCATCATGCGCCGCCGGTCGGGCGGCTTGTTCTGGTGCCGGGTGCGGGGCCGGTCAGTGACGCCGGAGGCGCCGTTTCAGACCGGCATCTGGTCCTTTGCCGATATTTCCGACGACCGCCCTGTCGTTTCCCTCACCCCGCGGGAACGCGAGGTGGCGATCCTTACCTGCAAGGGGCTGTCAGCCAAGGAGATCGGCAAGCAGCTGGACCTGTCCTACCGCACGGTGGAAAGCCACCGGGCGCATCTGTTGCAGAAATTCGGCGCCCGCAAGCTGCCGGAGCTGGTGGCCAAACTGACCGGGATGCCTCTTTGACCAGGAATTTCCTGCCGGCAATTGCGAATCCGCGCCATAGCCCTCATGTTACAGCCCAGTTCAGGAGTGCTTTCCTTGCGGTAATCCTTGCCCTATAAGCGCCCTAATTTCCTGCCCGCCCCTCCGGCGGGCCTGTCGGAATTGGCTGAGGACAATATGACCAACAAATCTCACGAAGCTGACGTGGCATTCATCAAGGCGCTGGCGGAGCTGCTGCGCGAAAACGACCTGACCGAGCTGCAGGTCAAACGCGACTATGGCGACGACGACAGTCTGAACGTGCGTGTGTCGCGCCAGACTGCAATGGCAGCTGCACCGGTGCAGGTACAGGTTCCTGCCGCAGCTGCCCCCGCACCGGTTGCTGCCGCAGCCGCGCCTGCCGCCGCTGCCGCTCCTGCAGCCGCAAACGACGATCCGGCCAGCCATCCCGGCGCCGTGACCTCGCCGATGGTCGGCACCGTCTACCTGCAGCCGGAACCCGGCTCGCCCTCCTTCATTTCGGTTGGCGCGCAGGTCAGCGAAGGCGACACCCTGCTGATCGTCGAAGCGATGAAGACCATGAACCACATCCCGGCCCCGAAATCCGGCACCGTGAAGCGCATCCTGGTCGAAGACGGCGCCGCTGTTGAATTCGGGTCTCCCCTGGTCATCATCGAATAAGGGTCTGCCATGTTTGACAAGATCCTGATTGCCAACCGCGGCGAGATCGCCCTGCGCGTGATCCGCGCCTGCCGGGAGATGGGCATCAAGTCCGTCGCGGTGCACTCCACCGCAGATGCCGACGCGATGCACGTCCGCATGGCCGATGAATCGGTCTGCATCGGGCCGCCCTCCGGCACCCAAAGCTACCTGTCGATCCCGGCCATTATCTCCGCTTGCGAGATCACCGGCGCCCAGGCGATCCACCCGGGCTACGGCTTCCTGTCGGAGAACGCCAACTTCGTGCAGATCATCGAAGACCACGGCCTTACCTTCATCGGCCCGTCGGCGGCGCATATCCGCATCATGGGCGACAAGATCACCGCCAAGGAAACCGCCAAGAACCTCGGCATCCCGGTGGTGCCCGGCTCCGACGGCGGCGTGCCTGATATTGGCGCAGCCAAGAAGGCCGCCGCGGACATGGGCTACCCGGTGATCATCAAGGCGACCGCCGGCGGCGGCGGCCGCGGCATGAAGGTCGCCAAGGACGAGAAAGAGCTGGTTTCGGCCTTCTCCACCGCCCGTTCCGAGGCCAAGGCCGCTTTTGGCAATGACGAAGTTTACATGGAGAAATACCTCCAGAAGCCGCGTCATATCGAAGTTCAGGTCTTTGGCGACGGCAAAGGCACCGGCATCCATCTGGCGGAACGCGACTGCTCGCTGCAGCGCCGCCACCAGAAGGTGTTCGAGGAGGCCCCCGGCCCCTGCATCACCCCGGAAGAGCGTGCCCGCATCGGCAAGATCTGCGCCGACGCCATCGGCAAGATGGGCTATTCCGGTGCCGGCACCGTCGAGTTCCTCTATGAGGACGGCGAGTTCTACTTCATCGAGATGAACACCCGCTTGCAGGTGGAGCACCCGGTGACCGAGGCCATCTTCGGCGTCGACCTGGTGCGCGAGCAGATCCGGGTGGCCGAAGGCCTGCCGATGTCCTTCACCCAGGAAGACCTGGAGATCAACGGCCACGCCATCGAAGTGCGGATCAACGCGGAGAAACTGCCGAACTTCTCGCCCTGCCCGGGCAAGATCACCCAGTACCACGCCCCCGGCGGCCTGGGTGTGCGGATGGATTCGGCGCTTTATGACGGCTATTCGATCCCGCCTTACTATGACTCGCTGATTGGTAAGCTGATCGTGCACGGCCGCGACCGGACCGAGGCGCTGGCGCGCCTGAACCGGGCCCTGGGCGAGCTGATCATCGACGGTATCGACACCACCGTGCCGCTGTTCCACGCGCTCCTGCAGGAGCAGGACATCCACACCGGCGATTACGGCATCCACTGGCTGGAACGCTGGCTGGAAGAGAACACACCGGGTTAAAATCCTGCGGGGCGCACCATCCGGATGCGCCCCGTTTTACATTTCCCTGCCTTTCCACTTTATACTGGCGGCATCATGAGCCTGACTGCCGATCTTTTGCTGCACGCCTATTCCGCCGGTGTTTTCCCGATGGCCGAACACCGCGACGATCCCGAAGTGTTCTGGGTCGACCCCAAGCGGCGCGGGATCCTGCCGCTGGACGGATTCCGCATCTCCCGCTCTCTCGCCAAGCGCATCCGCAACGGCGGCTTCGAGATCACCGTGAACCGGGATTTCGCAGGTGTCGTGGACGGTTGCGCCGACCGGGCAGAAACTTGGATCAACAGTGAAATCCGCGACCGCTACCTGGAACTGCATCTGATGGGCAACGCCCACTCGCTCGAGGTCTGGCACCAGGGCGAACTGGCAGGCGGCACATACGGCGTGTCTCTGGGTGGCGCGTTCTTCGGTGAAAGCATGTTCTCCCGCCGCCGGGATGCGTCAAAGGTGGCACTTGCCTATCTGACCGACCGGCTGGTGCAGGCTGGTTTCACCCTATGCGACACCCAGTTCCTGACCCCGCATCTGGCCTCCCTTGGCGGCGTCGAAGTGACACGCGCACGCTACCGCGCGCTGCTGCGCGAGGCTTTGGACAAGGATGCGGATTTCATGCGGCCGGCAGTTCCGGATCCTCAGCTGCTTTTGCAGCGGATGACCCAGACGTCGTAACGGTTGTGGTCCAGCGCGTTCAGCGCCGGGCTGGAGGCAATCATCCAGCCCTGAAAATGCTCTGCCCCGTTTTTGGGGTCCTGAACCGACAAATAGGCAAAGGCATCGCCCGTCGGGTTTTCCGCCGGATAGCGGCAATCCCGCACAGTCACCAGAAGGCCGAACATCTCTGCGCTGGCGCCAATGGCGACCTCAGCATCGACGGAATGCCCGTTCACCTTGTCAAGCGCGCGCAGCACCGCAGCGGTGCCTTGTGCGGCCTGCTCCTGCCCCCAGGCGGGCATAGCCAGCACCACCGCCGTAAGCGCTGCGGTCAGCCGCTTCACGACTCTTCCTCACCGCCGCCAGCCACGAATTTCACCAGCAGCGAAATCAGGCTGACCGCGCCTTGGGTATCTTCAATCTCGTCACCCGCCTCAAAGGCAAAGGGCGATCCGCCCGGCATGATCTCAACGAAATTGCCGCCCAGCAGGCCTTCGGAGGAAATCACCACGGCGCTGTCGTCGGGGATCTCGATACCATCTTTAACCGAAAAAACGGTATCGGCGCGGAAGGTTTCCGGGTTCAGGCCCACACCGGTCACGGTGCCGATCTTGACCCCGGCCAGCCGCACGTCGGTGCCGACGCTGACGCCTTCCAAAGAGCGGAAAGACGCATTCAAATCATAAGTGGAGCCGGCACGCGACAGGCCAGCCGCCTGTCCTGCATAAACGGCAAAGCCGATGGCCGCCGCCAGCACGATGCCGCCGGCAAAAACTTCAGTAGGATTATGGGACATGAAATCAGCCTTTTGGCAGATGTGTTTACTCGGGCACCCAGGCCTCGTAATCGCGGCGCTCTTTCGGCTCGCCGCCCGCGCGGATCGACCCGGCCGGCGCATAGGCCATGATGGTGCCGGTCAGGTTTTCCTGATGCGGCTTTTCCCAGGCCTTGTGATTCAGCGGCTTTTCGCTCGGCACCTCGTCAAAGGTGCGGTGCAGCCAGCCGTGCCAGTCGGGGCTGATGCGGGAGGCTTCCACTTCGCCGTTGAACATCACCCAGCGCTTGCTGTCATCCGCGTTGCGGTAGAACACGTTGCCCTGGTCATCTTCACCCACCTTGATGCCCTTGCGGGCGGTGAAGATCCGGGTGTTCAGGGTGGAGCCGTTCCACCAGGTCACAGCGCGCAGAAGTGTGTTCAGGATTCCCATGGGTGCCTCCGGATTTTTCCGACTTCGATATGGCCCAATTTCCCGCCAAGGTCCAGTGGCTTGCGCCACGGGCAGCCTGTGACTTGGCGGGATTTGGCAGATTTGCCTCAGCGGCCTCTGTGCCGCTGGCGGGGTCAGCCCTCAGCGGGCGCCAGCGCGGTCAATTCGATCTCGATCCGGAATTTGGGGTCAATCAGATTGCATTCCACCATGGTGGCCGCCGGCGGGTTGGCGCCAAAGGTTTCCGCCAGAATGGGCCAGCAGGGTTCGAACTCCGCTGCATCCGGCAGGTAATAGTTCACCCGCACTGCGTCGGCAAAGCTGGCGCCTGCCTTCTCCAGTGCCGCACCTATGGTGTCCAGCGCCGAGCGGCACTGGGCCACCACGTCGTCGCCCTGCCCTACGGTTCCAGCAACATGCACGAAACCGCCGGCGACCACAGCGCGGCAATAGCCGATCTTGGCCTCGAACTCGCCGCCCGAAGAAATCCGCTTGATCATGTTTCTCTCCTCAACATGAAAGCGGCGCGGAAATGACCGCGCCGCTCTATCAGAAACTTTCGCCTGTCAGCCCGCTGACGCCGGCTCCTTCTCGGCATCCGCGTGGATCATCAGCGGCTGCGCGTCAGAGGTCACGGCCTCCTCGTTCACAACCACCTTGGTGACGCTGTCCATGCCCGGCAGGTCGAACATGGTATCCAAGAGGATGTCTTCCATGATCGAGCGCAGGCCGCGGGCGCCGGTCTTGCGTTCGATTGCCTTCTTGGCAATCGCGCTCAGCGCCTCGTCGGTGAAGTCCAGCTCTGTGTCTTCCAGCTCGAACAGGCGCTGGTACTGCTTGACCAGAGCGTTCTTCGGCAGGGTCAGAATGGTGACCAGCGCATCCTCGTCCAGATCTTCGAGTGTTGCCAGCACCGGCAGACGGCCGACGAATTCCGGGATCAGGCCGAATTTCAGCAGGTCTTCCGGCTCCAGATCCTTGAAGATCTCGCCAACGCCGCGCTCGTCATTGTCGCGCACATCAGCCCCAAAGCCCATCGCCGAGCCCTTGCCGCGCTGCGCGATGATCTTGTCGAGACCGGCAAAGGCGCCGCCGCAGATGAACAGGATGTTGGTGGTGTCCACCTGCAGGAATTCCTGCTGCGGATGCTTGCGCCCGCCTTGCGGCGGCACAGAGGCGACGGTGCCTTCCATCAACTTCAGCAGCGCCTGCTGCACGCCCTCTCCCGACACGTCGCGGGTGATCGAGGGGTTTTCCGACTTGCGGGTAATCTTGTCGACCTCGTCGATGTAGACGATGCCGCGCTGCGCGCGCTCAACGTTGTATTCCGAGGCCTGCAAGAGCTTCAGGATGATGTTCTCGACATCCTCCCCCACGTAACCGGCCTCGGTAAGCGTGGTGGCATCCGCCATAGTGAAGGGCACATCCAGGATCCGCGCCAGCGTCTGCGCCAGCAGCGTCTTGCCGCAGCCGGTGGGACCGATCAGCAGGATGTTGGATTTCGCCAGTTCGATGTCAGAACCCGCCTTCTGGGCGTGGTTCAGACGCTTGTAGTGGTTGTGCACCGCAACCGACAGCACGCGCTTGGCGGTGGCCTGGCCGATCACGTAATCATCCAGCACCTGGCAAATATCCTTGGGCGTCGGCACGCCGTCGGTCGCCTTCAGGCCGGAGGCCTTGGTCTCTTCACGGATGATATCCATGCACAGTTCAACGCATTCATCGCAAATGAATACGGTGGGGCCAGCGATCAGCTTGCGCACTTCATGCTGGCTCTTGCCGCAGAAGCTGCAATAGAGGGTGTTCTTGCTGTCGCCGCCTGAATTCGTCGCCATGGTCTACCTTTCAGTCCGCCCGGTCCGCTGCGCCCGCGCTGCGGGGCAATTCATCTTTTGGCCAGCTTAAGCCAGTGCTTAGGCCGCCACAATGTGAAAGTGCGCCCCATCTGAAACGCGGGGCACACGGCTGTTCACAAGCGCAGGCGTCAGGCCTGCTCGTCGTCGCCCTTGGCGCGGTTCTCGACGATCTCGTCGATCAGACCGAATTCCTTGGCCTCTTCCGGAGACATGAAGTTGTCGCGCTCCAGCGCATTGACGATGGTGTCGTAATCCTGACTGGTGTGCTTGACGTAAATCTCGTTCAGGCGCTTTTTCAGCTTCAGGGTTTCCTCGGCGTGAATCATGATGTCGGTCGCCTGACCCTGGAAGCCGCCTGAGGGCTGGTGCACCATCACGCGGGAATTCGGCAGGCTAAAGCGCATGCCCGGCTCGCCGGCGGTCAGCAGCAGCGAACCCATCGAGGCCGCTTGGCCGATCACCAGGGTCGAGACCTTGGGCTTGATGTACTGCATGGTGTCATAGATCGACAGGCCGGAGGTCACAACGCCGCCGGGGCTGTTGATATACATGGAGATTTCCTTGGACGGGTTTTCTGCCTCAAGGTGCAGCAGCTGGGCCACGATCAGCGAGCTCATCCCGTCATGCACCGGACCGTTCAGGAAGATGATCCGCTCCTTCAGCAGGCGGGAAAAGATGTCATAGGCCCGCTCGCCCCGGCTGGTCTGCTCAACCACCATCGGGACCAGGGTGTTCATGTATGTTTCTCTGGGATCAATCATTGCAACCTGCCTGCGTTGTTTATGTCCGGCACCATACCCGACAGTGTGTTACCCGAGTCTTAGTATCGCCCCTTTTGACCTGCAAGAGGCGGCAGGCATTTTCCCAATGACGCAAACCTGCATGTGGTGTCGCAATCCGCTGGAACGCTGTCGCTATTCTCGGGCTGCGCGCGGCACCAGCGCCTTAGGAAGCAAAATCAAGTCCGAATTCCGCCCGGTGTCTTTCACCGGGTGCTGCGCTGGGGTCCCGCTATGTCCGATGACAGCTTCGTTCAGAAAGGCGCCGCCGCCAATCTCGCCATTCCGTTCGAGGGCGAGCCTCAGGATTTCTATTTCCTGCTGCTGCCCAAGGCGACGATGCTGCCGGTGGCCGCCGCCATTGAACCCCTGCGCATTGCCAACCAGGTGACCGGCACCCGGCTCTACCGCTGGTACATCATGACGGAGGACGGCCAGCCGGTGCGCTGCTCCAACGGCATGGTGGTAACCCCGGACACCCAGTTGCAGCCGCTGCCCTCGGATTCGATGGGTTTTGTCTGCGCAGGCGTTGAACCGCACGCGGCCGCCAGCGAAGTCACCTTGAACTGGCTGCGCCGCGAAAGCCGCTTTGGCCGCTCCATTGGCGGTATCTGCACCGGTGCCTTTGCGCTGGCCCAGGCCGGTCTGATCAAGAACCACAAGTTCACCCTGCACTGGGAAAACCAGCCGGGCTTCCTGGAAAGCTATCCCAGCCTGGAGCCCTCCCCAAACATCTTCGAAATCTCGGGGCCCTTGATGACCTGCGGCGGCGGCAATGCCGCCACCGACATGATGCTGCACCTGATCGAGGAGCGCCACGGCAAGCAACTGGCGATCATCGTCGCCGATATGTGCCTGCATGTGCGCTCCGGCGGCCAGGCGGCGCCGCAGAAGTCGAACTATGCGGTGGCCATCGGCAGCCGCAACCAGCGCCTGCTGAACGCGCTGCAGCTTATGCAGGAATCGATCGAGGAACCGTTGTCGATCGGCGAGTTGTGCGACCGGCTCGACATCTCCCGCCGCCAGCTGGAGCGGCTGTTCTCGCGCTATCTGAACCAAAGCCCGATGCATGTCTATTTTGACATGCGCCTCAGCCACGCCTTTGCGCTGATGAACGAAACCTCAATGTCTGTCACCGAGATCGCGCTGGCCTCGGGCTTCAATTCGGCCACCCACTTCTCACGCCAGTTCAAGCGAAAATTCGGCGCTTCGCCGCACTTCTTCCGCAAGGGCTGGAGCTGAGAAAGGCGGCTTGAACACCCGCCCTATCTTTGGTCCTGCGCCTAGAGCGGGCGGAAAGGCGCTACCTTTACAAAAACCAAAATTGGCAGCTTTTCTTTTGGCCGCGCCGTTCAACTCTGGTAACAGCTCCTACATATTATGTTGTTAGTACGCAGAAATTACGCCAAGTATTCGCCAGCACGGATTTCAAAAAGGAGTAAGGCGCCCCGGTGCCACCAGGAGACACAGAGATGCCACTGCCCGAGTTTTCAGCTGATATGGATCCGGAAGAAAAGGAGCAAATGGTTGCAAACGCGGCCAAGGCTTCCAACTTTCTCAAGGCCATCAGCCATCAGGGGCGGCTGATGATCCTGTGCCATCTGGTCTCCGGCGAAAAATCCGTGACGGAACTGGAACAACTTCTGTCGGCCCGCCAGGCTGCCGTCTCCCAGCAGCTTTCCCGGCTGCGTCTTGAGGGCCTGGTTGTCCCGCGCCGCGACGGCAAGGCGATCTATTACAGCCTTGCGGACGACAAGCCCCGCAAGGTTCTGGAAGTGGTTTACGAAATTTTCTGCAACGACGGCGATTGACGCCATCGGGCTGCGCAATACTCTGCGTTCCGGCAAAACCGCGCAAGCCGCCCCCATGCGGGACGCCAACCGGAGCACAGCATTGAACCGCAGGCAGATCATCAATGACCCGCAGACCGGCAACAAGGCGGAAGCTTTTGAAGCCGCTGATGATTGCCCCGCCAACCCGATCCGTCACCGCACCATCGGAGATGTAATCACCGCCCGCCATGGCCGCCGCGCGGTGCTTCAGGGAATGCTTGGCACCTCTGCCTCTGCTGCCCTTTTTGGCGCGACGGCTCTCACTCAGCCGCACCGGGCCGCCGCGGCTGTCTCAAGTGCTCAAAGCCGTTACGCCTTTGACGAACTGGCATGGGGCAACGACGAAACCCACCATGTCGCACCGGGCTATGACGCGGACATCCTGCTGCGCTGGGGGGACCCCATCACCGCGGACGCGCCGGATTTCGACGTGATGAACCAGAGCGCCGCAGCACAGCTTCAGCAGTTCGGCTACAACAACGACTATGTTGGGTTCCTGCCCCTCAACGCAGAAGGCACCCGCGGGCTTTTGTGCGTGAACCATGAGTACACAAATGAAGAGGTGATGTTCCCCGGCCTTGGCCGCCAGGACAAGGCAGAGTTTGCTGGCATGACGCGGGAACTGGCGGAAATCGAAATGGCCGCCCACGGCGGCTCCGTGGTGGAAATTGCCCGCAACCCGGAGGGAAAATGGGCCGTTGTCCGTGACAGCGAGTTGAACCGCCGCATTTCCCCGCTGAACACGGTGATGGCCATTGATGGCCCCGCCGCGGGCCACCCGCGGATGCAGACCGGCGCTGATCCTACCGGGCGCGAGGTCATTGGCACCCTGAACAACTGCGCCGGCGGCATGACCCCCTGGGGCACCTGGCTGATGGCTGAGGAGAACTTTCACGGCTATTTCTGGACCGATCAACTGGACGCCGAGGGCGAACCCGATCTCACAGGCCAGCCGGAGGCCGCACAGATGGCCCGCTACAACGTGCCCGCCATGTGGTACGCTTGGGGCAAATACCATGACCGCTTCAACATCGACAAAACTCCCAATGAAGTGAACCGCTTCGGCTGGGTTGTTGAAGTTGATCCGCTGGATCCGCATTCCACGCCGGTAAAGCACACAGCGCTTGGCCGCTTTGCGCATGAGGGCGCGGAAACCACCCTGTCCGCCGACGGCCGCCTGGTGGTCTACATGGGCGACGATGCCCGGTTCGAATACCTTTACAAATACGTGTCCCGCGGATCAGTTTCGCAGGACCGCGCCACCAACTCCCGCCTGCTCAGCGACGGCACGCTCTATGCGGCCCGGTTTGATCCGGACGGCACCCTGCACTGGCTGCCGCTGGTGCAAGGCCACGGGCCGCTCACGGCGGACAACGGCTTTGCCAGCCAGGCAGACGTGCTGATTGACGCCCGCCTGGCCGCGGATGTTCTGGGCGCAACCCCGATGGACCGCCCCGAAGATGTCTCGCCGCGCGGCGACGGCACTGCTTTCGTGATGCTGACCAACAACTCCAAGCGTGAGCCGGGCCAGACCAACGCCGCCAATCCGCGGCCTGAGTCTGATTTCGGCCATATCATCGAACTCAAGGAGGACGGCGGCGACCACGCTGCCACCCGCGGCAGCTGGTCCATCCTGGTGCAATGCGGAAACCCCGCAATTGCCGCCGTAGGAGCGCAATGGAACCTGGAAACCACAGAAAACGGCTGGTTCGGCTCCCCGGACAATTGCGCCATCGACGCCGAGGGACGCCTCTGGGTCGCCACCGACCAGGGCCGCAAGTGGGACAAGACAGGCAAATCCGACGGGCTATATGGCGTGGAGACCGAAGGGGGTCTGCGCGGCCACTCCAAACTGTTCTTCCGTTGTCCCGTGGGGGCAGAGCTTTGCGGCCCCTACTTCACCCCGGACATTGAAACTCTGTTCCTGGCAGTGCAGCACCCCGGCACCGACGGAACCAAAAACCTGAAAGGCTTTGAACGCGAATCCACTTTCGATGACCCGGCCACCCGCTGGCCGGATTTCGACCCGGCGATGCCGCCGCGCCCCTCGGTAGTCGTGATCACCAAACAGGGTGGCGGCAAGATCGCAACCTGACCGGGCGCCTCAGCCCCACTAAATTGTGAGCCGCAGCTCCCCGGTTATGCCCTAGATGTTTCAAGCACGCCTTGGAGAAGCCCCATGTCTTTCATCCGTCTGACCGCCGCCTTGATCCTGACAGCTTCAACAGCCGCCGCTGGCAGCATCTCCCCGCGTGACGGCTGGGCGGTGCATGAGACCTCCAAACCCTTCGAGCAGCTGATTGCAGATGTCAAAGCCGCAGCCAAAACCCAAGGCCTGGGCGTCGTCACCCAGGCAGGCCCCACCGGCGCTGCCGCCGCCCGCGGCATCACCATCCCCGGCAATCGGGTTATTGGCCTCTTCAACAATGATTTCGCAGTGAAGATCCTGGCACTTTCCACCGCTGCGATGATCGAAGCCCCTGTGCGGATGTATGTGACAGAGGAAGCTGACGGCACCGCCACGCTGTCTTACAAGCTGCCCACTCATGTCTTTGCCCCATACGCGGATGAGGGCGGCGCAGGCCTTGCAGCTCTGGCCGGCCAACTCGACCGCCGCTTCGCGTTAATCGCTGAACAGGCCCAAAAGTAGCTGCAGCTTCTTTCTGGTCACAAATACCCAAATCCCCTCGTTTGCGCCAAAAACCGCCGCAGCATTTCTCACACTGGCGTGAGAGGGCTTGCGCGCGGGCACAGGCTCGGCATTCTGGCGGTAAATCAACGGATTGGACGAACAAGATGACAGAACCCTCACGCGCAGCCGATGTTCTGGCCCGGCGGCTCTATGAGGCAGGCTGCCGCCATGCCTTCGGGATGCCCGGCGGCGAGGTGCTGACCCTGGTCGATGCGCTGACACGCGCGGGTATCGCCTTTCACCTGGCCAAGCATGAGAACTGCGCCGGCTTCATGGGCGAAGGCGTGCATCATGCGGACGGCGCGCCGGTCATCCTGGTCGCCACCCTCGGCCCTGGTGCGCTGAACGGCATCAACGTGGTGGCCAACGCCCATCAGGACCGGGTGCCGATGCTGGTGCTGACCGGCTGCGTCGATGCAGCGGAGGAACAAAGCTATACCCATCAAGTTCTTGACCACCGCGCAGTGTTCACCCCTATCACCAAGGCGACCTTCCGGCTGGACGCCGAAGCTGCGGACCTGATCGCAGACAAGGCGGTCGCCATCGCAACTGAACCCCGAAACGGGCCGGTGCATATTGACGTGCCGATCTCGGTGGCAGATGCGCCGGCAAAGGACCGCGGCGTCCGCCGCGCGCCTGCAAGTGCCAGCGCGCCAAGCGGAGAGGCACTGGCGCAGGCGCGGTCCTGGCTGGCTGCAGCTGAACGTCCGGTGGCGGTCATTGGTCTTGATGCGCTGCAGGAAAACGCAGGCACTGCCCTTCGCAGTTTTCTTGAGAGACACCAGATCCCTTTCGTCACAACCTACAAGGCCAAGGGTATCCTGCCTGAGAACCACCCCCTCTGCCTGGGCGGTGCGGGCCTGTCACCGCTGGCGGACAAACACCTGCTGCCGCTGGTGCGCGAGGCCGATCTGGTGCTCTCCATCGGCTATGACCCGATTGAGATGCGCCCCGGCTGGCGCAATGTCTGGGATCTTGACACCCAGAACGTCATTGACGTCGCGCCAGAGGCCAACACCCATTACATGCATCAGGCAGGCCTGAACTTCCTGACCGCAGTTGCCCCCACGCTGGAAGTTCTCTCTGCCGATACACCTGCACGCGAAACCTGGGCAAACAACCGCCCGGCAGCTGTCAAATCCGCACTGGCCGAAGCCTTCCCACAGGATGAGGCCTGGGGCCCTGCCGGCGTCATCGCTGAATGCCGCGCCACGCTGCCGCCGGAAACCCTTGCCACCGCCGACAGCGGCGCCCACCGGATTCTGCTCAGCCAGATGTGGGAGTGTTCCGAACCGCGCGGGCTGATCCAGTCCTCCGGCCTCTGCACCATGGGCTGCGCCGTTCCTATGGCAATCGGGCGCAAGCTGGCGCAGCCGGACCGCCCGGTGGTCAGTTTCTCCGGTGACGCGGGCTTTCTGATGGTCGCAGGCGAGCTCGCCACAGCTGCCGAACTTGGCGTGGCTCCCATCTTCGTGGTTTTTGCGGACGCCAGCCTTGCCTTGATTGAGCTGAAACAGCGCCAGCGCCAGCTTGCCAATGGCGGCGTGGATTTTGCTGAACACGACTTTGCGGCGATGGGCCGGGCATTCGGCGGCAAAGGCGTCACCGTCACCAGCCGCGCCGACCTGCGCGCCGCCCTGCAGGACGCAATGAAATCAGACAACTTCACCGTCATCTCGGCTGTGATCGACCGCGGAGGCTACGATGGCCGCATCTGACCTGCTGCCCCACGGCGCCCTCAAAGGCGTCAAGGTTCTCGACCTCTCCCGCATCCTGGCAGGCCCGACCTGCACCCAGCTCCTGGGCGACCTCGGCGCCACGGTGATCAAGGTGGAAAACCCCAAGACCGGCGGCGACGACACCCGGCAATGGGGGCCGCCCTATGTTACAGATGCGGACGGGCAGCAATCCGATCTCTCCGCCTACTTCATGGCGGCCAACCGCAATAAACGCTCGGTCGCCATTGATATTGCAACGGAAGACGGCCAGCAAATGATCCGCAGCCTGGCAGCAGAAGCCGACATCCTGATCGAGAATTTCAAACCCGGCGGGCTGGCGAAATACGGGCTGGACTATGCCAGCCTCAAGGACGATCTGCCCGGCCTGATCTACTGCTCGATCTCCGGCTATGGCCAAACCGGCCCCAACAGCCACAAGCCCGGCTATGACATCATGGCCCAAGGGTTCGGCGGCATCATGTCGCTGACTGGGGAGCCAGACGGCCAGCCGATGAAGGCAGGCGTCGGCATCGCCGATGTGATGTGCGGCATGTACGCCTGCATCGGCATCCTTTCTGCCCTGCACCACCGCGAGAAAACCGGCGAAGGCCAGCAGATCGACCTGGCCCTGGTGGATGCCCAGATCGCCTGGCTGATCAACGAGGGCGTCGCCTATCTGAACACAGGCCAGAACCCCAAGCGCCGCGGCAACGAACACCCCAGCATCATGCCTTATGGCGTTTATGAGACTTCGGACGGCCATGTGATCCTGGCGGTGGGCAACGACAGCCAGTTCAGCCGTTTCATGGAGTTTTTGAAGCTCGAAGGCCTGGCAGAGGATCCCCGTTTCGCCACCAACCCGGCCCGGCTGCAGAACCGCGATGCGCTGAATGCCATCCTGATCCCCTCCGTGCAGCGCTTCACCACCGATGCGGTGCTGGCAGCGATGGAAGCCCGCAAGGTGCCAGCCGGCCCGGTGCAGAACCTTGAAACCCTGTTCGCCACCGATCAGGTCGAAGCACGGCAAATGGCCATCGGCATGGACACCGCGGCAGGCCCGGTCAGGCTGCTGGGCAACCCGCTGAATTTCTCGCGCACGCCAGTCACATACCGGCACGCGCCGCCCCGATGCGGCGAAGGCACAGAAGAGATTCTGGGCTCGGGTTCCCCCTTCGGAACGCCCTGACCGCCCAAATCCGCGGCAGCATTCCGCCAAGTGTTACAGTTTCCGGCAAAACACCGCCAAACCGGCGGTGTTTTTGCAATCAATTGCCACGGCCCCTTGCAGAATTTTCCGGGGAAATCCTACACATCCGGCGAAATTCACATTTGCAGGCACACAGCCCATCACCAAACCGAGAGCGGGGTTCGCCCGGGTCAATCCGATGTTCTACTCTACATTACTGGAACACACGGAAACCGCGCAGAGTTCAAAAAAGAGATTGGAATCCCATGACGCATGACATTTTCGGCCAAGACAGCAGCCTGACTGACGCAGCCGCGCTGCAGGATTGGAACGCCGTGCAGCTGGGGGTTCTGGCCCACGCCGCCGTCACCGCCGACCACTTGGGCGCGGTGCTGAAAGCGGTACCGGAGTTTGCCCTGGCCCATGCGATCAAGGGGCTGTCGCTGCTAATGCTTGGCCGCTCCGAATTGCTGCCGACCGCCCGCGAGGCGCTGCGCGACGCCAAGGCGTTTTATGAAGGCGCCCTGCCCCGCGAACGCAAGTATGTCGACGCGTTGGAGAACTGGCTGTCGGGCCATCCCAGCCAGGCCATCCAGCGGATGGAGGAGGTGCTGGACATCTTCCCGCAGGACACGCTGGCGATGAAACTCAGCCACGGCATCCGCTTTATCATGGGCGATCCCGCTGGCATGCGCGCCTCGATTGAAAGGGTGCTGCCCTCCTACGATCCCGACCACGCAGGCCGCGGCTACCTCTTGGGCTGCCACTCCTTCTCGCTGGAGGAAACCGGCGAGTACGAACGCGCAGCCAACGCAGGGCGCCAGGCGCTGTGGATGGCACCGGACGATGCCTGGGGCTTGCACGCGGTCGCCCACGTTCACGACATGACCGGCAACGCGAAATCGGGGCTGGAATGGCTTGAGGGGCGCGAGGACGCCTGGGCCCATTGCAACAACTTCCGCTATCACGTCTGGTGGCACAAGGCGCTGATGCATCTGGACCTGGGCCAGATGGACGAAGCCATCGCCCTCTATGACACAGAGGTCCGCAAGGACAAAACCGACGACTACCGCGACATCTCCAACGCCACCTCGCTCTTGATGCGGCTGGAACTGGAAGGCGTCAATGTTGGCCCCCGCTGGGAGGAACTGGCGAATCTCTGTGCCAGCCGGACCGAGGATGGAAGCCTGATTTTCGCCGACTTGCACTACCTCCTGGCCCTCACCGGCCACCGAAAGGAGGAGGCGCACCGGCTGGTTCAGCGGATTCACGCCGATGCTGATGCGGGCGGCAGCGAGGCGAAGGAGCGGATGGCCGCCCCCGGATGCGCCGCCGCCGACGGTTTGGAGGCCTTCGGAGACGGTAATTACAAGGCCGCTTTCGCAAATTTATCCACAGCCCGCGCCACCATGCAGCTGGCCGGCGGCAGCCACGCGCAACGCGATGTTTTCGAACGGATAACCATAGACGCCGGCCTGCGTGCAGGACAGCTTGACGAAGTCGAAGCAATACTGGATGACCGCTGCGTCAAGCGCGGCGGCACAGAGGACAATTACGCCCTGGCCCGCCGCGCTCTGATCGCCCAGGGCCGGAACTCACCCGACGCTGCAAGCGTTCCCGCCGAATAAGACCTTCAAGGACCAGAAACGACCGATGTCCAGCGTTGCGCCCTTCCCCGGGCCTCAGAAAGACCCCAATGCTGCCAACCGTGCAGCGCCCCCGCTGCAGGCGGCCCAGCCCCGTGTGCGCGACCCGCGGCTCGACTTCTACCGCGGTATAGCGATGTTCATCATCCTGGTGGCGCATATCCCGGGCAACCGCTGGGCCAGCTGGATCCCGGCCCGGTTCGGCTTTTCCGATGCAACAGAGATCTTCGTCTTCTGCTCCGGCATGGCCTCGGCCATTGCCTTCGGCAGCTCCTATGCCAAGCAAGGCTGGTGGCTCGGCACCGCCCGCGTGGTGTTCCGCTGCTGGCAGGTTTACTGGGCCCATATCGGCCTGTTCTTCTTCCTCGCCGCCTCGATGGCGCTGCTCGACCTATACGGCGGCTTCGACAAGAGCTATATCGGCTCATTGAACCTGCACTGGTTCTTCACCAACACGGTGCAGCAGCTGACCGGGCTGTTCACCCTGACTTACGTGCCGAACTACTTTGACATCCTGCCGATGTACCTGGTGGTTCTTCTGCTGATGCCGCTGATGATGGGGCTGGAGAAGGCAGGTCTGTGGACTGTGGCCACCGCCAGCATCCTGATCTGGCTCACCGCCAACCCCTACATGATCGGCCTCGGCCCGGACGGTATCTCCTTCATGGCGGAGCCCTGGTCCGAGCGGGAATGGTTCTTCAACCCGCTCGGCTGGCAGCTGCTGTTCTTCACCGGTTTTGCCTTCATGAAAGGCTGGCTGCCTGCGCCGCCGGTCTCCAAGGCGCTGGTGATTCTGGCCGCCGCATTCCTGGTCCTGTCGGCGCCCTTCGGCTCATGGAAGGTGTTCCTGTGGGTGGAAGCCGCGAACAAGGACCTGGCCAGCCTGATCCGCCCGACCTGGGAAATCACCGCCGAATGGCGCGAGAAAACAGACTTCGGCCTGCTGCGTTATGCCCACTTCCTGTCGCTGGCCTATCTGGGCTGGGTAGCGGCCGGCACTGGCGGCAAGCGGCTCATCGCCTCCGGCCAGTCTCTGGCGGCCCGCACCTGGGCGGTTTTGCTGAAACTGATCACCAAGGTCGGTCAGCAATCGCTTGCGGTGTTTGTTTTCTCCATGGCTCTGGCGCGGTTCATCGGCTTTGCGCTTGACCAGACCGACCGCGCGGTTATGACCACGGCATTCGCCAACCTGGTTGGCTTTTTCCTAATCATTGTCTGCGCTTACTCCGCAGCCTGGTTCAAGTCGCAACCTTGGAGAGCCAAGCGATGAGCACTTTGACCCGCCGCACATTCATGGCTGCCGCACTTGGCAGCACCGCCCTTGCCGCATTGCCCGGCATGGCCAGCGAAGCCGTGCCGTTCACCCGCGATGTCGTGATCGCCAAGGCCCGCGCCCTGGCCGCGAAGGATTATGCCGAGCGCCCGATGGTGCCGCAAGACTGGCTGGAGCAGTCCTATGACGACTACAAGGCCCGCTGGTTCCGCACCAAGGACGCGCTGTGGTCCAGCACGGACCGCAGCTACAACGTTGATTTCTTCCTTCCCGGCCTCTATTTCCCGCGCGCCATCCAGATCAATACGGTGACGGACGGGCTGTCCAGCCGCGTGCCCTTTGACCTCTCGCTGTTCGACAAAAACGAAAAGGCGCCGGACCTCACCACCGAGGGCGACCTGGGCTATTCAGGCCTGCGCCTGCGCACCGATCTGAACGACCCCACCAAGAAGACCGAGTTCTGCGTCTTCCAGGGCGCCAGCTATTTCCGCGCCATCGGCATCGGCAATGCCTACGGCCTGTCTGCCCGCGGCCTGGCTCTGAAAACCGCTGACCCCGAAGGCGAGGAATTCCCCGAGTTCATCGAATTCTGGCTTGAGGCCCCCGCCCCCGGCCAGCGCCACATGGTGGTGCATGCGCTGATGGACTCGCCGTCGGTCACCGGCGCCTACCGCTTCACCGTCACCCCGGGCAGCAGCGCCGTGATGGATGTGGAGGCAACGCTGTTTGCCCGCGAGGAGCTGAGCCATGCAGGCCTTGCGCCGCTCACCTCGATGTTCCTGTTCGATGCCACCAACCGCCACCGGTTCGACGATTTCCGCCCGGCGGTGCACGACAGCGACGGGCTGCTGGTACTGAACGGCAATGGCGAAACCCTGTGGCGGCCACTGGCCAACCCGAAACGCCTGCAAGTGTCCTCCTTCGTGGACGACAACCCGCGCGGCTTCGGTCTGATGCAGCGGTCGCGCAAGTTGTCGGATTTCAACGACCTCGAGGCCTTCTATCACAACCGCCCCTGCCTGTGGGTGGAACCCAAGGAAGACTGGGGCAAAGGCGCTGTCACGCTGGTGGAAATCCCGGCGGACAAGGAAATCTACGACAACATCGTCGCCTACTGGCGCCCGCGCGAACCCTATGCCGCCGGATCCGAGGTCAGCCTCAATTACCGCCTCACCTGGGGCGGCGAGCCGGTGCTGCCGATGCCGCGGGTGACCGACACCGCCGAAGGTGCCCGCATCTTTGGCGGTCCGGGCCGGATCATGACCATCGACTTTGCCGCGCACCCGTTGCTCGAAGGCGAACCGGACACCCTTGACGTCCACATCCACTCTCCCCATGTGGCGACCAGCGAAGGCGTGCTGCAGCGCAATCCGGAAACCGGCGGCCTGCGGCTCGCCTTCTACTTTGATCCGGGCGACCGGGACCACGTCGAACTTCGCGCCCAGCTCAGGAAAGACGGCAGCCCCGCCTCTGAGGTCTGGCTTTACAGGTGGACCGCATGACCATGTGTGATCTGATGCCTCCGGAACAGCCTCTGGCGATGCCGGAGCAAGATTTCAGCAAGGATTTTCGCGATGCGGAAGCCCCCGGCGGTGCCGCGCCGCGCCAGGTGGCGCTGTGGCGCCTGCTGGCGTTTTCGCCCGCGATGGCCGCAACCGGTGTTCTGACCTGGGTCATGGCCGGCTGGTTCACCGATGGCGGCTTCTCGGTGCTGGAGATGATCCTGCTGGCGCTGATCGCCTTCAACTTCTTCTGGATCGCCTTCACCGTCTCCACTGTACTGCTCGGCCTTTACGGGCTGTCGCGCCGCGAGCGCACCGCCGCCCGCGGTGCTGCCCGCCCGATGAAGGTGGCGCTCTTGATGCCGGTCTACAACGAGGTGCCCTGGTACGTGCTGGGCAACGCTCAGACCATGCTGCAGGAGCTTCACGGCCGCGGCGGCCTGCATGAATACGCGATGTTCATCCTGTCGGATACCCGCGACGACGCCATTGCCGCGCAGGAGCGCGCCAGCGTCGAGGCGCTGCGCACCATGCTGCCCGAGGGCACTGAGCTCTACTACCGCCGCCGCGACGACAACGAAGGCCGCAAGGTCGGCAATATCTCCGACTGGGTGCGCCGCTGGGGCGCGGGCTATGAGGCGATGCTGGTGCTGGACGCCGACAGCCTGATGACCGGCCGCGCCATTGCCCGCCTTGCCGATGCACTGGCGCGCGACCCCGGCGCTGGTCTGATCCAAAGCTATCCTCAGCTAATTGGCGCCCAGTCCGTCTTTGGACGCATGCAACAGTTTGCCAACGGCGTCTATGGCCTCGCCCTGGCCGAGGGCCTGGCACGCTGGGCCGGGCACGAAGGCAACTACTGGGGCCACAACGCCATCATCCGCACCCGCGCCTTTGCCGCCTGTGCCGGCTTGCCGCTGCTGCGTTCCCGCTTTGGCGGCGGCGAGAAGCTGATCATGAGCCATGATTTCGTCGAGGCAGGCCTGTTGCGCCGGGCCGGCTGGTCGGTGCGCTTCCTGCCCCGCATCCGTGGATCCTACGAGGAAACACCGGCCACCCTGATCGATCACATCCTGCGCGACCGCCGCTGGTGCCAGGGCAACCTGCAGCACCTCAACCTGCTGCACGCCAAAGGCTTCCGCGCAATCTCCCGCTTCCACCTGTTTGCAGGCGCGATCGGCTACCTGATGGCGCCGGTCTGGTTTGCACTGCTGGTCCTTTGGGCCGTGATCGGCCGCAGCGAAGAGGCGTCCGTCATCAGCTACTTCAGCGAAGCCAACCCCTTCCGCCCCAGCTGGCCCGACATGTCCGAGCCCAAGCATGTGCTGGTGATCATCCTGATCTACGCCATGCTTCTGGCGCCCAAGATGCTGGCCGCAGCAGCGCTGCCGCTCACAGGCAACCGGTTTTCCGAATACGGCGGCCCGGTGCATTTCGCACTGTCTTTCGTGTCCGAGGTGGTGCTGGCCATCCTCTATGCGCCGATCCTGATGGTGCAACAGATGATCGCGGTGTTCCGCACCGCCCTTGGCCTGCAGCGCGGCTGGGCACCGCAGGCGCGTGACGGCGGCAGCTACTCCCTGCGTACCCTTGTGACCTGCCACGCGCTGGAAACCGTCAGCGGTGTTGCGCTCTGGGCCGGCATCCTGACCGGAACCGTGTCGCTGTGGCTGGCGCCCATCGCGCTGTCGCTGGTGCTGGCGGTGCCGCTGTCTGCGCTCTCCGGCGTCAAGACCGTGAACCGCATCCGCCACTGGATGGCCACGCGGGAGGAATTCACCGAACCCCAGATCACCCGCGCCGCCCGTGCCGCCCGCGCTGACCTGAAGGCGCTGCTGGACGGTACCACCGCCCGCGGCACCCCGGCAGAGTAACCGCCGCAAACAAGGAACTCCCGCGCCCGCAGGATGCCCCGGCTCACGCCGGATCACCTTGGCGGCCTTGGGCCCGGCGCCGCGCAGACGCGCGGCGAGGCCCGCGGCAAACGCTACCGCAGCGCGCCCGCACGGGAGCGCTGCCCGGCCCAACGCTTTGGCCTGCAAATCTTTAATTTTCAGGCCAAAGGGGCGGGAGCCCGCCGCCCTTTTCCAGACGCTCCGGCGGCTCTAGACGTTCCGGCGGCGTCAGCGCACCGCCGGCTGGTTCTCGAACCACTCCGCCATCAGCTCCGCCCAGCTCTTGGGCAGCGTATGGCCGCCATCAAACAGCACTAGCTCAATATCCGCACCCGGCCCGCAGTCCCAGCGGCGGCGCATCAGGCCATCTGCGCTCCACGCCCTGTCCGGCGCATGAGAGGTGCAAGCGTTGGCCTCCCGCCAAACCTCCAGCGCGGCAAAGACATCGCCCTGCTCAAACCGCCCGCCACCCAGAATTCGGCCCTCCAGCGGCACCACCTCGTCGCGCCAGCCATGCACCTGCAACAGCCGCACGGGGCCATTGCAGCGTTCCGGCTGCGGCCGCCAAAAGGCGCCGGACACCGGCGCATAAGCCGCAAAGGCGGCAGGGTCGCGGCAGGCCAGGTAATGCACCATGAAGGCACCGGCCGAGAACCCGGCCAGCACCGTCTGCGACCGGGAGGTTCCGAATTGCTCTGCCGCATCCGCCAGCACCGCGGCAAAAAACGCGCCCTCGTCACGCCCCCCGGTAAACGGGCCGAACCCCCAGGATTGCGGTCCGCTGCCATCCCGGCGCAGCCCCTCGGGCGCAATCACCGCATAGCCGCGCTGCGTCAGCCCCGCCACCAGCGTCCGGTTGCGCAGCACACTGCTGCCGCTGCCGCCATAACCGTGAAGGAACATCACCACCGGCACTGCGCCCTCTGCCCCCGCAGGATCCGGCAGGACAATTTGATACTGTCCCTCTTCAATGCTGCAGGCACCTGCCTCTGCGCCGCACTCTGCCATGGCCGCACTGCCGAAGACCGCAGCCAGAGCCGCGGCAGCCGCCGCCTTTCTCAACCCCTGCATCATCCCTGCCACCGCGCCACCGGCAGGTTGCCGGCGATCCAACCCGGCCCGGCTGCAGACCCCAGCATCCCTTCCGGCACGTCAATCACATGGGTATAACCCGCCTCCGACAGCATCAGCGTCACCCGTGCAGAGCGCACACCGCGGGCGCAGATCAGCGCCACAGGCACAGAGCGGTCAGGCCCCGCCACAGCCTGCAGGGCCTTGATGAAGTCTTCCCGCCGCATGTCGATCTGATGACTGCCCACTGGGACACCCGACGCCCGCCATTCCTGCGGCGTGCGGATGTCTACCAGGGTAATCTCGCCGGCCTGCGCCTGCGCATAGGCCTCCGCCACGGTCAGCCGCGGATGATCGTGGTCCGGTGGCTGGCGGCGCTGCCACCAGATGCCGGCCCCCGCTGCGGCAGCAGCGCCGCCCAGCAGCACCAGCCGCCGCGTAAGCGTCGGGTTTATTGCGTCTGCCCCAGCCATCGTTCCTCCGCTGCCGCTTTTGCCCCTATGGTCTAGCAGGCCACAGGCCCTCAATCACCAGAAACAGGCCGATTCCATCGGTCAAGTTCTTGTTATTGCGCGCCTGCTGCCCAATTATGCCCGTAACGAGCGTATTCACTCTGCCTTTGGCTGCGGCATTACCGCCGCAATCCGGGCGGCGGGGGTGGTTCTGAGCAACAAAATTGCTTAGCACTGGCCTAAAAACGACGCGCCAACCCGACAGGAGACTTGCACGTGTCCCTTTTCCTGATTGCGGCCCTGCCCTTTATCGGAGCCGTCTTTCCCGCGCTATTGATCCGCGCCGGACGCAATGCGGCTGCCTCTGCCGCCGGGCTGACCACGCTGCTCGCCTTCATCGGCCTGATGCTGCACATCCCCGCCGTGTTCCGCGGCGAGACGGTCTATGCCGCGGTGGACTGGCTGCCCGCCCTTGGCCTCAACGCGCATTTCTTCCTTGATGGCCTTGGCTTCCTGTTTGCGGCGATGATCCTGGGCATCGGCCTCCTGATCATCCTTTACGCCCGCTACTACCTGTCGCGCGAAGACCCCATGGGCCAGTTCTACAGCTACCTTCTGCTGTTCCAGGGCGCGATGGTCGGCATCGTTCTCTCGGACAACATCCTGCTGCTGCTGGTGTTCTGGGAGCTCACCTCGCTCAGCTCCTTCCTGCTGATCGGCTACTGGAAACACCTGCCCGAGGGCCGCCAGGGCGCGCGCATGGCGCTGACGGTGACCGGCTCCGGCGGGCTGGCGATGATTGCCGGCATGCTGATGCTGGGCCAAATCGCTGGTTCCTATGACCTCAGCGTGATCCTGCAGAACAAGGAAGCGATCCAATCCTCGGATCTCTACCTGCCCGCACTGATCCTGATCCTGCTGGGCGCCTTCACCAAATCGGCGCAGTTCCCGTTCCATTTCTGGCTGCCGCACGCGATGGCCGCGCCAACGCCTGTCTCGGCCTATCTGCACTCCGCCACAATGGTGAAGGCCGGCCTCTTTCTGATGGCGCGCCTCTGGCCGGTTCTGGCCGGCACGCCGGAGTGGTTCTACATCGTTGCCACCACCGGCCTTGTCACCATGCTGGTCGGCGCGGTGATTGCCCTCTTCAAGGACGACCTCAAGGCGCTCCTGGCGTTCTCCACCGTCAGCCACCTGGGCCTGATCACCATGCTCCTGGGCTTTGGCACCAAGATCGCAGCGGTGGCCGCCGTCTTCCACATCATCAACCACGCCACGTTCAAGGCGGCGCTGTTCATGACTGCGGGCATTGTCGACCATGAGGCCGGCACCCGCGACATCAAGCGCCTCGGCGGCCTGCGCCATCTGATGCCGATCACTTTCACCATCGGTACGGTCGCGGCGCTGTCGATGGCGGGCATTCCGCCCCTCAACGGCTTCCTCTCCAAGGAGATGATGCTGGAGGAAACCGCCCATACCATCTGGAACGGCTCGCACCTGATCGTGCCCGCCCTGGCCACTCTGGCGGCACTCTTCTCAGCCGCCTATTCCTTCCGCTTCATCGTGCACGTCTTCCTCGGGCAAAAGCGTGACGACTACCCCGGCCACCCGCATGACCCGAACACCGGCATGTGGATCGGCCCGGCGTTTCTGGTCGTGCTGGTGGTGCTGATCGGCCTTGCCTCGGCCAAACTCGCAGGACCGATGGTCGCCACCGCAGCAGGCGCAGTCATCGGCGGCGGCGAGCTGCCCTACTATTCACTCAAGCTCTGGCACGGTCTGACCCCGGCGCTTTACATGTCCATCGCAGCCACCATCGGCGGCCTGACCCTGCTGGCGCTGCACAAGCCCCTTCAGCGGGCCTGGAACGCCCTGCCCCGGCCTGAAGCCAAGACCATTTTCGAGGCCCTGATCGGCGCCTTCACCCGCCTCAGCCAGTTCGTGACCGAAGGCTTGCACAACGGCGTTCTCACCCGTTACGCGGCGATCATGGTCACCTTTACCGTGGCCATCAGCTATTTCGCCTACCGCGGAGGAACCCTGGGCGTTGAAACCCGCCAGATGCAGGAACCGGGCGCCCTGCCGGTTGTTGGCTGGTTCGCCCTGGTGGTGGCAACCCTGTTCATCGTCGCCAAGCACCGCAACCGCCTGCTGTCGCTGGTGCTGATCGGCGTGGTGGGCCTCGTGGTCTCGATGTCCTTCAACTACCTCTCTGCCCCCGACCTGGCGCTGACCCAGATCTCGGTTGAGGTGGTGACCATCATCCTGCTGCTGCTGGCCTTGAATTTCATGCCCAAGGAAACCCCGGTCGAGACCCCGGCCCTCACCCGCCTCCGCGACGGCGCGATTGCAGCGGTGTCGGGCCTGGGGGCGGGCGGGCTGATCTATGCCCTCCTGATGCGCGACTTCGCCTTCCCGACCATCTCGGACTTCTATCTCGCCAATTCCTACAAGGGCGGCGGCGGCACCAATGTGGTAAACGTGATCCTGGTCGACTTCCGCGGCTATGACACCTTTGGCGAGATCATCGTGCTGGGCATCGCCGCCATGGTGATCTTTGCCCTGACCGAGGCCGTGCTCGGATCCAAGGTCCGTGCCTATCTGCTGAACCGCAAGCCCGACCTGCCGCAGGCCGGCGACGCCCACCCGCTGATGATGGTGGTGGCAACCCGGGTGATGATGCCGCTGGCACTGATGGTCGCCGCCTATATCTTCTTCCGCGGCCACAACCTGCCGGGCGGTGGCTTTATCGCCGGCCTGGTCGCCGCCATCGCCATCATCATGCAGTACATGGCCTCCGGCTTTGCCTGGGCGACAGAGCGGCAGCGCTATCCCTACCACGCCATCATCGGCTCCGGCGTGCTGATCGCCGCCGCCACCGGCATGGGCGCCTGGTTCAACGGCAAGCCGTTCCTCACCAGCGATTTCGGCTACCTGCACTGGCCGCCGCTGGAGGAGTTCGAATGGGCCACCGCCGCCCTCTTTGACCTCGGCGTCTTCCTGGCCGTGGTCGGTGCGGTGCTGCTGGCGCTGGAAAGCCTGTCGCGTTTTGCCTGGCAGCCGGGCATTAGCTCCGAACACGCAATGGACATCAACCCGGCACGCGACGCAGCGGCCAAGACCGGGACGGAGGGATAACCATGGAACTTCTCGTTGCCTCTGCCGTGGGCATTCTGACAGCGGCAGGTGTCTACCTGATCCTGCGCCGCCGCAGCTTCCCGGTGATCCTGGGCCTGTCGCTGCTGACCTATGCGGTCAACGTGTTCCTGTTTGCCACAGGCAGGCTGGTCACCGGCGCGCCGCCGATCCTCAACAAGTATGAGGAGGTCGCCTATACCGACCCGCTGCCGCAGGCGCTGGTGCTCACCGCCATCGTGATCTCCTTCGGCATGACTGCTGTTGTGGTGATGATCGCGCTGGGGGCCTATCTCTCGTCCCGCGATGACGGCACCGCCATGCCGGTTGAGGCAGACGGCGCAGAGGAGGACGCATAATGGAGCATCTTCTGATCGCGCCGGTGGTTCTGCCCGCCCTCGTTGCGCCCTTCATCATCATGGTGCTGCGCCACCATCTGGACCTGCAGCGGATCTTCTCGCTGGCCAGTGCGGTGCTGCTGGCAGGCATCACACTGGCGCTGGCCGCGCAGTCCGCCGATGGCACGGTAAAGGTCTACGAGCTCGGCGACTGGCCCGCACCCTTTGGGATCGTGCTGGTGCTGGACCGGCTGTCGGCGATGATGATCGTGCTGACGTCGCTCTTGGCTCTACCGGTGCTGCTTTACGCCATCGGCTCCAACTGGGACACCCGCGGCGCCAACTTCCATGCGCTGTTCCAGTTCCAGCTGATGGGCATCATGGGCGCCTTCCTGACCGGCGACGCCTTCAACCTGTTCGTTTTCTTCGAGGTGCTGCTGATCGCCTCCTATGGGCTGATGATCCATTCCGGCGGCACCCGCCGGTTCCAGGCCGGGGTGCAGTATGTGGTGTTCAACCTCCTCGGCTCCACCCTGTTCCTGTTTGCACTCGGCACGCTCTACTCCGTGACCGGCACCCTCAACATGGCCGACCTGGCGGTGAAGGTCGCCCAGATTCCGGCAGAGGACACCGCCCTTCTGCGCGTGGGCGCGGTGATGCTCCTCTTGGTCTTCGCGATCAAGGCATCGCTCCTGCCGCTGCACTTCTGGCTGCCCTCGGCCTATGCCAACGCGCCGATGCCGGTGGCGGCACTGTTTGCAATCATGACCAAGGTCGGCGCCTATTCGATCCTGCGCATCTACACGCTGGTCTTTGGCCCCGAGGTTGAGGCCACCGCAGGCCTGACCGAAAGCTGGCTGCTGCCCGCCGCCATGCTGACTCTTGGCGCCGGCGCCATCGGCGTCCTCGGCTCCAAGAAGCTGGGCCGCCTCGCCGCCTTCGGCGCCATCGCCTCCATGGGCACGCTCTTGATCGCAATCTCTTTGTTCACCCAGACCGCCGCCGCAGCTGCGCTCTACTACCTAGTACACTCGACACTGGCCGCGGCGCTGCTGTTCCTGGTCGCTGACCTGGTGATGGAACGCCAGGGCCAGTGGATCCTGCCCCAGTTGCCGATGCCGCAGACCGGGCTGATCTCAGCGCTGTTCTTTGCCGCGGCCATCGCGCTGGCGGGGATGCCGCCGCTTTCGGGCTTCCTGGGCAAGCTGCTGGTCCTTGATGCCACCCGCGGCGCCGATCTCGCCCCCTGGATCTGGGGTGTGATCCTGCTCGGCTCGCTCATCACCATCATCGGCATGGCCCGCGCAGGTTCGCTCCTGTTCTGGAAGGGCCACGGCCTGCCTCAACGCGCTGCAGAGGAACCCGGCTACACCGCTGCTGAAACCGCACCGCCGCCTGCACTGGCCTTCGTGGCCTGCTTCGGCCTCCTGGCCGGGCTGGTGGCGCTCACCGTTTTTGCAGGCCCCGCCACCCGCTATGCCGAGGCAACGGCGGCGCAGCTCTACGCGCCCTCGGCCTATATCGACACCGTGCTTGGGAGGACGGCTGAATGAAACTGGTCTGGCGGCTTTTTCCGCACCCCTTGCTCACGCTCCTGCTGACCCTCACCTGGCTTTTGATGGTGAACCGCTGGTCGCTGAACTCATTGGTCTTCGGCTTCCTGCTGGGGGTGGTGATCCCCTTCGTGACCCAGCCCTTCTGGCCCAACCGGCCCAACCTTCGCCGCCCGTTCAAGATCGCGGAATACATCCTGGTTGTGCTGCTGGACATCGTGCAGGCCAACATCATCGTCGCCCGCATCGTGCTGTTCAAACCCAACGCCGACCGGCGCCCCAACTGGATCACCATCCCGCTGGACCTGAAAACGCCGGAGGCAATCACCGCCCTTGCCGGCACCATCACCATGACCCCCGGCACCCTGTCAGCGGACGTCTCGGATGAGGGCCACGCCCTGCTGGTCCACTGCCTCGATGCCCCCAACCCCGACGCGGTGCGGGATGAAATCAAACAGCGCTACGAGCGCCGGCTGATGGAGATTTTCGAATGATCGAAAGCGCTGCCACCTTCGCCTTCGCCTGTTTCGCGCTCGCCATGCTGATGAACCTCTGGAAGGTCGTCACCGCCCCCGATGTGGCCGACCGCATCCTGGCGCTCGACACCATGTTCATCAACGCCATCGCCCTGATGGTGCTCTACGGCATGGCGCTGGGAACCGAGATCTTCTTTGAGGCCGCAATGATCATCGCGATGCTCGGATTTGTCTCCACCGTGGCCTACGCGCGCTTCATCCTGCGCGGCAACATCATCGAGTAAGGGGCAGAAAGATGGAAACCCTGTTTGAATTCCTCGTCGCCGCCTTCCTGGTAACCGCCGGCATCTTCGGCATTGTCGGCTCCTACGGGCTGATCAAGCTGAACGACCAGATGTCACGGCTGCACGCTCCGACCAAGGCCACCACCCTCGGCGTCGGCGGGGTGCTGCTGGCCTCCATGCTGCACGCCGCCGCGTTTGAGAAGTACTTCTCCTACCATGAGCTGATGATCACCCTGTTCCTGTTCCTGACCGCGCCCATCACGGCAAATTTCATTGCCAAGGTGCATATCCACCGGCAGGAAACCCGCGATACCATGCCAAAGGCCGGCGGCGACGATCACTGGGCCACCCATGACACGCCCGAGGATGAGGAACGCCGCAGCGCGGAACAGACGCCGCCCGCCGAAGACTGAACGCACAGCACTCAGGAAGGCCTGACCCGTGATCGACACCTCCCGCCTGCCGCTGACCCGTGACCTGGTTCTGGTGGGCGGCGGCCACACCCACGCGCTGGTCTTGCGCAAATGGGGGATGAAGCCCCTGCCCGGCGCCCGGCTGACGGTGATCAATCCCGGCCCCACTGCACCTTATTCCGGTATGCTGCCCGGCTTTGTGGCAGGCCATTACCAGCGGGATGAGCTGGACATCGACCTCGTCCGCCTCGCCCGTTTTGCCGGCGCCCGCGTGGTGCTAGGCGCGGCAGAACATATCGACACGGCTTCCCAGCTGGTGCATGTGCCCGGCCGCCCGCCGATTGCCTATGACGTGGCGTCCGTCGACATCGGCATCACCTCCGCCATGCCGGACCTGCCGGGCTTTGCCGAGCACGGCATCCCGGCCAAGCCACTGGGCCGCTTCGCCGCCCGCTGGGCTGGCTTTCGCGACGGCGATAGCCCCGCCCATGTCGCGGTGATCGGCGGCGGCGTCGCCGGGGTGGAGCTGATCCTCGCGATGGCCTATGCCCTCAAGTCACGCGGCCGCCTCGCTCAGGCAACGCTGATCGATAGCGACCAGGCTTTACGCGCAATCGGCGAAAGGGCCCGCCAGACCCTGCGGCGCGCCCTGGTGGAACACGGCGTGCGGCTGGAGGAGAACGCCGACATAGAACGAATCGAAGACGGCTACATCACGCTGCAGGACGGGCGCGAAATCCTCTCGGATTTCACCACCGGCGCCGCCGGCGCCCGTCCCTATGGCTGGCTCGCGGACAGCGGATTAGACCTGAACGACGGCTTCATCCGCGCCAGTGAAACCCTGCAAAGCTCTGATCCGCAGGTCTTTGCCGCCGGCGACTGCGCCCATATGGAGTTCGCCCCGCGCCCCAAGGCAGGCGTCTACGCCGTGCGCCAGGCCCCGGTGCTCTACCACAACCTGCGCGCCCTGATGACCGGCGACCCGCTGCGCAAATACAAACCGCAGAAGGACTACCTGAAACTGATCTCCATGGGCTCCAGGGAAGCGCTCGGCGAACGCTTCGGCACCACCCTGTCCGGCCCGCTGATGTGGACCTGGAAGGATCGCATCGACCAGGCCTTCATGGAAAAGTTCCGCGATCTGCCCACCATGGAGGCCTCGCCGCTGCCTGCCGAACACACCCTCGATATGGAGCAGGCACTTGGAGACAAGCCCATGTGCGGCGGCTGCGGCGCCAAGGTCGGGCGCAACGCGCTGCTCGGCACTCTTGCGGGCTTAGGGACTGAGGTCCGCGACGACATTACGCCGCTGCCCGGCGACGACGCGGCGCTGCTGACAACCGGCGGCGTCAAACAGGTGATCAGCACCGACCACCTGCGCAGCTTCACCAATGACCCGGTGCTGATGACCCGCATCACCGCCGTGCATGCGCTTGGCGATATCTGGGCGATGGGGGCAGAGCCTCAGGCCGCCACCGCCAACCTGATCCTGCCGCGCATGTCCCCGGCCCTGCAGGCCCGCACCCTGCAGGAAATCATGACCGCCGCCGCAGAGGTCATGCAGGCAGCAGGTGCTGCCATCATCGGCGGCCACACTTCGCTGGGGGATGAGCTGACCATCGGCTTCACCGTCACTGGCCTCTGCCGCCGCCCCGCCATCACCCTCGCAGGTGCGCAACCAGGCGATGCGCTGATCCTGACCAAGCCCCTCGGCTCCGGCGTTCTGATGGCCGCAGAGATGGCGGGCGAAGCCAAGGGCGAATGGGTTGCCGCAGCTCTGGAACAGATGAGCCAGCCGCAGGGCGCCGCCGCCCGCATCCTGCAGGACACCCATGCAATGACTGACGTCACTGGCTTCGGCCTCCTCGGCCATCTGCTTGGTATCTGCGAAGCGTCCCGCACCGGGGCAGATCTCTACACCGGCCGGATCCCCCTGATGCAAGGCGCCGCCGAACTGGCAGACCGCGGCATCCGCTCCTCGCTGTTCCCCGCCAATCAGGCCGCCCTGCCGAAGCTGAAGACCACCGGCTGGCAGGACCTGCTGTTTGATCCGCAAACCGCAGGCGGCCTGCTGGCCGCGGTTGCCCCGGATCAGGCCGGAAATCTGCTGGAGCAGTTGCAGGCCGCCGGCTATCCGGCAGCCCTCATCGGCAAGGTCACAGAAGACACCGGGGCCATCACCCTCAGTGCCTAGCGCTGATACTGACAAGGGGCCAGCCCCTCTTGGCCCTAGGGGGCCAATTCACCCCGGGGTATTTCAGACCAGAAAGAAGCCCAACAACTGCTGCTTCTTTCTGGTCGAAAATACCCAGTCCCGCTGCGCCGCGGCGCAGCGCCACGCCAAACGGGCGCGGGGCATCGCAGATGTCCCGGCGACGGGCGGGAGAGCTCCGGTCAGAGACCGGACATAACCGCTGCCACCTGCGCTGCAGCCGCTTCCAGTCCCGCCTCATCCAGCGCTTCGGCCCCGACCGTAGCAGCGACCTCTGCGCCAATGGCCGTGCGGGACTTGCGGTAGGCGGGGTCGTAATGCTCCACCATCAGCGCTTCGGTCAGGCCAGACTTGTCACCCGCCTCGATGCTGGCAAACCAGCCGTCGACAACAGCGCCGGACCGGTGGGCGCGCAGCGGGCCCAGCTTCTCGCGCAGCCGCTCCGCATCTGACAGGATGTCATCGTAAGCCTGCACCAAGTAGCGGCAGCGTGCGGCCACCGGCACTTGCAGCTCAATCCTCGGCGCCTGCTTCATCGCGTCCCAGACCGCAGGCGGGATGATCCGCTGGCCAATCTTGCTCGATTCCGCCTCCACCAGCACCGGGCGGGCCGGGTCCAGCCTCATCAGCGCACCCGCCAAAGCGGACTCAAACCCCTTCTGGGAGGGCTGCGGCGTTGGCATATCCCCCAGCAAGGAACCCCGGTGATTGGCCAGCCCCTCCAGGTCCAGCACCTGCACCCCCAGATCTCCGGCGCGCTTCAGAACCTCGGTCTTGGCAGACCCGGTATAGCCGTCCAGCGCCACCAGCCGGTGCGGCAGTGCGGATTGATAGAGCGCCGCATTCACCAGCCGCCGGTAGCTCTGATAGCCGCCCTCCACCACCTCGGCGCGCCAGCCGATCTGCTGCAGCATCCAGGTAAAGGACCCGGACCGCTGGCCGCCGCGCCAGCAGTAGACCAGCGGCTTCCAGCCGCCCTCGTGGTGGCTCAGGCTTTGCTCGATGTGATTGGCGGCATTGCGGAACACCAGCGCCGCGCCCAGCTTGCGCGCCTTGAAGGGGCTGTCCTGCACGTAAATCGTGCCGACCTCAGCCCGTTCCTCATTGTTCAGCACCGGCAGGCTGATTGCGCCCGGCACGTGATCCTCGGCAAATTCCGCCGGGCTGCGCACGTCGATCACGGTGTCGAACCCGTGGGCATAGAACTCTTGCAATGAGGTGAATTTCAGCGCCATGGCCCATGCCTACCGCGCCCCATGCGCAAGGAAAAGCCGCAATTGCTGCTGCCGCGGCGATAAGTCTTGCGCGCATTGCGCACAGGGCGCTATGGCAAGTCTCGCGAACAGATCACACCCGCGCGGATTGCCGCGAACCAGACCGCCAAGGACCAAAAGGCCATGACCACTGACCCGTTGGACATCCACACCCTGCCCGGCCACCTGATCCGGCGGCTGCACCAGATTTCCGTGGCCCAGTTCATGGACCGCATGGCGGGTGAAGGCATTGACCTCACACCAGTGCAGTTTGCCGCAATGGCCGCCATCCACCGCCATCCCGGCATCGACCAGGCTTCGGTTGCCGGGCTTATCGCCTATGACCGCGCCACCCTGGGCAAGGTGGTGGACCGGCTGGCGGACAAGGGACTGGTGGAACGCCGCGTTTCCCGGGCCGACCGCCGCGCCCGAGAGGTCAGCCTGACCCGAGACGGAACCGCGCTTCTGGAGCACATCCTGCCCATCGTGCGGGCCTCGCAGCCCGGCATCCTGACCGGCCTCACCGAGGCGGAACAGGACACCTTCGTGGCGCTGCTGCAAAAGGCGACCCTTGCAGGCAATGACCTCAGCCGCGCGCCGCAGCGCGACCTGCCCGCCCGCCACGCTGCCGAGTAGCGCTCAGATCAGCTGCCCGCGCGGGATATCCTCCTCCCCGAAGGGTTCGATCAGCTCCGGCCCCTCGGCACGGTTGGAGTTCACCGCCGGATCAACCCGGTGGAAGTCCAGCACGCCCTCCGCTCCCGGCTGCATCAGCCGGGCGGCGCCATGGCCCTCCTCCCCCAGCCATTTGCCCCAGTCGCCGGCCTCCAGGATCAGCGGCATCCGGTGGTGGATAGGTGAAAGCCCTTCGTTAGCGGCCGTGGTGACAATCGCGCAGGTCTTGACCGGATCGTCAGCCCCCCAGCTCTGCCAAACGGCAGCAAAGGCAATCGGCGCGCCGTCGTTGCGGCGGATGTACCAGGGCAGCCGGGCGCCCTCCTCCGACTTGGTCCATTCATAAAACCCGGTGGCCGGGATCAGGCAGCGCCGCTCCCTGGCAGCGGCGGCAAAGGCCGGCTTTTCCGCAATCGTCTCCGCCCGGGCGTTGATCAGCAGCGGCCCGGCAGTCTCGCTTTTGTACCAATGCGGCAGAAAGCCCCAGCGCATCGCAACCAGCTGCCGTCCTGCCTCCCCTGCCTGCACCACATTCACCGGGTTGGTCGGGCAGACGTTGTAATTGGGCACCGTGGGCAAATCATTTGCCGGCTGCGCCGCAAACAGCTGCGCCATTGCATCCGTGGGCAGGGTTATGGCAAATCGTCCGCACATGCTGATTTCTAACCCGGCCCGCGGCGCGTTTGCAAAACCTTCCGCGGCACAGGATTTTCAGCCGCCCTGACAGGATGATAGATAGGCCTCATGACTCTTCAGAACGATCTCCAGTCCGCCTTGGGCTTTCTCAACCAGGGTAAGTTCAAACAGGCGCTGAAACAGTCCAAGGGCGGCATGAAGCGGCACAAGAGCCACCCGGATTTCCCCAATATCGCGGGCATCTCCCTGTCCGGCCTGGGCAAGCACCGCGACGCTGTCCCCTATTTCAAGAAGGCGCTGGCGCTGGCCCCAGGCTTTCACGACGCCCGCAAGAACCTGGCGCAGACGCTGCTGTTCATGCAGCAGGGTGAACCGGCGATGAAACTGCTGGAGCGGGTACTGAAGGACCAGCCCGGCGATCAGGCCGCGCTTTATTTGCAGGCGCAGGCGCATCTGGTGATGAATGACGCCGAGGCCGCAATTGAAGCCGCCACCGCCGCGCTGGCCCGCGATCCGCGCCAGCCGCGGATGCTGCGACTGCGCGCCACTGCCTGGAACACGCTGGGCGATGAAAAGGCCACGCTGGCGGATTATCAGGCCGCGCTCAAGGTGAACCCCAATGACGCCGACGCGCTGCAGAACGCCAGCCTGCTGCTGGCCCGCCTGATGCGCCAGGACGAGGCCACCGAAGCCGCACAAAAAGCCGTCGCCGTGGCGCCCCAGAACGCCGAGGCCCGCCGCCGCCTCGCCAGCCAGCTGATCTCCAACGGCGAAAGCGCTGCAGCGCGCGAGCAGTGCCTGGCGCTGATGGAGCTGGATCCCAAGGACACCCAGGTGCTGGAAATGCTGGCCCGCATCAGCAGCCGAGAGCAGAACGCGGAGCTGCTGCCCGTCGCGCAAAAGGCGCTGAAAGCCGCCGCGCCCCGCTCGCTTGACCGTGCCAACGTCAGCTTTGCCCTCGCCCGGATCGCCGATCAGGCGGGCGACAAGGCGGCTTTTGCCGCCCATAATGACGAGGCCAACGCCTGTATGGCCGCGCAGACGCCCTACGACTACGAGGAAAGCGAGCGTCAGTTCAGCCGCATCATGGCGGCCTTCCCGGACCAGATCGCCCCGGCAGAGACCGCCCCCGAAGGGCCGCGCCCGATCTATGTGGTGGGGATGCCGCGCTCCGGCACCACGCTCACCGAAACCGTGATCGGCCTCCACCCCGATGTCTTTCCGCTGGGCGAACGCGGCGTGCCGGCCTTCCTGCTGCACCCCTATCTGGACAAGGATCAGGACTTCACCCCCGAGGCCGCCCGCACTTTCGTGGCCGAGGACATCAGCCGCCTGCCCACAATGCCCGAGGGCACTGCAGCCTATGTCGACAAGATGCCGGACAACTACCGCCTGCTGGGCCACCTTGCCACCGCCTACCCGGATGCACGCTTTGTTCATCTTTGCCGCGATCCGCGCGATGTGGCGCTGTCGATCTGGCGCGGCTATTTCTCCGGCAGCTCGCTCACTTATGCTTACGACCTCAAGGCGATGGCGCACCGTTTCAACCTCTACGGCCGGCTGATGCAGCACTGGCGGCAGGTGATGCCGGGGCGGATCTATGATCTGCGCTATGAAGACTTCGTGGCCGATATCGAGGGCGAAAGCCGCAAGTTGGCGGACTTTTGCGGGCTGAACTGGGTTGAGGATATGGCCCACCCGGAACGCCACGAGGGCCAGGTGCTGACACTGTCGAACACCCAGGTCCGCCAGACAGCGCACACTCGCTCAATCGGCAAGTGGGAGAAATACGCCGATGTCCTGGCACCCTTCATCGATGGGCTGGACCCGAAAATATGGCCTGAAATCAAAGGGTAACAGGGCCTACTTGGTGTAGGCCTTGCGCGCGATTTCGATCCGCGCGTCCATCATCGACATCTCTTTCAGGATCTCCTGTCGGCGGCTGCGGTCGCCGGCCTCGCGCAGTTCGGCCCTCAGGCGCTGCAGCTCGCGCGACAGGCTCACGAACTCCGGCACCCCGCCGCTTTCGCGCACCAGCCGGTTGACCAGCTCATTCTCCGGGTCGTCGCATTCCGGCAGCGGCTTGCCGGCGCCTTGCAAGTTGTCAAAGGCGCCGTCCTTCTCGGCGGCTTCGATGCGGGCGTTGATGAGGTCGATCAGCGGGTGGTCCATGGCGGCATTCTGCCATGCGCGCCGGCTGCGGGAAAGCCCCCGCCACCCCGTTAACTAACGGGTGGCGAAGGTTAAGGATGCCTAAAGATAATGCGGCAGCCCTCCTGCCCGAATGTTTCGCGCGCGAAACATTGGGTCCGGTCCGGACCTATCTACTGCTGCCTATTTCACCTGCGAAATCCTCCCGTCGGTGTAGGGCGTATAGGGGCCCTGCGCCGCCAGATACTCCGCTAGCACATCCGCCAGGTCGGGGCCGAAATCATAGGCGTTCTTGTCGTCTCCTTCGAACATCGCATAGCCGTCGCCGCCGTTGCGGACATAGTCATTGGTGACCACCACATAGGTCTTGGCCGGATCAACCGGCACAAAACCGTCGCCCTCCGCCACCAGCACCTCGGTGACTCGGCCCGCGTTCGGCGCGGCGGAGCTGTCCCAGCTGAATTTCAGCCCGGCCACCTGCGGGAAGCGGCCCTTGACGTCCTCCACCTGGCTGACGCCGTTCTCCAGCGCCGCGACCAAAGTCGCGCCGTCGATCTGGAAGGTCGACAGCGTGTTCTGGAATGGCAGGATGGTCAGCACCTCCCCCATGGTGACCTCCCCCGCATCCAGGCTGGCCCGGATACCACCGGAGTTGGCAATGGCAATGGTCACGCCCTGATCCTTCACCCGGTCCAGCATCGCATCAGCCACCAAGTTGCCCATCGGGCACTCCTGCACCCGGCAGACATCCCGGCTGCCTTCAACGGGTTCTGCCGCCTCTGCCACTACCTTGTTGCGGATTTCATCCAACGGCTCGGCCAGCTCCGCAATCCGGTCCAGCGTGTCCGCATCCTCTCTGACAGCCGCATCCATGATCAGTGGCTCGCCGGTGGCACTGACCACCTTGCCCGCATCATCAAAGGTCACGTTCAGCTCGCCCAGAAACTTGCCATAGGCATAGGCCTGCACGATCTGCACCCCGTTCACCACGGTCGGATACGGCCCGGCGGCCTTCTCGGAAGTGTTGGACAGGTAGGTGTTGCTGTGTCCGCCAACGATTACATCTACGCCGGAGGTCTCTGCCGCCACCCGCTGGTCCACACCATAGCCGGAATGGCTGAGCACCACGATCTTGTTCACGCCTTCTGCCGTCAGCCTGTCCACCTCTGCCTGCACCGCCGCCACGGGATCGGAGAAATGCACGTTCTTGCCGGGGCTTGCCAGCTCATGGGTATCCTCCGGCGTCAGGCCGATCAGGCCGATCCTCTCGCCGCCGCGCTCGATCACCGTGGATTTCTTCAGCACATCCGCCAGCGCCGGTTCACCCGACACATCCGCATTCGACATCAGCACCGGAAAGCCCACCGCATCCATGAAACCGCGCAGCACTTCCGGCCCGTCGTCGAATTCATGATTGCCGACGGTCATCCCGTCATAGCCCAGCTTGGTCATGAACTCCGCCGCGGCCTTGCCCTTGTAATAGGTGTAGAACAGCGAACCCTGGAACTGGTCGCCACCATCCACCAGGATCGAATTCTCCGCCCGTCCCCGTGCGTCCGCGATGGCCGTCACCAGCCGCGCGGTGCCGCCGAAACATTTGCCCTCAGCCTGATCTTCGGCGTCGCAGGTGCTGTCGTATTTGTTGATCGGCTCGAACCGCGAGTGGAAATCATTGGTATGCAGGATGGTCAGCTTGTACTCCGCCGCTGCCGCTCCGGCAGTCAGGGCCAGGGCTGCAACCGATGTGAGAATGCGTGCAATCATGAGGAGCGCTCCCGTTGTTCTGTTTTTGGGAATCCTGCGCCCAATCCCCGCGCTGGTCAAAGGGGAAAAGCCGTGGTGCTGCCTCCCCTTGCGTCAGCTTGACCGGCGGCTTGCCCCCAATCCCCCTTGATTCCTTTGCAAACGCAGGGCATCAGGCCGCTATGCTGATTTACAAGATTTTCCGGGCGGACGAATGGGCCGCACTGCAGGCCGCGGGCGAGACGCCGGGCGCGCCGATCGATGTTGCGGACGGCTATGTCCATTTCTCCACCGCAACCCAGGCGGCGGAAACCGCAGCCAAGCATTTTGCCGGCGCCGAGGGGCTGACCCTGCTGGCCTGCGATGCGGATGCGATGGGCGCGGACCTGAAGTGGGAAGTGTCCCGCGGCGGCGCCGAGTTCCCGCATCTCTACCGCAATATCCGCATGTCGGATGTGGTCTGGGCCAAGCAGCTTCCGCTGGTGGAGGGCACCCATCAGTTCCCGGAGGAAATGGCATGAAGCTGACAGAGAAGCTGGCCCTTGCCGCGATGCACCGGATCGACCCGGAGGCCGCGCACGGGCTGTCGGTGAAGGCACTGACGATGGGACTGGCCCCAGCTCCCGGCCCGGTCACCTCTGCCCGGCTCAAGACCACGCTGGCCGGGATTGACCTGCCGAACCCGGTTGGTTTGGCGGCTGGCTATGACAAGAACGCCGAGGCACTGGCACCGCTGTCAAAATCCGGCTTCGGCTTTATCGAGGTCGGCGCGGCGACGCCCCGCCCGCAGCCGGGCAATCCCAAGCCGCGATTGTTCCGCCTGACGGAGGACAAGGCGGCCATCAACCGCTTCGGCTTCAACAATGAGGGCATGGCGGCCATCGGAGCGCGTCTGGCGCAGCGCCCGCGCGATGCGGTCATTGGCCTGAACCTCGGCGCCAACAAGGACAGCGAAGACCGCGCCGCGGATTTTGCCAAGGTGCTGGCCCACTGCGGCGCGCATCTGGATTTTGCGACCGTCAACGTGTCCTCGCCCAATACCGAAAAACTGCGCGACCTGCAGGGCAAGGCGGCGCTGTCAGCGCTGCTGGCCGGTGTGATCGAGACCCGCGAGGGCCTTAGCCGCCGGGTGCCGGTGTTCCTGAAGATCGCGCCGGATCTGGACCGTGCGGGTATCGAGGATATTGCCGCCGTCGCTCTGGAAAGTGGCATCGACGCGGTGATTGCCACCAACACCACCCTGTCGCGCGACGGTCTGCAAAGCGCCCACAAAGGCGAAGCCGGCGGTCTGTCCGGCGCGCCGCTGTTTGAAAAGTCCACCCGGGTTCTGGCACAATTGTCGGAGCTTTTGGATGGCAAGGTGCCGCTGGTCGGCGTCGGCGGCATCAGCACGGCGGAACAGGCCTATGCCAAGATCTGCGCCGGGGCCTCTGCGGTGCAATTCTACACAGCAATGGTCTATGGCGGGCTGTCGCTGGCCGGGGACATTGCCCGCGGCCTGGATGAATTGCTGGCCCGCGACGGGTTCGAAAACGTCGCGCAAGCGGTTGGAACCAAACGGAAGGATTGGCTGTGATCACCTATTGGCATTACCCGAAATGCTCCAAATCCCGCGCGGGCCTTGCGCTGATCGAGGAGCGCGGTGCAGAGGTGCAAACACGCGCGTACTTGGAGGATGCACCCTCGGTTGAGGAACTGAAGGCGGTGCAGACCGCTCTTGGCGTCTCCGCGGTGGAGATGATGCGGACCGGCGAGAAGGTCTTCAAGGAACTGGGCCTTTCCAAGGACAGCGCCGAGGAGGAACTGCTGGCGGCAATGGCCGCGCATCCGATCCTGATCGAGCGCCCGATTGCCATCAAGGACGGCAAGGCGGTGATCGGCCGCCCGACCGAGGCGATCGAAACCCTGCTCTGACCGTTTCCCGGCGCGGGAAACGGCCAAAAATCCTGCGAGGATTTTTTTAGCGCTCCATTAGCGGCGGAGCGCCAGTTTTCCGCGCCGGAAAATTGGCCGGAAATCTCGCAGAATGCCGGCTTGCTTAGACGCCCACCTGCGCCTCCAGCCGCGGGTAGCGCAGGCCCAGCGTGACGCCGCGGGCGAGGTTCAGGACGATCAGCGCAGCCCAAAGGCCATGGTTGCCAAAGGCCGGCACCAGCAGCAGCAGTGCCGCCACATAGATGGCCACCGATTGCAGCATCGCCCAACGCATGTCGCGGGTCCAGGTGGCGCCGATATAGATGCCGTCGAACATGTAGCTGGCAACGCTCAAGACCGGCAGCACCGCCGCCCAGACCAGGAATACACGGCCTGCTTCGCGCACCTCCGGCGACGTTGACATCAGGTCAATGAGCCATGGCCCGCCAACAGCAAAGGCGATGCCCAGCAGCACTGCACCGCCCACGCCCCATTGCGAGGTGATCACCGACGCGCGGCGCACGCGGGCCCGCGCCTTGGCGCCGACCGCGCCGCCCACCAGCGCCTCAGCGGAGAAGGCAAAGCCGTCCAGTGCAAAGGCGGTGATCTCGACAAATTGCAGCAGGATCTGATTGGCGGCGAGGTTCACGTCGCCGATGCCGGAGCCGATGAACAGGAAGGTGGTGAAGGACCCAGTGAGCAGCACCGATCGCACCATGATGTCGCCGTTCACCTGCATCATCCGTTTCAGTCGCGCCGGGTCGAACACCCGCGCCCAATCGCGCCACTGATCGCCCGCAAAGGCATCGCGGCAGAGGTAGAGCCCCAGCGCCAGACCGCTCCATTCGGCGATCAGCGTGGCGATGGCGACGCCCTCCACCCCCCAGCCGAGGCCAAGCACGAACCACAGGTCCAAGGCGATGTTCAGCCCGTTCATCCAGACCTGCAGCAGGAATACGCCGCGGGTGCGCTCCACCGCGATCAGCCAGCCGGTGACGGCATAAAGCGCGATGGTGGCCGGTGCGCCCCAGATGCGGATCTGCAGGTAGTCACGGGCCAGGCTTTCGACCTCGGCACTGGCGGGTGCCAGTGCGAAGGCGCCCCAGAAAACGGCGCTTTGCGCGATGATAAAGACGGCTCCGGCAGCAAAGGCCAGGAGCAGCCCGCGCATCAGAAGCGCGCCGGTTTCCCCCCAGTCCCCGGCCCCGCGCGCCTGCGCTGCGAGACCTGTGGTGCCCATGCGCAGGAAGCCGAAGATCCAGTAGATCGTCGCCAGGATGACCGCACCGATGCCCACCGCGCCAATCGGTGCAGCCTCGCCCATCTGGCCGACCACGCCGGTATCGACGGCGCCCAGAATGGGAACCGTGGCGTTCGACAGCACAATCGGCAATGCGATGCTGAGCACCCGTTTATGGGTGATCTCCGTGTCCGCGCTGGTCATCCGGTCAGCCTTCGCCGTTCTGGTCCTGCGGCATCAGGAAATGGCCGGTGGCCTGGGCAAACAGCTTGTCCTTGTGATCCTGCCAGGCCTCCACATGCACCGAGGCATAGCGGCGGCCGGAACGGTTCACCCGGGCGCGGGCATAGGCATCGCGCGGCAAGCCGGAACGCAGGTAGTCGACGGTGAAGTCGATGGTCTTGGGCTGCCGCGGCAGGTAGCCCTTGGCCATTTCCGCCGGGTCCAGATCACCGCTTTCGATGCGCTGCCAAAGGTGCGACCAGTTGAGCGTGATCATCGCGGTGATTTCCAGGAAGGCCGCCGTCACCCCGCCGTGGATCGCCGGCAGGAAGGGGTTGCCGATCAGCTTGTCATCGAAATTCAGCACCGCAGTCAGCTCATCACCGCGGCGCTCGAAGGTCACGTTCAGGAAGCGGATGTAGGGCACCGAGTCGACCAGCGCCGACAGGGCTGCATCGCGGCGCTGCTTGACCACCTGGATCGGTTCGGGACGGGGGCGGCTCAAAACTTCTTCTCCACGGTAAAGGCGCCTGAGGCGGTGGCGACGGGGCGGTCCGTGTCCTCGTCCATTGCCACGGCGCGGACAAAGGCGACGGTGCGGGTGATGTGGTGGCAGGTGGCGCGGGTGGTAATGGCCTGCCCCGGTGTGGCGGGGCGCATGTAATCAATGCGCAAGTCGATGGTGGCGGTGCCGCCCGGGGCGGACGGGTGGCTCATCACCGCTGCGCCGCAGCATGTGTCCATCAGGGCTGAGACCGCGCCGCCGTGAATGACGCCGGTGGCGGGATCGCCGATCAGCTTTTCGTCATAGGCCATGCGGATCTCGGCGGTGCCGTCGCCGATCTCTGTCAGCTTCATTCCCAATTGCTTGGCGTGCGGAATCGCTTCGATGAACTGGCGCGCGAGGTCGGTCTTGTCGGCCATGGGAGTGTCCTTTGGATTCTCTCCCTCATCTTTGGCCCTGCCCCGGCAAAAGCGCAAGTGTGCCGCCGCGGAGGTTGCACTGTTCGCTGCAAGTGCATAGGTTCCCGGCAAGGGAGACGACGGATGACCGACAAAAGATTGTCATTCAAGGAAATGTGCGCAGAGTTCGAGGTCACGCCGCGGACGCTGCGCTACTATGAATACATCGAATTGCTGCAGCCGGACCGCGAAGGCCGGTCGCGGTTCTACGGAGCGCGGGAGCGCGCCCGGATGAAACTGATCCTGCGCGGGCGCAAGTTCGGCTTTCAGCTGGAAGAGATCCGCCAGTGGCTGCTGATCTATGAGAAAGAGGGCAACGACGCCCAGAACCATGCGTTCATGGAAATGGCCGACCGGCAACTGGTGGAGCTGGAAAACCAGCGTGAGCAGATCAATGAGGCCATCGAAGAGCTGAGCGAGCTGCGCGAAAGCACGCGGGCGCTGCTGAAATAAGCCCAGCACATCTTTCCGGTAATTGAACCCCGTCCTTTTGGCGGGGTTTTTCTTTTGCAGATTCCGCTGCCGGATTCGCCAGGTTTCTGGCCAGGTGCATTGGCGAAACCCGCCTGCAGACAGCCAGTCAGCCCGTAACGTTACGTCACTTTATGTTCGTTTTGCGAACCAGTAACGCCCCGCAAAGTGACGCAACGTACAACTTACGTAAACGTAAAGTCAGTCTTGATCGAAATCCGAACTGCGCACAGCTTGGGCCTGCACCAAGCCGTAAGAGTGACGATGATGACCGAAGAAACCATGACCATCCGCGAGATGTGCGAGGCCTTTGACGTGACGCCCCGCACGCTCCGGTTCTACGAAGCCAAGGAACTGCTGTTCCCGATCCGCGACGGCCAGAAGCGGCTGTTCACCAAACGCGACCGCGCCCGGCTGAAGCTGATCCTGCGCGGCAAGCGGTTCGGGTTCAGCCTGGAGGAAATCCGCCAGCTGCTGGAGCTGTACCATGTCGGCGACCAGCAGGTGACCCAGCTCACCAAGACCTATGAGGTCGCGCGTGACCGGCTCGCCGATATGGAGCGCCAGCGCGAGGAGCTGACCGAGGCAATCGAGGACCTGAAGGACCAGCTGGCCTGGGGCGAGAAGATGATCGCTTCGATGAAGGCCAAGCAGGAGGCTGCCCAATAAGCAGCCGCACCGCCCTTTCCCGCCGGCCTGCCCGGCACTGACCACGATCACCAAGACCCTGAAGAGGACCGCAATGCCTTCCTATCGAGCCCCCGCCAAAGACGCCCAGTTCATCCTGCACGACGTGTTGAAGGTCTCCGGCCAGGACATCCCCGGATACAATGAGCTGGAACCGGATTTCACCGGCGCCGTGCTGGAAGAGGCAGGCAAGATCGCCAGCGAAGTGCTGCACCCGCTGAACACGGTGGGCGACCAGGAGGGCTGCCGCCTGGAAAACGGCGTGGTCTACACCCCCAAGGGATTCCTGGAAGCCTTCGAGCAGATGAAGGAAGGCGGCTGGACCGGGCTCGACATGCCGGAAGAATTCGGCGGCCAGAACATGCCCTATGTGATGGGCACCGCGGTAGGCGAGTTCTTCTCCGCCGCCAACCAGGCCTTCACCATGTACCAGGGCCTGACCCATGGCGCGGCCTCCGCCATTCTGGCGCATGGCACTGAGGAGCAGAAGGCGGCCTATCTGCCCAATATGATCAGCTGCCAGTGGACCGGCACCATGAACCTGACCGAACCGCATTGCGGCACCGATCTGGGCCTGATGCGCACCAAGGCGGAACCGCAGTCTGACGGCAGCTTCAAGATTTCCGGGCAGAAGATCTTCATCTCCTCCGGCGATCACGACATGGCAGAGAACATCGTGCATCTGGTGCTGGCCAAGATCCCCGGCGGCCCCGAGGGCATCAAAGGCGTCAGCCTGTTCATCGTGCCCAAGTTCCTGGTGAACGAAGACGGCAGCCTGGGTGAGCGCAACGGTGTCTCGGTCGGCAAGATCGAGGAGAAGATGGGCATCCACGGCAACTCCACCTGTGTGATGAACTATGACGGCGCGACCGGCTGGCTGCTGGGCGAAGAGCACAAGGGCATGCGCGCCATGTTCACCATGATGAACGAGGCCCGCCTGGGTGTCGGCATGCAGGGCCTGGCGCAGGCCGAGGCCGCCTATCAGAACGCGCTGGAATACGCCAAGGACCGGCTGCAGGGCCGCGATGTGACCGGCACCAAGAACCCGGACGGCCCGGCGGATCCGCTGATCGTGCATCCGGATATCCGGCGCTCGCTGATGGACCAAAAAAGCTTTGCCGAGGGCGCCCGCGCGTTCCTTCTGTGGGGCGCCACCCTGATCGACCAGGCCCACCGCGCAGGCGACAAGGACGCGGACGGGCTGATCTCTTTGATGACGCCGGTGATCAAGGGTTTCCTGACCGATCAGGGCTATGACATGACGGTGCAGGCGCAGCAGGTTTATGGCGGCCATGGCTACATCGAGGAATGGGGCATGTCGCAATACACCCGCGACGCCCGTATCGCGATGATCTACGAGGGCGCCAACGGCGTTCAGGCGCTGGACCTGGTGGGCCGCAAGCTGGGTCAGCACGGCGGCAAATACGTCCTCGCCTTCTTTGATATGGTCAAGACCTTCTGCCAGGAAAACAAAGAGATTTCAGAGGCTTTTACCAAAGATTTCATCAAGCCGCTGCAGGCTGCCTCCAAGGATCTGCAGGCGGCTGGCATGTTCTTCATGCAAAGCGGCATGAAGAACCCGAACCACGCGCTGGCGGGGTCTTATGACTTCATGCATTTGTTCGGCCAGGTCTGCCTGGGCCTGATGTGGGCGCGGATGGGCAAGGCGGCGCAGGAAGCGCTTGACGCCGGGACGCAAGACGCGGCGTTCTATGAGACGAAACTCGCAACCGGCCGGTATTACATGGCACGGCGGCTGCCCGCGACCAAGCTGCACCTGGCCCGCATCGAAAGCGGCGCCGACACGGTGATGGCGCTGGACGCGGACGCCTTCTGATGCCTGCGGGCGTCCCCTTGCGGGGCGCCCGGTTCTGCCCCGGCCGGTGCTTTGACACGCAAAGGACCGCAAGATGCCAAAACGTTTCCGCCTGACCCGCCGCCTGCCGATCGCGATGACCGAGGACGGCTACCGCAGGCTGAAGAAGTTCGCCCAGGAGGCGGGGCTGGATGAAGGCGAAGCGCTGTCATTCCTGTTCGAGAATTTCGACAGCGTGACAGACTACGAGAACCTGAGCCACCGGCTGCGGCTGTTCAACGCCGAGCTGGAGGCGCGAAAGCGCTAGAAAAGCGCAGCAAAGGGAGAGAGATGACCGAGACGCATTCCGCATGGATGACGGATGAGCACCAGATGCTTGGGGAGATGACGGCCCAGTTCATCAGCAATGAATGGGCCCCCAAGTTCGAGACCTGGCGCAAGCAGGGCCTGATGGACCGGGAGACCTGGACCCAGGCCGGTGAATTGGGTCTTCTCCTGCCCTCGATCCCCGAGGAATACGGCGGCGCCGGTGGTGATTTCGGCCATGAGGCAGTGATCCTGATGGAAGGCAGCCGCGCCAACCTGGCCAGCTGGGGCCATGGCATCCATTCCGGCATCGTCGGCCACTACATCCTGGCCTATGGCACCGAGGAGCAGAAAGCGCGCTGGCTGCCGAAGATGGTGACCGGCGAGCTGGTTGGCGCGCTAGCGATGACAGAGCCCTCCACCGGGTCGGACGTGCAGGCGATCAAAACCAAGGCAGTGAAGGACGGCAATGCCTACCGGCTGTCGGGGCAAAAGACTTTCATCACCAACGGCCAGCACGCCAACCTGATCCTGGTGGCGGCCAAAACCGACCCGTCCCAAGGCGCCAAGGGCGTGTCGCTGGTGGCGGTTGAAACGGATGGCGCCGAGGGCTTCAGCCGCGGCCGCAACCTCGACAAGATCGGCTGCCATGCGGCGGACACGTCGGAACTGTTCTTCAGCGATGTGGAAATCCCGCCGGAGAACATCCTGGGCGGCGTCGAGGGCCAGGGGTTCTATCAGATGATGCAGCAGCTGCCGCAGGAGCGGCTGATCATCGCCTGCGGCGCGGTCGGCGCGATGGAAGGCGCGGTGGAACGCACGGCGGCCTACTGCAAGGAGCGCGAAGCCTTTGGCGGGCCGCTGACACAGTTTCAGAACACCCGCTTCAAGCTGGCCGAATGCCTGACCAAGACCAAGGTCGCGCGCGCTTTCCTGGATGAATGCATCAGTGAGCATCTGCAGGGCAAGCTGACCGTCGAGAAGGCCGCAATGGCCAAGTATTGGATCACCGACACCCAAGGCGAGGTGCTGGACGAATGCCTGCAGCTGCATGGCGGCTACGGCTACATGCAGGAATACGCCGTGGGCGAAATGTGGGCAGATGCGCGGGTGCAGCGGATCTACGGCGGCACCAACGAGATCATGAAGGAGCTGATTGCGCGGTCGCTGTAGCCGCAGGGGCCGCGGCGGGATCGCGGGAGGCTGGTGATGGATTTTGAGTATTTGGGGAAAGATGAAGCCAAAGCAGTGTCCCTGCCCCTAGCTTTCGCCAATTGGGCAGGGACGTCTTCACCTTTCACGGCCATCGGCTCTCCAGCCTGTACCGCAAGCCCAAGGTAACAAACGGAGCGATGAGGCGGGTTAATGCCCCATCATCTTTCCAAAAATACTCCACGGGGGTGCGGGGGTGTGAAACCCCCGCTCCGCCATCCGAAACAGGGAGCAACAAATGACAATCAAACTGCATTGCTTTGGCGAAAGCGGCAACTCCTACAAAGCCGCGCTGGCGCTGGAGCTGGCCGGGCTGGACTGGGAACCGGTCTTTGTCGACTTCTTCGGCGGGGCGGCCCGCACGCCGGAGTTCCGGGAATTCTCTGCCATGGCCGAAGCTCCGGTTCTGGTAGACGGGGATGTAACGCTCAGCCAGTCGGGCGCGATCCAGCAGTACATCACCGACAAGACCGGCAAGTTTGGCGGCCGCCCTGAGGACAAATACGAAGTGCTGCGCTGGGTGCTGTGGGACAATCACAAGATGTCCAGCCAGGCCGGCATGACCCGGTTTCTGATCAACTTCCTGCCGGAACAGCACCGCTCGCAAGAAGTGATCAACTTCATGCAAGGCCGCCTGAAGGCCGCCTATGCCACGCTGGAACACCATCTGGAGGGCCGCGAGTGGATTGTTGGCGACAGCCTCACCAATGCCGACATCAGCTGCTGCAGCTACCTCTACTACCCCGAACCCTTCGGCTTTGACCGGGCCGAATGGCCGCATATCGACGCCTGGCTGGACCGCATCAGCGCCCTGCCCGGCTGGAAACACCCCTATGATTTGATGCCCGGCAACCCGTCGGACCGGGCCTGAGGAGAGCACAATGACAGACGCATATATCTATGACGCGCTGCGCACCCCGCGCGGCAAGGGACGCAAGGACGGCTCCCTGCATGAGGTGACCTCGGTCCGCCTCTCTGCCCTGACGCTGAACGCGATCAAGGAGCGCAACAACCTGGAGGGACACGCGGTCGAGGATGTGATCTGGGGCAACGTCACCCAGGTGATGGAACAAGGCGGCTGCCTGGCGCGCTCCGCTGTTCTCGCCTCTGACCTGGATGAGCGCATCCCGGGTCTCGCCATCAACCGCTTCTGCGCCTCCGGCATGGAAGCGGTGAACCTGGCGGCCAACCAGGTGAAGGGCGGCGCGGGCGATGCCTATATCGCAGGCGGCGTCGAGATGATGGGCCGGGTGGCCATGGGCAGCGACGGTGCGGCGATTGCGGTGGACCCGAGCCTCGCGATGGAGACCTATTTCGTGCCGCAGGGCATCTCGGCCGATATCATCGCGACCGAATACGGCTTTACCCGCGATCAGGCCGATGCGCTGGCGATGGAATCCCAGCGCCGGGCCGCCAAGGCCTGGGAAGAGAAGCGGTTCGAGAAGTCGGTGATTACTGTCACCGACCAGAACGGCCTGCCGATCCTCGCCCATGACGAATACATGCGCCCCGGAACAGACATGCAGGCGCTGGGGTCGCTGAACCCGGCGTTCCAGATGATGGGCGAGCAGATGCCGGGCTTTGATAAAGTCGCAATGCTGAAATACCCGCATCTGGAACGGATCAACCACATCCACCACGCGGGCAACTCCTCTGGCATCGTGGATGGCGCTGCGGCGCTGCTGATCGGCAACAAGGAGTTTGGTGAACGCCATGGCCTGAAGCCGCGCGCGCGCATCAAGGCCACCGCCAAGATCGGCACCGATCCGACCATCATGCTGACCGGCCCGGTGCCGGTGACCGAAAAGATTCTGGCCGACAACGGCATGAAAATCGGCGACCTGGACCTGTTCGAGGTGAACGAGGCCTTTGCCTCTGTCGTAATGCGCTTCCAGCAGGCGTTTGACGTCGACCCGGAGCTGGTGAACGTCAACGGCGGCTCCATCGCCATGGGCCACCCGCTGGGCGCCACCGGCGCGATCATCATCGGCACCCTGCTGGATGAGCTGGAGCGGCAGGACAAAGAATGCGGCCTCGCCACCCTGTGCATTGCATCGGGCATGGGCGCCGCAACCATCATCGAGCGCGTCTGATGCCGAAGCTGGACCTATCCCAACTGCCCTGGCGGACCGGATCGGGCTACCCCGGCAAGCTGGCCGAAGCCTGTGCGGGCCGCAGCGTGCAGCCGCTGGGCGATCCCGGCGGGCTCAGCCAGTTCGGTGTCAACATCGTACGGCTGGAGCCTGGCGCGGCCTCCTCCCTGCGCCATTACCATATGGAGCAGGACGAGTTCGTGATGGTGACAGAGGGCATCTGCACCCTGATCGACGATCAGGGCGCGCATGAGATGATGCCCGGCGACTGCGCCGCCTTTCCGGCGGGCGAGGAGAACGGCCACCATCTGGTGAACCGTTCGGACAAGCCTGCCGCCTTTCTGGTGGTGGGCACCCGCACCGCAACTGAGACCGGCTATTACAGCGATTTGGACATGATGGTGAAATTCGCAAGCGGCGAGTTCACCTTTACCCGCAAGGACGGCAGCCCGCTGACGGCTGACCAGACCGGAGAAGACACATGAGCGATTTCAAATACGACGTGGACGCAGACGGCGTCGCAATCATCACCTGGGATGCCGAAGGAAAGTCCATGAACGTCCTCACCCGCGAGGCCTTTGGCCTGGTGGAGGAATACGTGGACCGGGCGCTGGAGGACGACGCCGTCAAGGGCATCGTGATCACCAGCGGCAAGAAAGACTTTGCCGGCGGCATGGACCTCAATGTTCTGGCGACCATCCGTGAGGAGTCGGGGGAGAACCCGGCCCAAGGCCTCTTTGACTTCACCATGGGCGGCCACCGCATCCTGCGCAAGCTGGAGTTAGCGGGCATGGATCCCAAGACCAAGAAGGGCGGCAAGCCGGTGGCCTGTGCCATCAACGGCACCTGCGCCGGCATCGGCACCGAGATTGCGCTGGCCTGCCATCACCGGGTGATGACCTCCAATCCCAAGGCCAAGATCGGCCTGCCGGAGATCATGATCGGCATCTTCCCCGGCGGCGGCGGCACCACCCGGTATTCCCGCATGGTGGGCGCAATGGCCGCCGCTCCGGTCCTGCTGGAAGGCAAGATGATGGACCCGAAAAAGGCCAAGGCGGTGAGCTTGATTGACGAAGTCGTCGACCCAGATCATCTGATTGCTCGCGCAAAAGAGTGGGTTTTGGCCACCTCTGGCGCCATCCCGAACGAAGTTCTGGAATACTATGATCCAGTTGTTGATCTGGCTAAAGCCGCTGGCGAAGACGTTGAAACTCACCGGGAGCATCTAAACCGCTCCACACCGGCTGGCGCTCCTGCACCTAAGATTATTCGCAAAGGCAGCGAAACCATCGTGAAACCCTGGGACGCCAAGGGCTACAAGATGCCGGGCGGCGCACCGTATCACCCCGCGGGCTTCATGACCTTTGTCGGTGCCTCGGCGATGGTGCACGGTAAGACCCAGGGCGCCTTCCCGGCGGCCAAGGCACTGCTGTCGTCGATCTATGAGGGCGCGCTGGTCGATTTCGACACCGCGCTGAAGATCGAGGCGCGCTGGTTCACCAATGTGCTGATGAACCCGTCGTCCTCCGCGATGATCCGCAGCCTGTTCCTGAACAAGCAGGCGCTGGAAAAAGGCGCCGTGCGGCCCAAGGACGTGCCGGACCAGTCGGTCAAGAAAATCGGCGTGCTGGGTGCGGGCATGATGGGCGCGGGCATCGCGCTGGTGTCGGCTCAGGCCGGCATGGAGGTTGTGCTGCTCGACCGTGACCAGGACGCCGCCGATAAGGGCAAGGCCTATTCCGCCGCCTACATGGACAAGGGCATCAAGCGCGGCAAGGCGACCGAGGAGAAGAAAGAAGCGCTGCTGGCGCAGATCACCGCCACCCCGGATCTGGACGCACTGAAGGGCTGCGACCTGATCATTGAGGCCGTGTTCGAAGACCCGGGTGTCAAGGCCGAGATGACCCAAAAGGTCGAGGCGATCATTCCCGAGGACTGCATCTTTGCCTCCAACACCTCCACCCTGCCGATCACCGAGCTGGCCAAAGCATCGAGCCGGCCGGACCAGTTCATCGGCATCCATTTCTTCTCGCCGGTCGAGAAGATGTTCCTGGTGGAGATCATCAAGGGCAAGGAGACCGGCGACCGCGCGGTGGCCAAGGCGCTGGATTATGTGCGCCAGATCCGCAAAACGCCGATTGTGGTCAACGACGCGCGCTTCTTCTACGCCAACCGCTGCATCCTGCCCTATATCAACGAGGGCCTGCGGATGATCACCGAGGGCGTCAGCCCGGTGCTGATCGACAACGCTGCGCGCCAGCTGGGCTTCCCGGTGGGTCCGGTGCAGTTGACCGATGAGACCTCGATTGATCTCGGCGCCAAGATTGCCCGTGCCACCAAGGCGGCGATGGGTGATGCCTACCCGGAAAGCCCGGCGGATGACCTGATCTTCTGGATGGAAGAACTGGGCCGTCTGGGCCGGAAGTCGAACGCGGGCTTCTTCGAGTATGACGACAAAGGCAAGCGCGCCGGATACTGGACCGGCCTGCAGGAGAAGTACCCGCTGGCATCCGAACAGCCCGACCTGATCGAGGTGCAGGAACGTCTGATGTTCGCACAGGTTCTTGAGGCGGTGCGGGCGCTGGAGGAAGGCGTGCTGATGGATATCCGCGAGGGCGACGTCGGCGCCATCCTGGCCTGGGGCTTTGCGCCGTGGTCCGGCGGCCCGCTCAGCTGGCTGGACATCCTGGGCACGCCTTATGCGGCGGAGCGCTGCGACAGCCTGACCGAACAATTCGGCGAGCGTTTCGCCTGCCCGGCACTGCTGCGCGAGATGGCGGAGAAGGGCCAGAGCTTCTACACCCGCTTTGCGCCGGAAACTTCTGCGGCGGCCTGAAGGCAAACATAAAACGAGGAAAGGCCAGCGCCCATGCGCTGGCCTTTTTTATGCCTTATCAGCAAGTTGAATGCCGAAACTGATCTTACATTCTGACCTCAGGCTGCAAAGTGCCGGCAGCGGCGCCTGCGGGCCAGTATTCTTCCTCAGCCATCATCGACAGAACCAGGCCGCGGGCCTCATCCGGGTCCAGCACGCGGTAGGCGCCTTGCTCCGCAAAAACCCGCCCGCACATAAGGTTTGCCGGCGCCGCGGAATACCCCAGCATCCCGGCTTCCAGATAGATCACCTGGTCCTCCGCAAATCGCGGCATCACCAGTTCCAACTGGGCGCCCGGATGCATCCGGCGGATACCGCGGTAGCCTTCCAGGGCGCAGGCCGGAACGATGGCAAAGGGATCACCCTGGGCGTCTTCCACCAGTTCGCTTTCCAGCAGCACGCCTTGATCCGGCATCAGCCACATCGGCACCCGGTTCATCAGCGCATCGCGCGGCACAAACAGCGGACAGCGGGCAGGTTCCAGATCGCCCTCTGCCGGGATCATGACCTCGCGCTGCAGCTCCACCACGGTTTGCATGCCGTGATCAAAAGTCAGCACCTTGTCACCGGGCGTCAGCGCCTCCACCGGGCGCCAGCCCAGATTGGAAGCTACATGAGTGCCCGCCAGGAAACCGCCCTGGTCAACTGAGACCAGGGGAAAGCCGCTGTTCATGACCCCGCCAGCCGGGGTGCTCGTGCGTTTCAGAAGCCAGTCCAGCATCCGCTTTCCTTTCCTGAGGCTGCGGAGAACCCCCAACAGCCAGCCCGATAATTTTCTTTGATCCTTGCCGCTTATGGGACAGAACTAAGGCAAAAACCGGGCATTGTTCACGTTTCTGCGCCGATCTGCCAAACCTTTGCCGGATTAGGCTCCGGCCAGGCGCATTCAGCGCGCTTCACGCTATCTGGATAGAAGAAAATCGTTAAAAGAGTATTCAAATTGCGCGATATCCTGCGCGCAGGCGCCGGCCACCGCCTCAGCCGCGGTATCGTCGTAGTAGAGGCGCCAGTCGCGCTGGCGGCCGCTTTCGTTGACCACCGGCAGTTCAAGGGAAAACCCGAGGTGATCAAACAGCGGCTGCGCATCCTTATGAAAATGCTCCAGCCGGATATAGAGCTGGCACTGCTCGCTCCCGTCCGCATGGCGCATGTAGGAAGACGCCGGGCTGCCGCGGAAGGCCGCGATGACCTCCGGGTTCTGCACAAAGTCGCGGAACTCCAGGGATTGAGCCAGGCCAATGGCCGGGTGCGCAAAGCTCTGCTCGCGCAGCCAGTGGTAATAGCTGACAGCGCGGTCCCAGGGATTGCGCACCAGGGTAAAGGCAAAGAGGCCTTTCAAAGTGTCCTCAGGAACCAGCCCTTCGATGTCTGCCAGGGTGGAATGCTTCCACAGCCGCCCGCGTGCCTCAGCGTCCTTCAGGCGGCGGCGGCGCTTCAGGGCCTTTGGCGTATCCCCCAGCATCATGTCATCGGCCATGGCACGCGCCTCCAGCGCCAGCGCCAATGCGGTGCCGCCGGTCTTGGGGATATGGATGAAAACGTACCGGCGGCCTTGGGACAGGATCATGCCCCGACCCTAGGATATTGATCTGGGTAAGGAAACGATGGATTTACGCCTGCTGTGGAGCGCCTCGCAGACCCATTCACCTTTGCACAAATACTCCGGGGTGAAGTGGCCCCGTGGGGCCAAAGAGGGGCAGCGCCCCTTCCCTTCACTTCGAACGCAGCGCGATGGTGGTGCCGGCCGTGATGATCAGACCGATCCCCAGCATTTGCCAGAGGTTCAGCGCCTGCCCCCAATAGGCCCAGGCAACCCCCGGCCCGACGATCATCACCGAGTATTCGAACACAGCGACATAAGAGGCCTCACCCAGCTGGTAGGCCTTGGTGATCAGGAACACGCCACCCACTGCTGCGCAGCCCTGCAGCAGGATCAGGTGCGGGATCTCCCACAGCGGCCAGACCCAGCCGCGGGTGACAAAACCGTCCGCTCCCGCGGGCACGTCCTGCGGCCAGATCTCCAGCCCCGCCAGCAGCATCGCCCCCAGCACACCCTGCACCAGCAAGTAGACGAACAGCATCGCCACCGTGCTTTCGCCCTGGCAGTAAAGCCCGGTTGCCAATGAGCCGAGCGCATAAAATAGTCCGCCCGCCACTGGCACCAGGATCAGCCAGCTAAAGGCCGCGGGGTCAGGCTGCAGCACCATCATGACACCCGCAAAACCGCCGAGCACCGCGCCGACACGGATCCAGCCGATCCGCATCTTCAGGAACAGGACGGAAATCACCACGATCAGGATCGGCGAGGTGAACAGCCCGGCCAGCGCCTGGGCAATCGGCATCAGCGCCACGGCGGAGAAGTAGAAAACCATCGACACCGCCACCAGCACCGCACGCAGCAGTACAGCGCCGAAGTTGCGGCAGCGCAGCCCGCCCAGTCCGGCGCGCGCCATCAGCCACAGGAACGGCAGTGCGACAAATGTGCGCAACAGGTAGAACTGGCCGAGCCCGATGGTCTCCGCCATCAGCGGCACTGCGTTGTCGGTGATGCCGATAATCAGCATTGCCGCCAGCATGGCCTGTGCGGCTGCGGTCTGGCTGGTGCCCGGGGCGGAGAGTGCGGCTGTTTGTTTCATACCCTTCCCATTGCCCGCAACTTTCCGCAATATCTGTCCTCTAAGCGACACCAAAGTGATTCAGGGGAGGAAACTGATGGGGTGGATGGCGGATGAAACCGGTCTGGAGAAGACCGCCGCGAATTATGTGCCGCTGTCGCCGCTCAGCCATCTGCAGCGGGCGGCGCAGGTGTTTCCGGACCGTTTGGCGGTCAGCTATGGCAAGCACCGCAAGAGTTATGCGGAATACCATGAGCGCTGCACCCGTCTGGCCTCCGGCCTGGTCAAGCTGGGGGTGAAGCCCGGCGATGTGGTGGCGACCTTGCTGCCGAACATCCCCGCCCAGGCAGAGGCGCATTTCGGCGTGCCCGCCTGCGGCGCGGTGCTGAACACCATCAACACCCGTCTGGATGTGGGCACTGTTGCCTATATCTTTGAGCATGGCGAGGCCAAGGCGGTGCTGGTTGATCCGCAGTTCATTGAGCTGGCAGAGGCCGCCGTCGAAGAGATGGAAGGCCCCGCCCCGGTCCTGATCGAGGTGGCCGACGATCAGGCGAGCTGGCACGCCACCGGCCGTCACATGGAATACGAGGCGCTGCTGGCCAGCGGCGACCCGGACTTCCAGTGGATCATGCCCGAGGATGAGTGGGAAAGCCTGGCGCTGAACTATACTTCCGGCACCACCGGACGCCCCAAGGGCGTGGTCTATCACCATCGCGGCGCCTATCTGATGACCATGGGCACGGTGGTGTCCTGGCGGATGGTGCTGCACCCGGTTTATCTGACCATCGTGCCGCTGTTCCACTGCAACGGCTGGAACCACACCTGGATGATGCCGCTGGTTGGCGGCACCCTGGTCTGCTGCCGCGATATCAGCGCGCAGAACATCTACAACGCCATCCACTACGAGGGCGTCACCCATTTCGGCGGCGCCCCGATCGTACTGAACATGATCGTCAACGCGCTGGACGAGGAGCGCCGCACCTTTGACCACACGGTCGAGGTCTTCACCGCCGGCGCCCCGCCTGCCCCTGCGACCTTGTCGAAGATCGAAAACCTCGGCTTCAACATCACCCATGTCTACGGGCTGACCGAGACCTTCGGCCATGTCACCGAATGCTATTGGAAGGCAGAGGACTGGGACGCGCTGGACAAGGCGGGCATCGCCGCCAAGAAATCGCGCCAGGGCGTCGCGATGCCGATGCTGGAGCCGGTGGTGGTGCGCGACAGCGAGCACAACGTGCTGCCGATGGACGGCCAGGCCCAAGGCGAGATTGCCCTGCGCGGCAATGTGGTGATGAAAGGGTATCTGAAGAACCCCGAAGCCACGGCGGAGGCCTTCAAGAACGGTTACTTCAACTCCGGCGACCTCGCCGTCCAGCACCCCGACGGCTACATCCAGATCGCTGACCGGGCCAAGGACATCATCATTTCCGGCGGCGAGAACATCTCCTCAGTCGAAGTGGAGGGCGTGCTGATGGCGCACCCGGATGTGCTGCTGGCCGCCGTTGCCGCAATGCCGGATGAGAAATGGGGCGAAGTGCCCTGCGCCTTTGTCGAGCTGAAAGCCGGTGCCAAGGAAGACGCCGCGGCGCTGATCGCCTTCACTCGCGAGACGCTCGCAGGCTTTAAGGCGCCCAAGAAAGTGGTGTTCCAGGAGTTGCCCAAGACCTCCACCGGCAAGATCCAGAAGTTCGAGCTGAGAAAAATCGCCAAGTCCCTGTGATTTTTCACAGCGAAACGGCACTAAGGGGCGGCAAAGCAAATTGCCGCCCCTGTTTTATGTGCTTATTCTGGCGGCAACGAGACGGATGGGGACCGGGCAAGCTGCATGACGGCATTGAAGGAATTTGAGCGGCTGGAGGCTGCGGGCCTGTGGCGCGCTGATCCTGAGGCCCAGCGGCGGGATGTGATCATCTCGCTGGGCGATGCAACGCTGACCATTGCCAGCATGAACGACCAGCCGCTGGCGCATTGGTCGCTGGCCGCAGTGGAACGTGCCAATCCCGGTGAGTTCCCGGCCCTGTTCCACCCCGACGGCGACCCCGGCGAAACGCTGGAGCTAGCGGAAGACGAAACCGCGATGCTGGAGGCCATTGCCCGGGTGCAGAATGCGATTGGGCGGTCGCGTGCACGGCCGGGGCGGCTGCGGGCGGTCAGTATCCTGGGCACACTGGCGCTGGTGCTGGCGCTGCTGGTTCTGTGGCTGCCGGGTGCCGTGACCCGCCATGCGGTCAGCGTCGTGCCTGATATCAAACGCAAGGCCATCGGACAGGCGCTCTTGGGGCGGATCGAGCGGGTCTCCGGCCCGGCCTGCGCCACCCCGGAGGCGGCACCGATCCTGAAGAACCTGGCGCAGCGCACCGGCGTGCGGCAACTGGCGGTCCTGCGCTCCGGCATTCCCGGCAGCCTGCATCTGCCCGGCGGCATCGTTCTTTTGAACCGCTCGTTCGTCGAGGATTTCGAGGATCCGGCGGTTGCTGCGGGGGCCATCCTGGCAGAACGCGCCCGGGCAGAGGCCAGCGACCCGATGCAGGAGCTGCTGGAGGCCGGCGGCTTCGTCTCCACCTTCAAGCTGCTGACCACCGGCGAGCTGGACCGCGCCGCGCTGGATGCCTACTCCGAGGCCACCCTGTCCAGCCCCCGCCCGCAGCTGCCCGACGAGGTGCTGCTGTCGGAGTTTGCCCGCGCTGCCCTGCCCTCCTCCCCCTATGCCTATGCGCTGGACATCACCGGCGAAACGGTGCTGGGGCTGATCGAAGCCGACCCGATGGCCGGCCGCGAGCTGGAGCCGGTTCTGAACGACCGCGACTGGGTGCAGCTGCAGAACATCTGCGGCTGACCTCACTTTCTACTCCCTTGTCCCCTGCCAATCGCGAAAATGCGCCGGATCTGCTAGGATCGTCAAATCTGCGCAAACGCACGATCAGGGGGGACGTGAGCCATGCCGGACAACTCAGCCAGTTTCACCGGGGATATTCCCAGTCACTATGACAGCGGCCTGGGGCCGGTGATTTTCTACAACTATGCAGATGATCTGGCCGCCCGATGCCGCAACCTGGCGCCGCAAAACGTTCTGGAGCTGGCAGCAGGCACCGGCATTGTCTCGCAGCGGCTGCGGCGCAGGCTGTCGCCGGGCTGCACGCTGACGGTCACCGATCTGAACGAGCCGATGCTGCAGCTGGCAATGGCAAAACTGTCCGATACAACAAATGTCACCTTCCAGCCCGCCGACGCGATGGCGCTGCCCTTTGAGGATGGCAGCTTTGATTTGATTGCCTGCCAGTTCGGGGTGATGTTCTTCCCGGACAAGGCGGCAGCTTTCCGGGAAGCCGCACGGGTGCTGAAACCTGGCGGGCACTATGTCTTCAATGTCTGGGCACCGATGGCAAAGAACCCGTTTGCGGAAATCGCCGACTTGGCCGCGGCACAGTTCTTTCCTGCGGATCCGCCGGGATTTTACAAGGTGCCGTTCCACTATGGCGATCCCGAAGCCGTGAAAGGCGATCTGAATGATGACGACTGGTCCGGCATCCGCCATGAAACGGTCCGGCAGGACAAGACCATTGACGACCCGGAGAAATTCGCCGAGGCGCTGGTTTACGGCAACCCGATGATTGATGAAATCCGGTCCAGGGGTGGTGTCGACCCGGACGAGGTTGCCAGCGCCATTCTGGACGCCCTTCGCGGCCGTTTCGGACCGCCGCCTTTGAGGATGCCGCTGGAGGCCGTGGTCTTTACCTGCCGCCGGCACTAGCCATTGAGTGCCGGGCCGCATCTGTCCTGGTGCCGAAAAGGCCGGGCAGACGCCCGGCCTGTGAAATTTAGGGTTCGAAGTCTTACTTGCTAAGCCGGGCGCCGCTGAAACCGGCGCGCTGCACCTTGGCCAGTGCTGCGGCTGCCTGTGCTTCACCCTGGTAGGGTCCCGCCAGAACCACCTTGTAAGGCTGCCCCTTGCGGCTGACGGTACCAAGACGCACTGTCAGGCCGGCGGACGCCAGTTTGCGGGCGGCTGCCTTGGCCTGTGCTGGTTCGGCATAGGTCGCTGCACGGACATAGCGGCTGGCCGGTGCAAGCTGATCCGGTGCCGCAGCGCCGGGAGCCGAGCGGGTCGACAGGCGCAAGCCTTTGGGCTGTGCCTCTGCCGGGCTGAGCCGCGCACCGCGCGGCAGTTTGACTGCGGGCCGGTCCAGCGGCAGCTGAACCAGCTTGCGGGGCACGCCGCCGGTCCAGATCTGCGCCATCTGCGCATCGCCTTCCGGGGTGCGCACGCCGCGCATCGGGTTCATCCGCCCGTCTTCGCGTGCCACTGTCTCATATCCTGCAGGGGCCTGGGCAAAACTGGTCACCACTGCGGGCCGCACGGTGCGTTCCGCCCGCTGCGGATTCAGCCGCCCGTCGGTCCAGACCGGGCGGTAGCCCTCCGGCACCGTGAAACTGTTGCTGAGACGGCGGTCCTGGTAGATGTGGGTCTGCACCACGCGGGTATTCGGGGTGAGCCGCACTGAACTCTGCGGCCCGATTTCCTGACTGCCATAGGTCACTGGCGCAGCATCCTGAGGGCCGCAGCGCACGCCAGAGGAACCCGCGTACTGACGGCTGATATCGGAAAGGCCCGCGCAGGAGGTATTGCCTGCAGGCTTCGCCGCCGGAACCGGAGCGGGTGCTGGTTTGGGCGCGACGCGCACGACCTTCTTGGCCGCGGGCTTGGGCGCTGCAGGCGCCGTGGCAACTGCGGCCGGCCGGACACTGGTCGTTTGCGGGGTGCGGCGCGGCTTGGCGGTGGTGACAGACTGCGGCGGCGTGCTTGAGGCTGCCGGCTTGGGCTGCACAGCGGCAGGTTTGGCCGGAGCCGGGGCCGGCTTAGCCGCGGCGGTTTGCGCAGGCTGCTGGCTGGGCTCGAGGGTGATCAGCTCAGGCGCTGCGCTCCGCTGCTGCTGCCGGGTTGCGCCGGCGACCTTAGTGGGCGCATAGCCGCATAACTGCTTGCGGGAGCGGGAAACCCGCGGAACCCAGCTGACATTGCCGTCGATGCCTGCACGGATGTAGATACAGCCGCGGCTGTCGACATACTGCTTGCCCTTGTAAGATGCGGGCGGATACTCAGCGGGCGGACGGGTTTCACGCAGGGTTTGTGCCTGTATCCCTGCGGCGCCAGCAGCCCCCGCGATGATGGCCAGTGCAATAATTCTAGTTATTTTCATTCCTGAGCCCCACAAAATATGGCTGCAGGATGCCCGAAACTGGCCTGTGAGTAAAGATTCTGCGGCAACAATAAGGCCGCACTCCGGCAATTTTTGCGCGAATTGCAACTAATTCACACCGCGTGGCTGCCAAGGCGGATTTGCTCCGCCCTGGCGCCGGCGGATCACTTGGTGCCGAACATCCGGTCGCCGGCATCGCCAAGACCGGGCAGGATATAGCCCTTCTTGTTCAGCTCCCGGTCCAGCGAGGCGGTGACAATCGGCACATCCGGGTGCGCCTGTTTCATCCGCTCAACGCCTTCGGGCGAGGCCAACAGGCAGAGGAAGCGGATGTTGTTTGCACCAGCTTCTTTCAGCAGGTCAATGGCGGCGGCGGAGCTGTTGCCGGTGGCCAGCATCGGATCCACGGCAATCACCAGCCGGTCCTTCAGACCCTCAGGCGCCTTGAAGTAATACTGCACCGGCTCCAGCGTTTCCTCGTCACGGTAAAGGCCGACAAAGCCGACACGGGCCGAGGGGATCAGTTCCAGCACGCCGTCCAGCATGCCGTTGCCAGCGCGCAGGATCGAAACCAGCGCCAGTTTCTTGCCGGCCAGGATCGGCGCGTCCATTTCCTCCATCGGGGTTTCGATGTTGGTGGTGGTCAGCGGCATTTCGCGGGTGATTTCATAGGCCAGCAGCTGGGTGATCTCGCGCAGCAGCCGGCGGAACCCCGCGGTGGAGGTGCCCTTGTCCCGCATCAGGGTCAGCTTGTGCTGCACAAGCGGGTGATCAACAACGGTCAGGTGGTCGGTCATGGGGCACTCCTAAAGTTTGCTTTTCCGCGCTTTTACGGGCTTGGCCGCGGCAGGCAAGCGTGTTTTGACCACGAGGTCAAAGAAAGCTTTTGCCGGGGCCTTGGGCAGGCACGTCCAGATGGGCCGCGATGGAGGCACCCACATCGGCGAATTTGACCTGCCCGATGGGCCCTGCGTCAAGCCCGGCGATCAAAACCGGCACCTGTTCGCGGGTGTGGTCGGAGCCGGGCCAGCTGGGATCATTGCCGTGATCGGCGGTCAGCACCAGCATGTCACCCTTGCGCAAGCGCGGCAGCAGGCGGCCCAGTTCGGCGTCAAACCACTCCAGCGCCCTTGCATAGCCGGAGATGTCGCGGGTGTGGCCGTACAGGGTGTCGAACTCGACGAAATTGGCGAAGGTCAGGCTGCCGTCCTCTGCCGTTTCCACCGCGTCAAACAGGTGCTGCATCAGCTGGGCATCGGCGCCTTTTTTCAGGGTATCGATACCGGACATGGTGAAGATGTCGCCGATTTTGCCGATGGCATGGACCTTGCCGCCCGCATCCTGCACCCAGTTGGTCAGTACCGGAGCCGGCGGGGTAATCGCGAAATCGCGGCGGTTGGTGGTGCGGGTGAAGCCTGTTTCCGCCGAGCCAAGGAAGGGGCGCGCAATGACCCGGCCCACTTTCATTGCGTGCAGGCGCGGTGCGACGGCCTCGCAGAGGCTCAGCAGCTGGTCGAGGCCAAAGGTCTCCTCATGCGCAGCAATCTGGAACACGCTGTCGGCGGAAGTGTAGCAGATCGGTTTGCCGGTCCGCATGTGCTCGGCGCCCAGATCATCAAGGATCACCGTGCCAGAGGCGTGGCAATTGCCAAGGATACCATCGGTGCCCGCCTGCTCTGCCACAAAGGCAGAAAGGTCTTCGGGGAACGACGGCGCCTGATCGGGGAAGTAGTGCCAGTCCCAGGGCACCGGCAGCCCTGCCAGCTCCCAATGGCCCGACGGTGTGTCCTTGCCACGGCTGAGTTCGGCGGCGCAGCCCCAGCGGCCTTGCGGCGCTGCGTCCAGGCCGGGAAACGGCACCGAGGACGCCAGCCGCATCACCGCGCCGAGACCAAGGCGTTCCATGTTCGGCACGTTGAGCGGGCCGCTGCGGCCATCCTCTGCCTGACCGTCAGCGCAAGCCTGCACGATATGGGCCAGCGTGTTGGCGCCGAGGTCCGGCAGGTCGCCGTTGAAGAAGGTCCCGGCATCGGGCGCGCCACCGATGCCAACGGAATCCATCACCACAAGGAAGGTACGGGGCATCAGGAGATCCTTTCGTGAATCAGCGGCAGGCTGTCCGGCGCATCACCGATGGCGATGGCAGCAAGGAACGCTGCCTCTGCCATCTCTGCCGCATCATCGCTGGCGGCGTGGATGCGGGCAAGCCTGTCCCCTGCTCCGACGGGCTGGCCCAGGCGGACAATGTCCGAGATGCCGACACCGGGGTGAATGCGGTCGCTCTCCACCATGCGGCCGCCGCCGAGGGCGACAACCGCCAGGCCAAGCGCTTCGCCGTTCATGGCGGAGACATGCCCGGCAGCGGGCGCCTTGATCGCGCGCACCACTTCCGCGCCGGGCAGATGATCCTGCCATTTCGCGGCAAAGTCCGCGGGTCCGCCCATGGCGGCAATCATCTTGGCAAAACGCTCCGCCGCGCGGCCGTCAGTGAGGGTTTCGGTTATCTGAGCTGCACCTTCATCTGCATCCGCTGCGAGGCCTGCGAGAACCAGCAGTTCGCCGCCCAGAATGGCCGAAATCTCAGCCAGCGGGCCGGATGCGCTGCCGGTCAGCACCCGCATCACCTCCGCCACCTCCAGCGCGTTGCCGAGCGCCGGCGCCAGCGGCTGGTTCATGTCGGTGATCAGCGCCGAGGTCTTGCAGCCCGCCGCATTGGCGGTATCGCACAGCGACTGCGCCAGCGCGCGGGCATCATCTGCGGTTTTCATAAACGCGCCGGAGCCGATCTTGACGTCCAGCACCAGCGCGTCCGGGCTGGCTGCCAGTTTTTTGGAGAGGATCGAGGCGGTGATCAGGTCGAGGCTTTCCACCGTTGCGGTCACATCGCGGATCGCATAGAGCCGCTTGTCCGCGGGTGCGATCTGCGCGGTGGCGCCAACGATGGCGCAGCCCACGTCCTGCATCATGTTCCGCAGGTGATCTTCGCTGACGCTGGTGGAGACGCCGGGGATCGCCTCAAGCTTGTCCAGCGTGCCGCCGGTGTGGCCGAGCCCGCGGCCCGAAATCATCGGCACATAAGCCCCGCAGGCCGCGAGCGCAGGCGCCAGCAGCAGCGAAACACAATCGCCCACACCACCGGTGGAATGCTTGTCCAGCACAGGACCGTCCAGATCCCACGCCAGCACATCGCCAGTGTCGCGCATCGCCAGCGTCAGGGCGCGGCGGCCCTCAACACTCAGGCCCTGCAGGCAGACCGCCATGGCAAAGGCCCCGGCCTGCGCGTCCGAGACCGCACCGCTGGCCAGACCCTCGGCAAACCAGCGCAGCGCGTCCTCGCCGGGTGTTTCACCGCGGCGCAGGCAGGCGTTGATGGCGCGGGCGTCCATCAGCTGCGCTCCATATGGTCCGCGTCAAAGGCGCCGGGCAGCAGGTCGCCGATGGTCGTCTCCTGCTCCTCGCCGTCGGTGGTGGCCATGATAACCTTCACATCACCGCTGGCAAATTCCTTGATCTTCTGGCGGCAGCCGCCGCAGGGCGTGATCGGGGTCGGGCAATCGGCGATCACATAGACCTCTGCCAGTTCGGTCTCCCCCGCAGCCACCATCGCGGCAATCGCACCGGCCTCGGCACAGGTGCCCTCGGGGTAGGCCACGTTTTCGACGTTGCAGCCCACATAGATCTGGCCGGAGGCAGAGCGGACAGCGGCGCCGACCTTGAAGTTGGAATAGGGCGCGTGGGCGTTTTCACGGACAGCGGCGGCGGCGGCTTTGAGGCTCATGGCGATTCCCCGATTTTTGATCATTTGGTCAAGATGCCGCAGGATAGCTGAATTGATCCGGGAAGCGGAAGCCCCCGGATGCAGTTCTTTGCGCCGCCCTAGGTTCAGGCCAGCGAGGTGTTGAACACCCCGGGCAGCGTCACCTCCAACAGCTCCACATCATCCGACGGCGCGCTGAGGCGGGTCTTCATGCCCGGCGGAACAACAAAGGCGTCGCCCTGCTCCAGTTGGTAAGGCTCGCGGCCTTCCCCTTCCAGCGTCACTTCGCCGTTCATCACGAAGGTAAAGTGGATGTCGGTGTCATGCGCCGCCCATTGCGGATCGCCCTCGCCCCGGCGCACAACCTGCACGCCCGCGACGCCCTTGGTGTTTTCGGCAATCGTGGTGTCGCGGCAGATATAGCCCGGCAGGCGGAACGGACCCCACGCGGCACCTTCCGCCTTGTTGTAGACAAAGCGCTGTCCCTGCCATTCCCGTTCGGGACGGTAGTGCGGCGTCGGCAGTGTCATCTCGTGGTCGATCTCGGTCACATGCTCCGCAGGGACGCCGATCTCGATCACCTGCACGTTGTCGCTGGCCTCCAGCACCCGGTGGCGGATTTCCGGCGGCTGGATGAAACAGTCGCCTGCCGTCAGACGCATCTTCTCGCCCTGGTCCTCGTAGACCACATCGACCCAGCCGTGGATGCAGAAGATCAGCTGGAAGCCGACCCGGTGGAAATGCACCATGTCCGGCACCGGGCCGCCGTCGGGAATGCGGATGTGGCTGGCGATGATCGACCCGCCCAGCCGGTCCGGCACCAGGTCGCGGTAATGCATGCCTGCGCGGCCAATGATCCAGGGCGCCTGATCTTTCAGGCGGCGGACCACGAAGCTGTGCACCGTTTCCGGCATCACCATCGGCGGGTGGCGCTCCTCGATCTCAATTTTCGTTCCGTTGGGCGCTGTCAGGCGGCGCTGTCCTTCGGCAAATCCATCAGGATCTTCAGTCAGAATGCGGATAGTGCCGGGGGATTCCTCTGCGCCTTTCTCAACCCGCAGCCGCAGCCCGTGGCCGGAAAACACCGCGGTGCGCGGATCATCCGCCGGATAGATCATGTCCATCTTCATACCCAACACCTTGGTAAAAAACGGAATATCGTTGCGCAGCTCATCCGTCGGCAGGCGGATCTCGGCGATTGTTTCGCTCATTTTTCACTCCCTGATCTGTTGGCAGGACAGTGACCCTGCGGCATGGTTTATGCAAGAACCCGCCGTCCGTACTGCCGCCGCGTCCGTTTGCGTCAGTTTGGGCTATGTTTCCGGCAGAAAAAATGGTTTAACGCTAAACAATACCCTTTCCGAGGAGCGCCAGATGTCCGATTCACAGAGCACGCGGCAAGCCGCACTCAACTATCACGAGTTTCCCCGCCCCGGTAAGCTGGAGATCCGCGCGACCAAGCCGATGGCCAACGGCCGCGACCTGTCCCGCGCCTATTCGCCCGGCGTGGCGGAGGCCTGCGTGGAGATCAAAGCGGATGAGGCCAATGCTGCCCGTTATACCTCCCGCGGCAATCTGGTGGCGGTTGTGTCAAACGGATCGGCGGTTCTGGGGCTCGGCAACATCGGCGCGCTTGCCTCCAAGCCGGTGATGGAGGGCAAGGCGGTCCTGTTCAAAAACTTCGCCGGCATCGACTGTTTCGACATCGAAGTGAACGAAAGCGATCCGGAGAAGCTGGCGGACATCGTCTGCTCGCTGGAGCCGACCTTCGGCGCCATCAACCTCGAAGACATCAAGGCGCCGGACTGCTTTGTCGTCGAGAAACTGTGCCGCGAGCGGATGAATATCCCGGTCTTCCATGACGACCAGCACGGCACCGCGATTGTGGTCGGCGCCGCGGCCAAGAACGCGCTGCATGTGGCGGGCAAATCGTTTGAAGACATCAAGATCGTCTCCACCGGCGGCGGCGCGGCGGGGATTGCCTGCCTCAACATGCTGGTGAAGCTGGGCGTGAAACGCGAGAACATCTGGCTCTGCGATATTCACGGGCTGGTCTATGAGGGCCGTGAAGAGGACATGAACCCGCAGAAGGCGGCCTTCGCCCAGGCTTCGGACCTGCGGACGCTGGACGAGGTGATGGACGGTGCCGACATGTTCCTGGGCCTCTCTGGCCCCAACGTGCTGAAGCCGGAAATGGTCGCCAAGATGACCAAGCGTCCGATCATCTTTGCGCTGGCCAACCCGACGCCGGAGATCATGCCCGATCAGGCGCGCAAGGTGGCGCCGGATGCGATCATCGCCACCGGGCGCAGCGATTTTCCCAATCAGGTCAACAACGTGCTGTGCTTCCCCTTTATTTTCCGGGGCGCGCTGGACGTGGGTGCAACCGAGATCAACGACGAGATGCAGATTGCCTGCGTCGACGGCATTGCCGAACTGGCCCGCGCCACCACCTCGGCTGAGGCGGCAGCGGCCTACAAAGGCGAACAGCTGACCTTTGGCGCTGACTACCTGATCCCGAAACCGTTCGATCCGCGGCTGGTGGCCGTTGTGTCCTCTGCCGTGGCCAAGGCGGCGATGGAAAGCGGCGTGGCAACCCGGCCGATCGAGGACATCACCGCCTATAAGCAGAAACTGAACCAGACGGTGTTCAAATCTGCCCTGCTGATGCGCCCGGTGTTCGAGGCCGCCCGCGCCGCCGCCCGCCGCATAGTGTTCAGCGAAGGCGAGGATGAGCGGGTGCTGCGCGCAGCTCAGGCCATTCTGGAAGAAACCACCGAGACCCCGATCCTGATCGGCCGCCCCGAAGTGATCGAACGGCGCTGCGAGCGGCTGGGGCTGGACGTGCGTCCGGGACGCGATTTCCAGCTGGTGAACCCGGAAAACGACCCGCGCTACCGCGACTACTGGAACAGCTACCACAAGGTGATGCAGCGCCGCGGCGTCACGCCGGATCTGGCCAAGGCAATCATGCGCACCAACACCACAGCCATCGGTGCCATCATGGTGCACCGAGGCGAGGCGGACAGCCTGATCTGTGGCACCTTCGGCGAATACCGCTGGCACCTGAACTACGTGCAGCAGGTGCTGGGCGGCGGCACCTACTCGCCGCACGGCGCGCTGTCGATGATGATCCTGGAAGACGGCCCGCTGTTCATTGCCGACACCCATGTGCATGTGGAGCCGACACCGGAACAGATCGCCGAAACCGTGATTGGTGCTGCCCGCCACGTGCGCCGTTTCGGTCTGGAGCCGAAGATTGCCATGTGCTCGCAATCGCAGTTCGGCAATATCTCCTGCGACACCGGCAGCCGCCTGCGCGCCGCCATCGAAATTCTCGACGATAAGCGCCGCGATTTCGTCTATGAGGGCGAGATGAACATCGACACCGCACTGGACCCGGAACTGCGCGAGCGGATCTTCCCCAATTCGCGGCTGGACGGCGCCGCCAATGTGCTGATCTTCGCCCATGCCGACGCGGCTTCCGGCGTGCGCAACATCCTCAAGATGCGGGCCGGCGGGCTGGAAGTGGGGCCGATCCTGATGGGCATGGGAAACCGCGCCCATATCGTCTCCCCCTCGATCACCGCGCGGGGCCTTCTGAACATGGCCGCCATTGCCGGCACCCCGGTCGCGCACTACGGTTAACAGCGCGGCCATGCATTACCGCCGGCCGCCCAATCAGGGAGGCCGGATATGAGAGGGCATTGCCACTGCGGCGCAGTGCATTGGGATAGCCGGGCCGAGGCGGCCTGGAGCTGCTACTGCCACTGCGCCGACTGCCGCCGCAACTGCGCGGCACCTGTCACCGCATTTTTCGGGCTGCCGCATGAGGCGGTCGAATGGTCCGGCACGGAACCCAAGGTCTATAATTCATCGGAAGGCGTCGAGCGGCTGTTCTGCGAAACCTGCGGCACCCAGATGGCCTATCGCACCGCGCGCGATCCGGTGAACATACACCTCTATACCGCGACGCTGGAAAGCCCCAGCCAGATGCCGCCCAGGTTTCACGTGTTCCACTCCGACCATGTGAGCTGGCTGGAACTGAAAGACAGCCTGCCCCGCTTCGCAAAATCCTCAGGCGGGTGATTCCCGGTGGCAAGGCCGGGTGCGCTGCGCCCGAATTTGCAAGTTTGCAAAATTTTCGGGCTTTTCCCGAATATTCTGCAGCAAACACCACTTTGCAAAGCGGGTAGAGTGCAAACCCGTCCGGCCTTGTAAATCCGGTAAATCATCTGCGCAAATCCGGCCAAAACCTGTAAATTCCTTGACGAACCTTGCGTGAAGACGCGGCAAAACTTGCCCGGCCGCCGCTTTGTCGCCTACGCAATTGGCAGGAGGAGATGAACACCATGGGATATCAGGATATTTACGCCGCCTGGAAACAGGATCCGGAAGGTTTCTGGATGGAGGCCGCCCAGTCGATCAGCTGGGACGAGGCCCCAAAGCAGGCGCTGTTTGACAAGGGCGAAGGCCTTTACGAGTGGTTTGCCGATGCCAAGGTGAACACCTGCTACAACGCCGTCGACCGTCATGTGGAACAGGGCCGCGGCGAGCAGACCGCGATCATCTATGACAGCCCGGTTACCCATACCAAGCGTGAAATCTCCTATGTCGAATTGCGCAACCGTGTCGCCAATCTGGCCGGGGCGCTGCGCGCCAAGGGCGTGGAAAAAGGCGACCGAGTCATCATCTACATGCCGATGATCCCCGAAGCGCTGGAGGCGATGCTGGCCTGTGCCCGCATCGGCGCGGTGCATTCGGTGGTGTTCGGCGGCTTTGCCTCTAACGAGCTGGCGGTGCGGATCGACGACGCCAAGCCCAAGGCGATCATCGCCGCCTCCTGCGGCATCGAGCCGGGCCGGATCGTGCATTACAAGCCGCTGCTGGACGGCGCTATCGACCTGGCCGCGCACAAGCCTGACTTCTGCGTGATCTTTCAGCGCGAGCAGGAAGTGGCGGAGCTGATCCCGGGCCGCGACGTGAACTGGCACGGTTTTCAGTACGGCGTGGAGCCTGCCGAATGTGTGCCGGTCGAGGGCAACCATCCTTCCTATATCCTCTATACCTCCGGCACCACCGGCCAGCCCAAGGGGGTGATCCGCCACACCGCGGGCCAGCTGGTGGCGCTCAATTGGACCATGAAGAACATCTACAACGTCGATCCCGGCGATGTGTTCTGGGCTGCGTCGGACGTGGGCTGGGTCGTCGGCCACAGCTACATCTGCTATGCGCCGCTCATCCACGGCAACACCACCATCGTGTTTGAGGGCAAGCCGGTGGGCACCCCGGATGCGGGCACCTTCTGGCGGGTGATTTCCGAGCATAAAGTAAAGAGCTTCTTCACCGCGCCGACTGCTTTCCGGGCAGTGAAGCGGGAGGACCCCAAGGGCGAATACGTCAAGAAATACGACCTGAGCTGCCTGAACCAGGTCTATCTGGCCGGTGAGCGTGCGGACCCCGACACCATCACCTGGGCGCAGGAGCAGCTGAAGGTGCCGGTGGTCGACCACTGGTGGCAGACCGAAACCGGCTGGTCGATTGCCGCCAACCCGCTGGGGATCGAGGAGCTGCCGACCAAACTCGGTTCGCCTGCGGTGCCGATGCCGGGCTATGAGGTCGACATTCTGGACGAAGGCGGCAACCCGGTTGCGGCGGGCGAGCTGGGCGCGATTGCAGTGAAACTGCCGCTGCCGCCGGGCACCCTGCCGACCCTGTGGAACGCCGAGGACCGGTTCAAGAAGAGCTACCTCAACACCTTCCCCGGCTACTACGAGACCGGCGATGCCGGCATGAAGGACGAGGACGGCTACCTCTACATCATGGCGCGCACTGATGACGTGATCAACGTGGCCGGGCATCGCCTCTCGACCGGCGGCATGGAGGAAGTGCTGGCAGGCCACCCGGATGTCGCGGAATGCGCGGTCATTGGCGTCGCCGACAGCCTCAAGGGGCAGATGCCGGTGGGTTTCCTTTGCCTCAATGCAGGTGCCGATCGCGACAACGCAGAAGTTGTCTCCGAGGTGGTGAAGCTGGTGCGCGAGAAGATCGGCCCTGTTGCCGCCTTCAAGCTGGCGGTTGTGGTCGACCGCCTGCCCAAGACCCGCTCCGGCAAGATCCTGCGCGGCACCATGGTCAACATCGCCGATGGCACCCCGTGGAAAATGCCGGCCACCATCGACGATCCAGCCATTCTGGACGAGATCACCACGGCGCTGCAAACCATCGGCTACGCCAAGTAACCTCCCTCGTTTCCAAGTTCTGGAAACGGCCAAAGATCCTTCAAGGATTTTTGTAGGCTCCGCCCGCAGGCGGAGCCTGTTTGCCGTCCGGTTTTGCTTGCAACGCCGCCCTGCCCGCCTAGGCTGCGGCTTGGGAGGCCTGAGCATGACAAAAGCGGACATCTGGCAACTGAGCGCCACAGAACTGACGAAGCTCACTCGCACCGGGGATCTGAGCGCGGAAGCGGCCGTACAGGCCTCCATCGACCGTATGAAGGCGGTGAACCCGTCCTTGAATGCGGTGGTGGTGGATCTCAGCAGCGAGGCGCTGGAGCGCGCCCGTGCCCTGGACAAGGCGCGCGAGAGCGGCGCGGCATCCGGCCCGCTGCACGGGGTGCCGGTCACCATCAAGATCAATATCGACCAGAAAGGCCACGCCACCTCCAACGGCGTCACCGCGCTGAAGGACCTGATAGCCCCGGCAGACGCCCCGGTGGTGGAGAACCTGCACAAGGCCGGCGCGGTGGTGATCGGGCGCACCAACACGCCGGAGTTCTCCTTCCGCGCCGATACCGACAACCCGCTGCACGGACGCACTCACAACCCCTGGGGCCGGCATATCTCTCCCGGCGGCTCCTCCGGCGGCGCGGGGGCTGCGGTGATGGCCGGGATCGGCGCGCTGGCCCATGGCAATGACATCGGCGGCTCCCTGCGTTTCCCGGCGGCGGCCAATGGCGCGGTGACGGTCAAGCCAGGTCTTGGCCGGGTGCCCGCCTGGAACCCCAGCCAGACGGTTGAGCGCGGACTGCTGGCGCAGCTGATGTCGGTGCAGGGGCTGATCACCCGCAGCACCGAGGACCTGCACCTGTCGATGCCCGCGCTGATTGCCGCCGATCCCCGAGACCCCTTCCATGTGCCAATGCCCTGGCGCGGCGAGCCGCTGGAGGGGCCCATCAAGGTCGCCTTGACCAAGAACACCCATGGCTATGACCTGCACCCCGAGGTCGAGGCGGCACTGGATTTCGCCCGCGATGCTTTGACCGATGCGGGCTACCAAGTCGAAGAAGTGGAGCCGCCTAACGTGTTCGATGCCGGGCGGACCGGCTACCGCGCACTGATGGGTGAGATCTTTGCGCTGATGAAACATGATGTGGACGCGGCCGGCTCCCGGACCGTGCGCGATATCTTTGCGGTCTATTTCCAGGAGTTCCCGCCCTTTGCCGGCGATGAGCTGCTGCGGATGATGGCCAAGCGCACCCACTACGCGCGGCAATGGTCGCTGTTCATGGAGGACTACCCGCTGGTGCTCTCGCCCTTCCTGCCGCAGCCCTTCTTCAAGCCCGACCGCGACACCGAAGGCGCGGCAGGTGTGCATGAGGTGCTGGGCTGTGCGGTTTATTCCTATGCGATGAATTTTCTGGGCCTGCCCGCCGCCTCGGTCCCGGCCCGGCTGGCGCAGCTGGCGAAGGGTCCACAGCCTGTCAACGTGCAGATCGCTGCCCGCCGCTGGCGCGAGGACCTGGCGGTGGACGCCTGCGCCGCGATTGAAGCCCGCGCGGGCCGCATGTGCCTGCCCCTGTGGGAGAAGATGGCAGCAGAAGGCTGAGTATAGCGCCCGCCCCGCGCCGTGCTTGTTCGCACCGGAACAGCTTCCTAAGGGCTGCAAAGAAAAGAAACGCTTTGCGAACATCCCGGGAGCGGGGCCAGCCGCCCCCGGGAGTCTTCCTGACCCAAACCACTCACTACCAACGCTGCATCGTCCGCCCGCAAACAATGCTACGGGCGTGCCGGACCAGACCGGCGGGAAACACAAAACTGGAACACCTAAAAACCGCCGGTCAGGCACATCGGCTCTGCAGCCTCAGGCAGTGCCAACAGCATCAGCCTGTGGATAAATCCTCGCACGGAATGGTTACCGGGACGTTCACAGCCTCGTAAAGCCCGCGTTAAACACTCAGGTAAACTGTTCGGAAATCAGCCGCTCCTCCAGCCCATGGCCGGAGTCAAAAAGGATTTTATGGCGGATTTGCGTATCGGTCCGGATTTCCACCCAGTCGATATCCGCAACCGAAATCGAGTCGGCGTCGGCCATTACCGGACGCTTGTCCGCCTCCAGCACATCAAAGCGCACCATCGCATTGCTGGGCAAAAGCGCCCCGCGCCAGCGCCGCGGGCGGAAAGCGGCAATGGCGGTCAGCGCCAGAACATCGGAGCCGATCGGCAGGATCGGGCCATGGGCGGAGTAATTATAGGCGGTGGAGCCCGCCGGGGTGGAAACCAGCGCGCCGTCGCAGACCAGCTCCTCCATCCGCACCCTGCCGTCCACCGAGATCCGGAGCCGCGCCGCCTGCGGGCCAGCACGTAAGAGCGAGACCTCATTGATCGCCAGCGCCTTGTGCACCTCACCGCGCCGGTCCATTGCGGTCATCGACAGCGGGTTGATAATCTCCTGCACCGCTTCCTCAAGCCGCTCGATCAGCCCGTCCTCGCGGTACTCATTCATCAGGAAGCCGACGGTGCCGCGGTTCATGCCGTAGACCGGCGCCGGGTGATCGATCATGGTATGAAGGGTCCGCAGCATGAAGCCGTCGCCGCCGAGCGCCACGATCACCTGGGCCTGATCTGGCGGCACATGGCCGTAGCGGCGGCTCAGCTCCGCCAGCGCATCCTGTGCCACCTCAACGTCACTGGCCAGAAAGGCGATTCTCAAACTCATGAAATCTGTTTCCGGTATTAGGCATCTGGTTCCGAAACAATCACAGCTTTCCGCCGATGACCATAGTTGCCGTTCTGTCGCAGGGAAATGTCGCTTTACAGGCTTCCGGCGCAAGGATGTTTCCTATAGGAAATCGCTCAAATCTGATCCCTACTCCAACGGAGCCACCATGACTGAAGCGACCCGTGACACCGGCTTTTTCACCCAAGCGCTGTCTGAGCGCGATCCTGAACTGTTTGGCGCGATCACCGCTGAGCTGGGCCGCCAGCGCGACGAGATCGAGCTGATTGCGTCTGAGAACATCGTCTCCGCCGCGGTGATGGAAGCGCAAGGCTCGGTGCTGACCAACAAGTACGCCGAAGGCTACCCGGGGCGCCGCTACTATGGCGGCTGCCAGTATGTCGACGTCGCCGAGAACCTGGCGATCGACCGCGCCAAGGCGCTGTTCGGCTGCGAGTTCGCCAACGTGCAGCCGAACTCCGGCTCCCAGGCCAACCAGGGCGTGTTCCAGGCGCTGATCCAGCCCGGCGACACCATCCTCGGCATGGACCTGGCCTCCGGCGGCCACCTGACCCATGGCGCCGCGCCGAACCAGTCGGGCAAGTGGTTCAACGCAGTGCATTACGGTGTGCGCCAGAGCGACAACCTGATCGACTACGATCAGATCCAGGCGCTGGCCAACGAGCACCAGCCGAAACTGATCATCGCCGGCGGCTCCGCCATCCCGCGCCAGATCGACTTTGCGAAGTTCCGTGAAATCGCCGACAGCGTCGGCGCCTATTTCATGGTCGACATGGCCCATATCGCAGGCCTGATCGCGGCCGGTGAGCACCCCTCGCCGTTCCCGCACGCGCATGTCGCCACCACCACCACCCACAAGACCCTGCGCGGCCCCCGCGGCGGCATGATCGTGACCAACGACGAAGCCATCGCCAAGAAGGTGAACTCGGCGATCTTCCCGGGCATCCAGGGCGGCCCGCTGATGCATGTGATCGCAGGCAAGGCGGCGGCCTTCGGCGAGGCGCTGAAGCCGGAGTTCAAGGCCTACCAAAAGCAGGTCAAGGCGAACGCGGCAGCGCTGGCGGACCAGCTGATCCAGGGCGGCCTGGACATCGTCACCGGCGGCACCGACACCCACGTGATGCTGGTCGACCTGCGCCCCAAGGGCGTCACCGGCAACATCGCCGACAAGGCGCTGGGCCGTGCCCATATCACCACCAACAAGAACGGCATCCCGTTCGACCCGGAAAAGCCCACCGTGACCTCCGGCCTGCGCCTGGGCACTCCGGCCGGCACCACCCGCGGCTTCGGCGAGGCGGAGTTCCGCCAGATCGCCGACCTGATCATCGAGGTGATCGACGGGCTGGCGGCCAACGGTGAAGAGGGCAATGCAGACGTGGAAGCGGCAGTTCGCGCCAAGGTCGCCGACCTCTGCGCCAAGTTCCCGCTCTATCCGAACCTGTAAGCTCCGGCTTATCAGACAAAAAGAAACCGCCGCGGCCCCAAAGCCGCGGCGGTTTTCTTTTGGCTGCAAAGAAAACGCCCGCCTGGTCAGGCGGGCGTGGTTCCAATCATCAGGCCAACTCAGATGTCCTGCTTGGCGTCCATCAGCGCGTCTTCCAGCAGCTTTTCATTGCGGGCGTCCTCGATCTTGCGGATACGGTCTTCGCTGGAGCGGTGGTCGAAGCGGTATTTAACAACGTTGATGAGGCTCAGTGTCAGCAGGAGCACGGCCATGCCCCAGTAGCCCTTGGTCGCCAGCGGCACCTCGGTCGAGAGCCACAGGGAAATCCCCAGCATGCCATAGGCAATGGCAACGCCTGCGGTGTTCAGTAGAATGATCAGCTTGTTGTCAGTGTTGTCGGTATACATGTTGTTTCTCCAGTAAATTCAGTGAGCCCGGACGGGCGGGCTGCGTGGAATAAGAAAGGTCGGGTCAGTCCTTGGGTTTCAGACGGCTCAGCACATCCGCGGCGGTGCTGCGGCTGCGGGGGCCGAAGCCGGCGTCCGCCAGATCGTCGGCAATGGTGGTGTTGTTCAGCTCACCGTCGATCTCGCGCAGGATCTCGCCCTGCTCGAACGGGTCGTCGCGCTGCAGCACGTCGCGGATCAGTGCCTCGGCCTCCTCTGCCGGGCTGTCGCCACCTGTGTGGCGGTGCAGACGGCGCTGGAGGTCCTGCTCGCGCCGGGTGGCCCGGGCGGCAATCGCGCCCTGCTTGAGGTCGGTGATGCGGCGGCTGGCGGTTTCCACCGACTGACGCAGCTGCAGGATACGGGTGTCGAGCCGGTCCAGGGTCTGGCGGCGAACCACCAGCTCGTTTTCCATATCCGCCACCGCCTGGGCGGCGCTTTGCGCGAGATCCTCGCGCCCCGCCTCCAGCGCCTCGCCTGCCCGGGCCATCAGGTCGCGGACGCGCTCCTCCAGGGTCTCCACCTGGCGCTGCTCTGCCCGCTGGCGCTGGATCAGGCTGGCCAGCGTCAGCTTGGCCGCCTTCAGGTTGGTGTCCGCCTCGCGGATCTTCTGGGTGATCAGCTCGATCGAGTAGGTCTCGCGCAGCTGCTCTTCTGCCCGGGCATTGGCGCCGGTGATCAGGGTCTTCAGAGTATTGAACATTGCTTCCTCCGCAAACATGAACATCGTTCACGAAGAATCGTGTAACAAAATTTTGAACGTCGTTCAAGAAAAATCATGAACGACGTTCAAAAACTATCTGCCGCCGATTTGCTCCAGCACCTGGGCGATCATCTGCTCAATGCGTTCCGGCGGAACGCCGGAGATGCGCTGCTCCAGCCCCAGGAGCACGATGCCGTGGACGGCAGAGAACAGCGCCCGCACCATCAGAGCCGCCTCGCCTGCGTCCTTGTCCGGGAACAGTTCCCCCACCGGGCGGGCGATATTGGCAAAGAGGCTGTCCAGCGCGGTCAGGTACCACTCCGGCACCGCATCTCCCGCGGCCATCCGCAGGTCGAACATCGCCCGCCACAGGTTGGTGTTTTGCACCGCGAAATGCAGGTAAGCGTTGCTCATCAGGATCAGGCGGCGGGTCGGCGGTTCCGCCTCTGCGCCCGCGACCGAGGCCTCAACCGCAGCGCCGAGTTGCTGGAAGGTGCGCCCGTTCACCGCCATGATGATGGCGGTCAGATCGTCGAAAGCGTTGTAGATCGCCCCGACCGCACAGCCCGCATCATGCGCCAGGTCGCGGGCCCGCAGCGCCCCTGCCCCGTCGCGCGCGATGCGGATCTCCGCCGCTTCCACCAGTTTCTGCCGCAGCGCGGCCTTGCGCGCTTCCACCTTGCCTGCCATGGCACCCTGCCTTTTCTTGAACTGCGTTCAAAATACAGTCGGCAGACACGGGGTAAAGCGGGAAATCAGATCAGGCCGCGCCAGCGCAACACCACCACCAGCAGGATCAGCACGCAGAGGATGGAAAACGCCATGCTGCCAAGGACGCCGAGCCAGAAGCCCTTGCGGCGGTCGGCGAGGTCGATCTTGTGCAGATGCGCCTTCACCTCGCGGGCGGCGCCCTGCAGCGGCTTTTCGTCCACCGTCATCCGCAGCTTCGGGTGCTCCAGCAGCGGCAGCGCAGCGGCGAGCTTCATGCCCTGTTTGTAGATCCGGCGGGGGATGCGGCGGCGGACGAGCTTCAGCGCAGCGGCCAAGTCGCCCGATGCGTGCTCGCGCTCCTTCAGGAGGGTGCGGATGTCTTCGATATCCTGATCCAGGCTGGCGGCCATTCTGGCACTCTCCCCTTGCTGCGCTGCGGGACTACCCTAGCCTGCAGCTGCGGCTGCCTCAATGGGGGTGGCAAGCCTCCGCCTGCACGGCTATCAAGTGCTCATGCTGAACACGATCACTCATGGCTCCGCCACCTCGAACACCCCGCTCCTGATTGCCCACGGGCTTTATGGGTCTGCCCGCAACTGGGGCGTCATCGCCAAGCGCCTGTCGGATGAGAGGCAGGTGGTTGCGGTGGACATGCGCAACCACGGTGACAGCCCGCGCGCGGACAGCCACACCTATCCGGAGCTGGCGGAGGATCTGGCCGGGGTGATCGCGGCCCATGGCGGCCAGATGGATGTGATTGGCCATTCAATGGGCGGCAAGGCCGCGATGATGCTGGCGCTGAACCACCCCGAGGCGGTGCGCAAACTGGTGGTCGCCGACATCGCGCCGGTCGCCTATGGCCACACGCAGATCCAGTATATCCACGCCATGAAATCGCTGGATCTGGAGACCATCGAGCGCCGCCCCGAGGCTGCCGCAAAACTGGCCGAAGCCGGGGTGGAGCCTGCGCTGCAGAGTTTCTTCACCCAGTCGCTGGATCTGGCGAACAAGCGCTGGAAGCTGAACCTGGACGCGCTGGCCGATCAGATGCCGAACATCATGTCGTTTCCCCAGACGGACGCTGTTTGGGACGGCCCTGCGCTGTTTCTGTCCGGGTCGGAGTCGGATTACGTGCTGCCGGAACACCGCGAGGAGATCCGCGCGCGTTTCCCCAATGCCCGTTTCGCCAAGCTGCCCGGCGCGGGCCATTGGCTGCACGCCGAGAAGCCGCGGGAATTTGAAGCCGCCGCGCGGGTGTTCTTGAACGCCTGACGCGCCTCAGGCGCCGCGGGCGTAAAGCTGTTTCGCCACCAGCCAGGCCACTGGCAGTGCCAGCACCGCCCCCGCTGCAGCGGCGCCTATGATGGCCTGTGTTGTGACAAGCCCGGCCGCCAGAACCACAATCACCGCCGCCCCTGCCAGGCTGCTGCCGATCAGCGAATAGAGAATGGATGCAAGGCGCAACATGGGCTTTCTCCTATGCCTTTGACTGTTCTGCGGTCAGGCATAGGGATTCGCGAATATATACGCCTTGATCCTGATCAGTTTCCGAAACCCTCAATTCTAGCGAGTGTACATCTGCTTCTTAAAGGCCCGCGTCCGTTCTGTCGCTGCGGCGGAGCCGTCGTGGTAGGTGCCGAACCACTTGTCGAAGGGAATTTCCGAGGTGCCGTAGTTGCATTCGAAATAGCGGTGGTGCAGCTGGTGGAAGAAATCCCCAGCCTTGGCGGCCTCGGTTTCCTTGGCGATCACCCGCTCGAAGCCGGAATGGGACAGAACCGGGCTGATCTGCTGGAACATCGCATGGAAGGCCAGGTGCAGCGGGTGCGACGGCACGATCAGGTGAATGAAATAGGTGGTGAAATAGAGCAGGTTTTCATACCAGTGGTTTGAAATCCCCGACCACGGGCCGATGTTGACGTTGCGGTGGTGCACCGCGTGCACGTGTTTGTAGAGTTTTGGGTGGTGCTCCAGCCGGTGCACCCAGTAGAAATGCAGGCCGGACCACATCGGGATGAACAGCATCCAGACCACGCACCAGACCGGGGCTTCGGCGAAAGTCACCACCGGCACCCAGCCGTTGGCCATCAGCCAGTAGATGCCCCATTGATAGACGGTGGCCACGGTGATGGCGCTGCCGAGCGTCCACCAGATGTTGTCCAGAACCTGGTTCTTGAAGGTGAAGGTGCCGTTGCCGCGTGAGAGGTCGCGCTTGTCGAACTTCTTTTGCATGCCCTGGCCCTTGCGCATGTAGAGCCACCAGTGCAGGCCCCCGGCCACCGCGGCCTGCGGCAGCAGGTTGGCGAGCCAGACCTGCAGCATCCAGCCTGGACGGAATTCACCCATTTCTGCCAGCGGCGGCAGCATCCAGGCATAGACCGCCAGCGCCAGCAGGAAGCAGAGCGTCAGCGATGTGATCTCCATCCAGGCGCCGCGGTACCAGCTGAGGACCGCCGCCGGGCGCGGCGGCCAGCTGAACAGCGGGTTGAGCGGCACCGGCCCCTTGGGGTGGTAATGCCAGCGTTCGGCTTCCCGGTCGCGTTCCGGGGAGTGCAAAGTTCCGTCCATTGTGCCGCCTCCCTTGCTGGCGCTCAGCTTGCGTAGTTGGAGCCTTCGTCGTCGAGAATCGCCTTCAGCTCCACCAGATGGCGCTCGGCCTGATCCGGGTAATCCTCCAGCTCCTGCGCGGTTTTCTCGGCAATCTCGTCGCTCAGCACCCGCAGCTTCTGGCCGGTTTGCAGGGCGCGGATATAGGTCTCCGCGGCGCGTTCGAAATAGTAGAGCCGGTTGAAGGTGTCTGCGACGCTGTCGCCGATCACCAGCACCCCGTGGTTGCCCATGATCATCACCTTGACCTTCGGGTCGGTCAGCATCGAAGCGCAGCGGGCGCCCTCGTCCTCAAACGCCAGGCCGCCGAAATCGCCATCCACCACATAGCGGTTGTAGAAGGTGGCTGTGTTCTGGTCGATCGGCGGCAGGGTGCTGTCGGCGAGACAGGCCAGAACGGTGGCGTGGATCGAATGCACATGCATCACGCAGCGCGCATGCGGGCACAGGCGGTGGATAGAGCCGTGCAGGCCCCAGGCGGTCGGGTCCGGCGCGTCGGGGCGGTCCATGGTCTTGGGGTCATTGGCATCCAGCAGCAGCAGGTCCGAGGCTTTAATGCGCCGGAAATGCGCCTGGTTGGGGTTCATCAGGAACTGGGTGCCGTCGTCGTTCACTGCCAGGCTGAAGTGGTTTGCGACACCTTCGTGCATGTCCAGCCGCTCGGTCCAACGGAAGGCCGCGGCCATGTCGACGCGCTCCTGCCAATGGGTGAGGTTCGGGCTCAGTTCCGCTTGCTTGTTCATCTTGGGCCTCCAAATCCGCTTTTCTTAGTGGTGCCAGTCGAAATTCCTGCTGACAAACGATTGATTCAGCCGCTATGCATTAATTGAACTAATGCATAGGTCTTGCATTCATGCCGTCTCCCGGATCGCCTTCCTCCTCCCTGCCCCCGCTCACCTGGCTGCGCGCCTTTGAGGCCAGCGCCCGGCACCTGTCCTTCACCCGCGCCGCGGCGGAGCTGAACCTGACCCAATCGGCGATCAGCCAGCATGTGCGCAGCCTGGAGAACTTCCTGGGCCGGGAGCTGTTCATCCGCAAAACCCGGGCGCTGGAACTCAGTGAGGCCGGGGCGAATTACATGCCGATTGTGCGCGAGGCCTTTGACCTCATTGCTGCGGGCACCCAGGCCTTCACCGGCGGCGATCAGGGGCGGCATCTGGTCTTGCAGTGCAATATGGCGTTCTCGGTCTTCTGGCTGTCGCCGCGTCTGCCGCGGCTTTACGAGAGGTTCCCCTGGCTGGTGCTGAACATCGTGACCCCGATCTGGGATCCGGAACGGCACGCCAGTTCCGCCGGGACCGAAATCCGCTTTGGCCGCCCGAATGATATGTCCGCCGCCGCGATCCGGCTGACCCGGGACCGGTTCTTTCCGGTTTGCGCGCCGGGCTATCAGGACGGCAAGGTGGACTTCAGCACCGCCACGCTGCTGGATTGTGCCGGCGTAACAGGGTCCTGGGGGGCGTGGTTCAAGTCGCAGGATCTGCCGTTTGAGCGCAACCATGAGGTCAATCTGGCCTCCACCTACGTGATTGCCATGACCGCTGCGGTGAATGGGGCCGGGATCTCTATTTCCCATGACATTCTTGCGGGCGATCTGCTGGAGAGCGGCCAGCTGGTCCGGGCCAGCGATCACTCGGCGGAACTGCTGGAGAACTATTTTCTGATGCCGCCGCCCAGCCATGCCAGCACCCCGGCATCGCGGGCGTTTCTGGAGTGGCTGGTGGGGGAACTGCCGCCCGTTTAGGAAGCCGGCCCGGCTGATAGCCACTTTCAAGTTTTTCCAACAAGTCCTGAAGAATGTGCGCAATCCGCCCGCGACTTGCGCCATTCCCGCCATGCTGCTAAACGCGCGACACCGGTCGCAGCCTACCCGGTCACCAAAACAAGGGTTCAAAAATGAAAACTATCGTTATCTGCTCGGGCGGGCTGGATTCCGTTTCGCTTGCCCATATGGTCGCTGAAGAACATCAGCTGACCCGTCTTGTCTCCTTTGACTACGGCCAGCGCCACAAGAAGGAGCTCGACTATGCCGCCGCCGCAGCCAAACGGCTGGGTGTGCCGCATGACATCATCGACATGAGGGGTATCGGCGCCGCGCTTTCCGGCTCGGCGCTCACCGATGACATCGACGTGCCGGACGGCCACTACGAAGAAGAGACCATGAAGGTCACCGTGGTGCCGAACCGCAACGCGATCATGCTGACCATCGCCTATGGCATTGCCGCTGCAAACGGCGACGAGGCCGTGGCAACGGCGGTGCATGGCGGGGATCACTTCATCTATCCGGACTGCCGCCCGGCCTTTACCGAGGCGTTTGACGCCATGCAGCGCGCGGCGCTGGACGGCTATGCCGACGTGCGGCTTTACACCCCGTTTGTGCACCGCACCAAGGGCGACATCGTGACTGCGGGCGCCAAGCACAACACGCCCTTTGCCGAGACCTGGTCCTGCTACAAAGGCGGCGACAAGCATTGCGGGCGCTGCGGCACCTGCGTGGAACGGCGAGAGGCCTTCCATCTGGCCGGTGTCGAGGATCCGACGGACTATGCCGACCCGGAGTTCTGGAAAGCGGCAATTGCTGGCAAGGACGGCGCCTGATGTTCCGGATCACCAAGGAGTTCCATTTCTCCGCATCGCACCAGCTGACCCATCTGCCTTCCGATCACCAGTGTGCCCGGCTGCACGGCCATAACTATGTCGTGGTGGTGGAACTGGCGGCGAAGGAGCTGAACAGTGACGGCTTTGTGCGCGACTATCACGAGTTGAAGCCGCTGAAGGACTACATCGACGGGACGTTCGATCACCGGCACCTGAACGATGTGCTAGACGGGCATTCGACTGCGGAGAACATGGCCAGGCATTTCTACGACTGGTGCCACGCGCGCTGGCCGGAAGTATCTGCTGTGAAGGTTTCCGAAACCCCGAAAACCTGGGCAGAGTACCGGCCATGACGACTTTGCGCATCGCGGAAATCTTCGGCCCCACGATCCAGGGCGAAGGCGCCCTGATCGGGGAGCCCACGGTATTTGTGCGCGCTGGCGGCTGCGACTACCGCTGTTCCTGGTGCGACAGCATGCATGCAGTGGACAGCGCGTACCGGCATGACTGGGCGGTGATGGCGCCCGCAGAAGTCATGGCTGAAGTGCGCCGCCTGTCCGGCGGCAAGCCGCTGACAGTGTCGATTTCCGGCGGCAACCCGGCGATCCAGGATTTCGCGCCGGTGATTGCCTTTGGCAAGGCCGAGGGCTACCGGTTCGCCTGCGAGACCCAAGGATCGGTCAGCAAACCCTGGTTTGCAGACCTTGATACGCTGGTGCTCAGCCCCAAGCCGCCCTCCAGCGGCGAAACCGTGGACTGGAAAGCCTTTGACCAATGCCTGGAGGCGGCACAGGGCTGCGGTCAGGCGGTGATGAAGATCGTGATCTTCGACGACAAGGATTACGCCTGGGCCAAGGCCGCGGCTGAGCGCCATCCGGAATTGCCGCTGTACCTGCAGCCCGGCAACCCGGAGGTCGACCCGGAACAGCCCGTCGATCTGAACCAGGCCACCGAACGCCTTTTGTGGCTGATTGAAAAAGTGACCGGCGACGGCTGGTTCACCCCCCGCGTCCTCCCGCAGCTGCATGTGCTGGTCTGGGGCAACAAGCGCGGCGTCTGAACATAGGAACCCTGATATGTCTGATAGCATCTACAGTAATCTGAAACAGCTGGGCGGCGACACCATCGTGCCGCAAAGCCCAGAACAGGCGGAACTGGAGCGGGTGCAGAACCCGCAAGCAGACGTGGCCTACAACGTGCGCTTCACCGCGCCGGAGTTCACTTCGCTCTGCCCGATGACCGGCCAGCCGGACTTTGCCCATCTGGTGATCGACTATGTGCCGGGCGAGTGGCTGGTGGAGAGCAAGTCGCTGAAGCTGTTCCTCACCTCTTTCCGCAACCACGGCGCCTTTCATGAGGATTGCACGGTCTCCATCGCCCGCCGCCTGGCCGATTTCCTGGAGCCTAAGTGGCTGCGTATCGGCGGCTACTGGTACCCGCGCGGCGGCATCCCGATTGATGTTTTCTGGCAGACCGGCCCGATGCCCGAGGGCGTCTGGATTCCCGACCAGGGCGTGCCACCCTACCGCGGCCGCGGCTGACACAACCTTGAGACCTCATCGCACGGATCAGCCCGACAGAAGCACTGCCGGGCTTTTTCTTTGAAAACAATCCCTACTGCCGCTTGCCTACGGCATTTCGCAAAACATCACCCTCGCCCAGAAGTAAACAAATAACCGCAAAAGTGGTTAAGATTTTAATCAAATCGCACTCTGTAGCGGTGTCAGCGGGCAATCCGGGATATCCCGGAATGTACTATTTGTGACGGGGGAACTTCATGAACGCACTTGATTTGGGGAAAACGCTGTCGGTTTATTTGCAGGCGCTTTCGCAGGCCGGGCTGCAGGTTGAAATGTTCACGGATTTCGAGAAGGTTCCGGAAGCCGCCGCCACAACGGGACGCCAATTCCAGATGCCGGGCTTTGCCATCGAACGGGCTGACCACACCGAAAACTCTGCTTTCTGGCTGTTTCTGAAGGACGGCGACAGCTACATCGGCGGTGCGGCGTCGATGCTGCAGGATCTAGGCCGGGAGACATTGGCAGAGTATTTGCTGCGCACCTCGCGGCACCAGTTTCCCAACGATGCCGGCGGCGGCGTCGAAAGCGTGGCAGAGCCGCTGGCGCGCGAAGTGCGTGGGCGGCTGGCCTATGTGGGTGAGCTGACCTTTCTGCCCGGCCACCGCGGACGGCGGGCGGAACGGCTGGCGCCGTTCATGCGGATCTTTCTGATACTGGCAATCCAGAAATGGGATGTGGACTGGATTTACGCCTTCATCCCCGACCGCCACATGCAGGCGCGGCTGGACCTTGTCTATGGCTTCACCCGGGCGATCCCCCGGGCGCAAAAGTGGCGCGACCCGGAACCGGAGGTGCGCAGCAGCACCGAATGGTTCGTCGGCGCGCCCCGGCTGGAGATGGAGCATATGCTGCAGAGCGACCTAGCCGGTTTTGATGTCCTGTGAAAAGTTAACCACCAGCAGCTTGCCGTCAGGCAGGTAGACCGGCGCCAGCACCCGGCGGTACTGGCGGGTAAAGCGGCGCCCGTTCAGCAGTTTCACATCCAGCGAGGGATGGGTAATCACCGGCTCACCCCGGCTGATGGCTTCGCTGTGGGCCATCACCAGATCGGCGTTCACCTTGTCGCTGAAGCCATTGAGTGTGCTGCGCAGCTGGTTGCTGTCGGAAACTTCAAAGCAGATCGAGGCGAGGCTGGCTGGACCGGAGCGGATCGGCTGTATCCGGTTTTGTTCCGCATCCGGCGGGTCGAACATGTCGACCGCATGCTGCAACCGGTCAAACCCTTCCAGGCGGCCGCTGTTGGCGAACCACCAGTCCAGGAAATCCTGCAGCGACACATCGCAGCCGCTGTATTGGCGGGTTCTCGCGGCGGCCTGCAGCCGGGTATTGAGAATCTCAAACGCCTTCACGGCAGCCGCGTCAGCGCGGATATCCGGCAGCAGTTCCAGCCCCGAGGTCTCGGAAGAGAAGTAGTGGAACGACACCCCAAGCCCGCGCGCCAGCGCATCCAGCGTGCTCCAGCCGATCTCGCGCTCATGCTTCAGCGCGCTGTTGAAGGTGCCATAGGGGATGCCGCACTTCAGCGCCGCCTGCCGGTTGGACAGGTTCATATCCTCCAGTAGGGCCGAAATTTTCTCGTGGATGAGCGCCATATGTGCCGGATCTTTCACATTCCGCGAAACATCTTGCATAAAATCATCGTCACAGCAACGCAAAGTCAGCGCGAGCAGGCGATACGCCGCGAAATGGCTGGCAGTCCTCCGCGTTGCGCGGGGACGTGCCGAAGGTGCCCTCAGGACATCGCCGCAATCTAGTTGAGAGAGCTGGTGCGGACGGCGGGACTCGAACCCGCACGGCCATACGGCCAGGAGATTTTAAGTCTCCGGTGTCTACCATTCCACCACGTCCGCACACAGGCGCCGGATCGCGGCACCTTGGACGCAGGTCTAGCCTCCTGATTTCACGCGGACAATGTGTTTTCGGTCAGACCGGCAAAAATTTCGCGCAGAGCGGGCAGTGCTACAACTCCACATCTTCCGCCCCTAGCGGCGCCAGCGGCCCGCCGGGCTCTGCCAGATAGCGTTCCGGCAGCCAGGGATTGAGCTTCAGCGCTGCCGCCAGGGCTTCGCGCGCTTCCTCCAGCCGGGACAGACCATAAAGCGATAGCGCCCGCCCGCTCATGGCGGCGATATGGCGTGGCGACAGGTCCAAGGCCCGGTCCAGATCCGTCAGGGCCGCGGCGAAATCCCTGCGCAGGTAATGCACAAAGGCGCGCTGGTTGTAGCCCTCGGCATAGTCCGGGCAATAGGAAATCAGCTGGTCGAAGTCCGCAAGCGCGCCGAGGAAATCGAAGGCGGAGCGCTTGGTCATGCCGCGGTCGAGCATGGCCTGCGCCTGCGCATTTGGCGCATCAGCCCAATATTCCCACATCCGGTTGGCGATTTCCCGCGCCTGGGTTTCACTTTCTGCGTCCTGCACCTCTTCCATCAGCGCCTCCAGCGGGGTGCTGTGGTCAGGCGCATCAGGGCAGTCCGATGCCTGCGCCGGAAAAGCCGCGGCGGTGAGAGCCGCGGCAAGTGCAAACGGTGGGCGAAACAAGACAAGAAACATGCCCCATGCTCGCACAATTGCAGTTTCAATCAAGTCAACTGGCCGTGCGATCCTGCCCCGACCCTACAACGGCCCCAGCGCGCCGTCTTCCTTGACTGCCTGCATCGCCACATAGGTGGAGGTAGATGCCACATGCGGCAGCGAAGAGATCTTCTCTCCCAGCACCGCACGGTAATCCGTCATGGAGCGGGTGCGGACCTTCAGCAGGTAGTCGAAATGCGAAGCCATCATATGCGCCTGCTCGATCTCCGGCTGCCGAGCCACCGCGGCATTGAACTTGGCCAATGCCGCCTCGCGGGTGTCGTCCAGCTTGACCTCAACAAAGGCCACATGATCGAGCCCCAGCCGGATCGGGTCGACCAGGGCGCGGTAGCCGGTGATGATCCCCTCCGCCTCCAGCCGCTTGAGCCGGGTCTGGGTCGGGGTTTTCGACAGTCCGATCCGGCGCGCAAGATCGGCGATGGAGATGCGGCCATCCTCGCTCAGGACGTTCAGAATCGCCCGGTCGTAGCGGTCAAGATCAAAGGAGTTCATTTGGACTTTCCAGAGTTAACTTTTCACTCATTAGACCTGCAGATATCACATCTTCAGGCGATTGTCCTTTCAGAAAGGGTGTACTCTTAACAAAAGCCCTGCACACCTTTTGTGGAGTTCCCTTCATGACCGCTCAAACCAAGCTGCGCTACCGGATCGACGCCGGCACCTATGCCGATCAAACCGCAATGCGCGACCAGCTGGTGGCCCAGGCCGCCCTCACCGACGCAGACCGCGAAAAAATCTGTGCCAACGCCGCTGCGCTGGTGCGTGATATCCGCGGCCATTCGGCACCGGGGCTGATGGAAGTGTTCCTGGCCGAATACGGGTTGTCGACCGATGAGGGCGTGGCGCTGATGTGCCTGGCAGAAGCCCTGCTGCGGGTACCGGATGCCGACACCATTGACGCGCTGATCGAAGACAAGATCGCACCGTCTGACTGGGGCAAGCACCTGGGCAAATCGACCTCCTCGCTGGTCAACGCCTCTACCTGGGCGCTGATGCTGACAGGCAAGGTGCTGGACGAGGAACGCAGCCCGATCGGCGCCCTGCGCGGTGCCATCAAACGCCTGGGCGAGCCGGTGATCCGCACTGCCGTCAGCCGCGCGATGAAGGAAATGGGCCGCCAGTTTGTGCTGGGCGAAACCATCGAGAGTGCGATGAACCGCGCCGCGGGGATGGAGGCCAAGGGCTACACCTACTCCTACGACATGCTGGGCGAGGCCGCTCGCACCGAGGCCGACGCGTCGCGCTATCACCTGGCCTATTCCAAGGCGATTTCCGCCATTGCGGCTGCCTGCAACAGCGACGACATCCGCAAGAACCCCGGCATCTCGGTGAAGCTGTCGGCGCTGCACCCGCGCTATGAGCTGGCGCATGAGCACAGCGTGATGGAAGCGCTGGTGCCGCGCCTGAAGGCGCTGGCGCTGCTGGCGAAGGCGGCCAAGATGGGCCTGAATGTCGATGCCGAAGAAGCAGACCGCCTGTCGCTGTCGCTGGAAGTGATCGAGGCCGTGGTCTCTGACCCGACGCTGGCCGGCTGGGACGGCTTTGGCGTGGTGGTGCAGGCCTATGGCCCGCGCACCGGGCTGGCGATTGATGCGCTGCATGAAATGGCCGAGAAATACGACCGCCGCTTCATGGTGCGGCTGGTCAAGGGCGCCTATTGGGACACCGAGATCAAGCGTGCCCAGGTCGAGGGTGTGGATGGCTTCCCGGTCTTCACCTCCAAGCCGCTGACCGATGTGTCCTACATCTCCAACGCCCGCAAGCTCTTGGGCATGACGGACCGGATCTATCCGCAGTTCGCCACCCACAACGCCCATACAGTCGCCGCCATCCTGCATATGGCCGAAGGGGTCGGCAATGAGCGGTATGAGTTCCAGCGCCTGCATGGCATGGGTGAGACCCTGCACCAGATGGTGCTGGAGCAGAACAAGACCAACTGCCGGATCTACGCCCCCGTCGGCGCCCACCGCGACCTCTTGGCCTATCTGGTGCGCCGCCTGCTGGAAAACGGTGCCAACTCCTCCTTTGTGAACCAGATTGTCGACGACAACGTGCCGCCGGAGGTGGTGGCCGCGGACCCGTTTGAGGCCATCGCAGATGTGACCCGCAAGATCCCGACCGGACCGGAGCTGTACGCGCCGGAACGCCCGAACTCCAAAGGGTTCGATCTGGGCCACGCCCCGACGCTGGTAAAGATCGAAGAGGCCCGCGCGCCCTGGCGCAGCCACCAGTGGGAAGCCGCGCCGCTGCTGGCAGGCGATGCCCAGCCGGAGGCCGCCAAGGATGTGACCAGCCCAACCGACCACAGCGTGGTTGGCACCGTCAGCCAGTGCAGCCAGGACGATATCGAACTGGCGCTGGCGCTGGCCGATCCCTGGGACGCCCCAGCTGCGGAGCGTGCCGCGATCCTGAACAAGGCCGCCGACCTCTATGAAGAGAACTTTGGCGAGCTGTTTGCCATCCTCGCCCGCGAGGCCGGCAAGACCATCCCGGATGCGGTTGCCGAACTGCGCGAGGCGGTGGATTTCCTGCGATACTATGCGGCGCGCAATTCCGATGCGCCGCCTGCCGGCATCTTCTCCTGCATCTCGCCGTGGAACTTCCCGCTGGCGATCTTCACCGGCCAGGTCTCGGCCGCGCTGTCCGCTGGCAACGCCGTGCTGGCCAAACCCGCCGACCAGACGCCGCTGATTGCCCACCGCGCCGTGCAGCTGATGCATGAGGCCGGCGTGCCGCGCAGCGCCCTGCAGCTGGTGCCGGGCCGCGGCAGCGTGGTCGGCGCTGCCATCACCTCTGATGCGCGCGTCAATGGCGTTGCCTTCACCGGCTCCACCGCCACCGCCCTGCGCATCCGCAAGGCGATGGCTGACAACCTGCAGCCGGGCGCACCGCTGATTGCGGAAACCGGCGGCCTGAACGCGATGATCGTCGACTCCACCGCACTGCCGGAACAGGCGGTACAGGCGGTGATCGAAAGCGCTTTCCAGTCGGCCGGCCAGCGCTGTTCGGCGCTGCGCTGCCTGTATCTGCAGGACGACATTGCCGACAACGTGTTGAAAATGCTGAAGGGCGCGATGGACTGCCTGCAGCTGGATGATCCCTGGAACCTGTCCACCGACAGCGGCCCGGTGATCGACGAGGGCGCCCGCGCAGGCATCCTGGCGCATGTCGGCAAAGCCCGCGCCGAGGGCCGCGTGCTGAAGGAAATGCGCGCGCCGCAGGCCGGCACCTTTGTTGCGCCGACCATGATCGAGGTTTCCGGCATCAGTGATCTGAAGGAAGAGATCTTTGGCCCGGTCCTGCATGTGGCGCGGTTCAAATCGCAGCAGCTGGACCAGGTGATTTCCGACATCAACGCCACCGGCTATGGCCTCACCTTCGGGCTCCACACCCGGATCGACGACCGGGTGCAGCATGTCTGCGACCGGGTGCATGCCGGCAACATCTATGTGAACCGCAACCAGATCGGCGCCATCGTCGGCAGCCAGCCGTTCGGCGGCGAGGGGTTGTCAGGCACCGGTCCCAAGGCTGGCGGCCCGCTTTACCTCAGCCGGTTCTGCGCGCCGGACCGCCAGTCCAGCGCAAACAGCTGGGACAGCAACATCACCGATCTGAAGGCGCCAAGCGGCGTGCCCTCGCAGCCGGTCACAACCTCCCTGCCCGGCCCGACCGGTGAATCGAACCGCCTGACAGTCTCTGCCCGCCCGCCGCTCTTGTGCATGGGTCCGGGGGCGGAGGCCGCGGCGGCCCAGGCCAAAGAAGTGATCAGCCTCGGCGGCACCGCGATTGAGGCGCACGGGCTGCTGGATATGCGCCAGCTGGAAAGCATCGAGGGCATCGCCGGGGTGCTGTGGTGGGGCGACGAAGCTACAGGCCGCGAAATCGAACAGAGCCTGGCCAAGCGAGAAGGCGCAATTGTGCCGCTGATCCCGGGCAAGCCAGACCGCGCCCGGGTGCTGGCCGAGCGCCACGTCTGCGTCGACACCACCGCCTCCGGCGGCAACGCGCAGCTCTTGGGCGGCATGGCCTGAGCTTTCCGCGCTAAGCACTTGACGCTGGGCCGTTTCCGGCCCAGCGTTCCCCCATGTTTCCGATCCGCGACCACAACCCGTCCGGCCGCAGGCCCTATGTCGTCTACGCGCTGATTGCCGCAAATATCCTGGCCTATTTCTACTACACCGCCAGCTACGCCTCGCCCCGGGCGCTTGCCTATTTCTATGACGCCTATGCCGTTGTCCCGGCCGAGATCAGCCACGGCTACGGGTACGGGACTCTGTTCACCTCCCTGTTCATCCACGGCGGGCTGATGCATCTGGGCGGCAACATGCTGTTCCTGTGGATCTTCGGCGACAATCTGGAGGAGGAGATGGGTCACCTGCCCTTCCTCGCCTTCTATCTCGCCAGCGGTATTGGTGCCGGGCTGATCCATGTGCTGTCGGCGCCGGGGTCCATGGTGCCCACGGTCGGCGCCTCCGGTGCCATCGCAGGCGTCATGGGCGGCTATCTTCTGATGTTCCCAAAGGCCCGCGTCGATATCCTCTTGGTGCTGATCATCTATTTCCGCATCTTCACAATCCCCGCTTTTGTGATGCTGGGCCTGTGGCTGGCAATGCAGTTTTTCGGAGGCCTCGGCTCCGATCCTAATCAGGGCGGCGTCGCCTACTGGGCCCATGCCGGCGGTTTTGCAGTGGGGCTGGTCCTCTGCCTGCCCCTGTGGCTGCGCCGCGGCGGCCGGGCGTTCTGGGACCGGACACATGGGACACCGCCGCATCCGGAGAATGAGTACGAATACTCCGCCAGCCGCATCCCCAAGCTGCCGCGCAAAAAGCGCAATCCGGGGCCTTGGGGGAAGTAAGCAGCGGCCGTATGAACCTCTAAGATTTTAGATTATTTCATTTATAGAAGGATTGGCGCAATGAGCGGTGAAGAGATTTTGGCACTCAAGGAGACTATCGAAACTCTGAAAGAAGAAGTTGAAACTATTAGAGTGATGGCACTCACCGATCGTCTTGTCTTGCATGCGCTGAGAAACCAGCTTGAACGGCAAAGAGTGATAAGCTGGAAAGATTTTGACCAGCTATTGTTGGGAATGACCAACCAGCTTTCAAGTGACTGGCCCGAAGGCCGCGTGCATGCTGTGCAAGAAAGTCTAAGACGTAGTTTGCACGGCCCGTTACCTAATGCAGAGGTTGTTTCACTTAAAGACCCAAACTCCTAAAGCAACGAGCAATCTAAGTAAGAATCTGCCGATGCCCTACCTGAAAGCCACCTGCCACTGCGGCGCCGTTGAGATCGAGGCGGAGTTTCCCGAAGGCCTCGCCTCTGCCGCGCGCTGCGACTGTTCCTTTTGCCTGCGGCGCGGAGCGGCTGCCGTCACCGCACTGACCGCCAGCCTCAAGGTGCTGAAAGGGGCTGAAAACCTCAGCCTCTACACCTGGGGCACCCATACGGCGAAGCACTATTTCTGCAAGACCTGCGGCATCTATACCCACCACCAGCGCCGCTCAGATTCCAAGGAATGCGGTGTCAACCTGGGCTGTATCGAGGGTGCCAATCCGCGGTCTCATCCGGAGACCTATGGCGAGATCCCCTGGAACGACGGGGTGAACCATCCGTCGGATCAGCAATAACCTTCTGCCCGGCTGAAAGCCGGGCTGCGCCCGAGCCCGGGAGGGCGCAGCCCTCATCCCATCACACGAAACAAAAAAACGCGGCTCAATGGCCGCGTTTCATATTCTCAGTCTTACCGCCGGTTCAGCCTCGGATCACCTTAGCGAAGTTCTCGAAGATCGGCTCGTTCGAGCAAACCACCGACCCGCTGTCGATGATGCCCGCTTCCGGGTCGATTGCCTCAGCCAACCCGCCAGCCTCTTTCACGATGATGATGCCCGCGGCCAGATCCCAGGGGTTCAGGCGGCGCTCCCAGAAGCCCTCGTAGCGGCCTGCGGCCACATAGGCCATGTCCAGCGCGGCAGAGCCCCAGCGGCGCACGCCGGCGCAGGCGGGCATCAGGCGGGCCAGGTCCTGCAGCGTCAGCGGCAGGTCGGCGCGGCCGCCGAACGGCACGCCGGTGGCAAAAATGGACTCGATCATCCGGTGACGGCCCGACACGCGGATGCGGGTGTCGTTCATCCAGGCGCCTGCGCCCTTCTCGGCAAAGAACATCTCGTCCTTGGCAGCGTCATAGACCACGCCGGCGACGATCTTGCCCTTGTGCTCCAGCGCGATGGAAATCGCCCAGTGCGGCAGCCCGTGCAGGAAGTTGGTGGTGCCGTCCAGCGGATCGACAATCCAACGGCGGGTGGGGTCTTCACCCTCGATCTCGCCGCCCTCTTCAGCAATCCAGCCATAGGTCGGGCGGGCGTTGCGCAGCTCTTCCTTGATGATCTTCTCGGCGGCGATATCGGCTTTGGAGACGAAGTCGCCCGCGCCTTTCATCGACACCTGCAGGTTTTCCACCTCGCGGAAGTCCTTTACCAGGGAGCGGCCAGCCTTGCGGGCGGCCTTGATCATCACATTGAGGTTTGCGCTGCCAATCATGTCTGCAGAATCCTGTCACGTCGGGGAGATGCCGGGTCAATGCGTGCCTATACGCGCCCTGCCCCCGAATGCCAAGGGGTTATGCCGCAAACTGCACATCCCGCCTGACGCCGCGGCGCCGCGCGCGCCAGCGGTTGAAATCCGCCGCTGGCGCGCCCAGAGTTTGGGGCAAACAGAACAAGGAGTGCCCCCATGCCCGACCAGATGCAGCGTATCGTGCTGGCCAGCCGCCCCGATGGCCAGGCCAGCGAGGAAAACTTCCGCCTCGAGACTGCGGACCTGCCCCAGCCCGGAGATGGTGAAGTGGTTGTTAAGGTTCACTATATGTCGCTGGACCCCTACATGCGCGGGCGCATGAATGCCGGCAAATCCTATGCCCCGCCAGTGGAGATCGGGGAGACTATGACCGCAGGCGGCGTCGGGAAAGTGATTGCCTCGGGGCACCCTGATTTCCAGCCCGGCGACTTTGCCTTGGGCATGTTCGGCTGGGCCAGCCACGCCTGCGCCAAGGCCTCCGAATTGCGCAAGCTTGACCCGGATATGGCACCGCTCACCACTGCGCTTGGCGTTCTGGGCATGCCGGGGTTTACCGCATGGCATGGCTTGGACGCCTATGGCCGCCCGCAGGCCGGCGAGACCCTGGTGGTTGCCGCGGCCACCGGCCCGGTCGGGTCCATGGTGGGGCAGCTGGCCAAGCAGAAGGGCCTGCGCGTCGTCGGCATCGCGGGCGGCGCGGACAAATGCAAGCTGGCGGTGGAGACCTTCGGCTTTGACGCCTGCCTCGACCACCGCGCCTATGACAGTGGCGAAGCGCTGAGTGAGGCGCTGGCCGCGGAATGTCCGAAAGGCATCGACATCTACTACGAAAACGTCGGCGGCAAGGTGCTGGAGGCGGTGCTGCCCCTGATGAACAATTTCGGCCGCATCCCTGTCTGCGGCATGATTGCCTGGTACAGCAGCGCCGAAACAGATCTGACGGCCCCGGCCATCTGGCGCGCGGTGCTGACAAAGTTCCTGTCGGTCAACGGCTTCATCATCTTCAACCACTACGACCGCTATAGCGACTTCCTGCAGGAGGTCGCACCCAAGATCGCCAGCGGGGACATGAACTTCCTGGAAGACATCGCCGAGGGGCTTGAAAACGCCCCCAAGACCTTCCTGGCGATGATGCACGGCGGCAATACCGGCAAGCAGATCGTCAAACTGGTCTGAACCAGGCGCCGGCCTATGCCGGTGCACGCAACCCCGCGGAGCGGGAACCGGCCCCGGAACGGCGCAGGCCGCTCCGCACCTCTCCCGGAGCAGGATTTATTGATGCTGCAGCTTGCGCGCCTCGACCTTGGCCAGGCGGATCAATTCCTGCATGAAAGGTTTCTCGCGGTCCTCCGTGCGGATTGCCGCATAGAGGCTGCGGGTGATGCCGGATTTGGTCAGCGGCCGGGTCACATAGTCTGAGGAATATTTTACCTCCCGCACCACCCAGTCCGGCAGTACCGAGACCCCGCGGTTAGAGGCAACCAGAAGAAGGATCACCGCCGTCAGTTCCACCTGCCGGATCGAGGCAGGTTCCACCCCGGCAGGAATCAGCAGCTGGCTGAACACATCCAGCCGGACCTTGTCCACCGGGTAGGTGATCAGGTTCTGGCCGATGAAATCCTCTGCTTCCACATAGGGTTTTTCTGCCAGGGGATGCTGTGCCGAAGCAACGAAGACGGCGTTGTAGTCAAACAGCTCGATGAAATCGACGCCGTTGATGTCTTCCGGATCAGAGGAGACCACCAGATCCACCTCTTCTTTCAGCAACGCGGGCAGAGCGTCAAAGGCGAGGCCCGGACGGATGTCCACGTCCACATCACCCCAGTTTTTGCGGAATCCTTCCAACACAGGGAACAGCCACTCAAAGCAGGCATGGCATTCGATGGCGATATGCATGCGCCCCGTATTACCGTCCCGCAGTGACGAAAATTCTGCTTGTGCCGCCTCGACTTGCGGCAAGACCTGCTCTGCCAGCCGCAAGAGCCGCAAGCCGGCGGGCGACAGCTTCATCGGCTTGGAGCGGCGGATAAACAGCTCAACACCTGCTTGGTCCTCCAGCCCCTTCACCTGATGGCTCAGTGCGCTTTGGGTGATGTTCAGCTGCTCTGCAGCGCGGGCCAGACCGCCGGCCTCATGGATAGCCTTGATGGTGCGGAGGTGGCGGAATTCGATATGCATCCTATCAGATCGCTCATGTTAATCTTGAGTATTATGAAATTGTCTCACATTGCTGCGCATGCAACAAGAGCTGACATCAACCTAGCGAGAGACCCCGAGCATGACGACGCCCAAGATTTCCTTTGAATTCTTCCCGCCGCAAAACCTCGAAGCCTCCTTCCGGCTTTGGGACACCGTGCAGGTCCTCGCTCCGATGGATCCGCGCTTTGTATCGGTGACCTATGGTGCCGGTGGCACCACCCGCACCCTGACCCGCGACGCGGTGTCGACGCTGCACAAGTCCTCCGGCCTGAACGTGGCCGCGCATTTGACCTGCGTGAACGCCTCCAAAGCAGAAACGCTGGAGATCGCCGACCAGTTTGCCGCAGCAGGAGTGACCGAGATCGTGGCCCTGCGCGGCGACCCGCCGAAGGGCGAAGGCAAGTTCATCCCGCACCCGGACGGGTTTGCGAATTCGGTTGAGCTGATCAAGGGCCTGAAGGCACGCGGCAATTTCAACATCAAGGTCGGCGCTTACCCGGACCGCCACCCGGACGCCGCCGATCAAGCAGCGGATGTGGAATGGCTGAAGCGCAAGCTGGATGCCGGTGCGGATGAGGCGCTGACCCAATTCTTCTTCGAGGCCGAGACCTTCTTCCGCTTCCGCGACGCCTGCGAAAAGGCCGGGATCGATGGCAGCAAACTGACGCCGGGCATCCTGCCGATCGAGAATTGGAAGGGCGCGCGCAACTTTGCCAAGCGCTGCGGCACCATCATCCCTGATTGGGTCGAAAATGCCTTTGAAAAAGCCCTGCGCGACGACCGCGAGGAACTGCTGGCCACCGCGCTGTGCACCGAGCTGTGCTCTGACCTGCTGGAGGGCGGCGTCAACAAGCTGCACTTCTACACGCTGAACCGGCCAGAGCTGACCCGCGACGTTTGCTTCGCCTTGGGTGTCACCCCCAAAGTGTCACTGCAGAACGTCGCGTAAGCGTTGCACAAGACGGCGCGCGGTTTCTAATGGCCGGGACTTCCCGCCAAGGATCCGCGCGCCATGTTTTATGCCAAACAGCCCTCCGACCTGCTGACGATTGACCAAATCAGCCGGATATCCGGTCTCGACTTCATGCAGAGTATCCTGGACGGCCGCCTGCCCGGCCCGCCGATCGCCGAAACGCTGGGCTATCATCTGCACAGTGTCGAGGACGGCCAGGTGGTGTTCCGCGGCACGCCGGAATTTCACGTCTGCAATCCGATGGGAACCGTGCATGGCGGCTGGTACGGTACGCTTCTGGACAGCGCCATGGCCTGCGCGGTGATGACCAAGGTGCCGCTTGGCGCCGTTTACACAACGCTGGAATACAAGATCAACATCCTGCGGCCGATCCCGTTGGGCACCACCATCGACTGCACCGGCAGCATCGACCATGTGGGCCGCTCGACCGGTGTGGCCCATGGCGAGATCCGCGGGCTGGCGGACGGCAAGCTCTACGCCACCGGCTCCACCACCTGCATTGTGATGCAAATCGCGCCGCAGTAACCAATGCGGTGCAGCCTGCAGCCTTGCCTGCTGCGGATTCCCACCTAAGTATCTGCAAGCAGATTAGAAACCGCAGAAAGGCTGGCCATGCCGCCAAACAGCCTCGCCCGTGCCGCGACCGCCCGCATTCAGGTTCTGGCACCCGCCAAGGAGCTTGATTTCCTCGACACGCAATCGCTGGTTTTGCCGGTTCAAGTCACCCCGCTGGAGGCCTGGAACATCATGCAGGAGCGGCCCCTGCCCGGCATGAAGCTGGCCTTCTGGCTGCGCGACACGATATCCGCATGCTTTGGCGTCAGACGGACCGGCGGCTTTTCGGGAAGACGGCACACCAATACGGCGGTCGGGGACAAGCTGGACTTTTTTCTGGTCGAAGCGGTGTCAGACCGCATTCTGACCCTCACCGTGCGGGACCGGCATCTGGACGTCATGACCTGCGTTTCCAGCAATAGCGGCGTGCTGAGCATCACCTCATCTGTGAAGACACACAACCTGTTCGGCCGCATTTATATGCTGCCGGTCGGGCCGGCTCACAAGCTAATCGTGAAATCGTCCCTGAAACGCCTGCAAAAAGAGCTGGAGCAGCGCAGGACTGGCGGCAGGTAGCCTGCCGGCTTCAGCGCCGCGGCGCCCGAATTCAGGCATGGCCGGCTGGCCCCCGCGGCTCACGCCTCGGGAATGCCTTTGCGCCGTTTCAGCTTTATGTCTTGGAAAACATCGCCATCCAGCCGCCGGCAGCGGCGTCCTGCCTGCCCGCGTCCACGCTGCTGTGCAATCGTTCGCTGGCATCCAGCCCGACCCGGCGGCGGCTGCGCAAGAGGAAGATCTTGGCCCAGCCCTGCCAGGTGCCAACCGAAGGCGCCTTGGGATCAACCGGAAAGCGCATGCGCCAGTCGCTCGGCAGCGGCAGGCCGCGTTCCTCAGCCTTCTCCAGCATCCAGATCAAGGAAACATTGGCCAGCGGCCGCGCGTCCTCGAACCCGCCAAGCTGGCCGCCCACGTCGCCATGCGCGCCGCGGAACCAGACCTGTTCGACATGCCCGCTCCAGCCCTTGGGGCAGTCCCACAGCACGGGTTTGAAGACATCGCGTGTCTCGTCCAGCGCCAGCGCGTGATAGCCAGTTTTGATATGCGGACCCAGGGTGTGATTGTGGAAGTTATGCTGCCGTTCCGCCCAGCGCCACAGCAGCGGCAGGCGCAGGCCCAGCGCCTTGACGGTATCCCAGACGCCGACCATCTCAATCTCGACCTCATCGTGGCAATGGGCGGCGGTGAAGGCAGCGCCGGTCTTGGAGCGACCGTTCAGCCGGTAGTGCCGGTACGCGGTGCGGATATGGCGGACGGTGGCATGTTCGGGCTTCAGCAGTCCGATCCGGTCAATCACGCCCGCCAGCGAACGCACCGCATAGGCACCGCGGGAGTAGCCGAACAAGTAGATCTTGTCGCCAGGACGGTAGCGGGAGGCGAGGTAGCCGTAGGCGCGGCGGATCTGCCGGTTGATGCCGCGCCCCATCATCACGTCCGGAGCGCTGCCCCAGCCTTTCCACTGCACACCGGATTCGTAAAAGACCGACACCTGGCCGCCCATTTCCCGGCACAGGCGGTAAAGCTGGCCTGGATGGGTTTCATGGCCCCGTTCCAGCGTCGACATGGTGCCGTCGAGAATAATCACATGGGCCTGGGGGCCGCGCAGCTTGGTTTCGCCGGAATGCTCCGAGCGCAGCGGCCGTCCAAGCCACCCTAAAACCCTTCTACTCAGCTGCCTCAGAAACATCTCTAAGCACTTCCCAAATCCTCAGCGGGGTGAACGGCATGTCCACTTGCCGCACGCCGCGGTCCCAGACCGCGTCCTGCACCGCGTTTGCAACCGCTGCCAGCGCACCGACGGTGCCCGCCTCGCCGCAGCCCTTCATCCCCATCGGGTTCTGTGTCGAAGGCACCGGCTCGGAGGTGAATCCAATCATGGGGACGCCGCTGGCCCGCGGCAAGGCATAGTCCATGAACGAAGCCGTGAGCAGCTGCCCGTCCTCATCGTAGACAACCCGCTCCAGCATGGCCTGTCCCAGCCCCTGCGCCACCCCGCCATGCACTTGGCCTTCGGCCAGCATCGGGTTGATCAGATTACCGAAATCGTCAACTACAGTGTAGCGCTCCACGTCGGCTTGCCCAGTCTCCGGATCGATAACAATTTCGGCAATATGTGCGCCGTTCGGAAACGAGCGTCCCGGCAGCCGGGCCCGCGCCGCGTGACGCTGCAGATCGGTGCGGCCTTGCGCGCGGGCCATCTCTGCCGCTTCCAGCATGGTGGGGGTCAAATTGGAGCCGGGCGCCCGGAAGGTATCGCCATCGAACTCCACCACTTCCGCTTCCACGCCCATTTCTTCTGCTAGGAAGGAGATAAAGGCGGCAATCATCGTCTCCACGGCTGCCAGTGTCGCGTTGGCCTGGGTGGTGACGGAACGCGACCCGCCGGTGCCGCCGCCCTGGGCGATGCGGTCACTGTCGCCTTGGATCACCTGGATCATTTCCGCCGGAATTCCGCTCTGGTCGGCAAGGAACTGGGCATAGACGGTCTCATGCCCCTGGCCGTTGCTTTGCGTGCCGACATAGATGTTCACCCGGCCATCCTCCAGAAACTCCACTTCTGCGCCTTCTGAAGGGTCGCCCAAAATGCTTTCGATATAGTAACAGACCCCAACGCCCCGGTACTTGCCGCGTTTACCATTTTCCGCGCGGCGGGCCGCGAATCCCTTCAGATCCGCCTCTTCGGCGGCGCGGTTCAGAATCTTATCGAAGTCGCCCACGTCATATGTTTCCCCGGTCACGGTGCCATAGGGAAAGGCCGGAGGCTTGATGAAGTTCCGCCGCCTCAGCTCCAGCGGATCAACCCCCAGCTCGCGCGCGGCGCGGTCCATCACCCGTTCCAGCACATAGATCGCCTCAGGCCGCCCGGCGCCGCGGTAGGCGTCCACCTGGGTGGTGTTCGTATAGATCCCCTCTACCTGCAGCCAGGCGGTCTGGATGTCATAGACGCCGGCCAGCACCCGGCTGAACAGCTGCGTTTGGATCGGCTGCCCGAAATGGGCGTTGTAAGCGCCAAGATTGCAGCGGGTCGACACCCTGTAGGCGGTGATCTTCAGGTTCTCGTCAAAAGCCAGTTCAGCCAGCGACGTCAGATCCCGTCCGCCATTGTCGCTCAGCATCGCCTCGGACCGGTCTGACATCCAGAACACCGGACGGCTCAGGACCGTGGCGGCATGGGCAACGGCAAAATACTCAGGGTAGGCAAAGGCCTTCATGCCGAAGCCGCCGCCGACATCCGGTGTGGTGACCTTGATGTCGTCTTCATTGAGTCCCAGCTTGGAAGCCAGCTGGGACTTCATGCCCCAAACCCCCTGACCGCCAAAGGTGAAATGCAGCCGCCCCTGCTGCCATTCGGCAAAACAGCCGCGCGGCTCCATGGTGCTGACCATGATCCGGTTGTCCTCAACCTGCAGAGCGACGGTATGGGCGGCAGTGCGGAAGGCCTCTGCCGTTGCCGCCTCATCCCCCATGCCCCAGTCGAAGGCCTTGTTATCGGGTACGCTGCCATGCAGGGCCTCGCCGCCTGGGTGAAGGTCCAGCTTGACCGGCAGGTCGTCGATCTCCAGTTCGATCAGTTCACCCGCATCACGGGCCTGGTCCAGCGTTTCAGCCACGACAACGGCCACCGGCTCCCCGACATAGCGGACCTTGTTGCGGGCCAGCATCGGGCGTTCCGGCGAGGCGCCGTCCGTGCCATCCCGGTTTTTCACCGTGGTGCCATCCATTGAGACGTTGATGCCAGCAGCCTCAAGGTCCGCCAGGGTGATCACCGCATGGACGCCTTCGGCCTCCAGCGCATCTTCCGTGTGCAGCGCCGTGATCACCCCATGCGCCACCGGGCTGCGCAGCACCCAGGCGCGCAAGGCATCTGCCGGGGCGGCATCTTCGACGTAGTTGCCCTGCCCGGTCAGGAACCTTACATCCTCGACCCGTTTTACCGGCTGGCTTTTCCCGAATTTGTCCATGCTCGCCCCCTGTCCGCGCTGACTGGCTGTCCGGGGGCGAGAGTACCCTTAGCTGGCCGGTTGTCCAGCCAGCTCAATCACCGTCGCCACGTCACTGAGGCCATAGCCGTTGAACTGCGTGCTCATGGCAGAGGAATAGGCGCCTAGCCCCGGAAACAGGACATAGTCGCCGGTGGCGGCATCACAGGGCAGCGGCAGCCCGTCCGGCAGCCTGTCCAGACTATCGCAGGTGGGGCCGAACACCACCCGCGGCTTGCGCTCGCCCCCGCGATGCTTACCGTCAATACCGACGACCTCTACCCGGCCCGGCAGACCCATGTCGCGGATATCAACCAGCCCGCCGTAGATGCCATCGTTGAGAAAGACCACCTCGCCTGCCTTGCGCATCCCCTTGATCCGCGCCGCCAGGGTAAAGCTTTCCGAGACCATCGCCCGGCCCGGTTCGCAAATCAGCTTGGGCTTGTCTGCGCCAAAGGCTGCATCCGCAGCCTCTCCGATCGCGGCAAAGACCTTCTCCAGATCCGGTGCCACGCCATCGCGGTTGGCGGCAAAGCCGCCGCCAACGTTCAGGCGGGTGATGTGCACGCCTGCTTCGTCAATGATCCGCTTGGCGGCATGGACATATTCGACCCAGGCGCTTTCATCCTCGCATTGGGTGCCGGGGTGGAAACACAGCGCAGGAGTCCAGCCGCGGGCGGCCACCTGCTTCAGCAGTTCGACGGCCTCTTCGGGGGCAGCACCGAACTTGCTGCCGAAATCATAAGCCGCGCCTGCAACCGGCAGCGCGAAACGCACAGCGATTTCGCAGGAGCGCGGCACCGCGTCCAGCTTCTCAAGCTCGCTCAGCTCATCCACCGACCAGCTCGCGACGCCGTGCTCGATGCCTGCTGCAACCTCCGCCTCAGAACGCATCGGGTTGTTGTAATGCATGACTGCGTCGGGGCTGGCGGCGCGCACCGCCTCCATTTCCGCGGGCGAGGCCACGTCAAACGCCGTGATCCCAGCAGCCACCAGATTGGACAGAACCGCCGGGTGCGGGTTTGCCTTGACCGCATAAGTCACCAGGCCCGGAAACCCCTCCCGGAACCGCCGCGCCACCTCATGCAGGACCCGCGGCGAGAAATACAGGATCGGGTGATCCGGCGTGCTGCGGGCCAGGTGGGACTCAGGCGAAAGCCATAGCGGGGGAATCTGCTGCATCGGGTAATCCTCATTCGTTTTGCATATTTTGCGTGAATTGATCGTCGATTCCGGTTGGCACTTTGCCTATAGTGACGAAAACATCCGTCATATCGCAGGCAATCCATGCAAACCGACGACACCGATCAGCGCCTTGTCACCCTATTGCGGGAGAACGCCCGCCGCCCGGTGGCTGAGCTTGCCCGCCATCTGGGTCTCGCCCGCACCACGGTGCAGGCCCGGATCGAGCGGCTGGAAAGCACCGGCGTTATATCCGGATACACGCTGAAAACTTCTGCTGCCGCCCGCCCGCCACTGCAGGCCACGGTGCTGATGTCGATTGAACCGCGGTCAGGGCCAGAGGTGCTGGCCCGCCTGCGCAGCCTGCCGGGGGTGGAGGTGGTGCACACGACCTCAGGCCGGTTCGACTTGCTGGCGCAGGTGGTGGCGCAAAGCACGGCTGAGCTGGACGAAACCATAGACCACATCGCAGAGGCGCGGGGCGTGCGGTCCTCCGAAAGCCTGATCCACCTGGCCACCAAACTGGACCGGAAAGGGCAATAGAGGTCAGGCGCTCCTCACGTAATCCAGAAGCCAGTCGCGGAACAGTTTTGCCGCGGGACGCATGGCGCCGCGGTCGGGATAGATCAAGTGGTAGGCCTCCTGCCCCGGCACGTCGACGTCCGGAAGGCAACGCACCAGTCCGCTGGCCCTGACCACCGCATCCGACGCAGGTGCCCGAGCCAATGCAATCCCCATGCCCTGCGCCGACAGTTCCGCCGCCATCAGCGAGTTGTCGGCAAAGAAATAGCGCGCTTGCCCATGGGACAGGCGCAGGTTCTCAAACAGCTGCACCCAGCTGGCCCGGTGGGTCGAGACTTCGATCAGGGGAAAGCGGAAGAGGTCCTGCGGAGACTGGATTTGCGCGGCGATCTCTGGCCGGGCCACCGGATAGAGCACCTCCCGCAACAACTCATCCCCTTCGGTGCCGAACAGCGAAGGGTTGCCAAAGACGATCTGCAAATCTGTAAACTGGTTGGCGAAGTCCGCCGCCATATTGCCGGTGCTGAGCGCCAGGCTGACCTGCGGATGCGCGGCTTGGAACTGCGGCAGCCCGCGCGCCAGCACCCCATGGGCAAACAGCAGCACAGATTGCACAAACAGCCGCTGCTCGCGGCTTTCGCCGAACAGGCCGGTGGTTGCGGTTTCCAGCATCAGAAGCGACTGCTGCACAGAGGGCAGATAAGCCCGCCCGGCCTCTGTCAGCGTCACCGCATGGGCGTGGCGCTGAAACAGCGGCGTGCCCAGCTGGGTTTCCAGTGCCTTCACTTGCTGGCTGACGGCAGCGGCCGACATGTTCAACTGCCCGGCCGCGCGGGCAAAGCTTTCGGTGCGCGCCGCGGCTTCAAACACGCGCAGCCAGTTCAGGGAGGGGATCCGGGTCGCCATGAAAGGAGGCTAAGCAAAACTTAGCCTAACCGGCAAGACATACCGTGCTGGAATTCCGTGCCCCTCGCCTAGGGTTCATGACAGCGAACACCCCGCTGCAACAGCGGCAACCTTACCAGCCAGATGAGAGACGTGACATGACAGGTCCCGCCAACTCGCCGCGCCCCAAGCGCAAGATTTGGAACTTCACCCCCCAGTTGCCGATCCAGACCTCCCCCTATTGGAACTGGCCGATGAAGCCACTGGCCTCGATCAAATACCTGCTGCAAAGCTGGAACCCTTTGACGCTTCGGGCGCTGCTGCTGGGTTTTGCCATTATCACCTGGACCTTCTTCACTCCCTCCCTGGACCGCGTCGCCACATTCAGCTGGGACTGGGTGTTCGAGATCTGGTTCCGCAACTTCTGCATCCTGGTGGTGGTGGCCGGCGGGCTGCATCTGGCGCTTTGGAAGTACCGGACGCAGGCGGACGAATACCGCTACGACATGCGCCCGATGATGAAGGGCGCCAAGGTCTTCACCTTCAAGAACCAGGTCTGGGACAACATGTTCTGGACTCTTGGTCCGGCGCTCACCTTCTGGACCTTCTGGGAAAGCCTCATCCTTTACGCCTATGCCAACGGCTGGGTCACCATGATCACGCTGGACGGCAATCCGGTCACCTTCCTCCTGATGACCATCTTCATCCCGATCTGGGCGGGCTTCCACTTCTACTGGCTGCACCGGCTGCTGCATGTTGGCGTGCTCTATACCAAGGTGCACGCCTGGCATCACCGCAACATCAACACCGGCCCCTGGTCCGGCCTGGCCATGCACCCGGTGGAAAGCTTCTTTCTGATGTTCGACACGATGATCTTCTTCCTGCTGCCGGGGCATCCGGTGCTGGCAATCTTCCTCTTGTTCCATCACGGCATCGGCGCCCCGACCTCGCACGCAGGGTTCGAGCATCTGAAATTCGGCAACAAGGCCAAGTTCCTGGTCGGCGATTTCTTCCACCAGCTGCACCACCGTTTTTTCGACTGCAACTACGGCACCTGGGAAACGCCTTGGGATGAGTGGTTCAACACCTTCCATGACGGCACCGACGAGGGCAACGAAATGGTCAAGGAACGCCGCCGCAAAATTTGGAACACGGGCTGATCCCCGCGGCGCCATGCCTGCCACAAGCTCGATGCATCGGGTATTTTCAACCAGAAAGAAGCCGCAAGGTTTTGTTAACCAGAATCGCTTCACTCTCCTTGTGCGGTACAGGCTGGGGAGCCGATGACCGCACCAGGAAGAAGCTGCCCCCTGTTCCTGGCATTGCGTATTCCCTGGCGAATGGACGGCCGGATTCAGGGGGCGCTTCGGACCTGCTTCTTTCTGGTCTGAAGTACCCACAGCGCTGCCGCCGGCGCCGCGCGGCCCGCCTGAGGTAAAGATTTCCCCATATCCGCCTTCCCCTTCCTGCCGCCATTGGGTAATTGATCGCCCAACTGCATGAGGGATCAAGACGCATGGCGATGGAAAAGACGTTCAACGCGGCCGAAGCCGAGAGCCGCCTTTACAAGGCCTGGGAAGAGGCCGGCTGTTTCAAGGCTGGCGCCAACGCCAAGCCGGAGGCCTCCACCTACTGCATCATGATCCCGCCGCCCAACGTCACCGGCGTGCTGCATATGGGCCATGCCTTCAACAACACATTGCAGGACATCCTGATCCGCTGGAAGCGGATGCAGGGCTTTGACACCCTGTGGCAACCCGGCACCGACCATGCAGGGATCGCTACTCAGATGGTGGTGGAGCGTGAGCTGGCCAACACCCAGCAGCCATCCCGCCGCGAGCTGGGCCGTGAGAAATTCCTGGAGAAGGTCTGGGAGTGGAAAGAGAAATCCGGCGGCACCATTGTTGAGCAGTTGAAACGCCTCGGCGCCTCCTGCGATTTCTCCCGCACCGCCTTCACCATGGCAGGCGCGCAGGGCGACACCCGCACCGGTCACGAGAACTCCCCCAACTTCCACGACGCCGTGATCAAGGTGTTTGTGGAGATGTACAACAAGGGGCTGATCTACCGCGGCAAGCGGCTGGTCAACTGGGACCCGCATTTCGAGACCGCGATTTCCGACCTTGAGGTCGAGAACATCGAGGTCGCAGGCCACATGTGGCACTTCAAATACCCGCTGGCGGGCGGCGCCACCTACACTTACGTGGAGAAGGACGAGGACGGCAACGTCATCCTCGAGGAGGAGCGCGACTATATCTCCATCGCCACCACACGGCCCGAGACCATGCTGGGCGACGGCGCGGTGGCTGTGCACCCCTCGGATGAGCGGTACGCCCCCATCGTGGGCAAGCTGTGTGAAATCCCGGTCGGCCCCAAGGAGCACCGCCGCCTGATCCCGATCATCACCGATGAGTACCCGGACAAGGACTTCGGTTCCGGCGCGGTGAAGATCACCGGCGCCCATGATTTCAACGACTACCAGGTTGCCAAGCGCGGCGGCATCCCGATGTACCGCCTGATGGACATGCGCGGCCAGATGCGGGCCGACGGCGCGCCTTATGCAGAGGCCGCAGGCATTGCCATGGCCGTGGCCAAGGGCGAGCAGACCCTGACTGAGAACGAGGCTGATGCCGTCAACCTGGTGCCGGATGACCTGCGCGGGCTGGACCGGTTTGAGGCGCGCAAACTGGTGGTTGAGCAGATCACCAGCGAAGGCCTGGCGGTGATGCACACCGTCATCAAGACCGATCCTGAGACCGGCGAGGAGGTCCAGGTACAGGAGCCCTACGTCGAGAACAAGCCGATCATGCAGCCCTTTGGCGACCGCTCCAAGGTTGTGATCGAGCCGATGCTGACCGACCAGTGGTTTGTGGACGCCGAAAAAGTTGTCGGCCCGGCGCTGGATGCCGTGCGCAACGGCGATGTGAAGATCCTGCCGGAAAGCGGCGAGAAGACCTATTACCACTGGCTGGAGAACATCGAGCCCTGGTGCATCTCGCGCCAGCTGTGGTGGGGGCATCAGATCCCGGTTTGGTATGGGCCGAGCGTTGTTGCCGTCGATCCAAAAACAATAGACTTAAATGGCACCGCCTACAAAACCAGCGGAGGCGCTGGGCTTGACTACTCCAACCTCAAAGCATTCTGTGCTGCAGATCTTGATGAGATTGTCGCCCAAGCCGCTACGTACTACGGGGATCTAGCACCAAACGGCATTGTTGAAGTCGAGAACGAAACCGCCCATCGCAAAATTGACCAAGCCCAAAATTTGCTTGGCAAGATTGGCCTTTGGCGCGACCCCGACGTTCTGGACACCTGGTTCTCCTCCGGCCTCTGGCCGATCGGCACGCTGGGCTGGCCGGAAGACACTGCCGAGATGCAGAAATACTTCCCGACCTCGACCCTGGTCACCGGTCAGGACATTCTGTTCTTCTGGGTTGCCCGGATGATGATGATGCAACTGGCAGTGCTGGACGAAAACCTGCCGGTCAAGGAGCGCATCCCCTTCGACACCGTCTACCTGCATGGCCTGGTGCGCGACGCCAAAGGCAAGAAGATGTCGAAATCCACCGGCAACGTGGTTGATCCGCTGGAGATCATCGAGGAATTCGGCGCCGACGCGCTGCGCTTTTCCTCCGCCGCGATGGCGGCGCTGGGCGGTGTGCTGAAGCTGGATATGGAACGCCTCAAGGGTTACCGGAACTTTGGCACCAAGCTGTGGAATGCGGTGAACTTTGCCCATTTCAACAACGTCTATGACGAAACCGTCCCGGCCTTTGCCTGCCCGGATGCCAAGGCTGCCGTGAACCAGTGGATCATCGGTGAAACCGCAAAGGTGCGGGTGGAAGTGGACGCGGCACTGGAAGCCTACCGGTTCAACGACGCGGCCAATGCGCTTTACGCCTTTGTCTGGGGCAAGGTCTGCGACTGGTACATCGAGCTGTCGAAACCGCTGTTCGGCTCCGAGGATGAGGCGGTGATCGCCGAGACCCGCCAGACGCTGGGCTGGGTGCTGGATCAATGCATGATCCTGCTGCATCCGATCATGCCCTTCATCACCGAGGAACTTTGGGGCAATACAGCTAAGCGTGAGAAGATGCTGGTGCATGCCGAGTGGCCCACTTACGGCACCGAGCTGGTCAACGCCGAGGCCGACGCCGAGATGAACTGGGTGATCACCGCCATCGAAAATATCCGCTCCACCCGCGCGCAGATGCATGTGCCTGCGGGAGCCAAAATCCCGATGGTCGTCACCGAGTTCTCCGATCAGGCCCGCACGGCCTGGGAAAAGAACGAGGCGATGATCCAGAAACTGGCCCGCATCACCTCGCTGGAGCAGGTGGAGAGCTTCCCCAAAGGCTGCGCCAGCGTGGCTGCGCCCGGTGCGTCCTTCGGTCTGCCACTGGCGGACGTGATCGACGTGGATGCGGAAAAGGCGCGTCTGGAGAAGACACTGGGCAAGCTGGCCAAGGAACTGGGCGGTCTGCGCGGACGGTTGAACAACCCGAAATTCGCGGCCTCCGCGCCGGAAGAGGTTGTGGCGGAAGCCCGCGAGAACCTGGCGGCACGCGAGGAAGAGGAAGCCAAGGTCAAGGAAGCGCTGGCACGTCTTGCCGAGATCGGCTGATCCCGCTGAAAAACACCTTCGAAACGCCCGCCCCTTCGGCGGGCGTTTTGCTGTTCGCTGCAGCGTGTTGAAACCATTCTGATTTTCATCAGTACGGGGAAATTCCTGGTAACCGCCCCATTGTCTTTGCGGCGGTTTTGTATCAGCCTGCCGTCAACCATAAGAACAAGGGAGGCTGCAGCCATGCCCAATGAAACCACCCCTAAGGGATACTGGGTGGCCCATGTGGATGTGAACGACATGGAGCGCTATCAAGCCTATATCAAGGCAGCGCGGCCGGTGCTGGAGGAGTACGAAGCCAAGTTCCTGATCCGCGGCGGCGAGCGGGAAGTGCGTGAAGGCGCGTTCAAGGCCCGCACCGTTGTCCTTGAATTCAAGGATTTCGAAACCGCTAAAGCCTGCTATGATTCCGTGGCTTATCAGAACGCCAAGGCCTTTCGCGATCTGGTCTCGACGGGTGATATGCACATCATCGAAGGGTACGGCGGCTGAAGCCGTCTGCCCTGCTGCTCTGCCAGAGGTCTGCCGATGCCCTTGCTCAAGAAATTCTTTCAAGCGTTCCGCCCGTCTGAGCCGCCCGCCCTTCCCGACCCGGATGCCGAACTGGCGCTGGGGGCGCTTTTGGTGCGGGTGGCGCAATCAGACCGTGACTACAAGCTGGAGGAGATCAGCCTGATCGACCGGATCCTGGCGCGGCTTTACCAGCACAACGCGATTGAGGCCGCCAAGGTGCGCGCCACTTGCGAAAAACTGCACGCAGCAGCGCCCGAAACAGACACTTTCGGCCGGCTGATCCGCGAGACCACCGGGCTGGAGGAACGCCTGGCGGCGCTGGATGCCCTGTGGGAGGTGGTGCTGGCAGACGGCAACGAGCACGAGGGCGAAATCACCATTATTGAGGACGCGCGCAAGGCTATGGGCCTGTCCTATGCCGACAGTGAAAAGGCCCGCGCCCGAGCGGTTGAGAAATTCAGCGGCACAGCGGGGGAGAGCTGATGTTCAAGGAACTGCTGAACCGGCTGCTGGAGCCCGCCCCTGCGCAGCTGGATGACGAAGGCGCAAAACTGGCGCTGACGGCGCTGCTGGTGCGAATAGCCCGCTCCGACCACAATTATTCCGAAGTGGAGAAGGACCGCATCGACCGGATCCTGACTGCCCGCTACGGGCTGGACACCGGCGGCACGCTGATCCTGCGCGAACAGGCGGAGGCCATGGAGGCTGAGGCACCTGATACCGTCCGCTTCACCCGCGCCATCAAGGACGCGGTGGCCTATGAAGACCGCACCGGCGTGGTCGAGGCGCTGTGGCAAGTTGCGCTGGCCGACGGGCACCGGGACGCCAATGAGGACGCGCTTCTGCGGCTGTCCTCCAGCCTCTTGGGGGTTTCCGATGTGGACAGCGCCATGGCGCGCAAACGGGCAGAGGCTGCGAAATGATTGCACATCTAGGCATGTACGACCGCCCGGAAACCGCAGCGGCAAACGACAGGTTCTGGACGGAGATACGCAAACACCTCAGCGGCGGGCCAGAAACGCTGACCCGCGGTGCGGATTTCTGGCAGGTTTGGAAATCCCCGGATCTGCTGCTCTCGCAAACCTGCGGTTGCCCCTACCGCACCCGGCTTTACGGAGAGGTGGAGCTGGTGGGCACTCCCGACTACGGCCTTCCCGGCTGCGAACCCGGCTATTACAACAGCGTGTTTATTGCCCGCAAAGAAGACGCAGGCCAGCCGCTGTCCGCCTTAGCTGGACGCCGCTTTGCCTATAACGAATCCCTGTCGCAATCGGGCTGGGCCGCGGCGATGGTGCACCTGCACGACCGCAGTATCCTGCCCGGCGCGCTGGTGGAAACCGGCGGCCACCGGCTGTCTGCCGAAGCGGTCGCGGAAGGCCGCGCCGATTTTGCCTCCCTAGATGCGCTGACCTGGGAGTTGATCCGGGAACACGACACCTTTGCCGCCGGCCTGGCCGAGATTGAGCGCACAGTGCCGACGCCCACCCTGCCCTATATCACAGCCCTGGGCCGGGATGCGGATGAGCTGTTCACCGCCATTGAAACGGCCATCAGCGAATTGGATGCAGACACCAAGGCATGCTTGCATCTGAAGGGGCTGGTGCGGTTCACCCCCAGCGACTATCTCGCGGTGCCGACCCCGCCCGGCCCGGTGCTGACCGAACAGCGCATCCGTGCAGCGGAGCTGACGTAGCCGCCGCCTCCGAAATGGGCCGCCAAACCCGCCGTTTTGACAACTCAGACAGCAGCTTGTGCGGTTTGAACGTTGCATTCGGTCTTTTTTTCGGTCCAATAAGAACGAATTTCCACTCACAGGGACAACGACACCTTGACCGATACAACGCCCGTTCTGCAAATCCGCGGCCTGCATAAATCCTATGGCGAGCTGGAAGTGATCAAAGGCGTCGACATCACCGCCAAGAAAGGCGACGTGGTGTCGCTGATCGGGTCTTCGGGGTCTGGCAAATCCACTTTGCTGCGCTGCTGCAACCTGCTGGAGGACAGCCAGCAGGGTGAAATCCTGTTCAAGGGCGAACCGATCACCTGGACCGGCCAGGGGCTGGCGCGCCGCCCGGCTGATGCCAAGCAGGTGCTGCGCATCCGCACCAACCTGTCGATGGTGTTCCAGCAGTTCAACCTGTGGGCCCATATGACCATCCTTCAGAATGTGATGGAGGCGCCTGTCACCGTTCTGGGCCGCGACAAAGCTGAAGTCGAGGAAAAGGCCCGTCACTACCTGGCAAAAGTCGGCATCGGCGACAAATGCGACGTCTACCCGGCGCAGCTGTCCGGCGGTCAGCAGCAGCGGGCGGCGATTGCCCGCGGCCTGTGCATGGAACCGGAGGCGCTCCTGTTCGACGAGCCGACCTCTGCTCTGGATCCGGAGCTGGAGCAGGAAGTGGTCAAGGTGATCAAGGATCTGGCCGCCGAAGGCCGCACCATGCTGATTGTGACCCACGACATGAAAATGGCGGCCGATGTGTCCAGCCATGTGGTGTTCCTGCACCAGGGCCTTATTGAGGAAGAAGGTTCACCGGACGAAGTCTTTGGCGGCACCCGCTCCGAACGGTTGCGGGCGTTCTTGTCATCGACCCGCCATGAGCAATAATAACGAAATCAATAACCAACCAAAAATGGGAGTAACTTGATGAAATCTTTGATCCTTGGCACCGCCGCCCTGGCGCTGACCGCGGGCATGGGCCTGGCGGACACCGTGCGCCTGGGCACCGAGGGCGCCTATGCGCCGTGGAACTTCGTCAACGACGCCGGTGAGATCGACGGCTTCGAGCGCGAACTGGGCGATGAGCTGTGCAAGCGCGCCGAACTGACCTGCGAGTGGGTCAAGAACGACTGGGATTCGATCATTCCGAACCTGGTTTCCGGCAACTACGACACCATCATCGCCGGCATGTCGATCACCGACGAGCGCGACGAAGTCATCGACTTCACCCAGCCCTACACGCCGCCGGATCCGTCCGCATATGTGGCGCAGTCGGCTGACGTCGATCTGGCAGGCGGCGTGATCGCGGCCCAGGCCACCACCATCCAGGCGGCCTTCATCGCCGAGCAGGGCTGGACCCTGGTCGAATTCGCAACCCCGGAAGAAACCGTCGCAGCCGTGCGCAACGGCGAAGCTGACGCGGTTCTGGCCGACAAGAGCTTCCTGGACACTGTGGTCGGCGACGACCTGGTGATGCTGGAGAAATCCGAATCCCTGGGCGGCGGCGTTGGCATGGGCTTCCGCGAGTCGGATGCAGACCTGCGCGGCAAGTTCGACGCGGCAATCCAGTCGATGAAAGACGACGGCTCGCTGAACGAACTGATCGCCAAGTGGGAAGTGTCCTCACAGTGGTAATCTGATCCTGTTTCAGGATCTTGCAGGCCCGCGAGCCGCGGCACGCGGGCCTCATTCATTCGCTTCCGGCACCAAGCGTGCCGGGCGTGAGCACAGAAAGACAGGGTACATATGTTTTCCTATTGCACGGACCCATCCACGCTTGAGGGGCTGAGCTGGCTCAGCTGCTATCTGACCACCGGCAAGCATGTGAACCTCTACATCTCGGTCTTTGTGGTGCTGACACTGCTGGCGATCACCGCCCCGACAGCCCTGCTGTTCGGTTTCGGCGCTGCCAGTGCCGCCCGCTCGAAATTCCTGCCTCTGCGCTGGTTCGGCAAAGGCTACACCAGCATTGTACGCGGCGTGCCGGACATTGCCTTCTTCCTGTTCTTCGTCATCGCGCTTGACCAGGCGTTTGAGTGGATGCGCCACAAGGTGAAATGCCCGGACTGGGACCAGCCGATCCGCCAGGGCATCGACTTTGTGGTCTGCGACGCGGCCAAGCTGCCGCTCTCGACCTCGCCGCAGTGGGTGCATGAAACCTATGGCTTTTTCCTGGCCGTCCTGACCTTCTCCATCGTCTTTGGCGCCTTTGCGGCCAACGTCCTTTACGGGGCGATGCGCGCCGTGCCGCGCGCCCAGATTGAAACGGCTGAGGCCTATGGCATGACGCACCGCCAGGCATTCTGGCGCATCCTGGTGCCGCAGATGTGGGTCTATGCACTGCCCGGCCTGTCGAACCTGTGGATGGTGCTGATCAAGTCCACGCCGCTGCTGTTCCTGCTGGGCGTTGAAGACATCGTCTATTGGGCCAAGGAACTCGGCGGCACCAAGACCGCGCGCTTCACCGACTACCCGCACCCGAACTGGCATGTTGAATACTTCTTCGCGCTGCTGGTGTTCTACCTCTGCTTCACCAAAGTCTCCGAAGTGGTTCTGGACCGCATCATGATCCGCCTGACCAAGGGCCAGGCCACCGCAGCAGGTGAAGCACAAAGAAAGGCAGCGGCATGAGTTGCGTTGAAACCATCCAGGCCTATGCCTTCCGTTCCCTGGGCTTTGGCGAACGGCTGCTGCCGCGCGGTGAATATACCCTATGCGAACATTTCACCCTGATCGGCTCCGGCCTGATCTGGAACGTCTACTTCGGCACGCTTGCACTGATGACCGGTTTCTTCCTGGCGGTCGCGCTGGCAGTGGGCAAATCCAGCCCCAACCCGCTGTGGCGCAAGCCCGCAGAGTGGTTCATCTTCGTGTTCCGCGGCAGCCCGCTGTTCATCCAGTTCTTCTTTGCCTACGCCTGCTTTCTCAGCCTCAAGGGCGTGTCCAGCTTCTTTGATCCGTTCACATCGGCCTGGCTCGGGGCGCTGGTTGTACTGTTCTGCAATACCGCAGCCTACTCGGGCGAGATCTTCTATGGCGCACTGCTGTCGATACCAAAGGGCGACATCGAGGCCGCCGATGCCTATGGCATGACCGGCTGGAACCGCTTCCGCCGCATCACATTCCCGACCATGCTGCGGCTGGCCTGGCCTGCCTACACCAACGAGGCGATCTTCCTGTTCCATGCCACCACACTGGTGTTCTTCTCCGGCTTCCCGGCCTGGCGGCAGCAGGGCGATGCACTCTATTACGCCAGCTATTTCGCGGACAAGACCTTCAACCCGTTTGTCCCCTACCCGATCCTGGCCTTCTACTTCATCCTGCTGACGCTGGTGATTATCAGCCTGTTCGGCTTTGTGAACCGGCGGCTGAACAAGCATCTGCCGCAGGAGCGGCGGGCCAAGCCCAGACTGAGGATCAGCCTGATCCGCTAACAACAAAATGGCTCCCTCGGGAGCCATTTTTGCTTTTAACGGAGGCCCAGACAGCTTCTCTGCATGGCCAGATGCGCCCGCCTGCACCGGCAATCTACCAGCTGCACGGCTATCACATCAAACTTTTGATCAAATTATCTTGGCGAATGGATTTCCATAGGCTAGGGTTGGCGCAACGCATTCATGGAGCCCCAAATGGACCTGCCCGGACTGAAGACAATCCGCATTGCCGCCTGTGATATGAACGGCCAGATGCGTGGCAAGCGGCTGCCCGCAAGCCAGGCCGGAAAGCTGGAAAGCGGCGGTGCCCGGATGCCGGTTTCCGCCCTCAACGTCGACCTGTGGGGCCGCGACGTCGAAGACAGCCCGCTGGTTTTTGAAACCGGCGACGCTGATGGCGTGATGCTGCCCACCAACCGCGGTCCGGTGCCGATGCCCTGGCTCAAGAGTGCCTCGGCGCTGGTGCCCATGGCGATGTACTGGGAGGATGGCTCCCCTTTCCTGGGCGACCCCCGCCATGTACTGGCAGATGTGCTGTCGCGCTACAGCGCACGCGGCTGGACCGTTGTCGCCGCGACCGAGATGGAGTTCAGCCTTCTGGATGACAGCGGTGCCCGCCCGGCCCCGCCGATTGACCCGCTGACGGGCCGCGAGCTGGATCAGCAATCGGTGCTGTCGATTGCCGAACTGGACGCCTTTGACGAGTTCTTCTCCGATCTCTACGACGGCGCAGAGGCGATGGGCATTCCCGCCCAGGACGCCATCTCCGAGGCCGGCCTCGGGCAGTTCGAAATCAACCTCCTCCACCAGGACGCCATGCGCGCCGCCGATGATGCGTGGCTATTCAAGGCTTTGGTCAAAGGGCTTGCGCGCAAACACGGATTTGCCGCGACCTTCATGGCCAAACCCTATGCCGAGGAAGCCGGCAACGGCATGCATGTGCATTTCTCGGTCGAGGATCAGGACGGCAACAACATCTTTGACGACGGCAGCGACAAAGGGTCTGATCTGCTGATGCACGCGGTGGCAGGCTGTCTGGCAGCGATGCCCGCCAGCTCACTGATCTTTGCCCCGCACGGCAACTCCTATGACCGGCTGGTGCCCGGCGCCCACGCCCCGGTCAGCGCCGCTTGGGCGTATGAAAACCGCACCGCCGCCATCCGTATTCCCGGCGGCAGCCCCAAGGCACGCCGGATCGAACACCGGGTCGCAGGCGGCGACATCAACCCCTACCTAATGCTGGCTACGGTGCTGGGTGCAGCATTGGCCGGGATCGAGGACAAGATGCAGCCTCCAGTGCCTTCCGAGGGCAACATTTATGAGATTGAGGGCCTGCCGCAGCTTGCCGCCGACTGGGAGACCGCGATCAACTGGTTTGACACCGACCCGCTGATTGCACGCATCCTTCCGGACCTCGCCATCCGCAATCTTGTGATGACCAAGCGGCAGGAGCTCATTGGCTTTGCGGAACGCCCCAAGGAGAGCCATTGGCTGTCTTGGCTGGAGGCGGTATAAACCCGCTTTGCCTGCGGCGCCCGGGAAGCCCCTTGCCCGCCCCGGCATCCTCGGCTAGGCTCAATTTGATCAAATTTGGTGACTCATGAAAATCGGCATCCTGCAAACCGGCCACTCCCCCGAAGACCTGTTCGGAGACTTCGGCGATTACGACGCCATGTTCCGCGAAATGCTGGACGGCAACGGATTTGAGTTTCAGACTTGGGCGGTGGTGGACGGCATTCTGCCGGACGGCCCTCAGGACGCCGACGCCTGGCTGATCACCGGCTCCAAGCATGGCGCCTATGAGGACCACGCGTGGATCCCGCCGCTGGAGGATCTGATCCGTGCCATCCATGCGCGCAAGCAGCCGCTGGCGGGCATCTGCTTCGGCCATCAGATCATCGCCCAGGCGCTTGGCGGCAAGGTCGAGAAGTTCGAGGGCGGCTGGGCCGTCGGCCCGGTCACCTATCAGGTGGACGGCAAGGACCTGACCCTGAACGCCTGGCATCAGGACCAGGTGGTGAAGCGGCCCGAAGACGCGCGGGTGCTGGGCGGCAATGAGTTCTGCCGCAATGGCATCCTTGCCTATGGCGATCACATCATCTCCTGGCAGCCCCACCCCGAATTCCCCAACGCCTTCGTTGGCGGCCTGATTGATAAACGCGGCCGCGGCGTGGTGCCTGACGACCTTCTGGATCGTGCAGCCGCCGAGCTGGACACCCCCGTAGACAACCAAGATATCGCAACCCTCCTCGCAGATTTTTACAGGAAAGAGAGGACCTAATGTCAGCCTGGCTCGACACCCTTCCCGAAGCAGCAAAAGCCTATCTGGAGGGGCGTCGTCTCGACGAAGTCGAATGCGTTATCTCGGACCTTCCCGGTATCGCCCGTGGCAAGGCGGTACCGGCATCGAAGTTCGCAAAGACCGACTATTTCCATCTGCCCGACAGCATCTTTTACCAGACCATCACCGGGGACTGGGCGGATGCCGCGGACGAGGACGGCTGGATCGAAAAGGACATGACCCTGAGGCCGGATATGTCCACGGCCACAGCTGCGCCCTGGACCGGCGACTGGACCCTGCAGGTGATCCACGACGCCTACGACCGGCATGATCAGCCGATCCCCTACAGCCCGCGCAACGTGCTCAAGCGCGTGGTGCAGCTTTACCGCGATAAGGGCTGGAAGCCGGTTGTGGCACCTGAGATGGAATTTTTCCTGGTCGCCCGCAACATCGACCCGGCCAAGGAGATCGAGCCGATGATGGGCCGCTCCGGCCGCCCGGCTGCGGCGCGTCAGGCCTATTCGATGACTGCAGTGGACGAGTTTGGCCCGGTGATCGACGACATCTATGACTTCGCCGAGCATCAGGGCTTTGAGATCGACGGTATCACCCAGGAGGGCGGCGCCGGCCAACTGGAAATCAACCTGCGCCACGGCGACCCGGTGAAGCTGGCGGACGAGGTGTTCTACTTCAAACGGCTGATCCGCGAGGCTGCGCTGCGCCACGACTGCTTTGCCACCTTCATGGCCAAGCCGATCGAGAATGAGCCCGGTTCTGCCATGCATATCCACCATTCGATCCTGGATGTGGAGACCGGCCAGAACATCTTCTCCGGCCCGCAGGGCGGCGAGACGGACGCGTTCTACAACTTCATCGCCGGGCTGCAAAACCATCTGCCTGCAGGCATTGCCGTGATGGCGCCCTATGTGAATTCCTACCGCCGCTACGTGAAAGACCACGCCGCGCCGATCAATCTGGAATGGGCGCGCGACAACCGCACCACCGGCATCCGCGTGCCGCTGTCGGGGCCGGAAGCGCGGCGGGTGGAAAACCGCATCGCCGGCATGGACTGCAACCCCTACCTGGGCATCGCCCTGTCGCTGGCCTGCGGCTATCTCGGCCTGGTCAACGAGGAACGCCCGCGCAAGCAGTTCAAGGGCGACGCCTATGAGGGCGAAGGCGATATCCCTCAGGTGATGGGTCAGGCGCTTGACCTGTTCGACGAGGCCAAGGAGCTGCACGAGGTGCTGGGCCCGGACTTTGCCCGCGTCTACTCCATCGTGAAGCGCGCGGAGTATGAGGAGTTCCTGCAGGTCATCTCCCCCTGGGAGCGCGAGCATCTGCTGATGAACGTCTGAAGCCGCAGGCGCTGCACCGCGGTGCAGCGCCTGTGCAATTGAGTATTTGGGGAAAGAAGAACAGCGGGATCCCTTCCGGGAAATCCCGCCAACAGGTGAGGTGCGGGATGGCGATGAACCTGCTCTATTCCAATGACCGCAAAGGCGAGTATCCAAGCAGCTGGTATGCGGCCACCGCCGCGCCGCTGGAGCGCTTTCCCGCGCTGGACAGCGATGTAAAGGCGGACGTCTGTATCGTCGGCGGCGGCTACACGGGCCTGTCAGCAGCCCTGCATCTGGCAGAGGCCGGCCTGTCCGTTGTTCTGCTGGAAGCGCAGCGGGTGGGCTTTGGCGCTTCGGGCCGCAACGGCGGCCAGCTCGGCAGCGGCCAGCGGATGGAGCAGGACGGGCTGGAAAAGCTGGTCGGTTTGGATGATGCCCGCAAGCTCTGGGATCTGGCCGAAGGTGCCAAGGATCTGGTGAAGGATCTGGTGGCCCGCCACGGCATCGACTGCCACCTGAAGCCCGGCGTCGCGCACGCCTGTTTCTCCAATGGCGAAACGGCGCATGAGCACGCCTACGCGGAACATCTGCAAAACCGCTACGGGTATGATCAGATCGAACTGCTGGACCGCGACGCGATGCAGGCGCTCTGCCCGTCACCCGCCTACGTTGGCGGCTCTCTCGATATGGGTGCGGGCCATCTGCACCCGCTGGCCTACGTTCTGGGTCTTGCCCGCGCAGCCGCAACTGCAGGAGCTGTCATCCACGAAGGCAGCGAAGTTCTGGACATTCAGGAAGGCAGCCAGCTGCGCATCCGCACCGTGGGCGGCACTGTGACAGCAGATCACCTGATCCTGGCCTGCAACGGTTATCTCGGCGGGCTAAACGGCCAGGTCGCTGCACGGGTTATGCCGATCAACAACTTCGTGGTGGCGACCGAACCGCTGGGCGATGACGCCGCCCGTGTTCTGGCCCGCGACGTGGCGGTCGCTGACACCAAGTTCGTGGTGAACTACTTCCGCCTCAGCCATGACAAGCGGCTGCTGTTCGGCGGCGGCGAAAGCTATGGCTACCGGTTCCCGGCAGACATCTCCGCCACCGTCCGCAAGCCGATGGCGGAGATCTTCCCGCATCTGAAGGATGTGCAGATCGACTATGCCTGGGGCGGCACCCTGGGCATCACCATGAAGCGGATGCCTTATCTGGCACGGCTGGCGCCCAATGTGCTGACAGCCTCCGGCTACTCGGGCCACGGTGTCGGCACCGCCACCCATGCGGGCCAGTTGATGGCACAGGCGATTCAGGGACAGGCCGAAGGGTTTGATACCCTGGCCCGCGTCCCTGCCCCGCGCTTCCCCGGCGGGCCGCGGATGCGCTCGCCGCTGCTGGTGCTGGCGATGACCTGGTTTGCCATGCGCGACCGGCTGGGCGTCTGAACAGCGGCCTGAGCCGGATTCCGCGCAACTCCGCAACAATTCTGTGAAATTTTGCCGGGCGCAGCAGATTCCGCTGCGTCCGGCCTTGGCTTCCCGGAAAGTTAGTTTTAGATTTCCCAAAGAAGCAATTCAGGATTTTGAAATATGGCTCTGCCGCCCAACGTTCATGACGCTGAACCCATTCCCGCAGCCGCCCGCGACGCCATCGATGCCCTGATGCAATCAGGCGACCTGTTCCGCTACACCGCGCCCCAGGATGCGCCGGTCACGCTGCTGGAACAGGAATATGCGGATCTTCTGGGCTGCAAATATGCGCTGGCGGTGTCTTCCTGTTCGGCGGCTCTGTTCTTGTCTTTGAAGGCGCTTGGCCTGCCCCGCGACGCCCGCGTTCTGATTCCAGCCTTCACCTTTGCTGCCGTGCCCTCCTCCGTCGTGCATGCCGACTGCGTGCCGGTGCTGTGTGAAGTGGCTGACAACTACCGAATCGACATGGCCGATTTCGAGGCCAAGCTGGACAGCGTGCAGGCGGTGATCATCAGCCATATGCGCGGCCATACCTCCGACATGGATGCGATCATGGCGCTATGCGATGCCCGCGGCATACCGGTGGTCGAGGACGCCGCCCATTCGCTGGGCACCACTTGGAACGGCCGGAACATAGGCACCATCGGCAAGGTGGGCTGCTTCTCCTTCCAGTCCTACAAGATGGTCAACGCCGGCGAAGGCGGCATCCTGATCACCGACGACGCCGACCTGGTTGCCCGCGCCGTGATCATGTCCGGTGCTTATGAGCACAACTGGAAAAAGCACAAAGGCCCGCACGGCGAAAACACCCCGGACCTGGAACAAGCCTTTGCCAAGTGGCAAAACCAGCTGCCGCTCTATAACCTGCGGATGAGCAACCTCTCTGCCGCAGTGATCCGCCCGCAGCTGCCGGAACTGGCCCGCCGGGTGCGCGACGGCCTCGCCAACCACGACTACGTGGCGGAGCGGTTGAACGCCTCCCCCTTCTTTGACGTGCCCGCACCGCTGGGGCCGGAGCGCCGGGCGCCGGATTCAATCCAGTTCAACCTGGTGGATCTCAGCGAGGCACAGACCCGCGCCTTTGCCGCCGCAGCAGAGGCCAAGGGCGTCAAGGTCCAGGTCTTCGGCCTGTCCTCCGACAACGCCCGCGCCTTCTGGAACTGGCAGTTCCTGGGCAATGTCCCTGAGCTGCCCCAGACCCGTGACATGCTGATGAAGGCCTGCGACGTGCGCCTGCCGGTGCGGCTGACCCGGGCGGAGCTGGACGTGATTGCCGGCATCCTGCTGGCCGCCGCAGAAGAGACCATGGGCAAGGCTGCCGCCTGAGAATATCAGTGCTTTAGCGAATACCAGCCCCGGCCTCCGCGCCGGGGCTTTTCGCGATTGCAATCCAGGCTTGTGCCGTCCACGGTGCCGCTCATGAAAGGCCCATTGAAATTCAAACGGCGCCCGGCCACCGCGCTGGTGGCGATGGCAAACTCCCTGAGCATGGGCGATGCAGTCCCCGGTGATGAGCTGCGCCAGATCATTGGCGCGGTTGTATCGGACCGCGCGGAACGGGCGGCGCTGCTCGCCGCGCTCCGTGCGTCCAACGACCCGGACTGCGGCCTGGCCGTGGCCGACCTGCTGACCGCCTTTGCCACCGAGGCGGCAGAGGCGGAAGCCCAGGCCCGCGACGCGGATCAGGTTATCGGCCAATGGGCGCAGCGTCTGGCCGCCGGCGCGCTGCTGGCAAGCTTTGGCGCCACGATTGCAGACACGGTGACCGGCGGGCTGGCCTTTGGCCTCACCCTGCTGTCTTTTTCAGGATTTGTTTTTGCCACCGCCTCCCGCATCGGAGGAAGGGTGAAAATGCGCCGCCGAGCGCAGGAGCGGGAAAGCGCCGAGACCCTGGCCCGCCACGTGCTGGAAGCAGGCAAACTGAAGAAGGAGGGGAAGTGATATGGAATTTTCAGCTTTCCTGCCCTATATTGGCAGTGCAAACGGAGAAACGCATGTTTGAAGCCATGGGACTTGAGACTGTCATCGTCAGCACGATCGTCGGCGCCTGCGCCCTGTCTTTTGGTGCCAGCGCCTATCTTTTCATGCGCGCGCGCCCCGCAGCGGAGGCAAAGGACCTGGACAAGATCGTCCAGAACGCTCCCTATCACCGGTTGCACAACGTGCTGAAGGTCGAGGCCGGCTCCTGATCCGCACTCGCATGTACCTGTCCGTTGAAAAAGCCCCCGCCGAACCGGACAGGGGGCTTATCTTTAGGCTGTGCTTTCAGCGCTGGGCGCTGCGCCTCATTTCATCTTCGACAGTTTATCCTGCAGCGCTGCCAGCTGTTTCTTGATGTCGTCCAGATCTTCGCCGCTGCTGTCGGACTTCTCTTCCTCAGCACCGCCGGTCCAGCCCGCAGCACCGAAACCGCCGGTCATTGCCTTCAGGAACGCCTCCTGCTGCGCCTTCATCGCCTCGAACCCGGGCATCTTGGACATCGGGTTCATCGCGGTCATGTTCTCCACCATTTTCGACTGGCTTTCTCGCAGCATGTCAAAGGAGGTCTGCAGGAACTGCGGCATCACCCCGCCGCCCGGCACCATGTAGCTGCGCACCAGGTCGTTGAGCACATTGACCGGCAGAACATTCTCGCCGCGGCTTTCATGCTCGGCGATGATCTGCAGGAGATACTGGCGAGTCAGGTCATCGCCAGTCTTCAGATCGACGATCTGCACTTCGCGGCCTTCCCGGATGAACCCCGCGATATCCTCCAGCGTGACGTAATCGCTGGTCTCGGTGTTATAGAGCCGCCGGCTCGCATACCGTTTGATCAGCAAGGGTTTGTCCTGTTCTGCCATGTGATCCCTCCCCGGTCATGACGCATTGCAGCGAAGCCTATGCCAGCGCAGAACAAAAGGGAAGCCTTGGCGTGTTTTCCGCAACAATTGTTCTGTACAGCCCTGCTGCAGCTGCATTCAAAGCGCTTGACCTGAACCTGGCTTGAGCTTTTATGAGTGATCCCGCACCAGAATCCGAAGCGGGAGAGAATACAGAAATGAAAGTCCTGATCCTCGGCGGCACGGGATCCATAGGCACCGCCGTTACCCAAGAACTGATCCGCCACGGTCATGATGTGACCGGTCTCAGCCGGTCGGAGCTGTCGGACCGCAAACTGGAAAGGATGGGCGCCCGCCCCCTGCGCGGCGACCTGCGCACCCCTGGCGCCTGGGTCCGCGAGGCGGCCCGCACCGACGGGCTGATCCAGCTGGCCGCCACCTTCGACGAAGACATGGGCCAGGCCGATACAGCCGCCATCAACGCAATCCTGCGGCAAGCCGCCTTGCGCCCGCAGCCGCTGCGGATGATCTACACCGGCGGCTGCTGGCTTTATGGCGCCACAGGCAGTCAGATCGCGGATGAGACCAGCCCAATGCGCCCGATTAAACCCTTTGCCTGGATGCAAGAGAACGCCCGCCTGGTGCTGACCTCCCCGGACGTCTCAGCCGCGGTGATCCATCCGGCGCTGGTCTATCACGAGGACGGCGGCGCATTCTCCCGCTACCTGGAGGCCGCCAGCACAGCCAAGCCGTTCGAGATCTGGGGCAGCATCTCCACCCGCTGGCCACTGATCCAACGCGAGGACCTTGCCCGCGCCTACCGGCTGCTGCTGGAAAACCCGGACCTCAGCGGTCACTTCAACGCCAGTGCCCAGGATGGCGTTCCGGTTGCCGAGATCACCCGTGAAATCGCCCGCCGCCGCGGCCATGATGGCGGTTATGTGGTACGCAGTCTGAAACATGTCCTGTGCAAATACGGCAGCTGGGCGGAAGGCCCCACGCTGGACCAGCAGATGGGATCCGAAAAGCTGCGCCGCCTGACCGGCTGGCAGCCCCGGTATTCCAGCTTCCACACTGCGCAGTTTTGAAGACAGGCCGGAACCCATTGAAGAAATATCATATTATTTGCATCTAAATTCCCGCAAAAAACTCTCAATATGATATAATAAAGGTCAGGTCTTTGAGTCTGTGGTGGCGGGGAATATGGCTGACCAAGGGGACAGACAGAGACAAGCTGCCATACTGATCGCTGACGTGGCCGGTTTTTCCGCGATGGTGGAAACCGGAGAAACCGAGGCCGTTTCCGCGGTGCGTAAACTGGCCGACAAGGTCATCGTGCCCGCAGCGCTTCAGTATTCGGGCCAGCTTGTCAAAACACTGGGGGACGGCTTTCTGCTGGAGTTCCCTTCCTCCTTGCAAGCCGTGAAGGCTGCCTTGTTGATCTCCAAGAAAACCGCAAGCCAGGGCACCAGCCTTGGGCATCCGCGTCTAGCCTTGCGGATGGGGATCCACACCGGGAATGTCATCTCTGCCGGTGACGACCTGTTCGGAAACTGCGTCAATATTGCAGCCCGGCTTGAAAGCCTTGCAGGTCCTGGCGAAATCTGCGTTTCGGGCACTGTGCAAGAACAGGTCCGCGGCCGGATCAACGCTGCCTTCGACGATCTTGGCCTGCAGGTCATCCGCAATATCTCCGATCCGGTGCGGATCTTCCGCATTGCCGAAAACACCATGCCGCAGCTGGATCCCGAAGGCCCGGCCTATGAAATCTCCGTTGCGGTGCTGCCGTTTGCCGGCAAACCCGCTGCCGCAGACAGCGCCAGCAGCCTGGCGGACTCGCTGACCGAAGATATCACAATCGGCCTTTCCAGGTTCCGCGAACTGCGGGTGATCTCCCGCACTACCGCTCTGCGTTGTGCCAGCAGTGCCTCGGAGACCTCCCTCGCCGCTGTTGAACTGGGCGTGCGCTATCTGGCTGAGGGCACCGTGCGGCAGCTTCCTGGCAAACTGCGGGTTGCGGTCTCGCTGGCGGATGGCATCAGCGGCAGCACTCTGCTCAGCGAACAATACCACTTGGCAGCTGGTGCGGATATCACCCAGCAGGACGCGCTGGCCCGGCAGATCACCCAAACTCTTGCCGGACAGCTGCAGGCCACCGCAAAGCGGAGGTCGGCTGCAATTGCCGCAGCAAGCACTCCCCTGACCGCGCGGGAGCTTGTTCTCAGAGCCAAGGCGCTGATCCTGGATACCCGCGATGCGCTGATGCAGTGCCGCAGCCTGTATCAGCAGGCCAGCGACTCCGATCCCGGAAATGCCACAGCCTGTTCAGGGCTCGCTCTGACCTATCTGGTGGAATGGATGAGCGGCTGGGGTAAGTCACCCGCGGAAACCCTCGACCGGGCCTTCCCGCTGCTGCGCCGTGCAGCGCGCATCGACCCGCTGGACAGCGTTGCCCAGCGGCGTCTCGCGGTCATGCACCTGTTCAAGGGTGAGTTTTCACTGGCAGAGGATCATTTCCAGCGTGCGCTGGCGCTTAATCCGAATGACACCGACGCCATGGCCTTCCGCGGTTTGTCCCTGGTTTATCAGGGCATGCCGGAAAAGGCGCTTGCCGAGCTGGATGAAGCCACAGCACGCAACCCGTTCCATCCGACCTATTTTCATTGGTTCAAAGGGCTGGCGCTATACATGTGCCGGGAATACCAGCCGGGCATCTCAGAGGTGAACAAGGCGGTCGGCCTGTTTCCGGGGTTCCCGGCACCGCGCCGCCATCTGGCAGCCTGTTACGGCCAGCTGGGTGACCGTACCGCCGCAGCCCAGGAATGCGGGCGCATCCTGCAGCTGGAGCCCGGGTTCTCTGTCAGCCGCATCCGCAGCACGCTGCCCTTTGCCAAGGAAGAAGACCTGGAGCATTACTGCGACGGGCTGCGCCGCGCCGGGCTGCCGGACTGACCTCCCCTAAAACGCAAAAGGACAGGCCTTGCGGCCTGCCCTTCTTCACAATCCGGCTCCGTCAGGGAGGAGAGCGAGGGCCGGATCGTGGTCGTTCTTACTTGGCAGCTGCCGAAGCTTTCTTCGCTGCAGAGGTCACCTCTTCGGTGGCCTTTTTCACGGCAGCGGTTGCTTCTTCGGTTGCGTCTTTGCCGGCCGCCATCATCAGTTCGACGGTGTCCATCTGGACTTTCTTTGCAACTTCAGCAAAGGCAGCCATGTTTTCGGCAGCCACTTCAGCGGAAGCGGACGCGAAATCGGTTGCGGCCTTGGCATAGTCTGCCGGGTCAGCCTGAACCTTGGAAACGTCGCTCAGCTTGGCGATGGTTTCTTTGGTCCACTTGTTGGAGATCTCGGCGGATTTGCCGGCGGCGTCCAGTGCAACAGCGGACAGCTTCTCGTTCAGAGCTGCGGTGTTCTTGAATGCGTCTTCCATCGCTTTGGTGTCGACCGGGAAGGCGCCCATGAAGTCTTTCATCATCGCGGTGAAGTCTTGGGTCTTTGCCATAGTTCTAATTCCTCAGAAAGCTGCAGCAGGACCATCCTGCGCTCTTAGCATGAGGGGAATATGCGTGCCGCACCGCAGCATTTCAAGAGATTTTTGCTGCGGTGCAGAAAAAAGTTTTCTGCACCTGCAAAATCAACGGTTTGCTTTCACCTTCACATAGGATCCCGGGGCCGGCATCAAAGAAGGGAAGCCCGAATCCCCCACCTCGCGGGCGGGAACCTGCTTGCCTGCGCGCTTCTTGAGCCAATCGTTCCAGCGCGGCCACCAGGAGCCCTCGTGGTAATCCGCGCCTTCCATCCAGGCCTCCTGATCCCCCTTCAGATCGTCATTGGTGTAGTGGCCGTATTTCTTCTTGCTGGGCGGATTGACGATGCCAGCGATATGGCCGGACTCCGACACGATGAAATTCTTGCTGCGCGACCCCATCAGCTGCACGCCGGCATAGCAGTCCTTCCAGCGGGCGATGTGGTCGGTTTCGCAGGTGATCGCCATCAGCGGCACATCCACGTCCTTGATATGCAGTTTGTGGCCCATCAGCTCGAACCCGTCGCCAACAAACTCGTTGTTCTGGCAGAGGCCCCGCAGATACTGCACCGCCATCCGGCCCGGCAGATTGGCACCGTCGCCGTTCCAGTAAAGCAGATCGAATGCAGGCGGCGTCTCGCCCATCATGTAGCTTTTCACAGCCGGGCCGTAGATCAGGTCCTTGGAACGCAGGAACGACATGGTGCGCGCAATCACCCAGGACCGCAGCAGCCCTTCTTCCTCCACCTGCGCCTCGATCCCGTCGACGAAATCGTTCTGCAGGAACGGCGTGAACTCGCCCTGATCGCCGAAGTCCGTCAGCGTGGTAAAGAAGGTGGCCGATTTCACCGACTTGTCACCGCGCTGCTTCAAGAGCGACAGCGTCAGGCTCAGCGTGGTGCCGGCAATGCAATAGCCCACTGCATTGACCTGATCGGTCTTACAGATCTCCTTGGCGGTCTCGATTGCGGTCAGGAAGCCCTCCTGAATGTAATCCTCCATCCCCACGTCGGCATGACTGGCGTCGGCATTGACCCAGGAGACCACAAACAGGGTGTAGCCCTGCTCCGTCACCCATTTGATCAGGCTGTTCTGCGCCTTGAGGTCGAGGATATAGAACTTGTTGATCCAGGGCGGGAACAAAACGATCGGCGTCTCATGCACGGTCTCGGTCACCGGCTTGTACTGGATCAGCTCCATCATCCGGTTGCGGTAGACCACGTCGCCCGGCGTGGTGGCGATGTTGCCGCCCAGCTCAAAGGCGCTCTCATCCGCCAGCCGCACCACCAGCTCGCCATTATTGGCTTCCAGATCGGTGACCAGGTTCTCCAGCCCGTCGATCAGCGACTGGCCTTCGGTTTCCACCGCCTTTTCCAGCGCGTCCGGGTTGGTGGGCAGGAAATTGGTTGGCGCCATCATCTCGATGATCTGATCGGCGAAATAGGTCAGCCGCTGCTTGTCCTTGCGGTCCAGGTCCACCGCATCCTGCACCGCCTTGCGGATCGCATCTGCGTTGGTCATGTACTGCTGCTTCACGAAACTGAAGTACGGGCTGCTCTCCCACAGCGGGTTCGAAAAACGGCGGTCCTTCGGGCCGCCGTCATCCGTGCTCTCCGGTTTTCCAGCCAGGGCTTTCTGCGCTTCGGCGAAATTCAGCACAGACTTGCTCCAGTATTCGACCTGCTGCTCAAGGATCTTGGCCGGGTTCTGCATGGCTTCGGCCCAATAGGCAGTTGCTGCACGCGCATAAAGCTCTTGATTCGGACCGTCCAAAGCCGGGTTATGCGGCACCTTCCGGGACATGACATCGGCCAGACGCTTGCTCAGCTCCTCCACACGGGTCATGTTTTCCTTAAGCTTTTCAATACTCTCAGAATTGGCCGCTGCGGATAATTCGTCACTAGTTGTCATATAAAAGAATCCCTCATAGGCTTTCTGCTATGCAGAATACTCTTCTGCATTTTTCAGGGCAAAGCGGCGATTGGTCCGATAGTCCGGATTTGATGGTCCGATGACGCAGGGGCAAAGCCCGAAGGAGACGCGCATGCGATACATGATGACCTACGACCTGATGGAGACCGTCCGGAACACCAACCAATGGTTGGGCGCCACGGCCCTCTCCATGGCATCTTACCCGGTCTTTTCCGCCTTGCCAAACCCTGCCCTCAGCTGGATGGCCGCCTGGGGCGAAGTGACGGAACGTACTTACCAGCGCATGGTGGTGAAACCTGACTGGGGCATTCCCTCCTTCACCTGCGAAGACGGCAAGGACCATGTGGTTGAAATTGCCAATGTGGTGGAGCGCCCCTTTGGCGACCTCATCCATTTCAAGGTCAGCGGACGCGATGAACAGCCCCGCAAGGTGCTGCTTGTTGCCCCGATGTCCGGCCATTACGCCACCCTCCTCCGCTCTACCGTGCAAAGTCTGATCAGAAACTGTGAAGTCTATGTGACGGACTGGCACAACGCCCGCGACATCCCTGTTTCCGCGGGGAAATTCGACGTCGAGGATTACACGCTCTACCTCGTTGATTTCATGCGCGAACTGGGCCCCGACATCCATGTTGTTGCGGTCTGCCAGCCGGTGCCGCTGACCCTGGCCGCCACCGCCTACCTGGCAGAGCAGGACCCCAAGGCGCAGCCCTCCTCGCTGACGCTGATCGGCGGCCCGGTGGACCCGGACGCCACCCCGACCGAAGTCACCGACTTTGGCCGCCGTGTCACCATGGGCCAGCTGGAGGAAACCATGATCCAGCGCGTCGGCTTCAAATACCCCGGCGTGGGCCGCAAGGTCTATCCCGGCCTCTTGCAGCTTGCCTCCTTCATGTCGATGAACGGTGAACGCCACTCCAAGGCCTTCATGGACCAGATCCAGCGGGTGTCCCGCGGCGAAGCATCCGACCACGATGCCCACAACCGGTTTTATGACGAATATCTCGCCGTGATGGACATGACGGCGGAATTCTACCTGTCCACCGTCGAACGCATCTTCAAGAACCGTGAGATCGCCCGCAATGAATTCGTGGTGAACGGCCACAAGGTTGATTTCTCCAAGATCACCGATGTGGCGGTGAAAACCGTCGAAGGCGCCAAGGACGACATCTCCGCTCCCGGCCAATGCATCGCCGCGCTGGATCTCTGTACCGGTCTGCCGGAAGAGAAGAAGGCCAGCCATGTGGAACCGGGCGCAGGCCACTATGGCATCTTTGCCGGCCGCAGCTGGCGCAACAATATCCGCCCGCTGGTCATCGACTTCATGAATGCCAACAGCCGCAAGAAGCCGGCAGCTCACAAACCCGCCAACAAGAACACGGCTGCCTGAATATATGGCGGAGGGGCTGGCGTTTTCCTGCAATTGCGGGGCCTTGCGCGGTGAAGTCGCGGCGCAAGGCATCAAGACCGGCACCCGGGTTGTCTGCTACTGCGCCGACTGCCGCGCCAATGAGCTGTACCACGGCCAGCCCGACCCGGCCCCGGACCCGGTCGACCTCTTTCAGCTCGCCCCTGATACCATCACCATCACCCAAGGCGCGGATCATCTGAAGGCGCTCCGCCTCGGCCCCCGCGGGCCGTTGCGCTGGTTTGCCTCCTGCTGCGGCACGCCCTTTGCCAATACGCTGGCCAAACCCGGCCTGCCCTTTGCCGGCATGCGCTCTGATCTGTTCCAGGACAAATCCGCTCTGGGCAAGATCCGGGCCAGGGCCTTCATCCCCGCCCCCGGCAAGCAAGCCCGCACCAAGGGCGGAGGTGCCATGGCCTGGGGCATCCTCAGCCGGATGATCACCGCGCGGCTGTCCGGCCGGTGGAAGGAGACGCCGTTCTTTGATGCGGAGACCGGAAAACCGGTGGCGGAGCCGCAGCTGATCAGCAAAACAGAGCGCGCGAAACTTTATCCCTGAGCGTAAAGAGCGGGTTCCGCAGCGGGTTCGGCAACCGGTTCTGCCAGCCAGTGCAGCAATGCCCGGTTCACGGCGTCCGGCTGCTCCAGCACCGGAAAATGTCCGGCATCCGGCAGGATTTCCAGCCGCGCCTCCGGGATCAGCTGTGCCAGCAGGTCCAGCTTGGCCGGGGGTACGATCGTGTCATGCTCTCCGCCGAGAACAAGCGTAGGCACATGCACCCGCCGCATTGCGGCCTGCTGGTCCGGCCTCCGCTGCAATGCGCGTGCCTGCGCCACATACATCTCCGGCCCCAGCTCCATCCCCATCCGGCAGAACAGCTTGTGCACCTCCAGCCGCAAGGGGCCCGGGGCAAGCGCTTCCGCCGGCAATGTCTCGCGCAGCACATCCTCCAGCCGTCCGGCGCGCGCCGCGACGATCTGCGGTTCCCGGCTGGCGGCCTGGTCCGGTGTCTCGGCCAGCGGACTGGCCCCGATGATGCACAGCCGGCTGATCCGTTCCGGGGCCCGGCGCACCAGTTCCATCGCCAGAATGCCGCCCATGGAAAACCCCGCCAGCGCAAAGCGCGGCGGCAGATGGCTCAGCATCCGAGCGGCGATCTTCTCTACCGTGTCACCGCCAGCCAGCGGCAGCACCATCACCGGCATGCTGCCGGAAAATGTCCTGACCTGAGCGTAAAAGATCCGGCCGTCGCACATCATACCCGGCAGCAAAACCAGGGGTTCGCGGCACGGTTGCTGATCATAAGGCATGTCCTGCCCTCGCGGTTTGCCTCCCACCCGTTTGTCAACTCTGTGGACGGCAAACCCTTAGATCAAGAAAAACCTCGGGGCGGCGGCAATTTACAGAAAAGCTGCCGCCACCCTGCCACGCTCAGTAACCGTTCCAGCGGAACGCACCATCCTCCGCCAGCGGCGAAAACGGGTTGAAGGCGATTTCCCAGACATGCCCGTCCGGGCTGCGGAAATACCCGTGATGGCCGCCCCAGAACACATCCTGCGCAGGCTTCAGCACCTCCGCACCGGCGTCCTCTGCCGCTGCCAATAGCTGTGCCACCTCTTCCTTGCTGCGGGTGTTGTGGCTCAGCGTCATGGCACCAGTTCCCAGAGCCTCAGGCGGCAGGCCGATATCTTCCGCCAGCGCCACCAGCGGATAGAGACCCAGTGTCTGCGAAATCAGATCAAATGCAATGACGCCATCCGGGCTTTCGGCCCGTTTCCAACCCAGAGCCTCGTAAAAGGCGGCGGCCTTCTCCATGTCCGGCACGCCCAGCGTAATCAGGCTCACCCTTTGTTCCATTACTCAAATCCTTTTGTGTTCAACCAACTTAATATCCCATCCACCGTTGCCTGCGTCTGGCTGGGCGATACGATGTCTCCGGCCAGAATATGGCCGTGCACATCGTCTGCAGCCCCCGGCGGCACCAGATTCACCGCAACCGGACCACCCCAGGCTGCGGCAACCTCCGCAGTGATGTCAGGCCGCACCACCTTATCGCCATCTGAATACCAGAACAATGCAGGAACATCCGTTTGACTGAAGTCCAGTTTGCTGACCGTTTTCAGCATTGCCGCCATCGGAAGCACGGCCTGCGACGGGTACCGCGTGGTCCAGAACCGCCCATAGGCTTCGCTGCGCACCGGCAGCTCTACCTCGCGCCCGGCCAGCGGCGGCAGCCAGAAGCGTGAAGCGGGCCAGGTCAGCAGAGGAGCAAAAACCGTGTTCAACCCGTAGTTCGGCGACATCAGTACCATTGCATCAATGCTCTGCGACAACTCCGCATCCAACACCGCCACCGTGGCGAGGGTTGCACCCGTGGAATTGGCGATAACCACGACCCGCTTCCCCACCTGTGCCGCCGCCGCCAGCGCCTCTGCCGTGTCCTGCATCCAGGCCTTGGGCGTGGCCTCCAGCATTGCAGCCCCGGAACGCCCGTGGCCGGTCAGCCGGGTAAACACCAGATTGGCGCCCAAGGCTTCAGCCACCCGGTCCGGCACCGGGCGGATTTCCTCGGAGGTCGCGGAAAACCCATGGATGTAGAGGACCGAGACCGGCGTCCGTGTCTCTGCCTGCCCAGCCCAAACCACGCGCTTTTCCGCACCCGGCGTAATGTCGCCGTAGCGGCTCTCGACGCTTTCAAAGTAGACCTGAACGCCTTCACCAAACTTGCGCGCATCAAAACTGGCAGTGAGGTCCACGTCCTCATAGGGGCCAAAGGCCCACAGCGCCGCAACGGGCACCGCCAGGGCCAGCAGCCCCCGCCCCAAGGCGCGCCCGAACCTGCGCATCAGGCGGCGCCCAGAACGTCCAGTACAGCATCCTCAATCATCTTCAGGCAGGCCTCATCCGAGAAGCGGTGATCGGCATCTTTCACCAGGTTCAGCCGCATGTCCGGGCAGGTTGCATGATCCATCAACCGCAGCGCGGTCTCCGTGGACACCGCCGTATCCGCCGTTCCCTGCAGGCAGCGCACCTTGAAGGGCAGGAACAGCGGCGTGCGCAGCAGCAGCCGCTTGCGCCCGTCCTCAATCATCCGTTTCGAGATGTGATAGGGCTCCATATAATCGCTCGGGAGCTCCACATAACCGCGGCTCTCGAGTTCCGCCTTTTGCGCCTCCGAGAAATTTGCCCAATAGCCGTCCTCGGTGAAGTCCGGCGCTGCGGCGATAGTCACCAGGCCCTTGATCCGCTCCGGCATCTCGCGCGCCAGCAAGAGCGCCTGCCAACCACCCATCGAAGACCCTACAGGAACGATCTCCCCCTCAGTCAGCTGCGCCACCGCCTCCAGCGTGTCCTCGTGCCAGTCGCCGATGCAACCTTCCTCGAACGTGCCGGAGCTTTCGCCATGGCCGGAATAGTCGAACCGCAGAAACGCCTGCCCGCGTGCCTTGGCCCAGGCCTCCAGATGCACCGCTTTGGTGCCCTCCATGTCCGACTTCAGCCCGCCCAGGAACACCACGCACGGCCCCTGCCCCTCGCTCTTGTGATAGGCAATCCGGCGGCCCTGGGCGGTCTCGAGGTACGATGCGGCTGGCATGTCTTTGCTCTCCTGTGCTTTTCCCAAGATGTGGCACGGCTCCGCCCGCCCCGCAAGCGGCAGCACTGCCTGCTTGCAACTCCCCCGCTGCCTTCCTTATGGTCCGCAAAATTTTTTTTGAAGGACCGTGGGGGCATGTTCAGACTCATCAAGGGCGTTTTCACTGGCGCCGCCATCCTTGCGGTGGCCCTGGCGACAGTTTGGGCGGTTATGGCCCTGTGGTACCGTCTGCCGTTTGAAGCTCTGGGCCGGGGTGCGCTGGCGGGCGGCATTGCCCTCTTGGGTCTTGCCGTCATTGCCGGGCTGTTCCGCCGCCGCGCCTTGCGCGCGCTCACTACTTTCGTTCTGGCACTGGCTGCGGTGATCCTGTGGTGGTCCACCCTCACCCCGCCCGCAGACCGCAACTGGTCGCCCGATGTGGCCCGCCAGGTGACCGGCACGCTCGAGGGCGACATCCTCACCCTAAGCGGCGTTCGCAATTTCACCTGGGACACACCGGAAAACTTCACCGAGGCCTGGGAATCCCGCAGTTACGATCTGACCAAGCTGCAATCCACCGACCTGTTCATGTCCTACTGGGCCGGGCCGCAGATGGCGCATATGATCGTCAGCTTCGGCTTTGAGGGCGGCGAGCATATCGCCTGGTCGGTTGAGGTGCGGCGCCAGCTGGGCGGCGGTTTCTCCCCCATCGCCGATCTGTTCAAATCCAACACGCTGGTTCTGATCGCCGCGGATGAACGCGATCTGGTCGGGACCCGCACCAATGCCCGCGGCGAAGACGTGCAGCTTTTCCGCATCGGCGTCAGCCCCGACACCGGCCGGGAACTGCTGCTGAAATACGTCGAGACCGCCAACAGCCTGGCAGCACAGCCCCAGTGGTACAACTCGCTGACCACCAACTGCACCACGGTAGTGATGACCCTGATCCGCAGCTTCGCGGAGGACGTGCCGCTGGACTGGCGGGTGCTGGCGAATGGCTACCTGCCGGAATTTGCCTGGGAACAGGGCGTTCTGGATCAAAGCCGCAGCGTCGAAGACCTGCGCGCGCTTGGCAGCATCACCCCGATCGCGCAGGCGCATGGGGTCGGTCCCGACTACTCCGCCATGATCCGCGAAGGCGTGCCGGCGCCCGCACAGGACTGACCGGCATCTTTATGGTTTAAAATACCCCGGGGAGCGCGAGGGGCTGGCCCCTCGCTTGCTTGACGGCTGATCAGGACAGACTAGCGGCAGGTGTCCCGTCGGCCTTCTGAACCTGCAAGCGGCTCAACAGGTTCCGGATCCGGCTCAGCATCTCCCCGGTCTGCACGGCCTTCTCCGCGTTTGCCCCGCCTTCGATCTGCGCGCCATGCTCATAAGACAGATGGCGGTGCGACAGGATCTTTTGTGACTGGCACAGCGCGGTTTCAATCAGATCCACATCTTCAACCGTCAGGTCAAAGTTCGGGTTCGGGCGGGTCATCGGAACACTCCTGGTATGTCCTTGGGTCTCAGGTTTCGGTCACCCTGCCCTAGCGCCGCGTCCATGACAACAGTTTTTTTGTTATTTTTCAATTGCTTACCTGTATACATATATGTGCAATCGCATGCACAGGCACACAAACGGAAATTCCTGCGCAATTACAACCGCATGCAAAGCCGCCTTGACTTGCCTCTGTATTGGCAGCAAAACGCGCAGACCAAACACATACCCGCAACCGGGCGTTCTGTGGGCGCCAAACCGACGAGGAGCAGCCAGATCATGGCCCAAATCTCTCTCACTTTCCCCGATGGCAATGCACGATCCTATGACGCAGGCGTAACCCCTGCGCAGGTGGCCGCTGACATCTCGACCTCGCTGGCCAAGAAGGCCATCTCCGCCACCGTCAACGATCAGCACTGGGACCTGCAGTGGCCTATTGATGCCGACGCGACCATCGCTATTCACACCATGAAGGACGAGGTCCAGGCCAATGAGCTGATCCGCCACGACCTCGCCCATGTGATGGCGCGCGCAGTGCAAGAAATCTGGCCCGATACCAAGGTCACCATCGGCCCGGTCATTGAAAACGGCTGGTACTACGACTTCGACCGCGCAGACCCCTTCACCCCCGAAGACCTCGGCGCCATCGAGAAAAAGATGAAGGAAATCATCAACAAGCGTGATGAGGTCCGCACCGAGGTATGGGAACGCGACCGCGCGATCCAGCATTACACCGACAACAACGAGCCTTATAAGGTCGAGCTGATCGAGAGCATCCCGGGCGATGAGCCGCTGCGCATGTACTGGCACGGTGACTGGCAGGACCTCTGCCGCGGCCCGCACCTGCAGCACACCGGCCAACTGCCGGGCGATGCGTTCAAGCTGATGTCGATTGCCGGCGCCTACTGGCGCGGCGACAGCTCCCGCGCGATGCTGCAGCGCATCTACGGCGTTGCCTTCACCGGCAAGGAAAAGCTGAAGGCGCACCTCCACATGCTGGAAGAGGCCGCCAAGCGCGACCACCGCAAGCTGGGCCGCGAGATGGACCTGTTTCACATGCAGGAAGAGGCACCGGGGCAGATCTTCTGGCACCCGAACGGTTGGACCGTCTACACCCAGCTGCAGGACTACATGCGCCGCCAGCAGCGCAAGGGCGGCTATGTCGAAGTGAACACCCCGCAGGTCGTGGACCGCAAACTGTGGGAGGCCTCGGGCCACTGGGACAAGTACCAGGAGAACATGTTCATCGTCGAAGTGGACGAGGAACACGCCCGCGAGAAGGCTGTGAACGCTCTGAAGCCGATGAACTGCCCCTGCCACGTGCAGATCTTCAACCAGGGCCTCAAGTCCTACCGCGACCTCCCGCTGCGCATGGCCGAGTTTGGCTCCTGCAACCGGTATGAGCCCTCGGGCGCACTGCACGGCATCATGCGGGTGCGCGGCTTCACCCAGGACGACGGCCACATCTTCTGCGCCGAGGATCAGATCGAATCCGAAACCGCGGAATTCATCGACTTCCTGTCGAAGATCTACAAGGATCTGGGGTTCGAGAAGTTCTCGGTCAAATTCTCCGACCGCCCGGACACACGCGCCGGGTCCGATGAAGTCTGGGACAAGGCAGAGGCCGCGCTTCTGTCCGCCACCCGCGCCGCCGGGATCGAACCGGAACTGAACCCGGGCGAAGGCGCCTTTTATGGCCCCAAGCTGGAGTTTGTGCTGACCGATGCCATCGGCCGTGACTGGCAGTGCGGCACCCACCAGGTGGACTTCGTGCTGCCGGAACGCCTGGACGCCACCTATATCGGCGCCGACGGTGCCAAGCACCGCCCGGTCATGCTGCACCGCGCCACCCTCGGCTCTTTCGAGCGTTTCATCGGCATCCTGATCGAGGAACACGCAGGCAAGCTGCCGTTCTGGCTGGCGCCGCGCCAGGTTGTGGTCGCCTCGATCACCTCCGACGCCGATGACTACGTGCAAGAGGTCGTGGCCGAGCTGAAGAAGGCCGGCGTGCGCGCCGAGGCTGACATCCGCAACGAGAAGATCAACTACAAAGTCCGCGAGCATTCCGTGGGCAAGGTTCCGGTCATTCTCGCCGTCGGCCACCGCGAGGTGGAGGAGCGCACCGTCTCTGTCCGCCGCCTTGGCGAAAAGCAGACCAAGGTGGAAAGCCTCGAAAATGTTACAAAGTCGCTGGCGGTGGAGGCCACCCCGCCGGACCTTCTGTAACATTCCGTCCCGAAAACAGCATCAGCGGCCCCCATCCGGGGGCCGTTTTGTTTCAAAATCCGGTAAAACCCCGCGATTTCAGCTCTTTGCGCTGCAATCCTGTCTCACATACGCTGACGCAGACGTGAGACACGGCCTCGTGACTTAATTTCCTGAAAGCCCCGGGTTAGTGTTTTCCTGTCAACACGACACCGCATGTTAAACCGAAAGGAATTCACGAGATGTCGACCACCGCAAAATCCCTGGCCGTTGCCAGCGCCGTTGCCGCCGCTCTGACCGCAGCTTCGACCATCCCCGCTGCTGCTGCCACCAAGGAAAAATGCTACGGCGTTTCGCTGGCAGGCCAGAACGACTGCGCCGCCGGCCCCGGCACCACCTGCGCAGGCACCTCGACCACCGACTACCAGGGCAACGCCTGGACTCTGGTGGATGCCGGCACCTGCGAAGGCATGGAACTGCCGGCGATGGCAGACGGCACTGAGCGCAAGGGCTCGCTGGAGCCGCTGGAACGCGATCTGCCGGCATAAGAACGGCCTGATTTCCGGGGCGGGAGTGTCAATTCCCGCCCCTTTTGCACCCGGACTACAGGACCCGCCATGCTTGACACTGCTGCACATGACAGGCTGCCCGCCGCCCCAGGCGTTGGCTACAAGCCGCAGCATTTCGCCCAGATCACCGCCGAACCGGGCAGCGTCAAATGGCTGGAAATACACGCCGAGAACTACATGGGCGACGGCGGACGTCCAATTGCGCAGCTGCGCCACCTGTCCGAACGCTTTGCTATGTCAGTTCACGGCGTCGGCCTGTCGATCGGCGGCGAGGGCGCCCTGGATGCGGACCACCTCGCCCGGCTCAAGCATCTGGTTGGCTGGCTGAACCCTGCCAGCTTCTCCGAGCATCTGGCCTGGTCCACCCACGACAGTCACTTCTACAACGACCTGCTTCCGCTGCCTTACACGGATGCCAGCCTGCAGCGGATCTGTGATCATATCGACGAACTGCAGGACACCATTGGCCGCAGGATGCTGCTGGAAAACCCTTCCAGCTACCTCGCCTTTGCCGAGAGCACCTGGTCCGAGCCTGAATTCCTGGCCGAAATCTCCCGCCGCACCGGCTGCGGGCTGCTTCTGGACGTGAACAACGTCTTTGTGTCCGCCACCAACCTCGATTTCTCGCCCCAGGGCTACATCGACGCCTTCCCGCTGGACAAGGTCGGTGAGATTCACCTTGGCGGTCACGACGAGGATGAGGACGACCACGGCCGCCCGCTGCTGATCGACAGCCACGGGCGCGAAGTGGTGGATCCGGTCTGGGTGCTCTTGGATTACACGCTGGCAAAATCCGGCCCCAAGCCGGTGCTGATTGAATGGGACAACGACGTACCGGACTGGCCCGTGCTGGAAGCCGAGGCCGCCCGCGCCGCAACCGCGTTGGAGCGCGTTCCGGCATGAGTGTGACCCAGACAGAATTCACCCGCGCCATGATGGATGCGGGCCAGCCGGTGCCGGACGGTCTGATCGACCATCAGGCCCAGCCCGCCGGGCGCCGCTTCAGCGTCTACCGCAACAATGTGGCCGTCTCCCTGACCGATGCCATGCACAGCGCCTTTCCGGTGATTGCCAAGCTTCTGGGAAAGCAGAACATGGACGGGCTGGCAGGCATCTACCTGCGCCAGCATCCCCCTTCCTCACCGCTAATGATGTTCTACGGCGAACATTTCCCTGCGTTCCTCGAAGGCATGCAGCAGCTCAAGCACCTCGGCTACCTTGGCGATGTCGCCCGGCTGGAATTGGCCCTGCGCCGCGCCTACCATGCTGCCGATGCCGCGCCCATTACCCCTGACGCGCTTGGAGCCCTTCCGGCAGACCAGCTGATGAACACTTGGCTGACGCTTGCGCCCGCAGTGCAGGTCATCTGTTCGCCTTGGCCCGTCCACGCCATCTGGCGCTACAACACCGAAGACGGCGCGCCCAAGCCTGAGCCGCAGGCCCAGGACGTGCTGGTCACCCGTCCTGAATTCGACCCCATTCCCCAGGCTCTGCCCCTCGGCGGGGCCCTCTGGATCCGCGCCCTGATGAAGGGCGCCACCATCGGCGAAGCGCTGGAACAGGCCGCCGCCGCAGACGAAACCTTCGACCTGGGTGCCACGCTGGCCCTGCTGTTGCAGGGCCACGCGATCACCGGATTGGACAGCAAAGGGTAAATCCATGCACGCACTTGTCTCCATTCACGACGCCGTCTTCCGCCAGGTGGAAAGGGGCGGCAACTGGCTGCTGCCGCTGGCAGCGCGCTTTGTTTTCGCCTCCACCCTGCTGCTCTACTTCTGGAACTCCGGCCTGACCAAGCTGGGCGACGGCATCCTCGGCCTGTTCAGCCCTTCGATCGGCGCCTACAGCCAAATCTTCCCGAAACAGCTGGAGGCGGTCGGCTATGACGTCTCCCAGTTCGGGCTATTCCAGAAACTGGTTGTGCTGGCCGGCACCTACGCCGAGTTCATCTTGCCGCTGCTGATCGTGATCGGCCTTCTGACCCGCCTCGCTTCGCTTGGCATGATCGGCTTTGTCATCGTGCAATCGCTGACCGACATCTACGGCCACGGTGCAACCGACGACAAAACCCTTGGCGCGCTGTTCGACCGCTTCCCTGACGCGGTGATCCTGGACCAGCGGCTGTTCTGGGTCTTCTTGCTGGCGGTCCTGGTGGTCAAAGGCGCCGGAGCGCTCTCTGTGGACGCCCTGCTGCGCAACCGGATGGAACCGGCCATCGCCTGACACTGAACAATTGGCAAAAACAAAAGGCGCCCTGCCCCCGGCAGCGGCGCCTTTTTCATGCGGTTCCGCTAAGGATTAGAAATGCGCCTTGGGCTCATCCGGCTTGCCCGCCGCAAGCGCCATCAAGCCGCCCACCGCAGCAAAGCTAAGCGGGAAGATGGTGAAGACATTGAGGCCAAAGCCCGCATACATCCCCGCCGCCGATCCCAACAGCAGGACACCGCCCCACAAGGCCCGCGCCCGCGCCATCGCGCCGCCGGCAATCGCCAGCAGCGGCGACAACACAGCCAGCAGCCGCAATTTCTCGACGTTCTCGACCTGCTCGGCGAGCCCCTCAACCTCACCGAAATGCTCCACCGCAGCGGTGTAGCCGTAGCCGAAGAACCCCACCACCATGCCGAAAATCCCGGCGATGATCCCCAGAACAAGGGCTGCATTCCGCATTATACGTCTCCTGAAATCTACCGTAACGACATATGCGCCGCCTTAGGCCGCGCCAAGGGCCGCCTTCGTGTTCTGATCCCACCCCAGGAATAATTCCCCGTTACGCTCAATCAGTGGCCGCTTCATCAGTGCCGGATGCGCGCGCAGCAGGTCCAGCGGCTCCCCCGCACGTTCTTCTTCGCTTAACCCCCGCCAAGTGGTGGAGCGGGTATTGACCAGCTTGACCCCGAACTGAGCATGGGCTGCTTCCAGCAGGCCGTCCGGCATCCCGTCCGTGCGGATATCAACCAGACTCGAATCCGGAAGCGCTTTCAACGCCTTACGGCAGGTATCGCAGTTCTTGAGTCCATAGATTTTCATGTTGCCTTCACTCTCCCCAGCCGGAATTCACACAATTTATGGTGGAATTATCCGGTTTCTCTTGATTTTCGGCCAACCCGTGTAAAACTCTAGGTTGTCCAGCTTCACCTTGCCCCTCGCGGTCAGGGTACAGGCCGGATGCCCCGGGATGCCCCTGGGCGACGCGCAAAGTAGAAGGAGACACGGGAAATGCCAAGCGGCACCGTGAAGTGGTTCAACACCACCAAAGGGTACGGGTTTATTGAACCCGATGAAGGCGGCAAAGATGTGTTTGTGCACATTTCAGCGGTGGAGCGGTCGGGCATGACCGGCCTCGCCGACAATATGAAAATCGCCTATGAGCTGTCCGAAGGCCGCGATGGCCGGCAAATGGCAGCAGAGCTTAAGGCTGTATAGCCTATCAATTCTGCACTGCGCCCGGGTGCTGACCGGGCGCAGGCACTGCCAACGGCCTCAGGACCGCCGCAGGTATTCCACCATCACACAGGCCGGATCGCTGTCGCGAAGCACTGTTTCTCCGGCCTTGAACCACTTATCTGCCTGAAACTCCGGGAAATAGGCATCTGCATCCTCGATGGTCAGATCGACCTCGGTGACCAGCAGCCGGTCCGCCATGTCCAGCATCCCGCGATAGATCCCCTCGCCGCCGATGCCATAGACGCGCCGGTAGCCTTGCGCATAGGATGCTTCCACCGCCGCCTCGATCGACGGCAGCACAATCTCTGCCGCCTGCGGGTTGGAGGACACCACCAGATTGAGCCGGTTCTTCAGCGGCTTCACCGGCAGGCTGTCCCAGGTGTTGCGGCCCATGATGATGGCGCCACCCAGGGTCTCGCGCTGAAACGCCTTCAAATCCTCCGGCGCAAACCAGGGGATATCATTGTCCTTGCCGATGGCACCGTTGCGCGCCCGCGCAGCGATCAGGGTAATCATGCCTGTTGTCCTTGCCCGTGTTACTTGCCTGTCAGACCGCCACCGGCGCCTTGATCACTGGGTCGGGGTCATAGTTCTGGATTTCAAAGTCATCAAAGGTGAAGTCGAAAATCGAATTCACCTGCCGTTTGATCCGCAGCTGCGGCAGCGGCTTGGGGGTGCGCGAGAGCTGCAGCTGCACCTGCTCCATGTGGTTGGAGTAAATATGCGCGTCGCCCATCGTGTGCACGAAATCCCCAGCCTCGTAACCGGTCACATGCGCCAGCATGGCCAGCAGCAGCGAATAGGAGGCAATATTGAACGGCACGCCCAGGAACATGTCGGCGGAGCGCTGATAGAGCTGCATGTGCATCTTGCCGCCTGCAACCCGCACCTGCCACAGCGTATGGCAGGGCGGCAGCGCCATGTCCGGCACATCCGCGGGGTTCCAGGCCGACACGATCAGGCGGCGGCTGTCCGGGCTTTTGCGGATCATCTCCACCAGATCCGAAATCTGGTCGACACTGCCCGCACGGTACAGCGGCTCATCCCCCAGGGTTCCTTCAGCCAGTTCCAGCTTGGGAAAACGGCGCCACTGGTGGCCGTAAACCGGGCCCAAGTCGCCGTTCTCATCCGCCCACTCGTCCCAGATCGACACCCCGTTTTCCTTCAAGTAGCGGATGTTGGTGTCGCCGGACAAGAACCACAGCAGCTCATGAATGATGGAGCGCAGATGCAGCTTCTTGGTGGTCACCAGCGGAAAGCCCTCCGCCAGGGAATAGCGCGCCTGCATCCCGAAACAGGACAGCGTTCCGGTGCCGGTCCGGTCGTCCGACGGCACCCCGTGATCCAGAATGAATTGTAGCTGATCGTGATACTGCTGCATTTCCGCCCCCTGCCGCTGCCCGGAATATCACCCCGGCATACTCAATGGCACGCCGCACGCCAAGTCAGAAAATACCCCCTTTGGCACCCCGCCACCCTACCATATCTGCCACTCAGCGCGATACAGGAAACTACATGCAGGTAGCGCATCCGCCACGGTTGCGCCCAAAACCGCGCTGTTCAATTGACAAGCGCAGCGCTGCAGCCGAAGGTAGCGCAAAACGATAAAACATATTGAGGTAGAGGCAGATGAGGCGCTTTTGGCTAGGGCTCGCGGCAGCGTCCGTGGTGTCCGCATGCGGCGGGGGGAATCCCTTCACCACAACGACTGATGACGATACGGACACCGGCACGGATACCGAGTCGGCGATTCCTGCGTCGATTGCTAACGATCTTGACAGCGTAAGCTATGACCCGACTAATCAGACGCTAACCGTAACCGGTGTCGGGCTGGACGAGACCCCCTTCACCTCGACATATGTACGCAAGCCTGCGCTCGACCGTGCCGGGTATGAAGCTTATACGGTTCAGGACAACGAGCTAACTGAACACTCCACGGCCTACGTGCGCCAATCCGGACGCGGCTATGCTGCCGTGGTCGTTACTGGCGGGCAATTTGGATATTTTCAGGGTGGTGCCACATATGCCAGAACCGGCTCCTTTACCGAACCGGACACAGAATCTGGTCCTGGCGGCATTGTCAGCTATGCCGGCAATTATGTGGGTCTCCTGAATGTCAATGGCGACACAGGCGATCTGATTATTCCGTCTGGCAGCCCCGAAACTATCCTTCTGCCCGGGCAGGCTGCTGAGGTCACCGGAGACGTCTTCATCAATGCCGACTTCTCAGACCGGGCGATCAAGGGCACGATCTACAACCGCGAAATTACCGATGCCCCCGGGACTTCGGTTGAAAACCTGATACTTGTTCCGACAGAGATTGCCGCTGATGGCACTTTTGACGGCACCCTAAATGTCGATGGCACCGGCGTCGGCACCTACGGTGGCACCTTCGCTGGCACTGATGCAGAGGTGGTAGCCGGAGGTGTGCATGCGACAAGCCATATAGACGCACTTAGTGGCGGCACAAACCCGATTGAAGAATACGGCGTCTTCGTGCTGGACTCTTGTGACAGCGCCAACGCCGATCCGGTCTGCCCGTAAGCCATGCGCATGGCCGCCGCGGCAGCGCTGGCGCTGGGCCTAGCGACAGCCCAGCCGCACGCTCAGGAACAGGTGCAGCCCAAGGTACACCTGTCCCTGAACCAAGGGCATGTGCTCGCCACCCATGCGCTCAAGTCTGGCAATCCGCAGCTGGCCTTGCGGGTGTCTGACGCGCTGCTGCAAGCCAATCGCAAGAACCACGTTGCCTGGCAGCTGCAAGCGGTGGCCTATGCCCAAGCCGGTCAGCACGCCAAAGGCCGCAAGGCCGCCGCCCGTGCTTTTCGCTTTGCTCCCGACAGCGCCGCCAAGTTTCAGATTGGCCAGCTTGCCTCGCGCCTGGCCTTTCAGAGCGGCAGCCCGGTGCTGTCGCAATATTGGCTGCGCCGGACGGCAGTTCATTCCCCGGACAGCAAATCCGACGCGCTGATTGCCAAGGACTACCAGGCCCTGCGCCGGATCAGCCCCTGGTCCTTCCGCCTCAGCGGCGGGGTGAAACCGTCGAACAACGTGAACAACGGCTCTGACGCGGCGACTCAGGAAATCGACGGGCTCAGCTCTCACCAGAACAGATTCGGCCCGCGCGCCATTGCCCTTTCCGGTCTTATCGGAACCCTGGACAGCAGCCTCGGCCGCCGCCTGCGGCAAAGCGAAACCAGCCTGACGTCTCTCAGCGGGCGCCTCTACGTCCAGCGCGTCGCCCTGTCGTCCAGCGCCAAGGAAGAAGCCGCCGCGCTGGCTGCGCAGACCGGCACCAGCGTGCCCCGCAATTCCGAATTCGGCTCCACCTACGGCGAAATCACTCTGAGTCACGCCTTTGCCGCAGGCCCCAAGGAAAGCGCTGGCAGTGCCCGTGTCGCCCTGACCGGTGCAACCTCCTGGTATGGCGGCAGGCGCAACTACAATCTGGTAAAGCTGTCAGGCGCCCGCAGCTGGGCCCTCTCCAGCCAGAACCGGCTCACCATCAACGGCAGCGCCGAACACCGGATTGATCCGCGCCTGAGCTTGCTGAGGGCCGACGTGTTCGGCCTCGGCGCCTCGCTGTCGCGAAAGCTGGAAAACGGCAACAGCCTCAGCTTCTCCCTTGGATTGCGCGACACCCACACCAGCAATGTCAACTCCGCAGGAACTACGGCAACCCTGCGCATCGGCTACGCTATTGCAGAGGCCATCGGCCCGGCCAAAGTCAGCACAGGACTGATTTTGGGAGCCGCCGACTATCCCGATCACATTTTCCACAACGGTTTTGGCTGGCAAACCATACCCGGCGGCCGCCAGGATCAGTCGCTTTATGCGGATTTGAACGTATTCTTTGAAGATTATGATTACGCAGGGTTTGCCCCCATGCTGCGGGTCCGCGCGGGCAAGCGCAGTTCCAATCACAGCCGCTTTGACAGCTCGGAATTTTCCGTTTCTCTGGGCATTGAATCAAAGTTCTGACCCCGTATCTGTTCAGCACGGGCCTGCACGGTGAATATACCAGGGCCGCAAACCCAAACAGGAGACCGCCAATGCCCCTCACCTATCTGCACACCATGGTCCGGGTGAAAGACCTGGAGAAATCCATGGCCTTCTTTGCGCTGCTGGGCCTCAAGGAGACCCGCCGCTGGGACAACGAGCAGGGCCGGTTCACCCTGGTGTTCATGGCGCCCCCGGGTCAGGAGGACGCCCCGGTCGAGCTCACTTGGAACTGGGACGGGGACGACGCGCTGCCCAGCGACAGCCGCCATTTCGGCCACCTTGCCTATGGGGTGGACGACATTTATGCCGTTTGTCAGCACCTGATGGACAACGGCGTCACCATCAACCGTCCGCCGCGCGACGGGCACATGGCTTTTGTGCGCTCGCCCGACAATATTTCCATCGAACTGCTGCAAAATGGCGGGTCCCTGCCCCCGGCAGAGCCTTGGGCCAGCATGGAAAATACCGGCCACTGGTAAGGCTGGCCTTTGGCGACGGGACAAACGGCGGCTCATGCCATTGGAAAGGCTGCCTGGCCTGCCGGTGGCGGGCCGCAGAGCCTGGCATCAGATACAGCGGGAAGCGGCACGCAGCGCGCCCGGAAGTCAGGCGCAGGCTTAACCGCGGCCAACAGCAGCGCTGAGCCGCCGTGAAAACCAGGCTGCAAGGCCAGCAAGCCCCCCGGCCGGAACAGGCGCCAAAGGCCGAACGGCCAAGGCCAGCTTGCCACCCGGCCAGGATAAGAGCCTTTTGCAACTCCAAAAACCGGCGCAGCCCCCAATGGGGGCTGCCGGTGCCGTCTGATCGTCTCTTACAGACTTCGATCCCGGAAAAAGGGCGGCGCTTCTGCGGCCTTCTGCCGTGACCCCGGCCGGGGCCCGGCGCTTTCCCTTTGCTTTCGGTCAGAGCATGGTTTCCCCTCATGCCCTGTCAGCGGCCTGCCGGTGTTCCCCGGCTCTGCGGCCTCTTGCCTGCTGGTCTGTTTCCCAGTCTGGCTTCAGTAAATGTAGCGGATCTGATCCGACCAGTAGCGCTCCATCCGCTTCAGCGAGGCGGTAATGTCCTCGATCCCTTCGGAGGAAATCACGTTCTTGCCTTCCAGCCCTTCGGCATGGCGGGAGAACAGCGCTGACACGATGTCGCGGATCTCGCGGCCGCGCGGGGTCAGACGCACCCGGACGGAACGGCGGTCGATCTCGCAACGCTGATGGTGCATATAGCCCATTTCGACCAGCTTCTTGAGGTTGTAGCTGACGTTGCTGCCCTGATAGTAGCCGCGGGTTTTCAGTTCCCCGGCAGTCACCTCATTGTCACCGATGTTGAACAGCAAAAGCGCCTGGACCGCATTGATCTCCAGCACGCCGACGCGCTCAAACTCATCCTTGATGACATCCAGCAGCAGGCGGTGAAGGCGCTCAAGCAGACCCAGCGCCTCCAGATAGCCAGTCATGAAACCTTTGCGGTCCGTCTGGCCAATTGGCAATTCCATACTCATTCGCATCTCCGACTCGAATTTGCTTCTAAGACAAGATGCCAACAATTCCCGAAAAATCAGTTAAGCCGGAATTTTATTATTTTTGATGGGTTTGTGCTATGTCCGCCACGAGGGCGCGGAACCGCTCCTGCGGTTCCGCCTGACCGGTCACCCACTGGTACAGATCCTGGTCGTTTTCGTGCAGCAGTTGATCGTACAGATCCAGCTGCGCCGTATCCATCTGCTCCAGGCTTGCGGCTGCATAGGCTGACAGCAGGATATCCATTTCCTTGATACCCCGGCGCATCGAGCGCATCTGCAGCCGCTTCAGGCGGGTGGCACGGTCTTCTTGCATCATCAGGCCTCAGGCAGTTTCCGCTGCCGGCGCCTCGTTCACCTGCAACAGGCTCCGCAATTTCTTCTCCAGCCGCGCAGCACGCTCCGCGTTCTGGCGCATTTCGCTGCGCAGCGAGCGCAACTCGTTCAGGACGCTAGCAAAATCGCCTGCTTCCAGTTCCAGCGGCGCCGGTTCGGACATGCCTTCACCCTCGCCGGTCAGCAGCCAGGACATCGACACGTTCAACAGGCCCGCCAGCATGGTCAGCTTGTTGGCGCGCGGCTCGGACAGGTCCCGCTCCCAGGCGCTGAGGGTCGATTTCTTGACGCCGATACGGCGTGCCAGCTGGCCCTGGGTCATCCCGCCCGCTTCGCGCGCCGCTGCAACGCGGTCGCCGAAAGTTGCTGCATCCGGGCCATACCAGTCTGTGTTCTGCTCAGTCATTGTCAGTTCTCCTAACTCAAAGTGCCAATGCAGCTTGATCGCTGTTTGGCGGCAACCTATGACAGTTCCGCACAACATACAAACCGGGGCACCGCCAATGTCTTTCCTGTCTGAGACCTTATCCCGCGTCAAACCGTCGCCGACCATAGCGATGACCGCAAAAGCGGCAGAGCTGAAGGCGGCGGGACGTGACGTCATTGGCCTGTCGGCGGGCGAGCCGGATTTCGACACGCCGCAGAACATCAAGGATGCGGCGGTTGCCGCCATTGCCGCGGGCAAGACCAAATACACTGCTCCCGACGGCATCCCGGAGCTGAAACAGGCCGTCTGCGCCAAGATGAAGCGCGACCATGGTCTCGACTACACGCCCGCGCAGGTCTCTGTCGGCACCGGCGGCAAGCAGACGCTGTACAATGCCCTGATGGCCACACTGAACGAGGGCGATGAGGTGGTGATTCCCGCCCCCTATTGGGTCAGCTACCCCGATATGGTGCTGCTGGCCGGCGGCACCCCGGTGATTGCCGAAACCTCGCTGCAAACCAATTTCAAGCTGACCGCGGATCAGCTCGAAGCCGCGATCACCCCCAAGACCAAGTGGTTCATCTTCAACTCGCCCTCCAACCCCACGGGCGCGGGCTACAGCCGGGCAGAGCTGAAAGAGCTGACCGACGTGCTGATGCGCCACCCCCACGTCTGGGTGATGACCGACGACATGTACGAGCATCTCGCCTATGACGGGTTTGAATTCTGCACCCCGGCGCAGGTGGAACCCGCTCTTTATGAGCGCACCCTCACCTGCAACGGTGTCTCCAAGGCCTATGCGATGACCGGCTGGCGCATCGGCTATGCCGCAGGCCCCGAAAAGCTGATCGCCGCCATGCGCAAGGTGCAGTCGCAGTCCACCTCCAACCCCTGCTCGGTCAGCCAATGGGCCGCGGTGGAGGCTCTGAACGGCACGCAAGCCTTCCTGGCGCCCAACAACGAAAAATTCGTCCGCCGCCGCGACCTGGTGGTCTCCATGCTGTCAGAGATCGAGGGCATCTCCTGCCCCGTGCCTGAGGGTGCGTTCTACGTCTACCCGTCCATTGCCGGGCTGATCGGCAAAACCACCCCTGCGGGCAAGGTGATTGAAACGGATGAGGATTTCGCCACCGCCCTGCTGGAGGAGGCAGACGTCGCTGTGGTCTTTGGTGCCGCCTTCGGCCTGTCGCCGAACTTCCGCGTCAGCTACGCGACCTCCGACGAAGCGCTGGAAGAGGCCTGCCGCCGCATCCAGACCTTCTGCGCCGCGCTGACCTGACAGGAGACACGAGCATGAGCGCCGATCTGCCGGAGTATTACTTCCGCGTCCGTGAGAACGGCGCCTTTGTCTTCCGTGTCGATACCGAGAACCGCAACCGGCGGATCGAGATGGACCAGATCGCCGTTGTGAACATCCGCAACGGCGAGATCAAACCGCACGGCCAGCGCCAGCTGACCGGTCAGGACCTCGCCGAGATCAAATCCTGGATGGCGGCCCGTGCCGCCACCCTGGCAGCCCGCGACGTGGACGACATCCACCGCGCCATCGACCATTTGAACCTCACCGCTCAGTGGGCCAACAGCCGCGCAACGGAGGAGCAGCTGGAGGACGTGACCGACGCGCTCTTGCTGGCGATGCACGACCTGCGCAGCGTGCTGGTGCGCAAAAAGGCCGACCGGCTAATGAAAGAGCGCAGCGGGGAATAAGCCTGCCGCGTCAGCCGCAGTACAGCGACCGCACGGAATATGACCGGAACCTGTTTTGAAACCGCGTCAGCTGGGGCGGGCTGAGAAATTGCGGCATGTGCCTCGGCAGATCCGGATTTCCCAGCACAAACAGGCTGCGCTGCCACAGCGCATCCGGCGTGCCCGGCTCCACTCCGGTCAGGCCCAGGCGCCACCTCAGATGCAGAACAGCCCTTGCATGCATATTGCCGCCCAGGATGAACCTGCGGGGCGGCTCCGCCTGAATCCGGGACGGCTCCGCCCCCTCCAGGCTGGCAATCTGGCAAACGAATTGCCCTTTGACCTCGGCCCGCAACCCGACGCTCAAAGACTCCCGTGTCAGCGTCACCAGATGACCGGCCTTAAGGCCCGCACCGCGGACTGCAAACTCCAGCACCTGCGGCAGTTCAAACACCACGGTGTCCGGCCCGAACAGCCGCTCTTCATCCTTCCAGTCCCTGCCGCTGGCAAAGCGCAGCTTAAAGCGCCCCGGCGGCACCAGTACCTTAAAGAAGGCACCGCCCCGAAAATAGGCCGCCAGTGCGTCACCACCGCTGCCGGACAGCACCAGATAGTAATCAGCGCCTGCAGGCGATTTGACTTGCAGGGGAAACACTGCGGGCAGCCCCGTGCGGTTCCACATCAGCCCGGAACGGGGAGCCGCCTGCCGGTCCGCCTGTTCTGCCAGCGCCGCGGGCAGGCACAGAAACAGTCCGGCCAGTACCCCAGCCGCCAGCCGGCGCCAGGCCAGCCCTGCGAAGTCCTGCACCATGGCCTTCTGCTCCCGCCTGTCACAGACAGCGTAAGCCTAGCACAGCTGCAGGCCTTCCCAAACACAAGGCGCCCTTCCCAGGCAAAAGCCCGGGCCGCAGCGCCCGGCGTGATGTGAATGCTACGGCCCGGTTTCAATCACAGGCAGAAACCCCGATACTGCTGGCCGGCGCTCAAGATCCCGGTCTAAATCACAGCATAACAACAAAAGATGAGGGCCGGAGCACCATCCGCTCCGGCAGAGCAGATGCTTGAAGCGCAAAGACTTTGGCCCTACCGCCCGCGGCTGTTCGCCAAGGCGTTCCGCTACCAGTACGTGGTGTCGCGGCAAGTGGAACAGATCCATTCCTTTGCCCGCCGCACCTGCGGCCAATGGCATATTCATTCCGGCAAGGACTTGCCCGCCTGCACCCTGCATGATGCACAGGGCCGCCAATTCGGCGTCCTCCTAGGCATCGCAGTCGGCCCGGCGGGCCTCCTGTCCGGACCGCAGCAGCACCTGCCGCTGGACAGCACAGCTGCGGATTTCTGGAACCATCTTGAAGCCTTCATCACGGACACCGCAGGCCGTTTTGCCATCATCGCCGAAAGCGGCGGCCAAGCACGGTTTTACACCGATCCGGTCGCCATGATCGGCGCCGTCTATGACCCGCTGGCACGCCGTGTTGCCGCCTCTCCGCTGCTGGCGCTGGACCGCCCGGTGGTGCCCAATCCCAAGGTCGACCTGGATACCGTCGAGAACCACGGCGGCAAGATTTCCCTGTTCCATACAGCTGACAAGCATGTCCGGCGCCTCAATCCGAATTGTTACCTGGATCTGCGCACCTTCCGCGAGCACCGCTTCTGGCCCCGCGAGGATGACAGCCTGGACGCCCCGGCAGACCCGGTAGAGATCTACGACCGGATCTATGCCCAGGCCAGTTTCAACATCGGTGCCATTGCTGCTGCCCACCCAACGGCGCTGCCGGTGACCGGCGGCCAGGACAGCCGCCTGCTCATGACGTTTGCCAAGCCCCATGCGGGCCGCATCCGGCATTATTTCTCCCATATCAACAACTACGCAACACGGCGCGACGCCGCCATCGGCGGCATCCTGTGCCAGCGCCTGAACCTGCGCCATGAACCGCTGGACAAACGCGATTTTTCCCTGCCGGAAGCCGAAGTCGAAAAGCGGCGCAGCATCTATCACCTGACAACCGGCGCCCCGATGCCGCCGCCGCTTGAGCATCTGAACGGCACTGCCAACGGCCTGCCCGAAAACACCGTCATTCTGCGCGGCCATCAAACCGACCTTTTGCGTGCCGTCTTTGTGACGAGGCCGCAAGGGCTGTGGGATGTGATCAACTGGCAGATCAGAAAGCTGCTGATTGTGCCCAGCAATATGTTCGGGCCTGAAACGGCCGCGCTTTTCCGGGACGATTTCACTGCCTGGCAGCAGTCGCTGAACACACCCGCCCGCAGCAAAGCAGTCGATTTCCTGTTTCTTGAGGTCTACTACAGCTCCACCATCGGTGCCGTGTTTCCGGGCCTGTGGCAGCATTTCTACATGTCGCCCTTCAACAGCCGCAAACTGATCGCCTTGTCGCTCAGCTTTGCGGACAAGCACCGGGTAGAGTCGGAGCCGGTCTTCGACATCATTGAACGCTTTGCCCCGCAGCTATCGGATGTGCCCTTCGATTTCGAGGCCCCCGCGGACCTGGATGCGCTGCACGGCTGCGAGGGCAGTTACGGCCCCATGACCCGTGCACGCCGATTGGCCGCAATCAAGCGTCTGACCCGCGCGCTGCCGGACCAGGCCAGCCAGACCCGGCCAGAGGAAGAGCAGCCTGCAGCCGCAGCCGGAACGGCCTGACGGCCTCTCTGGAAGCGGAACAGCGCCCCCGCCGCTGCATTGGCAAAGCTTTGCCGCTACCGGCAGGGCTGCACCGCCGCCGCTGGACCCAGGCACCGCTCCGTGGTTGAGGTTGTGCTGTTTCCGCCGGGTCTCTGCCCGGCCCCTGGCAGAATACGAGACCGCTCATGCGCCCCGCTTTCCTCCTCCGCAGCTTACCGTTTCTCTGCGCCTTGGCCCTGCCGCATCCCGCTCTGGCCGGCGGGCCCTCGATCAAGGTTCAGGACAAGGGCAACCAGTACAAATACGAGTACAAGGATCATCGCTGCCAGTTCAAATACCACCTGAAATACGGCAAGGGGGACGCCAAGACCTCTTCCAAGGGCGACTGCTCCCATATTGCCCATTTCCCGCAATTTGCGCCGCCCGCTGCCTATGCGCGCGGCAGCAGCCGTCCGGCACCGCAGCCCGCGCCCTGGCCTTCTTGCAGCTCGAAAGCCCTGGGCCGCTTGCTGGGCGGCGCGGCTGGGGCAGCGGCAGGGTCCCGGGCCGGCGACGGCGACCCCGTCACGATTGCGGCCGGAACCGTGCTGGGCGCCCTGCTGGGCGGTGAAATCGGCCGCCGCCTGGGCGCGGACGACCGCCGCTGCATCGGCTCAGCGCTGGAATACGCAGGCAACAGCCAGGTCTTCGACTTCAGCAGCCCCCAGACCGGCCACGCCTATGCGCTGCGCCCGCTGGCGCGCAGCAGCCATAACGGCACGCCCTGCCGCAGCTTCGATGCCCGGTTCGACGGCGGTTCCTGGCGCCGCGGCCTGGCCTGCCGCGAAGGCGGCGAATGGCGGATCGTCAGCCTGGACTGACGGCCCGCCTAGGATATCAGGACGCCTTGGCGGCGGCGGCCTCCTTCATCGCATCGACACCCTTCTTCCACAGGTTGCCCTGCCACAGCTCTTCCAGGCCGGTCTCGCCGCTGGCCCCCTTGGTGGTCAGGTAATCGTAGTAAGACGTCGGCTTGTGCCCGGTGATGTTGTAGAAATCCGGGCTGCAGCGGGTGTAGAAGCCATTGGTCAGATACTCAAAGAATTCCGCCCGCGTGGCGCCGAAGTCTGCCTCAAACTGCTCCATGGATTGCGGGCGGTATTCGATCTCCCGGCCCATCGCGCGGCCTAGATCGACGGCAATTTCCGCCATCGACTGCGGCGCCGGGCCGGTGATGTCGTAGAACTTGTTGCCGTGCCGCTCCGAACCCTCCGCCAGCACCACTGCCGCCGCCTCGGCAATGTCGCGTGTGGCGACAAAGGAATTGCGCATGGCTCCCAGCGGGTTGGAGAACCAGCCTTCGTTTTCAATGGTTTCGCAGTCGGTCTTCAACAGGTGATTCATGAAGAAGTTGTTGCGTAGCGCGGTGACAGTCAGGCCCGCATCAATCAGCGCCTTCTCGCCCCACCAGTAGTGCTGCAGCATCAGCGGTATGCCTGCGCCCGCGCGTGACGCATGGGAATCCGCATCATAGTCAGCGGTATTGGTATCCGCCCCCATGCAGCTGACGCGCACAACATGTTTGATCTGCGCCTTGCGCGCCCCCAGCGCCTTGCAGAAGTTCAGATGCCCCTCCAGCATCGGGTCCAGCGAGGCGGAATAAACCGCCGATACGCCCTCCAGCGCCGCGTCCCAGGTGGCCGGATCCGACAGGTCGAATTTCACGACCTCATCGGCTCCCAGCGCCTTCAGCTGTTCCGCCTTGGCTTCGCTGAAGTAGCAGGCGCGCACGGTGAACTGCTGCCCTTGCGCCAGCCGCGCCACCAGCTCGCGGCCGATGCGGCCTGTGGCTGAGGTGATGAGAACAATCGGTTTGGACATGGCAGAGCCTCCTGACGGCGCGGGCCGCTGCCCGGCGCACGGGGTTTCAAATCTGCGCAGACCCTACAGGCAAGCCGCCAGCTGCAGCCCCCGAAACCCGACGGGAAATGCACCGCATCCGCCACCCGCCGGACATGCAAAAAAGGCCCCGCAACCCGCGGGGCCTTTTCTGCGCTGTGCCGCCGCCTGCGCGGCTGGAAGGGACTATGCGCCTCCCCCCGAAAGGCAAGAGGGGTGCAGATGACGGCACACTGGCGGTTCAGCCCGGGATTAGCCCGCGTTGGCCAGAACGCCGGCTTCCATCGCCGCAGTGACCTCTTCCGCGTCGGCTTCGCCATCCGCATTGGCATCAATGGTGGCAAAGGTTTCCGCGGTCAGCTCCGGGAACGCCAGCTGAAGCTCTTCCAGCGAGAAAGTACCGTTGCCATCTGCGTCCAGCTCTGCAGCCAGGTCCTTTGCAGCCAGCGGCGAAGCGGTCAGAGCAGCAACGGCGGCGGCGGTCAGGGCAAACTTTTTCATGTGAGACACTCCAGTCATCATTTGGTTTGTTGCAGCCCGCGGTGTGTCCCGCGAGCCGTGGCAAACAGCTAGGACGTGCCCGGTCGCGGCACCATCCCCCAACCGCATCCGGCCAAAACCCCGGCGCAACAGCGCCGTTTTTCCCGTTTCAAATAAGCAGGTTACCGCCCTCACAGCCGGGTCGGCCTTTGTCCGCGCAGGCCCGGCAGGCGTTCCTGCGGCTTTCCGCCCGCCCCGCGGAAAATGCACCGGAGCCGGGAACCAAACCGCACTCAGCAATTCGCGTTTTGCCGCAACGCAACCGAGGTTAAGGCCAGCTCGCAGGATTATTGCTAGACTCCGCACCTAGCCTCATCTTCCCGTGAGCCGCCGTTGCGGTACTGCCATGAAACCGAAAATCGAGAAACTGAACACGCTGGGGTCCCGCTATGCGGAGGCCATGGCGATGTGCGGCCTGGCCGATGATCTGCTCGATCCCGACCTGCTGGACGCCCGCCCCTTCCGCTTTGCAGAAGGCGAGCATCTCTGCTCCCGCGGCGATCCGGCGACCTGCCTCTGGATCGTGGTTGAGGGCTCCGTTGCGATCCGGGAAGACGGCCACACGCTGTTTGTCCGCCGCCGCAACGAGGTGGTCGGAGAGCAGCATCTGGTCGGCAACGGCTACCAGCGGATCTATGACCTGGTGGCCAATGAGACCAGCGTCGAGGTGCTGGTGGTCGACAAGGCCAAGATTGAACAGCATCCGGAAGCCGGGAAGATCTGGCGCAACATCGCCAAGATCATCTCGATCAAGCTGCGAAGCGCCAGCCGCCGCACAGCCTCGCTCAGCCAGCAGCTGGCCGATGACACCCGCATTCTGCACGCCTACACCAACGAATACGCGCTCAGCCGCCGAATGCAGGCCGGCGCGGGCCAGCAGACCGGTTACGCGGTCGACCGGGCGGTGATCTGGTTCTCGGACGTTGTCAACTTCAGCGGCTACACCACCAGAACGCCGCCGGAGCGGATCGCCGACATCGTGCAGCGGTTCTTCAATGCCCAGACCCAGCCGATCCAGCAGCATGGCGGCCATATCGACAAGTTCATCGGCGACGGGCTGATGGCCTTCTGGGTGCTCGGAACCGCTGACGGCTCCGCCCGCAGCATCTGCACCTCCGCGCTGCGCGCCGCCGAGGAAGCGGTGGCCGCAGTGGCGGACATCTCCATCGGACAGCAGCCGCTCGGCCTGCGCATCGGCCTGCACGCCGGTTACGTTCTCAGCGGCGATTTCGGCTCCGCCACCCGCCACCAGTTCACCCTGATCGGCCCGGAGGTGAACAAGGCCGCCCGGCTGGAACAGGCGCATCAGGAAGACGTGATGGAGGGCGGGCAAATCGGGCCGGTCCGCATCAGCGCGGAGCTACGCAATGAACTGGGCGGGATCGACCAGAAGCACTACGGAAGCAAATTCGCCGTCCGTGCCAAGAACATCGGCACGCTGGAGTTTTTCACCAGCTGACAGACGGGGGCAGGCCTATTCGGCGATATCCTCGGACCACAGCTCCGGCTTTTCGCGAATGAACCGCTCCATCAGCGCGATGCAGTCCGGGTCCTCGGCAATCACCACCTCAACGCCCTTGGAGCGCAGGAAGTCCTCGTTGCCGCCAAAGTTCTGCGTATCGCCAATCACCACCCGCGGAATGCCGAACTGCACGATGGTGCCGCTGCACATCATGCAGGGCGACAGCGAGGTATAAAGCACCGTGTCCCGGTAGGTCTTTTGCCGCCCGGCCTTGCGCAGCGCATCCATTTCGCCATGGGCAATGGGGTCGCCCTTCTGCACCCGCTGATTGCGCCCCTGCGCCACCACCTGGCCGCCCCGCGCCAGCACTGAGCCGATCGGGCAGCCGCCCTCGTCGAATCCCGCCTTGGCTTCCTCATAGGCGATGCGCAGCAGGAGCTTGTCGTCATCTGTCATCATTTTGAAACTGCCCTTTCCGATTGTTGTTTGTGTTTCCGCCCAGCCTTCCAGCCCGCTTCCGGGCGGTCAAGACGTCACCGATGCACCTTCGATCAGTGGCCGCAGCGGTTTCAGGCGTTCGGCAATGAAATCCGCCACCGCCCGCACCCGCGCCATCTGCCGCAGATCCTTGTGCACCAGCAGCCACAGATCCAGGTCCGGCTTCACCTCTGCGCCCGGCAGCCGCTGCAGCCCTTCGTGGCTGTCCCCCAGAAAACACGGAAGCACCCCAACCCCCAGCCCCGCCTTCAGCAGTTCCGCCATCGCCAGGATACTGTTGGCCTGGATGTGTGTGTCTGCAGTGCCTTCCAATGTCCGCGCGGGCCCGTAGTCCAGCCCGATCCAGCGGTCCGGCTCCGGCCGCACCTCCAGATAGGCAGGCGCCGCATAGACACACAGCGGGCTATGCGCAATGCGGCGCCCATAGGCGGTCTCCGGCGGGCTGGCAGTCAGCCGCAGCGCCAGATCGCTCTCCCGCCCCGCCAGGTTCACCAAACGGTCCGATAGCAAGAGCCGCAGCGTGATCTTGGGGTAGAGCATCCGCAGCTCCGGCAACAGCGGCGCAATCAGCACCGTTGCCACCGCCTCCGGCAGCGCCAGGCTCACCGGGCCGCTCAGCTTGGCATCTATCGACAGCACTTGCCGCTCCAGATCCCGGATGCTGCTCTGCGCCTCCAGCGCCTTGGGCAGCACCGCCCGCCCCGCCTCGCTCAGCTGATGGCCGGCCGGGCTGCGCTCGAACAATGTGGCCCCGATCCGCGCCTCCAGCGCCCGGATGCGCCGGGTCACCGTCACATGGGTCACGCCCAGCTGCTCCGCTGCGCCACGGATTGTGCCGCCCTCGGCCAGCGCCAGAAAGATGCGGATATCGTCCCAATTCTCCATTGGTACAAATTTGTTCCAAAGCGGTTCCAATCTGGTAGATATTCTAACGACTCCGTCCGCGATAGCAATTCCCCATCACAGCAACGGAGACACCGAAATGACCTATCAGCTCACCCTGAAATCCGCCGATGTGCCAGACGTGATGACCGGCAGCCTCAGCCTTGGCATCCAGTATCAGAACGCGGAGGCCGCCAGCATCGACGTCACCTGGACCCAGGAGCATTTCACCGCCCGCTTCAACGGCTTCGCGCCGGGGATGCCGGTGCCTGCGCATCCCTTGGCATTTGTCAAAGGCGCCATGGATGCACTTAACGCCGCCAAGGCCGCCCCGGATGAACCTGCCGCCAGCGTCTTCGGCCGCGGCCCTGTCAGCTTTGAAGTTTAAGGAGACGCAGATGAAGCCCCTCGCTTTCGCCGCCGCCCTTTCCACAGCAACGCCTGCACTGGCCGAGACCGGCCTGTTCCTTGCTTGGCCCGCACAGCCCGCAGCAGCCCTCACCCATTGGGATCAAGCCGCCGCCCCGCTCCTCCAGGACGCAGGGTGCAGCCTGCACCGCTCCGGCACGATCTCCGGCAGCCTCGGCCCGCTGGACTGGCCGCAAATGAAGGGCTTCCGCCTTTACCGCTGCGCCAGCCCGGTCCTGGGTGCGCTCTCTGCCTCTGGCGCCAGCGCGCTGCTGGCCCGCCACGGCCAGCAGCCGGTGCTGTTCGAGGGCAGCCTGACGCTCTTTCCAGCTGATGCACCAGATGCGGAGGCCGAATACATCGTGAAGCTTTCGCATTACAACAATCTGGACACGGAACAGCGCGCTGCCGATCTCACCACCCTTGGCAGCGTCACCTCAGATCTCGAAAACGTCTGGCAGACAGAGGCTGTGCTGACCCCGGCCACAGCCCTGGGCACTCTGCGCCCGGATGACATCACTTTCCTCTACTACAGCACTGGCGCAGAGGCCGAGGCCTTCCGCGCTGCCAATCCCGGCGTGCTGGAACAGGTGGGCCAGTTCAACAAGGCACATCTGACGGCCTTCACTTATCTCGGAGCAACGGTCCTGTCCCAGCCGGTGAACTGAGCCATGCGGCGCCTGCCCTCCATGGGGCAGGCGCATATCTCAAGCGGCGGCGCCCACCGCCTTGATTGAACGGCGCCAGAACCGCAGCATCAGAAACAGCCCGGCGCAGGTCAGCCCGGCAACCAGCCCCATCCAGACGCCAACGCCGCCCCAACCCAGCAGGAAGCCAAAGACATAGGAAGCCGGAATGCCCACCGCCCAATAGCTGAGCGCTGCAATCACCATCGGCACGCCGGTGTCCTGCACCCCGCGCAGCAGGCCCAGCGCCACCGCCTGCATCCCGTCCATCAGCTGAAACAGCGCCGCCGCCGCCAGCAGGCCGCCGCCAATCAGCAGGATAGCCTCCTTCTGCGGATCCGCACTGTCCAGGAACAGCGACATCAGCGGGCCCGGTATGGTCAGGAAAAGCACAATCGCCACCGCCGACACCAGCAGCGACATCACCGTCACCACCTTGCCGCCGCGCGCCAGATGTTCCCGGTCGCCGCGGCCAAAGGCATTGCCGGCCCGGATGGTCGCGGCATTGGACAGGCCCAGATGCACCATGAACGTCAGCCCGCCGAGCGAGATCGCAATGCCGTGTGCGGCCAGCGGCACCGTGCCCAGCCAGCCCATCATCATGGCTGAGGCCGCAAACAGGCTGGCCTCCGCCAGGGTCGTCAGTCCGATCGGGGTACCCATGCGGAACACCTTGCCCAGCATCTCCCAGTCCGGCCGGTGGAAGTTCTTCAGCAGTTCATGCTGCGGCAGCACCTTCAGCGCATAAGCCAGCACCAGCACAAAGGACACGCCATTTGTCACCAAGGAAGCAATCGCCGCCCCGGCAATCCCCAGTTCCGGCGCCCCCCAGTTGCCAAATATCAGCGCATAGTTCACCAGCGCATTGATCACCGCCGCAAAAACCGACAGCCACAGCACGATCTGAGTGCGCTCCAGCGCCGCCAGATAGGATTTCGCCACCATATACAACAGCGCCGGAAACAGCGCCCAGCCGGCAATCCGCAGGTACTCCGCCGCGTCATGCGCCACTTTCGCCTCCTGCCCCAACGCCAGCAGGATCGCCTCCGACCACCACAAGAGCGGCATCGCCGCCACGCCGTACGCCAGCGACAGCCACAGCCCCATCCGGGTCGAACGGCGGATCTGCCGCTCCTCCCCGGCACCAGCCGCCGCTGCCACCATCGGCATCACCGCAAAGGCAAAGCCGGAACCCAGCAAGAAGATTGAGAAGAAATAGGACGAGCCCAGCGTCACCGCCGCCAGTTCCTCCACCCCGTACCACCCCAGCATGACGGTATCCGTCAGGCCGATGGCAAACTGCGCCACATGGCCGCCGATCAGCGGCAGGCCCAGAACGGCAATCGCCCGCGCGTGTCCGCGCAGGGGCATCTCGGAAGGTTTGGTCGCTAACGTGCTCATCCTGCCAGCCTTAGGCGCCCCCGAACGCCCCGGCAAGGGAAGAGTTTCCTTGCCTGCGCACAGGCTCATGGTGGTATTCTGCACAGGAAACCCTTAGCAGGAGCCTTTTTTGAATGACCGACGCCTTTGCCCAGCTGATCCCTGACGCCCGTGCCTTTCTGGCGGAGCTTGCGCAGAACAACAGCCGGGACTGGTTCACCGCGCACAAGGACCAGTACGAGGCGCAGCTGAAATCCCCCGCGCTCCTGCTGATGGACGAGGTGGCGCAGGCGATCTCACGCCGCAGCGGCACGCAAGTCACCGCCAAGCTATTCCGCCCGCAGCGCGACGTCAGATTTTCCAAGGACAAGACGCCGTACAACACTCACCTGCACATGATGTGGACCCTGAACGGCGCAGGCTGCGCGCTGTTCTTCGGCATCGCACCGGACTATTGCACCGCTGGCGGCGGCATCATGGGCTTCAGCAAGGCGCAGATGCCGCGCTGGCGGCAGGCCATCGACGGCGCCTTCGGCGATGAAACCGCGGCACTGGTGGACATCCTCGCGCTCAAAGGGTTTGCAGCCAGGGACCCGGAGCTGAAACGCGTCCTCGCCCCTTATGGCAAGGCCCATCCTCATGGGGCACTGCTGCAGCGCAAGTCGCTAACGGTCTGGCACGAGATGACAGAACGGGAACAAGCCGCCCCGATGGGTGCGCTGATGTCGGCCTACCTGACGCAGGAGCCGATGTTTGCGATGCTGGACAGTGCTTTGGCTGATTGAGGCCTACAAGGCCCGCAGCATGATCTGGCTGGCCAGCACAGCCACCACGGCACCGGCAAGGATCTCCAGCACTGCCGCAGCACGCAGTGCGCCCGTGCCTTGCATCTGTGCCAGCGCGCCCTTGCGCATTGTGACGGCTGCAACCGCCACTGCGACCGTCACCGTGGCGGTGCCCAGCCCCATGGCAAAGGCACCGGCAATCCCGGCCCACAGCACCCCCATCCGCCAGGTCAGCAGCAGCAGGAACACCGCGCCAGTGCAGGGCCGCAGCGCCACCGCGCCGATGATCGCCAGCGCATCGCGCAGCGAGTGCACATTGGCGGCTTCCTCCACCGTCGGCCCGTGCCGGTGCCCGCAGGAGGCGCAGACCCCGTCATCGTGATCGTGATGATGATGGTCATGGCCGTGCCCATGGTGATGGTGTCCGGCATGGCCTGCCGCCTGAACGGTGCGGCTGCGCAGCAGCCGCCGCAGGCCGCGCACCAGCAGCCACAGGCCCACCAGCGCAATCAGCCCGTATGACAGCGGTGCCAGCACATCCTCTGCCGCACTGGTCAGCTGCTCGCGCCCCCAGTCCAGCAGCAGCAGCCCGCCCGCCACCAGCAAGACCGCAGTACCCGCCTGCGCCAGCGAGGACGCCAGCGCCAGCCCCGCCAGCCGCATGAGCGGCACCGGCTTGCCCATGCCATAGCCGCCAATGACCAGCTTGCCATGGCCCGGCCCGGCGGCATGAAAGAACCCGTAAGCAAAGCATAAGGACAACAGCGCCATCAGCGCCCCCGGCTCCCCGGCGCGCAACGCCCGCAGCCCCCGCGCCATCGCATTCTGCGCCTCGCGCTGGCCCTCGGCCGCCCAAACGGACACCATCCCGGCACCGCCAAAGCCCCAAAGCCACACAGCCAGCGCCGCCACGCCCAGCGTCGCAATTGTTAAGAAAATCTTCACCTTACGCGCCACAGCTCAAGCGCACGGTGTCGGCAAAGGCTTCCCCCACCTCAGGGTATGCCTCTTCTGCCTGATTTGCAGGCATCGCATAGAGCAGCTCTTCCACCAGGGTATAGGCCTGATCCAGGTTGGGCGGGGTGATGCTGGCCTGGCAGCCGCCGCTGACCTCCAGCCCCTGGTTCACCGTATAGGCCGTGTAATAGGTCGGATCATAAGCCTTGATCACCACGCCGTCCGCGGCCTGCGGCTGTGTCAGAACCCGCCGGTGCCGGGTGGTGATCCGCCCGTCCTTCACCTCGGTCGACAGATGCTCCGGCGCGCCCAGGCCCAGCGCCCCGCCGCCAAGGGTCAGATAGGTGTCGCCCTGGAACCCCTCGCTCCAGGCCAGATCAAAGCCTTGCAGCTGCGCCAGTTCCTCTGCCGTCAGGCTGCCGTCAAAATCGCTGTCCAGCCCCTTATCCTCGAAGATCAGCAGCGAATAGAACTCATCATAGGCCCAGGTGATCTCCACCGCCTGCAATTGCCCGCCGTCCGAGACCACCAGTTTCATTCCGGTGTCGACAAAGATATGCGGATGCGCCCCGGCGCCCGCAGGGGCCAGCAGCGCAAGTGCCAGAAGTGGAGCAAGATGTTTCATGCCCAAAGACTTAAGCCCAGTTCCGCGGCCCCGCAAGCGCCGGGCCGCACCGCAAGCGGGGATCAGCGCGTCCGTGATTCAGGATGCAGCGCCTTGCCCAGGATGTGATCGGACTGGTGGATCACATGATGCGCCTGGCCGACAATCAGCGGATCCGGTGCCCGCGCGATCTCCGGATCCTTGCCCGGATAGTCCAGCGAGGCCAGGAAATGCCGCATGCAGTTGATCCGCGCGCGCTTCTTGCAGTTCGACTTGATCACCGTCCAGGGCGCATCCGCGGTGTCCGTATAAAAGAACATCGCCTCCTTGGCCTCGGTGTAATCGTCCCATTTGCCAAGCGACGCCTTGTCGATCGGCGACAGCTTCCACTGCTTCAGCGGATCGGTCTCACGCGAATTGAACCGCCGCTTCTGTTCGGCCTGGGTGACCGAGAACCAGTATTTGTACAGCCGGATACCCGATCGCGCCAGCATCCGCTCAAACTCCGGCGCCTGACGCATGAACTCCAGGTATTCGTTCGGCTCGCAGAAACTCATTACCCGCTCGACGCCCGCGCGGTTGTACCAGGACCGGTCATAAAACACGATCTCACCGCTGGTCGGCAGATGCCGCACGTAGCGCTGGAAATACCACTGGCCGCGCTCCTCGTCCGAGGGCTTGTTCAAGGCGACCACCCGGGCAGAGCGCGGGTTCAAATGCTCGGTAAACCGCTTGATGGTGCCGCCCTTGCCCGCAGCATCGCGGCCCTCGAACAGCAAAACAAACTTCTCGCCGGTCTCCTGCGCCCACAGCTGCACCTTCAGCAACTCTGCCTGCAGACGCGCCTTCTCCGCCTCATAGGCCTTGCGCTGCATCTTCTTGGGATACGGGTACTTGCCGCTCTCAAACGCCCGACGGATGTCCTCGGCACTGGGCCCCCGGGCCTCGGCCGAGGCGCTGGCGGGGGGCTGAACCGGCACTGGGCTTGCGGTTTTACCGGCACTCTTTTTCACTGCGGCGTCCATCAAAAACTCCCTCTTTCAATCTGCGCCGCAACCCTAATACCGCCACCGTTCCCCCGCCCTGACCTGCATCAAAAGATTAGCCGTCTGCACAACAAATAAGACGGCCGTAACGGGCCGCCTGCTTCTTTCTGGTCTCAAATACTCCGGGGTGAGGCCCAAAGGGGCCGAGGGGCAGCGCCCCTATTTATGCCCCCAATCGTCCGGGTTCTCCGAATTGTTCGGGCTCAGCCCCAGCACATCCCCTTTGGTGGAGCACCCCAGCCCCAGCACCGTCCGGTTGGCATAGGAGAAATAGGCGGTTACCTGATTGATCTCCAGGATCTCGCCATCCTCGAACCCGGCTTCCCGCAGGGCTTCGATATCCGCTTCTGTCACGCTGGACGGCTCCTCCGTCAGCATCCTCGCATAACCCATTGCCAGCACTTGTGCAGGCTCCAGCGGGGTCGCTTCCGGCTCCCGCGCCTCGATCGCGGCCCGGATCGCCAGACCGCGTTCCGTATCGCCCAAGAGCCGCTGCAGCCCGGCAAAGTGGTGTTCAACGCAATAGGCGCAATCATTCAGCGACGATACCCAGACCCCCAGCACCTCCAGGAACCACTTGGGGATCTTGTTGCCGGTGTGGTGCAGCACATTCTTGTAGAGCGCCATATGGCCTTCCATCGAATGCGGCCGCAGGGAGTGCACCATCATGATGTTGTCGACATTGCCCCCCGGCCCGGTCACCCGCTCATAGAGCTTCTTCAGCTTGCCGGTTGCCTCTTCAAACGGAACGGTCCTGATCCAGGCCATGTCTCTCTCCCTGACTATCTGGCCCGGAGAGTAGCGGGTTCAGATCATACGGAAAGATGAAACCGAACGTCACAGATTCTCAGCCTGGCGGCACCACCGCCCCGCTCTACTTCGCCGCCTCCCGCGCCACCGCTGCAATCGCTGCCCGAACATCTGCCTCGCGGCTTCGGTGATTGGTGATCGCGGCGCGCAGCATCACGCGGCCCTCCGCACGGGTGGTCGAGAACACGGCCTCGCCGCTTTCCTGCAGGGCCTGGGCGATATGGGCGTTCAGTGCCGACTGCGCCTCAGGGTCCAGATCGCTGCGCGCGGTGAACACGCAGACGTTCGACACCACCGGCGCCCCCAGCGCCATATGGGGCTGCGCCTCAACCTCCGCCGCCATGAAACCCGCCAATTCGCAATTGCCGGTGATCGCCTCTGAGAACGCCGCCTCGCCATAGGTCTCCAGCGCCGTCCAGACCTTCAGCGCCCGGTTGCCGCGGCTCAGGTCAATGCCGTAATCGCAGAACCATGGCTCGCCGCCCGCCAGCCCGCGCTCGGCCCCTTCCAGATACGCAGGCCGCGCCGCAAAGGCCGCCCGGTGCTCGTCCTCGTTCCTCAGCAGCGCCATGCCGCAGTCATAGCCCACGTACATCCATTTGTGGAAATCCAGCGCAATACTGTCCGCCCGCCCGATGCCATCAGACAGCGACCGGTAGGGTTCATCCGCAATCCGCGTCCAGGCGCCAAAGGCCCCGTCCACATGCAGCCACAGCCCCAGCTCCGCAGCCGCATCCGCCAGCGCATTCAGATCGTCAAACAGCCCCAGATCCACGGTGCCCGCATTGCCGACCACCAGAAAGGGCACCGCGCCCGCGGCTTTGTCCTCTGCCACCATCCGGGCCAAGGCTGCGCAGTCCAGCTTGCCATCTGCCAACGGCACCTTGCGCAGGTTGTCTGAGCCGATGCCCAGCAGTTCCACCGCCTTCAGCGTCGCATTGTGCACGCCCTCGCCCGCATAGGCGGTCAGCCGCACCGCGCCCTGCCCGGATTTGCGCAGGTCCTTCAGCACCCGCAGCCGCGCCGCCTGAAAAGCTATCACCGTCGCCTGCGAGGTGCCGGTCACCAGAATACCGCTGGCACTTTCCGGCATGCCCATCCTGGCCCGCGTCCAGTCCACCACCGCGCGCTCCATATAGTTCGCGCCGTGATCGCGCCCGCCCATATTGGCATTGACCGCCGCCACCGCGAGGGAGCTGATCAGGTCCGAGGCCAGCCCCGACCCCTGCACCCAGCCCCAGAACCGCGGATGAATGTTGCCGCCGTGATAGGGCAGCACGTCCCCGATGATCCGGTCCACGGTCTCCCGCGGTCCGCGCGCCTCCGCCGTCACCGCATAGCGCGCATCGATATCCTCCGGCACCGGCTGCCACGGGCGCTCTGCCGCCTGCTGCATCTGGTCCAGCGCCGCCTCCAGCATCCGCTGCGCCTCGGCCCGGAATGCCGTCCAGTCCTGCGTCCTGATCCCCTTCTCAGCCACCGCGCACCCTCCTCCTGCCTGCCGCTGGCGGCAGGTTTAGCCCGCAAATGCTGCAGATGCAGCAGTATTCTCGGAACTGCGGCAATCTGAAAACTGTGGTTCGGGATTTTGCGAGCCGCCTTGATTGTTCACCTGCGGAACGCCGGCAACACAAACTGCAAAAATGCCTTCCCGCATAACGGCAGCGCTGGCGCACCCGGCTCAACACAGGGTAATACTCCCGTGTTTAAGACAGGAAATTCACATGTTCAGAGATTCCGCCCTCTTCGAATTCCGCGGCCCCTTTGGCATTCCGGTACAGATCGGCAGCAGCATCATCTTCCTGGCGTTCCTGTTTCTGTCCGTGGGCGGAGACCCAGCCTATATTGCCTATGACATCGTCTTCCTTCTGATCCTGATCCTGTCCATCTTCCTGCATGAGCTGGGACATGCCTGGGGCTGCCGGGTGCAGGGCGTCAGTGTGCGCAGGATCATGATCTACGGCGGCGGCGGATTTTGCGAACACGACCCCGCCACCCGCAGCGAAGACGAGCTGATCGTCGCCATGGGGCCGATCGTTAACCTCGCGCTCTGGGCCATCTGCAGCCTGCTGGCCCCCTATGCCGCAAACCCGGACCTCTCCTGGGCGCTGGAAGCCGCGGCCGACGTCAATATCATCCTCGCCGTTCTCAACATGCTGCCAGTCATGCCGCTGGATGGCGGCCAGCTGTTCCAGCTGGCCCTGATGCGCATCCTGCCTGCGCCGCTTGCCACCCGGATTTGCGGCGGTGTCGGCCTGCTGATTGCTCTTGCCTGGATTCCGATGATGATCGCCTGCATGTATTACTTCGGCTTCTTTTTGCTGTTCTTTCCGCCAATTGCCCTGCACTGGCAGATGCTGCGGCTGGAGCGCTGAGCTGCCAGCCCCGGGGCTTATCCACAGCCCCTTGCGTCCCTCTTCCACCCGGCCCCAACACCTGCCATAATGGGCGCCAATCAACACCAAGGAAGAGCAGCTCCCGCACATGGCCGACGACCTCCTCAGCACGCCTGCATCGGAAACCTATGACGCGTCCTCCATCGAGGTCCTGGAGGGCCTCGAACCGGTCCGCCAGCGCCCCGGCATGTATATCGGCGGCACCGATGAACGCGCGCTGCACCACATGGTGGCGGAAATCCTCGACAACTCCATGGACGAGGCCGTCGCCGGCCACGCCAACCGGATCGAGGTGACGCTCCATTCCGATTACGCCGTCACCATCTCCGACAACGGCCGCGGCATCCCGATCGACCCGCACCCCAAGTTCCCGGACAAATCCGCGCTTGAGGTGATCCTCTGCACCCTGCACGCAGGCGGCAAATTCTCCGGCAAGGCCTATCAGACCTCCGGCGGCCTGCACGGCGTCGGCTCCTCGGTGGTGAACGCGCTCTCGGATTCCATGGTCGTGCAAGTCGCCAAGAACAAGGAACTGTTCGAACAGCGGTTCTCCCGCGGCCTGCCCTTGGGCCCGGTTGAAAAAATCGGCGCCGCCCCCAACAAGCGCGGCACCTTCGTGACCTTCCACGCGGATGAGGAAATCTTCGGCCACCACCGCTTCAAGCCCAAGCGCCTGTTCACCCTGGTGCGCTCCAAGGCCTACCTGTTCTCCGGCGTCGAAATCCGCTGGAAGTCTGAGATCGACGACGGCGAAACCCCGACCGAGGCCACCTTCCACTTCCCCGGCGGCCTCAAGGACTACCTGACCGAAGTCCTTGGCAAATCCTCCGTCTACGCAGACCAGCCCTTTGCCGGCAAAGTGGAATTCCGCGAGAAATTCGGCGAGCCGGGCTATGTCGAATGGGCGATCAACTGGACCCCCTCGCGCGACGGCTTCACCCAGTCCTACTGTAACACCGTCCCGACGCCCGAGGGCGGCACCCATGTCACCGGCTTCTGGGCCGCGATCCTCAAGGGGATCAAGGCCTACGGCGAACTGGTCAGCAACAAGAAAGCCGCCCAGATCACCCGCGACGACCTGATGGCAGGCGGCTGCGCGCTGGTCTCCTGCTTCATCGCCGACCCGGCCTTTGTCGGCCAGACCAAGGACCGCCTGTCGACTGAGGCCGCCTCCAAGATGGTGGAAAACTCGGTCCGCGACCATTTCGACAACTGGCTGGCCGCCGACACCAAATCCGCCGGCGCCATCCTCGACTTCCTGATCCTGCGCGCCGAGGAACGCCTGCGCCGCAAGCAGGAGAAAGAGACCCAGCGCAAGTCCGCCACCAAGAAGCTGCGCCTGCCCGGCAAGCTCACCGATTGCACCTCCAAGGACCGCTCCGGCACCGAGCTGTTCATCGTCGAGGGCGACTCGGCGGGCGGTTCCGGCAAGGGCGCGCGCAACCGGGTGAACCAGGCACTACTGCCGCTCAAAGGTAAAATCCTCAACGTCCTGGGCGCCGCCTCCAACAAGCTCGGCTCAAACGCCGAGATCAACGACCTCTGCGAGGCGCTTGGCGTCGGCCTTGGCACCAAGTTCAACCTCGACGATCTGCGCTATGACAAGATCATCATCATGACCGACGCGGACGTCGACGGCGCCCATATCGCCTCGCTGCTGATGACCTTCTTCTTCACCCAGATGCGCCCGCTGATCGACGGCGGCCACCTCTACCTCGCCTGCCCGCCGCTGTTCCGCCTGACCCAAGGCGCCAAGCGCGTCTACTGCCTGGACGAGGGTGAACGCGACAAATGGCTGGAGAAGGGCCTGGGCGGCAAGGGCAAGATCGACGTGAGCCGCTTCAAGGGTCTTGGCGAAATGGACGCCAAGGACCTGAAAGAGACCACCATGGACCCCGCCACCCGCAAGCTGATCCGCGTCACCATCGACGAGGACGAGCCCGGCGAGACCGGCGACCTGGTCGAGCGCCTGATGGGCAAGAAACCCGAGCTCCGCTTCCAGTATATCCAGGAAAACGCGAAGTTCGTGGAGGAGCTGGATGTTTGAGGCATGTGCGCTTGCCATTTCACTAGAGGAGTTCTCAAAGACTTTCTTTCAACTTGAAACCAAAAGTCAAAAATGGAAAGTACTTGAAACGTCATTTACCGACGTCATTATTGCAGCTTTCAAACATCACAACTTGATTTCTGTATTTAGTGATGGAAGTGTTGAGGCTCTTACAGGCGCAGACATTGAGATACTGGTTATTCCTCAACACGGCATTCCGGTAGTATTTGTTATTCAAGCCAAACGCTCAGAAAGATCGAGCTCTACCTCTGAGAACTATAGCTTTAAGCACATTTTTCACCGCGCTACCAAGTCAAGCCCTTTTCAAGTCGAGCAATTAGAAGATTATTGCAACAAACAAAACAACGGTAGTTTTCCAGCCGGACTTCTACTCGGGGCCGTCCATATACCTCTATATGCATTTTATCATAGCAGTGATGCAGCGGATAGCCTTGGGTGCAGCGGTATAATGCTTAACGGGATACAAACCGTCAAAAGCCAAGTGGAAGCTAAACCGCCGAAAAAACAGAAAGTCAGACTATGCGCCACACATCAGGTTGGTGCGTTTCCCTTTCATAAAATTTTCTGCCCGAGCCCTACATTCTACACGCAACAGACTTTAGCCAAACGGTTTTCAATTTCAGAATTTCCCGAGATGCCAAAAGAAGGGATAGAACCTGATTTTGAAGAATGGGAAACCACCCCGTCCTTTTCCTCTCGCAGGGAACGAGCAAGAGAATTCGCTTTCTCCTGGCTTCACTTCGAGGAAAGAGGTCAATCTGGGTCGGCATCTCACATGCGAGCAACCTTCATCCAGGAGCGATTTGCCACCACCTAAAAAACAAATTAGGGGGAGAAGTTCGAGAGTTTTCCAAACACAGAAATCGCTAAGACCTGGCAACGACGCAAGCCGCCCCCCTCTCCTCAACACCTTCCCAAATACTCCCGCCGAAGGCATCCCACTGCTAGGTCTGCGGCTGCCTGGGCGGGCGCGAATGCGCCTGCCGGGGGGGCAGGCAGGCGCAGACCGGGCCGCAAGCGACCCGGTCAGGGAACGAACCGCAACCGTCACTATCCCAAACTGAGAAAGGTGCAGGCGGCGGGGCCTCGCACCCGGCAAAGCCGGAAACCCCGCATGGCGCTCCGGCCCGAACGGGCCGTGCTACGGCCGCGAGAATATCACCGTGTCACGCCTGCCGTTCCTCCCTAGGCCGCGCCGGGCTGCGCATCAAGGGTGTTGCGCCACCCCCCTATCCACCGCACGCCCCGCTTGCGCGCCCTTAACCCCGGCCTGCCATACTCCAATGCGTCGCGACACCGGTGCGGACTGACACCCCGCACCACCAGGAGATACGGGAGCCCCCAAGACCACCTTTTCATCGGGTGCAGGGGTTCTCCGCAGAACGGAAGCTTTCGAGCGGACATGGGGGCTTGCGATCCCCTGCCCGGCCCTCCGCCTCCGGCCCCTCCGGGCCCTTGGCGGCGCCGCCACCTCTTACCCGGCCAGCATGAAACGGCCACACAAGCAAAACGGCCCAACGGCCCCAGACAAGCAGACGGCCAGACAGACAGACAGCCACCGGACAGGGACCCCCTCCCGCCCGGCCAAACCCGCGCATCCGGTGACAGCTTCGTGAGGGCTGTTGCCTGAAACCGCTTTCCCTTCTTATGGTTAGGCCAGCCAATCACAGAACGGGGACAGCCATGGCCTTCATCGCGGACAACCAGCTGCCCCTGCTCCTGATGTTCTTCTTTGCGGGCCTCATCGGCACTGCCTTCCTGTTCCGCAAACCGGCAGGCCACCGGGCCTGGAAGCTGGCCGATCTGGTCTGGGTCGTCCTCGGCGGCTTCGGCGCGCTGGTGGCGGTGATCTCCGGCATCTATGCTGCCGACTCATCCCGGCTCGAACGCCAGATCGACATCGCCTATGCCGCCACCGCCGCCTTTGACCGCGACGCCGCCCGCTTCCGCCTGCGCTTTTGCGACCCCGCCTATGACGCCGACATCGCGGTCCTGTGTGAAAAGGTCGAGTTTCTTTCCGCCTCCACCGCAGGCAACGCCGAACTGCCGCTGTTCATCGCGGTGACGGATGAGGTGGCACCCCTGCAGGGCCTCAGCTTCCTGTTCGGCGGAGGCCGCGCTGAGATGGACGAGATGAAGGACATGGAGGCCAAGGCCAGCGCCTTCGACCCGGAGGCTTTCCTGGTCTTTACCGCGCTTGACACCCCAACACAGGCCGCCGTCGACACCATGCGCCGCAAGGTGCCTGCCATTGCCGGCGATTTCCTGATCATCGCCCGCGCCTATGACGATCTCATCGACCATGTGTCGAAACTGAAAGAGGAATGGGAATACCTGCAGGACAACGCCCATATCCTGGTGCTGCAGATCATCGCGCTGTGCCTCGTCAGCTTCGCCGCCCCCTTCCGCCTCGGCAAATCCATTGTCGAGCTGCGCGCGCGCCGCTAACCTGACCAGACTCCAACAGGACCCGCCCATGCGCAGCTTTGACGAGATCTACGCCATTTCCGCAGACCGCCACGGCGGAGTGCAGGCGCTGGAGGAGAAACTCTCCAGACCCGACCCCAAGGTGACGGACCTGCCGGAGGACCGCTGGCTGGCCACCATGACCAAATGCATCTTCCAGGCGGGCTTCAACTGGAAAGTGATCGAGGCGAAATGGCAGGGTTTCGAGGAGGTCTTCCACGGCTTCGACCCCGGCCCCTGCGCCTTCATGCCGGAGGATGAATTCGACCGGATCCTCAGCGACACCCGCGTGGTCCGGAACGGCGCCAAACTGGCAACAGTGCGCGCCAACGCCGCCTTCCTGATGGAGCTGCGCGACGAGGGCGGCGCAGGCGAGATACTGGGCGGCTGGCCCTCATCCGACTACATCGGGCTGCTGGAGATGCTCAAGAAACGCGGCGCCCGCCTGGGCGGCAACACCGGCCAATACGCCATGCGCTTTGCCGGCCGGGACAGCTTCATCCTCAGCCAGGACGTCACCGCGCGCCTCATCGCCGAAGGCGTGATCGACAAACCCGCCACCTCCAAGACCGCCCTGAAAGCAGTGCAATCCGCCTTCAACACCTGGATGGACCAATCCGGCCGCTCCCTCACCGAAATCAGCCGCGTTCTGGCGATGAGCTGCTGAGGCAAAGCCGCATATGATCCGCTGCCTGCTCCTCGCCCTGCTGTTTCTCTCTGCCTGCGGACGCCCGCTGACGGAAACCGAACGCGCCTATCTGGACACCCTGCACGGCACCAGCCTCAACGCAAACAAGGTCCGCATCGTCGAGGGCGCACCGCTCGGCGCCGTCACCTTCCGCCGCATGCCGCGCCCGCGCGTCACCTGCCGCGAACGCATCCTGCCGCCGGTGAAGGAAGAGATCGTCACCTCCAAACCCGCCGCCGTGGCGCTGTTCAACCGCATCTTCTTCACCCGCGACTGGTACGTGGATAACTACCTGCCGGAGTACCCGGACCGGCTGCACCTGGTGGAGGCGATGCTGCTGGCGCATGAGGTCACCCATGTGTGGCAATGGCAGAATCGCCGCCAGACCGGCTATTCCCCCCTGCGCGCCGCGGCGGAGCACGGCCAGGACCGCGATCCCTATCTGTTCGACCTGGAGGGCGACCCGGACTTCGGCACCTACGGGTTTGAACAGCAGGGCGCCATTGTCGAGGAATACGTCTGCTGCCGTGCCCTCGCGCCGCAGGCCGCCCGCACCAGGCGCCTGCACGACATGCTGGCCGCCGCAATGCCGGTCAGCCCGCTGCCGCAAAGCCGCGAAAGCGCGGTCTACCTGCCTTGGAAGGACGCCGAACTGAACGGCATCTGCGACTGACCTGCTGAACCGCGGTGATAGATCGATTTTTCAGGGCGGGAAATCGCGCCGGATTCCGATGCTGCGCCGCAACGTAGGGGTTGTCTTCGTAGAGAGTTTCCGGCCACAAATCCGCCAAGCAAACTGCAGGAGCCGCGCCATGACCCAATACGCCCTCATCATGCTGGCCGCGGGCCTTGGCATTCCGGTGCTGGCGGCTCTGAACGCGGCACTCGGCAAGCTGATCGGCTCCCCCGCCTCTGCCGCCGTGGTGCTGTTCCTGATCGCGCTGATTGCCACCAGCCTCTACGCGCTGATCGCCGGCCCGCAGGCGCTGGCGCGCATTCCATCGGCCCCCAAGCACCTGCTGCTGGCGGGCGTTCTGGTCGCCTTCTACGTCCTGTCGATCACCTACGTCGCGCCGCATTTCGGGGTCGGCAACGCGGTGTTCTTCGTGCTGATCGGCCAGCTGATCTCTGCCGCCGCCATCGACCATTTCGGCTTGTTCGGCGCCCAGGTCAGCCCGCTGACCCTGACCCGCGCGGCCGGCATTTCGGTGATGGCGCTGGGAGTCTGGATCACCCAGATGGCTTAACCGGAAACCTTCTTCACAAACTGCGACTTCAACCCGATCGGCCCGACGCCGGGCACCTTACAGTCGATGTCGTGATCGCCGTCCACCAGCCGGATGCCGCGCACCTTGGTGCCGACCTTGATCACCGATGACGTGCCCTTCAGCTTCAGGTCCTTGATCACCGTCACCGTGTCGCCGTCCTGCAAGACGTTGCCGACACTGTCGCGCACCTCCTTGGCGTCGCCCGCGGCCTCCCCCGCAATCCATTCATGGGCGCATTCGGGGCAGATCAGCAGAGCATCCACCTGATAGGTGTAGGCAGAGGCGCATTCGGGGCACGGCGGCAGGGTATCAGTCATACACCGCCAATAGCCGGGAACCCCGCGCAACACCAGAGACAGATCCGCCGCCCGGCTCCCTTTGTGCTATACTTCTTTGCACCAGCGAAAGGCGGGATCATGACCGGCAAGGTGGAAACACACTACGGCGGCAGCAGCAATCTGGCAGAGCAGATCGCCAATGACCTGCGCGCCAAGGGGCTGGAGCCCGCGGAGCTCACCCCCGCCGATTTCGAGGCGCTGGATGAATTCCACTTCCGCGGCCGCGCCGCAACGCTGGAGCTGGCCGCGCAGATGCGGCTGACTGCGCAATCCAAGGTGCTCGACATCGGCTCCGGCCTTGGCGGTGTCTCCCGCACCCTTGCGGAGACCGCGGGTTGCCATGTCACCGGCCTCGACCTGACGCCGGAACTATGCGCCGCGGCGGCAGAGATTTCCGCCTGGCTGGGCCTCGCGGGCAAAACAGACTTCCAGCAAGGCGATGCCACAGAGCTGCCCTATGCGGACAACAGCTTTGACGCCGCAATCACCGTGCATGTGTCGATGAACATCCCCGCCAAACACCGGATGTATGCCGAAGCCCGCCGCGTGCTGCGGCCCGGCGGGGTGTTTGCCGTCTATGACATTCTTCAGGGTGAAGGCGGGGATATGATCTTCCCGGCGCCTTGGGCAGCCGAACCATCAATCAGCCATCTGGCCACGCCGAAGGAGATGGAGACCCTGTTGCGCGGCGCCGGCTTCAAGCTGCTGGACAGCATTGAATCCACCGCCGAAAGCCTGCGCTGGCTGGAGGAGCGCACCGCCAGCACCGGACCGCCGCCGCCAGTGCCGATCACCACCCGGCTGCTGTTCGGCGACGGGTTCAGGGAGATGGTGCAGAACCAGCTGCGCGCCCTGCGCGAGCGCCGCATGCTGACCTGGAGTTTTCTCTGCGAGGCTTAATCCGTTTTGCCGCTGACCTTGATATTGCCCTGCAGCTGGGCGCCGTTCTCAGTCGACATGGTCTGCGCAGAGACATCCGCCTGCACCCGCGAACTGGCCGCCAGCCGCAGGTCCTCGCATTGAATCTTGCCGCTGTAGGCGCCTTCGACCGTGACCGATTTCGCGCTCAGCGCGCCATCCACGGTACCGCCTTCCAGCACTGTCACCGCCTGCGCGGAGACATCGCCGACAACCCGGCCGCGGACCTCGACGCTGCCTTTGCTGGAGGTGACATTGCCTTCAACCGTCACGTCTTTCTCGATTACCGAATTCACCACGTCTCAGCCCTTTCTGCGCATCCCCGGACAGCCTAGCCCGCCCGGTCAAATTTGAACAGTTGTTAGCAAACAGCCGCCCCGGGGCAAAAGCCGCAGCTGTTCGGGTGGCAAGGTTCCGCCTGCCCGCCTATTCCACCTGCGGGAACGGTGCCGGCAAAGGTGCGGCGCCGTACTGGAACAGCGACCCCCAGAATCCGCCCGGACTGGGCTGCCAGGGTGCGGTGTTCATGTCCAGCGCCACGCAAGCTGAGGAACTTGTGGCCGGGTTCTCCTTGGCCCGCTCGCAGCGCTCCGGCGTGGTGTGGCAGGCCACCAGATAGGCTTGCGGCCCGGTCTTGCCGCTGTCCTCCTGGTAGCAATAGCGGATGATCTCTTCCTGCAGCTGGGCACGGGCCTGTTCGACCAGCTGCTGATTACCCGCCACCGTCTTGCTGGCTGCCTCCAGCGCCGAGGCTGCGTCCTGCTGCACCAGCTCTGCGGCGCGCTGCAACTCGCCCGTACCGCCCTCCGCCGCCTGCAGCGCCTCCGTCAGCCGGGCGTTTACCTTCTGAACCTCTGCCAGCGCGGTCTGCAGCTCCGCCACGGTGGCGTCGTATTCGACCAGCTTGGACTTCCACTTGAAGCCGGCAAAACTGCCCTCCTCGAACCCGGCGCTGACCAGAATGCCGTTCAGTTTCTGCGGAAACAGCAGGAAGACCGCAAACAGCGCAATCACCGAAACATCGCGCAACAGCACCACCAGATCTTTCAGGAGTGAGACCGTCTTCTGCATCTGAACCCGCCGTCACTGGAACCGTACTGGGACAGAGTGGCCTGGCGCAGGGGTTCAGGTCAAACGGCGGGCGAGCGCAAAGCCCGGAACAAGGCGCGCAGCGCCGCCGGGCAGAGCCCGTCCGCCCCCTCGGGCGGGCTCTTTGGCCACGGTGCGAACCTGTCAGCACTTCTACGGAACAGGCCGGATAAACTGCCATACAAACCAGTCAGCGCCGCCCACCCGCGGACGGGCCCTGCCCGGCCTCAAACGGTGGGCTAAACCGGCACCAGCAGACCGTCCTGCAGCTTCACCTGCCGGTCCATCCGCGCTGCCAGTTCCAGGTTGTGGGTGGCAATCAGAGCCGACAGGCCGGTGCCGCGCACCAGCTCCATCAGCGCCGCAAACACTTGATCCGATGTGCCGGGGTCCAGATTCCCGGTCGGCTCATCCGCCAGCAGCACCCGCGGGGCATTGGCCAGCGCCCGGCAGAAGGCGACCCGCTGCTGCTCGCCGCCCGACAGCGCCGCCGGGCGGTGATCGGCGCGGCCTGCAAGGCCCACGGTGCCCAACAGCTGCGCCGCCCGCGCCACCGCCGCCTTCTGCGAAGCGCCATTGGCCAGCTGCGGCAGCACGATGTTTTCCAGCGCCGAAAACTCCGGCAGCAGGTGGTGGAACTGATAGACAAACCCCACTTCCTGACGGCGCACACGGGTGCGGCGGCGGTCGCCCTTGCGGGTCACGTCCTCACCCGCGACCCGCACTTCGCCTGCGTCCGGCGTGTCCAGCAGCCCTGCAATGTGCAGCAGCGTCGACTTGCCCGCGCCTGAGGGCGCCACCAGCGCCACCACTTCGCCCGCCTGCAGGGTCAGGTCGGCGCCGCGCAGCACGTCCACCTGCCCGGGCGTACCTTTCAGATAGGACTTGGTGATCCCCTTCAGCTCCAGCGTGATCTCACTCATAGCGCAGCGCCTCCACCGGGTTGAGGCGCGCCGCGCGGCGGGCCGGGAAAATGGTCACAAAGAACGACAGCCCCAAGGACAGCGCGGTGGCCGAGAGCACATCCGCCAGCTGCAGCTCAGCGGGCAGCGCATAGATGCCGCGGATCGACGGGTCCCAGACGCCGCCGCCCATGACGTAGTTCACGAAGGAGAAGATCGGATCGATATAAAGCGCAAACAGGCAGCCCAGCACCACGCCGCAAATGGTGCCGAGGACGCCGGTGAAGGCACCGCAGATAAAGAACACCCGCATCACCGAGCCTTCGCTGAGGCCAATGGTGCGCAGGATACCGATATCGCGGCCCTTGTTCTTGACCAGCATAATCAGGCCGGAGACGATGTTCATCGCCGCGATCAGCACCAGGATCGACAGGATGATGAACATCACGTTGTCCTCGACCTCCAAAGCCCGCAGGAAGCCGCCGGAGGCATCGCGCCAGGTCCAGACGCCAGCAACGCCGCCCGCCGCGGTCAGGATCGGCAGGGCGATTTGATCCACGTTTTCAGGGTCTTCCACCATGACTTCAATCTCATCCGCGACGCCCTCGCGGTTGAAGAACCCCTGCGCCTCACCAAAGGGCAGATAGACCCGGGTGCGGTCGATGTCCCAGCGCCCGGCGGTAAAGACATAGACCACCTCATAGGCATTCACCCGCGGGCTGGTGCCAAAGGCGGTCTTGACGCCATTGGGGGAGATCAGCTTGATCTTGTCCCCCACAGTGACCCCCAGCTCCCGCGCCACGCCGGAGCCGATGGCGATCCCCTCCTCAAACCGCGCAAGGTCGCCAATGGCCTCCTCGCTTTGGGCGACGCCGGGGATGCCCTGAATGTCAGCGGCAGAAATACCGAATACTTCGACGCCTGCATTGCGGTCTCGCAGGTTGGCCATTACCTGCCCTTTGACCAGCGGTGCGGCGCGGGTGACGCCGGGTACCGCGGCGACTTTCTCTGCCAGCGCCTCATAATCCTTGAGGGAACGGTCCAGCACCCCGGCCTCATTCACCTCACCATAGGAATAAACGGTGACATGCGCGTTGGCGCCCAGGATGGTGCCGACAAACTCTGAGCGGAAGCCGGAGCGCACCGCCAGCGTGGCAATCAGCGCAAACACCGCCAGGGTGATGCCGATGAGGCTGATCCAGGTCATCACGCTGACCCCGCCCTCGGCCTTGCGGGCGCGCAAGTAGCGCCAGGCGATAATCCATTCGAAACGCGAAAACGGCGGTGGTGTCGTGGCCATAAGGGGTCCTGCCCGGAAATTTTGCCTGCAAACTGTGCTGCCTTACGCCCGGGGTCAAGGTGCGGTTGCAGAACTGGCCGATAATCCGCCGGCCGCTGCAGGCTTCTGGCGTGCGCTGGTCTGTGCAATCGTTGGAAGCGCACAGCAGGAACACGGGAGGCCACAATGCCATTGATTGACATTCACGTTCTGGAAGGGGTGTTTACCGAAGAGGAAAAGCACCAGCTGATCCGGGAAACAGCAAAGGCCTTTGGCACCGTTGCCGGTCAGGTCATGCAGGACAATACTTCGGTCCGCATACACGAGGTGAGAAGCGGCCATTGGGGCGGCGCGGACACCGTCTGGACCACCGAAAAGGCGCTTGCCCTCAAGCATGGCGGCTGACCCACGCCGCCTGGCGTCACCGCATCGTGACCTGCCGCATATGCCCATTGCCTTGCATTTGCCCGGTGCTAGGGCTTTATCAGGCGGGTTCCGGTTTTAATGGGTGAGAACGATGGACAGATACTTCAAACGCGCGCTGCCGCATCCTTCGCTGCGCACGGTGATCATGGCCGGGCTCGGCGCGTTTCTGGCCATTGCGGCACTGTCGCTGATGACCACCCACGCCAATCTCCTGCTGCTGATCGCCCCCTTCGGTGCCAGCTGCGTGCTGTTGTTCTCGGTTCCCGCTAGCCCGCTGTCGCAGCCCGCGCATGTGGTCGGCGGCCATGTGCTGGCCACCGCGGTTGCGCTGGCGCTGAACGCGCTGCTGCCCGACACCTGGTGGGCGCTGGCGCTGGCCGTTGGCCTTTCTATTGCCCTGATGGCAGCACTGCGCCTGACCCATCCGCCCGCAGGCGCCGACCCGCTGGTGGTCTTTGCCACCGATCCCGGTGTCTCCTTCCTGCTGTTCCCGGTGCTGACCGGGGCCGTGGCGCTGGTGGCGATTGCCGCCCTGTTCCACCGGTTCTCAGGCCACGAATACCCGCTGAAACACGGCTGATCGGAACTTGCGTCAGAGCGCCAGCATCGCCGCCACCGGCAGCCGCAGCGCCTGGCCAAGGGCACGTGAATCCGCCGCCTCCAGATGGTAGCCATCCGCGGCTGAGGCCCGCGCCACCTGGCCTGCATCAAAAAAGCCGCAGCCAAGCCGGTCTGCCAGCGCCTCGATCACGTCTGCCAGCATCTCTGACTGTTCGACCATCGCCGGGGTCACATCCGAGGTCTCGCACAGCGTCACTGGCGGCGGCGAGACCAGCAGCACCTGCGGCGCTGTTGCTCCGGGCATCCGCCAGGGGTGGTGGCGGATGATCTCCACCAGCCGCTCCAGCCCGTCGCGGATCAGATGGTTGGGGCGGGTCTCGTAGATCTCATTGGTGCCCAGCATGATCACCGCCAGGTCCAGCGGCGCGTGGCTGTGCAGCAGCATCGGCAGCACTGCATCGCCGCGCATATCCGCACAGGCCGAGTTGCGCGCGTGAACCGTGGTGCGCCCGCGCAAGCCTTCGGCAAAGACGGCGGCTTTCGTCAGCCCTTCGCCCAGCGCCACCGGCCAGCGGTCGTCATAGGGGTGCCGCCCGCCGGTGTGCGGGTCGCTGCCCCAGGTCAGGCTGTCGCCAAAAGCCAGGATCTGTTTCATGCCGTATCCTCCTGTTTCCGGCACCCTGCGGCGGGCGGCGGGCGGCGGGTTCGGGCAAGGGAAAACACCGCCCCTGCACGCCGGGGTTTACAGGCCCGGTCCCGGCGCGGGGACTACGTTCCGCGCACAGCCTTTGCCATTGCAGCATAGGAGCCTTTCAGCTCTGCCGCCGTGGGCCTCGGCTCCGGTGTTTCTGCCGGTGCCGCCAGCCCGGCTGCCCTGACAATGGTGTTGATGAAACTGAACACGCCGCAGACCTCCACCACCTCATAAAGCGCCGCCTCGCTCCAGCCCGTGCTGGTGGCGGCCTTGAAGGCCTGCGAGATGCCCTCCGCCTCTCCTTCGAGCAAGGCGCCGGCATAGTCCAGCAGGGGCCGGATCCGGTCCTGCGTCGCCGCAACCGGGCCGCAGAAAACCTCAGAAAACAAGCTGTGGAAATGGACGCAATAGGCCACGCCGTTCAGGCCGGAGACATGCGCGGCAATCGCCTCGCGCTCGCCCCGTGTCAGCGCTCCGCCGCTGCACATGATGCGGTCCAGCAAGCACAGCAGCTGTTCGGAGTTCTGCGGAAAGGAGGACAGCACATGGGTCAGCCCGCTGTCTGCTGCGATACCGCTGAAATTGGCCATGCTTGCCCCGCCCCTGTTCCGGTTCAGGGCGAGGCTAGCATCCGGGCCGCCCTCTGTCAGCGCCCTGCACGGCAAAGGAAAACCCCGCCAGCTTTCGCCAGCGGGGCTGTTCGCTTCAAACTTGCGGCCTGGCTCAGAAGCCGCGCCCTGTGGGGTGCGCCTTGTAGACCTCGACCACTTTCTTGACCGCCTCTTCCGGTGACAGCTCCTCGCTCTCGCCAGTGCGGCGGGAGGTCAGTTCCACCACGCCGTTTTTCAGCCCGCGCGGGCCGACGGTGATGCGCCAGGGCAGGCCGATCAGGTCCATGGTGGCGAACTTGCCGCCCGCACGTTCGTTGCGGTCATCATAGAGCGGGTCCAGACCGGCGGCGGTCAGCGCCGCATAAAGCTGGTTGCAGGCCGCATCCGCCTCGTCGTCGCCCTGCTTGAGGTTGACGATGCCGCAGTGGAACGGGGTCACGCCCTCGGGCCAGATGATGCCCTTGTCGTCGTGGCTGGCCTCGATGATCGCGCCCAGGAGGCGCGAGACGCCAATGCCGTGGGAGCCCATGTGGACCGGCACGTTCTTGCCGTCGGGGCCCTGCACAGTGGCGCCCATTGCGTCGGAGTACTTGGTGCCGAAATAGAAGATCTGGCCGACCTCGATACCGCGGGCCACCCGGCGGCGCTCCTCTGGGATCTGGTTGAACAGCGCCTCGTCATGGGTCTCGTCGGTGCGGGCGTATTTGGAGGTGAACTCCTCCAGCACGCTCTGGCACTGCTCGACGCTGTCATAGTCGATCTCGCGGTCGCCGAAGGTCAGATCGGTGACGGCGCTGTCATAGAAGACCTCGGACTCGCCGGTGTCCGCCAGCACCAGGAATTCATGGGTGTCATCGCCGCCAATGGGGCCGCTATCGGCGCGCATCGGGATCGCCTGCAGCCCCATGCGCTCATAGGTGCGCAGGTAGCTGACCAGGTGGCGGTTGTAGGCGTGCAGCGCGTCTTCCTTGGTCAGGTCGAAGTTGTAGCCGTCCTTCATGTAGAATTCGCGGCCGCGCATCACGCCGAAACGCGGGCGGATCTCGTCGCGGAATTTCCACTGGATCTGGTACATGGTCAGCGGCAGGTCCTTGTAGCTGCTGACATGGGCGCGGAAGATGTCGGTGATCAGCTCTTCGGCGGTCGGGGTGAACAGCATGTCGCGGTCATGCCGGTCCTTCACCCGCAGCATTTCCTGGCCGTAAGCCTCATAGCGGCCCGACTCGCGCCACAGGTCGGCGGACTGCATGGTCGGCATCTGCATCGGGATATGGCCCGCGCGGATCTGCTCGTCATGCACGATGCTTTCGATCTTCTTCAGCACCTTGAAGCCCAAAGGCAGCCAGGAATAGATCCCGGCGGCGGATTGCTTGATCATCCCGGCGCGCAGCATCAGCCGGTGGCTGACGATCTGGGCTTCCGAGGGGTTCTCTTTCAGAACCGGCAGAAAATAGCGGGACAGGCGCATCTTGGCTCCATCGGTGATGTGGGTTCGAGTTCCCGCCCGGTTTAGTGGGTGTGAGGGGTGCGGGCAAGGGCGGAGGTGGCCCTGCTGTTCCTGGTGCGCAACACAGGGCCCGGGCCTGACCTTGGGCTGGCGCAGATGCGCCTGACCGGGGGGAAGGTCAGGCGCGGGCCGTGCGGCTGGCGCCCCACGTCCCAAAAGAATGCCGCGGGCGCCGGAACGCCCGCAGCATTTTCAGTAAGCTGACTGAAACGGCCTACATCTTCGCCCGCTCGGCCCGCAGCGCCAGCCACAGGCAGTAGCACATCATCAGCACCACCAGGGTGAACGGGATGCCGGTCGAGACCGCTGCGCCCTGCAGCGCCGACAAACCGCCGCCAAGCAGCAGTGCAATCGCAACCAGACCCTCCAGCGTGCACCAGAACACCCGCTGGATCACCGGCGCGTCCATCTTGCCGCCTGCGGTGATCGTGTCGATCACCAGCGAGCCGGAGTCCGATGAGGTCACGAAGAAGATCACGATCAGTACCAAGGAAATCGGTGCCACGATGGAATAGAGTGGCAGCTCCTTCAGGAAGCCGAACAGCGCGCCCTCGGGCTTGTAGCTGTCGATCACTGTCGCTTTGACGCCCTCTGCGCCGCCGGCGTTCAGCATGTCGATGGCACCGCCGCCAAAGGTCGACATCCACAGCGCGCAAACCGCCGTGGGTGCGATCAATGCACAGAGCACGAACTCGCGCACCGTGCGGCCCTTGGAAATGCGGGCGATGAACATGCCGACAAAGGGCGACCAGGCAATCCACCAGGCCCAGTAGAAGGTGGTCCAGCCGTGGAAGTAGCTGGTGTCCTCGCGCCCGAAGGGATTGGAGAGCGCCGGAAGCAGTTGAACATAGTCCACCATCACGTTGAAATAGCGTGCAATTGCAGTGCCGATGCCAGTGACCAGAAGAACGAAGATGAACAGTGCCACCGCCATCACCATGTTGATTTCCGACAGGCGTTTGACGCCTGCGTCCATGCCCATCAGCACCGAGCCCAGCGCAATCGCGGTGATGCCGATGATCAAGAGCACGACAACCGTCGGGCTGGGTTCGATCCCGAACACCTCATAAAGGCCGGCCGCAACCTGCTGCGCGCCAAGGCCTAAGGAGGTGGTCAGCCCGAACAGCGTGGCAAAGACCGCCAGCGTATCAATGGCGTGGCCCCACCAGCCCCAGACCCGCTCGCCCAGGATCGGGTAAAACGCCGAGCGCAGGGTCAGCGGCAGATCGAGGTTGTAGCAGAAGATCGCCAGCGACAGGCCGACAGCGGCATAAACCGCCCAGCCCTCCAGCCCCCAGTGGTGTATGGTGCCGACAATGCCGATGTACTCATTGCCCGGCTCGTTGATGTCGATCCCCAGCGGCCGCGCCGCGCCGCCTTCTGAGAAGTTGTAGTAGACCGGCTCAAGCACGCCGAAGAACAAGAGGCCGATACCAATGCCGGCCGCGAACATCATCGCAATCCACCCGGCATAGGAATAATCCGGCTTGGCATCCTTGCCGCCGATCCGGACAGAGCCGACCGGCAGGACGATCAGCGCCAGGCAGAACAGGGTGATGGCGTCCACCGACAGGACCAGAAACCAGTCGAAGGTGCTGGTCAGCCAGGGCCGCAGCCAGCCGAAGAAGGCCGCCGCCGCCTCCTGGTTGGCAAGCGCAATCAGCACAAATGCCGCGATCAGGATACTGGAAATCAGGAAGACAGGATTATGGATGTCCAGGCCGAACGGCCGGATGTTGTCCTGTCCCAGCTCATACTCTGTCTCGAAGTCCCAGACCCTCGGGTCGGGATCGAGCATTTTCTTTGTTTCAGGCATGACGCCTCCCCTTGTACTCGTTAACTCTCCTGCAAGTGTCGCATTAAATTCGGAAATCTCCTAATTTGCGCCGCAAACCCTCCCTGGGGCCGGTATGCGCCCTGCTCTCAGCATGATGTCGCTTTTGCCGCATTCTGGCGCAAAGGAACTTGAATCGCCGTTCAAGATTCGAAAGTGTTAGCGGAAACGCCAAACAGGGCGGCACGACTTAGGGAGAGAGACGTGGCCAAAACCATTACTGAGCCGGCACGGGAAATTCCGGTCATCCATGAAACCGAAGTGCTGGTGGTTGGCTCCGGCCCCGGCGGGCTGGCAGCAGCGCTGGCCGCAGCGCGGGCGGGCGTCGAGGTCACGCTCATGGACCGTTTCGGCTGTTTCGGCGGCAACATCACCACCGTGGGCGTCGAGGGCTTTGCCTGGTACCGGCACGAAGAGACGGTGGAGGCCCATGGCATCGGCTGGGAGTTCGAGGAGCGCGCCAAGGCAATGGGCGCCGCGGTGCCCGAAAGCCAGTCTTTGTCTTATGAGCTGGACAGCGAAGGCTTCAAGCTGGTGGCGGACAAGCTGGTCGAGGAGGCCGGCATCCACCCGATGCTGCACCGGGTGTTTGTGGCGCCGATCCGCGAGGGCAGCCGGATCACCGGTGTGATTGTCGAGAGCAAGGCTGGCCGCGAGGCAGTGCTGGCGAAACGGGTGATCGACGCGACGGGGGATGCGGACATTGCCCATATGATGGGGGCGCCGACCCTCAAGACCCCGGTGGAGCAGATGCAGGCAGCCAGCGTGATGTTCAACATCGCCGGCGTCGACAAGCAGAAGTTCATGGAAGGTGTGAAGGCCGATCCGCAGACCTATGCCAATTGGTCGACCGGCGAATGGCAGGTGGAGACCTCAGGGAAAGAGGATGAGATGTTCTCCCCCTTCCTGGCCAAACCGTTTTCACAGGCCATCCGCGACGGAGTGATCCCGGCGCATCTGAACACCATCGGCGGCACCTGGGGCGCGGTGCATGACAGCGGCGAGATGACCTATATGAACCTGGTCCATCTGGCGGGCATCGACGGCACCGACCCCGACAGCATGACCAAGGGCGAGATCGAGGGCCGCAAACAGGCGATGCACGCAATTGATGCGCTGCGCGCCTATACTCCGGGCTGCGCGGGCGCGCGTCTGCGGAACTTCGGCATGACCATCGGCATCCGCGACACCCGCAAGATCGACGCGCATCACAACATCACCGAAGACGAGACGCGGCACCAGGGCCGGTTCGACGACACCATCGGCATCTACCCGGAGTTCATCGACGGCTACGGCGTGCTGATCCTGCCCACCACCGGGCGATACATGCAGATCCCCTACCGCTCGATGCTGCCCAAGGGGGTTCAGGGCCTGCTGGTGACCGGCCGCGCCATCGGCGGCGACAAGATTGCCCATGCGGCCACCCGCAACATGGCTTGCTGCGCTGTCGCCGGTCAGGGCGCGGGCATCGCCGCGGCGCTGTCAGTCAAAGCAGGCTGCGAGTTCGACGCGGTGGATATCTCCGCGGTGCAGGCAGAGCTGAAACGCCAGGGGGTGCGGATCCATTGACGCAAGCCATCCCCACCATCGACATCACGCCGCTGCGGGAGGGGGACCACCCGCAGCACCAGCAAACCGTCGACGCCATTCTGGCCGCGGCTGAGGACATCGGCTTTCTGTCGATCACCGGCACCGGCGTGGCGCAGGAAACGGTGGAGGCGGTGCGGAACGCGGTGCGCGCGATCTTTGCTGTGGAGGAAAAGTCCAAGTGGGATCAGGCAATTACGCGGGAAAATTACCGCGGCTATGTCCCGATGGGGCTCTTCACGCCAAACGATGGCAGCGGCACGGCGGATAAATACGAGGGCTACAAGCTGCACCATGAGGTGGCGGCGGATGATCCCATCCGTGAGGCCTGCGTGCTTTACGGCCCCAACCGCTGGCCGCTTGAGGTGCCGGAAGCGCGCGAGGTGATCCTGGGCTACTGGTCCCAGCTGGACGGTGTCTTTCACCTGCTGCTGGGCGCGCTGGCAGAGGGGCTGGGGCTGGACCCGGCGGCGTTTCAGGACCCGTTTGAGAAACCGCTCACCAACATGAGCCTGCTGCATTACCCGCCACAGGCGCCGGAGGAGGAAGGCTTTGGCATCCACCCGCACAAGGACACCGACGCGCTGACCATCATCGCGCCGGACCCGGTGGGCGGTCTGGAGGTACAGACAAGGGACGGCGGCTGGATCACCCCCGACTGCCCGCCCGGCGGCTTTGTGGTGAACATCGGCGACATGCTGGAGCTGTGGTCCGGCGGGCGGCTGGTCTCCACCCCGCACCGGGTGGTGAACAAAAGCGGGAGGGAGCGCTACTCCTTCCCCTATTTCGCGGTGCCGCGCCATGACGTGGTGGTGCAGCCGCTGCTGCCGCCGGTTGAAGGCTTCGACCGGCCTTCGGTGCATTGCGGCCATTGGTCGGCGGAGATCTGGCGCACCAACTGGCCGGATGAGAACGCGGGCGAAGACACGCCTGAGCTGGGCACGATCCACAGCTGAAGGAACGCCCCGCCCCACAGGGGGCGGAGCGCCCGCCCACACTGAGAGGGCGGGCGCTGCCCAGCCTGCGGCCGGGCGCAACATTTCCTTAACTTGCCCCCGGCCTTTTCCGCCTTATCCCCGCCTTGCCCACAGGGGAATCGCCCTGCCCCCTTGCAAGCCCCTGCCCCATCAGGAAAGACTGGCGCCAGGAACCTGATGCAAACGGACCAGAGGCGGCACGCGGACCATGGCCTTACCGGCAAAACAGCAGCTGAAATACTGGGGCATTGCCGCCATCGTCTTTGCGGTGGTGATGTGGGCGCTTGGCAATGTGCTGATGCCCTTCATCCTCGGCGCCGCCATCGCCTATATGATTGACCCGGTTGCCGACCGGCTGGAGGCCTGGGGCATGAGCCGCACTGGCGCCACCGCCACGATCACGGTGGGCACGCTGCTGATCTTCCTGCTGCTGCTGGTGGTCGTGGTGCCGACGCTGATTGCGCAGATGATCGACCTGGCCCAGGTGCTGCCGCAGCTGGTGCGCGACGCACGCACCTTTGCGATTGAGCATTTCCCCTCGATCTTCGAGGAGAACAGCCGCATTCACCAAGCGGTGACCTCCTTTGCGCAGACGCTGCAATCACGCGCGGTGGAGGTACTGCAATCGGTGCTGGGCGGGGCGGCGTCCTTCCTCAACATCGTGATCCTGCTGGTGATCGTGCCGGTAGTGGCGGTCTATCTGCTCTTGGACTGGGACCGGATGGTCGCCCGCATTGATGAGCTGCTGCCGCGTGACCACCAGCCGGTGATCCGCCGCATCGCCGGCGAGATCGACGCGGTGCTGGCGTCCTTCATCCGCGGCATGGGCACCGTCTGCCTGATCCTTGGCACCTATTACGCGGTGGCGCTGATGCTGGTGGGGCTGAACTTTGGCCTTGCCGTCGGCTTCATCGCCGGGCTGGTCACCTTTATCCCCTATCTCGGCGCCCTCATTGGCGGCGCGCTGGCCATTGGCCTGGCGCTGTTCCAGTTCTGGGGCGACTGGGTGTCGATCGGGCTGGTTGCCGCGGTCTTTGCCATCGGCCAGGTGGCAGAGGGCAACTTCCTGACCCCCAAGCTGGTGGGCGGCTCTGTCGGCCTGCACCCGGTGTGGCTGCTGCTGGCATTGTCGGTGTTCGGGGCGCTGTTCGGCTTTGTCGGCATGCTGGTTGCCGTGCCCGTGGCCGCGGCGCTGGGGGTGATCGCCCGCTTCCTGACCGAACAGTACCTGGACAGCCGCCTGTATCAGGGCCAGAGCCATCCCACTGCTGTCAAGCGGGACGCGGGCGCGGAGTAAACCGATGGCACAGCAGCTGAGCTTTGATCTCCCGGCGAAACCGGCGCTGGGGCGGGAGGATTTCTTTGTCGCGCCTTCCAATGCGATGGCGGTGGCGCTCTTGGACCCGCAGTTCGCCTGGCCCAGCGGCAAGCTGGTGCTGACCGGCCCCAAGGGCGCGGGCAAGACCCATCTGGCGCATGTCTGGGCCAGCCAGACCGGCGCCCGCATCCTCCCCGCCGCAGGCCTGAGCGAACAGATGGTGCCGGAGCTGGCGCAAGGCCCGGTGGTGGTCGAGGACGTCCCGCAGATCGCGGATGATCCAGAGCAGCAGAACGCCCTGTTCCATCTGCATAATCTGGTGCTGGCGCAGGGCCTTTCGCTGGTGATGACCGGGCGCGGCGCGCCGAACCTCTGGGGGCTGACGCTGCCCGACCTGCAAAGCCGGGTGCAAGCCGCCACCCATGCCGAACTGCAGCCGCCCGACGACCAGCTGCTGGCAGTGGTGCTGGCCAAGCTGTTCAACGACCGCCAGATCACCCCGAAACCGGATGTGATTCCCTATCTGGTGGCGCATATGGACCGCTCCTTTGCCGCCGCGGCGCAGATCGTGCGGCGGCTGGACCAGCTGTCGCTGGCGGAAAAACGCAGCCTGACCCGCCCCCTGGCGGTGCGGGCGCTGTCTGAAGTGCGCGAAGAGGCCGCAGAAAATGACGCATCCGCAAGCGGTTGACCGCTGCCCGCCCATGCCCCATCCTGACCGCGGATCGCAAGACGGAGCCCTCATGAACCTGTCCCAGGACCCCGCCGCCGCTGCCACCGCCGCCGCAACTGATTGGGGCCCCTTCGGGCGTCCGATCTTTGATGACCCCAAGGCCCGGGCGCTGTCCCGGGTGGGAGTGGTCGATGTCGGCTCCAACTCGGTCCGCCTGGTGGTGTTTGACGGCGCCGCCCGCAGCCCGGCCTATTTCTACAACGAGAAGATCATGTGCGCGCTGGGGGCCGGCCTGTCCGAAAGCGGCCGGCTGAACCCCGAGGGCCGCGCCCGCGCCCTGTCAGCGCTGCGCCGGTTCCAGCATCTGGCCCAGGGCATGGGGCTGCCGCCGCTGTCAGCCATTGCCACAGCGGCGGTGCGCGAAGCGGAAGACGGGCCGGAGTTCTGCGACGAGGTGCTGCGCGAGACCGGGCTGAAAATCCACATCATTGACGGCCGCGAAGAGGCGCGTCTGTCGGCACAGGGCGTGCTTCTGGGCTGGCCCGGCGCCTATGGGCTGGTCTGCGACATCGGCGGGTCGTCAATGGAGCTGGCTGAGATCCAGGAGAACTCCGTCGGCCGCCGGGTGACGTCCTCGCTTGGACCCTTGAAACTGCGCGACGTCAAGGGCGGGCGCAGGGGCCGCAAGGAACACATCAAGGAAGTGATCGAACGGCTGAAGGGCGAAATGGGCCCGCAGCGCGACCGTCTGTTCCTGGTCGGCGGCAGCTGGCGGGCGATTGCCCGCATCGACATGCACCGGCGCGGCTACCCCTTGAAGGTGCTGCATGAATACCGGATGTCCGCCAAGGATGTGCGCGAAACCGCCCGCTTTATCGAGACCAGCGATCTGGACAAGCTGCGCGGCGCCTGCGGGGTTTCCTCCAGCCGGATGTCGCTGGTGCCCTATGCGATCGACGTGCTGACCCGGCTCGTGAAGACCTTCAAACCCAAGGATATTGCAGTCTCCAGTTATGGCATCCGCGAGGGCCTGCTGTACGAACAGATGCCGCAGCGGCTGCGCGCCCGCGACCCGCTGGTCGAGGCCTCCCGTTTTGCCGAGATGAAGGACGCGCGCGTCCCTGGCTTCGGCAAGACGCTTTATGATTTCGTAAGCCCGATCTTCAGCGGCGCGAGGCACAGCAAGCGGCGGCTGGTCAAGGCGGCCTGCCTGCTGCATGACGTCAGCTGGCGGGCGCATCCCGACTACCGCGCCGAGGTCTGTTTCGACAACGCCACCCGCGCCAACCTGGGCGGGCTCAAACATTCCGAAAGGGTGTTCCTGGGCCTGGCGCTCTTGCACCGCTACAGCAACAAGCGGCACGGCAGCTCTTTCGAGTATCTCTATGATCTGTTGGACGAAAAGGGCCAGCACGAGGCGGAGGTGCTGGGCAAGGCGATGCGGTTCGGCGCCATGCTGATGGTGACCGGCAACGGCGACATCGGGTCTTTGCGCTGGCAGCCGCGCAAGCGGGTGCTGCATGTGGATCTGCCGGACACCGCACGGCCGCTGTACGGCGAGGTGGCGGAGTCGCGGCTGAAGTCGCTGGCCAAGGCGCTGGATGCGGAGATTGACCTGCGCTTTGTCAAACCCGCACCGGAACCCGAGCCGGAACAGGCGCAAGAATAATCAGCGCGGGCGTCAGATTTCGGTGACGCCCTCGTCTTCACCCTTGTCTTCCTTGGCGGGCGCGTTGTCCTTGGGCTTTTTGCGGATGATGATGTCGCCGTTGGGCAGGATTTCCGGCAGCTCATAAGCGCTCCAGTCCTCCACTTCCTTGGCGATCTCCGCCAGTGCAGGCCCCATCTCTGCCAGGAAGGCACCCATCGAGGGGCCAATCTCCTCCATCATGCCCTGCAGGTCCTCAAGCGCCGGCGCCATTTCCTGGCGCAGCCCTTCCCAGAACAGCTCCGCTCCGCGCTCCATCAGCGAGGGGCCGGTCCCCTCCTCTTCCGCTTCCTGGGCGGAAAGCGGCGCGGACATCAGGGCAAGGAGGGCGGCAGGCAGGATGAGGTGTTTCATGGGGCTAATATAGGGGCCTGATGCGGGGTGTAACAGGGGAAGACTGCAGGATTGGCGGCAACTTAACTGTTGCCTGCCGGCCGGGGTGGCAACTACCCTGTTTGACGCAAACCTCTGCCGGGGATCGTCAGATCAGGAGGCAAGTAACGATGGGAGCTCCAAAAACCGAAGACAAGGCCGCGGACAAGAAAGACGATACCAAGAAGCTGACCGATGAGCTGGCCAAAACCGTGCGTGAACGGGCCGGCAAACTGGTTCCGAAACTGAACGCAGCCTTCACCAAAGCCCGGAAGGAAGCGGTCAAGCAGGCCAAGGCCGAGCTGGAAAAGAAGGCCAAGAAGGAGGCCAAAGGCGGCAAGCCGGACGCCAAGGAACTGGCCAATAAGAAAGCCGAGCTGGAAAAGCGCATTCCCAGCTTCAGCGCGGCGATCAGCGACAATGTCGAAAGCAGCGGGCTCAGAACCGCCAATGAACAGGCCTATTACGCGATCAAGGGCTGGTCCAGCACCTGCTCCTCCGCCCATATGCGGCGCGCTGCGATCCATGTTCCGGTCACTGCGACACGGGCCGGGAAGTCGAAAACCGTCCCGCACAAGAAGACCAACCTGCTCAAATTTTTCCCAGCGAAATATTCCCACGCCGATCATCTCGACGAGAAGAAGGAGGTCTGGGGGATCATGTCCTATTCGGACTTTGCCAAGGAATGGGCCGATGCGGTCAAAAGCGCCAAACTGGCAAACTGGGCCGGAACCAAGCCGAACCTGGCGCCGGATGATCCCTGGCATGTGGAATTGCCCCGCAAGGCAGTGAAGGGGGGCGTCGGCAAGGGCGACGTCGTCAAAAAAACCCGCCCCGGGCGCAGCGATACAGAGGTCAAGGCCTGCGTGGAGAATTACGCGAACTACGTCGCCCTGACAGAGGGCCTGGCCAAGGGCAAGAAGCTGAAGCGGAACTCTGAAATCGAGTCGAACTACAAATCCCTGTTCGACAAGAAGTTCAAGGCGGCCAAGGCCAAGGTCGATGAAGAACGCAAGAAGGCCAAGGAGCAGGCCGAAAAGGATGCCAAGGCCGAAGCCAAGGACAAGAAACCCGACAAGAAAGCCATTAAGGCCAAGACCGATGAAGCAACCAAGAAGCTGGACGCGGATCTGGAAAAACGGGCGAAGAAGCTGGTCAACAAGATCAACCCAGACCCAAGCCGCTTCAAGCTGGAGAAGTAAGGCCGGCGCGCATTTGGCACCGGCCTTCTGTGGAACGCAGTTGGGGCACTCCGCCGTTTTGCAGCGGATGAGGCCCCGCAGCGTTCAGATGCAGGGCTTCTGCGCTTAGCCGTACGCGGAGGTGTCCCACATCGCGGGCTGCATGAACTCAGGGATCGCCTTTGTCCTGCCGCTCAGCTTTGCGACTGTTCCGGCGGTCAGCTCCAGCGCCATCCAGGATTCCGGCATGGTCAGCAGATCCGGGTACGGTGTCTGCTTGTCCGTCGGGACAAAGCCGTAGCGGGGATAGAATGCGGGGACGCCCAGCACGAACACTGCGTCAAAGCCCGCGGACTTTAGGTGCGCGATGCTGGTTTCCATCAGCTCCTTGCCGACGCCATGGCCCTGAAACTCCGGCAATACGCCGCAGGGCGCGAGCAGGCAGCATTTTGCGTCCGGGTGGTCCTCAAAAACGAAGGGCGTGAACAGCACGTTGCCCGCGGTCTTGCCATCGCGGCTGACACTGATTGAGATGGTGTCCGGGTGATCAAGGAAGATTTCTGCAAGCTTTGCGATCTCCGGCCCTTCGTCCGGGCCGAAAGCACGGCGGTGAACGTTGATGATGTTTTCTTTTTCCATGTTGTCCATTTCTGGTCTCCTTTGGATGAATGGTGTGGCCGCCCCGCGCAAGGGACGGCCTGTTGAATGGTGGTCAGGCACCGGGCATCGCCATCTTCCGGCTCACCTGTCCGGAGGGTTCGTGCAGCCCCTCCCCGGCAAATTCGAAGCCGTAGCGTTCGTAGAACGGCCGCCCGATGGTGTTGTCTCGAAAGACCTCGACCTTCAGCGGCCCTTTCAAAGCCACCGCATGATCAACCAGCGCCCTGCCGTATCCCCGGCCGTGTCTGGACGGCTCCAGAAACAGGCCGCCGATTTCATTGCCAAGCAATGCAATGAAACCGATGACGGTGCCTGCTTCCTCCAGCACCCAGGTTTCCGCGTTTGGCAGATAGATGCTGCGCATGGCCTGCTGCACTTCTGCCACGAAGTCCGGGCTGAGGAACGGATGCGCGAGCGCGTTGGCCCTTTGCCAGACGGCAATCACCGCATCCGTGTCATCGGCATGATAGGGGCGGATAGAGAACGTGTTATCTGTCATCTTCCTCTGTCCTATCGCTGGTTCATTTGGGCGCGCACGGATTGGTTCCCTAAATGCGTGATGCGATAGGGGCTGCCGTTCTTCGATTTGATGAAGCGCTTGTCCTTGAGGCGCTTGAACACGTCCATCGTGCAAGCGGAGAGGACAAAGCCGTCGCGTGTAAAACACTGGACGGAGTGCACTTTGCCGTTGTCGCCGCGCGCGTATTTAATCTCGCCGCCCAGGGCGAGTTCATGCAAAACACGTTGCTCGTGCTTTGAGATGTTCATTGGGATGTCTCGATTTTATGAAAGCACAGAAACAGGATCACTCAGCGTCAGCGCGTGAGTGTGCCTATCTTTGCGGGTGTTCCTGTGAGTTTCGCCAGGAACGGGCGTTAGGCCCGGGGCTCTTTCATAAAATCTCCATCGCAAGAGGCATCATGCCCTCGTGCATGGGCCATTTAAGCAGCGGTCTGCAAACTGTCAAGGCCATGAACAGCAGGCATACTCTATGCCTGCCTCACCCCAGCTCGATATCCAGCGTCACCGGGAAATGGTCAGAGGCATCCAGCAGCGCCTGTCGCATCTCTGCGTCGGCGTAGCATTCGCCGTCCTCAAACGGGTGCCAGATGCGCCATTGGGGGCGCAGGCCCATCAGGCTTTGCGAGATCATCACATAGTCCAAGAGCGCCCGGGTGAAGCGTTTGGTTTCCGCATTATAGAACCGCGAGGTGCTGGGCGGGATGTCCGGGCGCGGCTGAAGCAGGCTTTGCGCGTGAGGGTCGTGCAGCAGATCGCCCATCACGATCTCCACCGAGGACTGGCCGAACAGCTGTTCGTACTGGTCGAGACCGGGGCCGTCGTTGAGATCGCCCAGCACCATCACATGCTCACCTGCGGCGGCGTGCTCCTCGACCCGGCGGTGCAGCCAGATCGCCTGCGCCAGCTGCTTGCGGCGGTTGGCGATGGCGGCGGCAGTGATAGCCTCCGGCGTTCTGGCCCCATGCGGCGCCTTGGATTTCAGATGCGCGCCGATCAGCCGCAGGGCAGTTCCGCCCTTGGTAGTCACCGCCAGTTCCAGCGGCGGTTTGGAGAACGCAACCTGGTCCAGCCGCTCATCCACGTCGAGGTCGATCTCGAACACCCCGTCAAACCGCGGTGCGGCGGGGCTGGAGCGCGCATCATGCACCGCGTCCAGCACATCCGGATCATAAAGCAGCGCAATTTCCTGATGGGTGTCATTCGGAAAGCCGCTGACCGCTTCGCGCGCCCTGAGGCCTGCCTCAGCGGCGAAGTTTTCCAGGGCGCGGGTGGTGCGCTGGCTGCGGCCGGTGTTGGGCGCCTCGACCACCATGATGGCATCGGCGTCGATGCGCTGCAGCACATGGGCGATGGCGCGGCCTTGGGTGTAGCGGTCGACGCCATGCACGCCCGAGGGCTTGGCGTCCAGCATCAGCTTGTCGTCCTTATCGAACAGATAGGCGAACCATTCGATGTTATACGTGGCCAGCCGCATTGCCGCCGCATCCGCTGATTTCATCCCAGGCGCGGTTGATGTCGATCATCCGCTTCTCCGCCAGCCGCACCGCCTCTTCCGGCACCCCGCGGGCGATCATTGCATCCGGGTGGGTGTCGCGCACCAGCTGGCGCCAGTGCTTGCGGATCTCCTCGCGGGTCATCTCAGGCGAGACGCCCAGCACGGTGTAGGGGTCCTTGGGCGCATCCGGCACGAAGCGCGCGCGCAGGGCCTGGAACTGCTGCGGAGTCTGGCCGAAGATGCGGCTCACCTCCTCCAGGAACTCGTTTTCGCCCGGGTGGTAGAAGCCATCCGCCATGGCGATGTGAAACAGCCCCTCCATCAAGTCACACAGCGTGGTGGGGTCGTTGCCGAACATCCGCTGGATGCGGCGGGCGTATTCCTGGTAACCGGCCACATCGGTGCGCGCCATGTTAAAGACGCGGGCGGCGCCGGCCTCGTCATCCCGTGCGATCTGGAACACCTCGCGGAAGGCGGTGACCTCATCGCGGGTGACTTGGCCGTCGGCCTTGGCCATCTTGGCGCCAAGCGCGATGACGGCAATGGCAAAGGCCACGGTGCGTTCAGGCGGCGCGCGCAGCTTGTCAAAGACGTCGGTGAGGCTTTCACCTGCGGCAAGCGCGGCCAGCGCGTCGGATATGCGGGTCCAGAGTGACATGGGGCGAGCCTATCCGGGATTGGCGGCACTGTCAGGGGCGGGAATACCCGGTGTCAGGATTTTCTGCATGAAAACAGTGTCGAGCCAGAGGTTGTTCTTGCAGCCAAGCTCCGGCATCCGGGCGGTTTCCACGTAGCCGAGGGCGGCGTGAAAGGCGATGGCTGCGGGGTTGGCACTGCTGACGCTGGCGATCAGGACGTGGATGCCCGCCTCCTTGGCCTTATTCTCCAATGCATGCATCAGGCGGCGGCCGGTGCCCTGCCCCTGCGCCGCGGGCAGCAGATGGATGGTGTGCTCAGCGGTGAAGCGGTAGCCGGGGCCCGGGCGGAACGGGAAGAAATGCGCGTGGCCGAGGATTTCCCCGTCCTGTTCCGCCACCAGATAGGCGCCGTTGCTCGCCGTGATCTGCTCCCTCACCTGTTCCGGGGTCTTTTCAATGGAGTTGAACGTCGCCAGCGTGTCGCGGATCACCCAGTTGGCGATGGCGCAGACGGCTTCGGCATCAGCCTCGGTTGCGGAGCGGATGATCATCGGAGCACCCGCGGCCCATGCGGCGTGTCAAATTCCGCCATCATTGCCGGCGCGCCCTGTTCGACCTTCAGGCGCGGGTCGTTGAGGATGGTGTCAAGCGCGGTCTGTAAATCAGAGGCCTCCGGGTGGCTGAGGATCAGGCGGGTCAGGCGGCAGTTCGATTGCGGCAGTTTCGCAGCGGGCGGGTCGGCCTGCCACTGCAGGACTGCGGGAAAGAAGTTATCATAAGGTAGCAGGCCGTCCGCGGGCACCGTCATCAGCCAGCGCAAGTCCCCGCGCTGCATTTGCACGTGGCGCTGCGCATGGGGCGGCAGCACGGGTTTCTCCGCTTCCAGATCTTCGCTGCGCAGGATCCAGTTATTGAGCCGCGCGGGGCCTGCGAAGCGGTCCAGGTTGAACCAGCGCGGCTGCTCCAGCGGCTGGGTATCCGGGTCGATGGCGATGGCCTCCAGATAGAGCCCGTCCTCCAGCCCGGTCAGCCGGTTATGGGTGCCATAGCGGGCATGAGAGCCGCCGGGGCCGAGGGCGATGCCGAGCGCCTCTTCGGTATGGGCAACGGCCTCTTCCAGCGTTGCGCCGGCCACTGCCAGGTGATCGAGTATCATGTCTGCCCTCCCCTTTTGCGCGTGAGACTAGCCGGGTTGCGGCGGGGTGCAAGGCGGGACCTGGGGGAATGCCGCGGTTTGGTATGCTATCCGGCCACTGCCAGTTCCTGCCCCAGCCATTGAAGATAGTCGCGGATCACAGCCTCATCCCGCTGGCAGTATGACCATTTCTGGTGTTTGCGAACGGTGATGAACCCCGCCTGCCGCAGAATATCCAAATGCCGGCTTGCCGTGGGCTGCGACACTTCCAAGGCCTCAGCAATCAGCGTCATGCAAACCCCGAACTCCACCGGGTCAGCGGACCATTGGCTGCCGAAGCGCTTGCCCGGCTCCGCAAGCAGGCGCAGAACCTCCATTCTGGTGCTGCTTGCCAGCGCCTTGATTTGTGTTGACCTGTCCATGCATCCATTCATTTCGTCATTTAGCTAATTTACAATGTGAGAATCGCCATGCTGCAGTTGAAACACACGAGCGAAATTGAGGGGAACACCATACGCTGGGGCAAAGAAGGCACCGGGCCGGCGCTTGTTGCCCTGCATGGCACCCCGTTTTCCTCGCAGGTCTGGCGCAGGATCGTGCCGCATCTGAAACACCGCTGGACGGTCTATTTCTTTGACATGGCCGGTTATGGGCAGTCTGAAATGCACGACGGGCAAGATGTATCGCTAGGCGTGCAAAACCGGATACTCGCGGCGCTGTTCAAGGAGTGGGGGCTGGAGCGGCCGCATGTGCTGGCCCATGATTTCGGCGGAGCAACTGCGCTGCGGGGGTATTTCCTGAACGGGCTGCGCTATGCCTCGCTGACGATTTTCGACGCGGTGGCGCTGCAGCCCTGGGGCTCTCCCCTTGTGCAGCATGTGAAGAAACACGAGGCTGCCTTTGCCGGGATGCCGGACTATATGCATCAGGCCCTTCTGCGCGCCTATCTGCAAACAGCGGCCCATCAGACGCTCAGCGAAGAGGCGCTGGACATCTATGCGTCGCCCTGGACGGGAGAGACCGGTCAGGCGGCCTTTTACCGGCAGATTGCGCAGATGGATCAGGCGTTTACTGACGAGATCGAGCCGCAGTACCGGTTGCTGGACTGCCCGGTCAAGGTGCTGTGGGGGGAAGAGGATCAATGGATCCCGATTGCCAAGGGGCATGAGCTGGCCGGTTTGATCGCCGACACGCCGTGCCAGCCGGTTCCTCGCGCCGGGCACCTGCTTCAAGAAGACTGCCCGGAGGCCATTGTGGCGGCGATGCTTGGGCAGGCTGGTACCGGCTAACGCCCTGCGGACTGTTCCGGCCCGCCCTTCACATCCAAACCGCCAGCGCCCAGATCCCGGCAATCACCGTCGGGTAAAACGTCCCGGCAAAGCCTAGCCCCCGCAAAGGCGGCGACAGGTGGTAGCCGCCCCAGAACAACAGCCGCATGACGGCGAAGGAAAGGCCGAGGGCGATGGCTACGGCGCCGCCCAGGGTGACGGCGGCAAAGGGCCAGATGGCAAGTGCCAGCACCAGCTGCTCGATGCTGTTGGTCAGCACGCGCTGGTCGATCTCGGCCGGGGAGCCGGGGGCGAAGGGCTCTCCGTCGATGATGGCGTCATCGAAGAACCGCCGCTGCGCCAGGCGGCCGATGATCAGCACCAGCACCAGCCCCGGCGCGAGGAAGGCGCCGGGCAATGCGATGGGGGCCGGGATATAGGGCAGGCCCAGCCATTGCGGCAGGCCAACAACTAGCAGGCCCCAGAGGGCGCCGATGGCCATGCCGATAAGGATCCGGGGGCGTTTGCTGCGCTGCATGGCGCCACTCAATCACCGCCGCTACGGTTTGCCAAGGCATGGCGTATCAGACCCGGCGGAAAGCTGCGGCAAGCGGCACCATGTTTCTAAAGCAACGGGCACTCCCGCCCGGCGCTTGACTGAGCCAAAGGCCCATCCGCGCCGGTTGGGCGCGGCATCGCGCCTGTGCGCGATGCAGGCAGCCCGCCCCATCGGGGCGGGCTGCCGGACCCAAAGCCGCCAAGGGGGCGGCCCGAAGGGCGGGCACCTGCGGGTGCGGGAGGACCTCCCCTGCCCCGCAGATGCAGTGTTTGCTTACGCGCGGGCCTCGCGGATCAGGCGCAGGATGTCCTGGGCGGCCTCGGGGATGTTGGTGCCGGGGCCGAAGATCGCCTTGACGCCTTTGGAGTAGAGGAACTCGTAATCCTGCTGCGGAATGACGCCGCCGCAGATCACGATGATGTCGCCTGCGCCTTCGGCTTTCAGCGCCTCGACCAACTGCGGCGCCAGTGTCTTGTGGCCTGCCGCCTGGGAGGAGATGCCGATCACGTGGACGTCGTTGTCGATGGCGTCCTGGGCGGCCTCTTCCGGGGTCTGGAACAGCGGGCCCACGTCGACGTCAAAGCCAATATCGGCAAAGGCGGTGGCGATCACCTTGGCGCCGCGGTCGTGGCCGTCCTGGCCCATCTTGACCACCAGCAGACGCGGGCGGCGGCCTTCTTCCTCGGCGAACTCCTCGATCGATTTCTGGATCGCGGCAAAGCCCTCGTCGCCCTCATACGCCGCGCCATAGACGCCGGCCAGGGTTTTGACTTCCGCGCGGTGGCGGCCGAATTCCTTTTCCATTGCCATGGAGATCTCTCCGACTGAGGCCCGCGCGCGGGCGGCTTCGACTGCGGCTTCCAGAAGGTTGCCCTCGCCTGATGCGGCGCGGCGGGTCAGTTCATCGAGCGCCGCCTGGCAGGCAGCCTCGTCGCGGGTCTCGCGCATCTTCTGCAGGCGGGCGATCTGGGCGTCGCGCACCGCGTGGTTGTCGACATCCAGAATGTCGATCGGGTCTTCCTTGTCCTTGCGGTACTTGTTGACGCCAACCACAACCTCGTCGCCGCGGTCGATCATCGCCTGGCGGCGGGCGGCCGATTCCTCGATGCGCAGCTTGGGCATGCCGCTCTCGACGGCCTTGGTCATGCCGCCCATCTCCTCGACCTCTTCCATCAGCGCCCAGGCCTTCTCCACCAGTTCCGCCGTGAGGCTTTCGATGTAGTAGGAGCCGGCCAGCGGATCGACCACATTTGTGACGCCGGTTTCCTCCTGCAGCACCAGCTGGGTGTTGCGGGCGATGCGGGCGGAGAAATCGGTGGGCAGCGCGATGGCTTCGTCCAGCGCGTTGGTGTGCAGCGACTGGGTGCCGCCGAGAACCGCCGACATCGCCTCATAGGCGGTGCGGATCACGTTGTTGTAGGGGTCCTGCTCCTGCAGCGACACGCCCGAGGTCTGGCAGTGGGTGCGCAGCATCTTGGAGCGTTCGGACTTGGCGCCGAACTCGGTCATCACCCTGTGCCACAGGGTGCGGGCGGCGCGCAGCTTGGCGATTTCCATGAAGAAGTTCATGCCGATCGCAAAGAAGAACGACAGGCGGCCTGCGAATTTGTCCACGTCCATGCCGGCATCCAGTGCGGCGCGCACGTATTCGCGGCCGTCGGCGATGGTATAGGCCAGCTCCTGCACCAGGTTCGCGCCGGCCTCCTGCATGTGGTAGCCGGAGATCGAGATGGAGTTGAACTTGGGCATCTCGTTCGAGGTGTACTCAATAATGTCCGAGATGATCCGCATCGAGGGTTTCGGCGGATAGATATATGTGTTGCGGACCATGAACTCCTTGAGGATGTCGTTCTGGATGGTGCCCGCCAGCAGGCTCTTGTCGTGGCCCTGCTCCTCGCCCGCGACAATGAAAGACGCCAGAACCGGGATCACCGCGCCGTTCATGGTCATCGAGACCGAGACCTTGTCGAGCGGGATGCCGTCGAACAGGATTTTCATGTCCTCAACTGAATCGATGGCCACGCCGGCCTTGCCGACATCGCCGACCACGCGCGGGTGGTCGCTGTCATAGCCGCGGTGGGTGGCGAGGTCGAAGGCGACCGAGACGCCCTGCTGGCCCGCGGCCAGGTTGCGGCGGTAGAAGGCGTTGGATTCTTCGGCGGTGGAGAAGCCCGCGTACTGGCGGATGGTCCAGGGGCGGCCTGCATACATGGTGGCCTTCACCCCGCGGGTGAAGGGGCCAAAACCGGGGAGCGTGCCCATGTGGGGCAGATCCCTGGTATCGTCTTCGGTATAGAGCGGCTTGACTTCGATGCCTTCCAGCGTCTGCCAGTTGAGGTCGTCGACCGCCCGTCCGCGCAGCTCTTTCTCAGCCAGAGCCCGCCATTCGTCTTTGTTTGTCATCAGGTCTTCCTCTTGTCAGTGCGATACGGGGCGGGTTCGTGCCCGCCGCCTGTTTTTCCGGGTCCTGTGCCAGTGATGCGAGGCCGTCCGCCCCGCCCGCCAGCCACATGATGTCGTCGGCGTAAGCCTCGCGCAGATATGCGGTCTGCGCGTCGTCGAAGGGGCGCCAGCGGCCTGCGCCATCAGGCAGGCCGGCCGCCACCCGGGACGGCAGGCTGGCGCGCAGGTCCTGCAGGCAGAGCGAGGCATTGAGGCGCACCCGCGCGTGGGTGCGCGGCGCCTCGATGCCGGTGAGCGCTTGCAGTGCGGCCTCAGGCCGGGTGCCGAAGGTTTCAAACGGCAGCACATGCAGGTTTACATCCGGCATCGCGGCAGCAATGTCGGTGATCACGTCGCGCCAGCTGCGCGGCGACTGCGCCAGCCGGTCCAGCGTGGCCGCGGAGGGCAGCTTGTGGCCGCGGGCCACTGCGTAGGCCAGCGCCGAAGTCCAGTAGCTGTCGAGGCTGCGGATCGAGAGCGCCACATCGGTGACTGCGGCGCCGAATGCCTGGGAGAAGCGTGCCATGCGTTCGCCCACACCGCCGTAGAGATCGCCGAGCCGCAGGTTCTGGCGCACCGAGCCGATCATGTTTTCCTCGCTCACCAGCAGCTGACGGGTGCCCTTGCCGCTGCTGTCTGCCATCTGGATTTTCAGACGGCCCTGGGCGCGCTGCACCAGGTTGCGGCCGGACACCGGCGCGGGCCCCGGCTGGATGCCGTGGAACAGCCCGTTGCGGGTGCGGTACGGCCCCCAGAAACCGATACCCTGTTTTTCGAGGGCTTGCGCATTGTGGCGCATGTATTCCTGGAACGAGGTGGTTGCGCAGCGGTGCGCGCCGGTGTGCAGGATCACTTTCATAGCGTTACGGGGCCTCTGATGGAGGGCCGCAGGCCGCAGCCCGGTCAAGGGGAATGGCACGATCATGGCCGGCAACCCCTCATTATCCCGTTAACGTTTATGTTTTTTCGCCAAGCTGCGGATTTCACAGTCGCATTTGCCGCCGGCACACATATATTCAACACAACAGGAGAGATTATGAGAGCAATCCTTAGCGTTGTTTTGGCAGGGTTCCTGCCGCTGGCGGCTGCGGCGGCGGATGGCAGTGCGCCTGAATTGATACAGCCCGGGTATGATGTGGAGCTGGAGGAATTCCAGTGGACGCACCGCCCGGTGGTGGTGTTTGCCGACAGCCCCGAGGACCCGCGGTTCCATGAGCAGATGGAGCGGCTGATGGAGGGCATCGAGGCGCTGAAGACGCGCGATGTGGTGGTGCTGACCGATACCGATCCGGCTGCCAAGTCGGCCCTGCGCAAGAAGCTGCGGCCGCGCGGGTTCATGCTGGTGCTGGTGGGCAAGGACGGCGGCGTCAAGCTGAGGAAGCCGCATCCCTGGACGGTGCGCGAGCTGTCCCGCACCATCGACAAGTTCCCGGAACGGCTGCGCGAAGTGGAAGAACGGCGCGGCGGCTGAGCCTGCCGGGCGGTTCCGGTCAGCCGTTGCCGCGGACGTAGATCAGCGCCATCGCCTGTTTGTCCAGGACCACCATCGCGCCGGTTTCCGGCACGAAGACCAGGCTGGAGCCCGGATTGCGGATCGCCTGATAGTAGACGGATTTGACCAGATCGGTCATGCAGCTGACCCCTGCCAGCCCGGAGTTCAGCACCCCCAGCCCCTGCGGCAGGTCGCGGGACATGATGTCCTCTGTCACCGCGTTGGGGGATTTGCCCGAAACCGCAAACATCACCGGCTTGCCGGCCTCCAGCATCTTCATGCCGGTGTTGAGGGACCGCGCGCGGTCCACCAGCGAGGTGATGCGCGGATTTTCCGCGGTGTGAAACACCGCTGCGGTGCAGCTCATCGAGCTTTGGAAAAAGAACGTCTCCCCCAGCTCCACCCAGGCGGAGAGCTGGGCGCGCAGCGCCTCCTCCTTGTCCAGCGCGCAGGCGGACAGGACGGCCAGAACGGTCAAAAGACAGGTCAGGAGACGGGTCATGCGGCACCTTGGAGTGGTCAAACGCCCGCAGTGTCGCAGAAAAAACTGAAGATTTGGTGCATGGCACCGTATTTTGCGGGGCAGGCACACCTGCGGGGGCGGGAAAACCCGCCTGCCCGCGTGCATATGTGCCTGCCCCAAGGTGCATTATTCGAATTCCATGATCACATCATCAACCGCCAGGCTGTCGCCAGCGGATGCGTTGATCTTGGACACCACGCCCTTGCGCTCGGCGCGCAGGATGTTTTCCATCTTCATGGCTTCGACAGTGCAGAGCGCCTGGCCCTCCTGGACCTCCTGCCCCACTTCGACGTCGACCTTCACGATAAGGCCAGGCATCGGGCAGAGCAGCATCTTGGAGGTATCGGGCGCGACCTTTTCCGGCATCAGTTCTGCCAATTCGGCCTGGCGCGGCGTGCGCACCTTGACGGCCAGGTCAGCGCCGCGGGAACGGACGCGGAAGCCTTGGGTTACCTTGCCGGTTTTCAGAACCAGGGTTTCGCCGTTCACCTGCAGGGTGGCCAGCTGGTCGCCCGGGGTCCAGTCAGAGGTCACACGGTAGCTGCCGCCGCCCTCAAAATTGACGGTGGCACCGTCGCGGTCGGCGTCGATCACCACGTTGAAGGACTGGCCCTGCAGGCTGACGACCCAGTCGGTGCCGACCTTGCGCTCGTGGTTGTCCATCCGGCCCGACACGCGGGTGCGGCGGATTTCGGCAACCCGGTGCATGGCGGCGCAGGCGGCAGCGATCTTGCGCAGGTCGTCGCTGTGCAGCTCCACGCCCTCAAAGCCGTCGGGATACTGTTCCTCGATGAAAGCGGTGGTCATGGAGCCGTCGATAAAGATCGGGTGGTCCATCACCGCGCTGAGGAACGGCAGGTTGTGGCCGATGCCCTCCACCTCGAAGCTGTCGAGCGCGGTGCGCATCGCGCCGATGGCCTCCTCGCGGGTCGGCGCCCAGGTGCAGAGCTTGGCGATCATCGGGTCGTAGTACATCGAGATCTCGCCGCCCTCATAGACGCCGGTGTCGTTGCGCACGGCGGTCTCGCCAGCAGGCGCATCACCCTGCCATTTGCCGTTGACCAGCATCGGGCCAGCCGCGGTTTCCGCCGGCGGGCGGTAGCGGGTCAGGCGGCCGATGGAGGGCAGGAAGCCGCGGTAGGGATCTTCGGCATAAAGACGGTTTTCAATCGCCCAGCCGGTGAGTTTCACATCTTCCTGGCGCATCGGCAGTTCGGCCCCGTCAGCGACGCGGATCATCTGCTCCACCAGGTCGACGCCGGTGATCAGCTCAGTCACCGGATGTTCCACCTGCAGGCGGGTGTTCATTTCCAGGAAGTAGAAGTTCTTGTCGCCGTCGACGATGAATTCCACGGTGCCGGCAGAGGAGTAACCAACGGCCTTGGCCAGTGCCACGGCCTGCTCGCCCATCGCCTTGCGGGTTTCCTCATCAAGGAAGGGCGACGGGGCTTCTTCCACCACTTTCTGGTTGCGGCGCTGGATCGAGCATTCGCGCTCCCCCAGGTAGATGCCGTTGCCATGCTTGTCGCAGAGCACCTGGATTTCGATGTGGCGCGGCTGGGTGACGAATTTTTCGATGAAGATCCGGTCGTCGCCGAAGGAGTTCGCGGCCTCGTTCTTGGAGGACTGGAAGCCTTCGCGGGCTTCCGCGTCGTTCCAGGCGATCCGCATGCCCTTGCCGCCGCCGCCGGCAGAGGCCTTGATCATCACCGGGTAGCCGATCTCATTCGAAATCTTCACCGCCTCGTCGGCATCGGCAATCAGACCCATGTAGCCGGGCACGGTGGAGACGCCGGCCTCCTGGGCGATTTTCTTGGAGGTGATCTTGTCGCCCATCGCCTCTATCGCGCCCTTGGGGGGGCCGACAAAGGCAACGCCTTCGGCCTCGAGCGCCTCGGCGAACTTGGAGTTCTCGGAGAGGAAGCCATAGCCCGGATGCACCGCCTGCGCGCCGGTTGCGCGGATTGCCTCCATCACCTTGTCGATGACGATATAGGACTGGTTGGCCGGCGGCGGGCCGATGTGGACGGCCTCGTCGGCCATTTGCACATGCAGGGCCTGCTTGTCGGCGTCAGAGTAGATGGCAACGGTCTTGATACCCATCTTGCGCGCGGTTTTGATCACACGGCAGGCGATCTCGCCCCGGTTGGCGATCAGGATCTTATCAAACATAGGCAGTCCCTTGTTCCTTGGTATTCCGGAATGCAAAACGCCGCGCCCGGGGAGAGCCCGGACGCGGCGTTTGCGCGATTTCAGTAGCCGCCCGCGAGGGGCAGCTGTTCAGTGCTGCGGCAGCACCCTCAGCATTTGCGGGGGTTTTGCTCGCAGTAAACGAGGTTTGCGGCCACGCCGACGGCTGCGCCGGTGACCAGGTTGGCATCCAGCACTGCAGCGCCAAGCGCGCCGGCGCCGCCGCCGTAGATGATCCGTTCGCCGGTGGTGTCGCCACAGGCTGCCACAAGGCCGCAGAGCGACAGCGCCGCGATGAGAGATTTTGCCCGCATGTCCATGTTCCTTCTTCCGGGGACGTCAGTGTCCCTGCGGAATTTGCAGGCTGGCAAGCCGGGCGCAACGCTGCTCGGATCCGGGGTGTCTGATGGGCGGAGGCTTGCCGCACCGGGGGGGAGATGCGGCAAGCTTCCGCCAATGCCTGAAGGGGATAAAAGACGGGCAGGCCGCGGATGGGGGCGCGTACCTGCCCGTTCAGGCGAAGGGGCCGGAACAGATGCTCGGCACAGCAGCGTGGCTGCGCTGCTTGACCCACGATGCACCGGGCGGCAGCAGCTGTAAGCCCCTGAAATTCAACACCCCCGAATTTGGCAGATTCCTGCTGAACTGGAAGGGCCGTGTGCAAATTCACGCCGAAATTGCGGCGCCCCGGACGCCGGGACAGGCTGCGCGCAAGGGACCGCGCCGCCAAGCCCGAGATATGCGTCCGGGTGCGCGCCATCAGTCGAACGCCTCCGGGAAGGACGCGCGCGCAACCGCCTCATTGATAACCAGCAGCGCCTCATAGCTTGCGGGATCAAAGGGATCTTCGGCCGGGATCACCTCGCGGCCGAACAGCCAGCTGAGACGGCCTGCATCGAGGTTGCCGCGCTCAAACGGCTGGTCGCCGAAATGCTCCCACAGGGACTGCATGAACATCAGGTCGACGCGTTTGTCGACGTTCTTGCGGTCGCGGAAGCGCTCGCGCCGGGTCAGCGGCGTCACCCCTTTGGGGTTGGGGCGGCGGATGGTGAATTGGAAATCTGTGCCGGGCATACGGCCCGGGAACCCGCGGTGTTTCAGCATTTGGGTGCCTCCGGTCCGGCACCCCACGGGGCGGCGGGGGCCGGCCGCAGGGCCGGACCCCTGTAGTGTTTAGTTGTACTTGCCGGTGAAAACCGGTTCTTCGGTGACCGGCTCAACAACGACGAATTCTTCTTCCTGCTGGGCGCAGGCGGTGACGGCGGCCAGCAGGCCTGCCAGGGCGAAAAGCTTGATGCTCTTGGACATTTCTGTCTCCTGATAAAATGTGTGAAACCTGCGGCGGCTGTGCCGTCCGCGTGCCTCAACCTCAATGCGAAGGCAGCCTTATGACTGCCCGCGGCGAGGATAACCGGGTTTGCGGCCAAGTCACATGCAAATCGCGGCAATTGACGGGGCTGTGGCTGCAAAGCCGCAAGATTCCGCCGGTTCTGCCCAAGGCCCGCAAGATATTGTGGAACCATCAGAAAGCCTCCCACATGCAGGCGGCGCCGTCGGGGCGGTAGGCCTCGAAGAACTGGGTCGCGTCCGGGTCCTGGGCGCCAAAGGGCACCATCCGGTCGGAGAGCGAAATCACCACCCGCGCCGCGGTCAGGCCATGTTCGGCCAGATAGGGCAGCGCGATGCTGCCGCAAAGGTGGTCCATGTCGGGGGCGGCGGCCTCATAGCTGACTGTTCCGCTTTCACGGGCGATCTGCGGTGCGAGGAAGCGGAACCGCGCCCAGGTTTCGCCGGACTGGCCAGGGGCCTCGTCCAGAAGCACTTCTGCCAGCGTCACCGGCTGGCCCGAGGGCACGGAGACGGCATCTGCCGCCGCGGCGGTCAGGGCACAGAAGGCAAAGGGGATTGCCGCCAGATATCCGCAGCCCCGGCCCCCGGTTGCCCGGGCTCCTCCGGCCGGAGCTGCAGGCGCTGCGCAAGTGGCGCGCGCTGTCTGATATCGGCTGGCGCGGATCATGACGCTGATTCGGCCTCCATGTCAATTTTTGCCGCGAATCTATGCGAATCCTTCGCATCTGCCGGGGAATCGGGCAGCGAGGCGTCCCGGCCCCTGCTGGCATGGCGGATCCAGCGGGCGCGGCGGGCGGGGTTATCCAGAACCTCTGCTATCAGCGCGGCGGCATTGGCAGGCACCCGGCCCGTCACCTGGCCGCCTGCACGCACCCGCAGCCCCTGCCCTTCGGCGGTGATCTCCACCACAGGGGAGAAGCCGCGCAGGGACTGCAGCTTGCGCCACATGTCCTGACGGATCTGATGCGCCAGCCGCAGGGGATCAGCGGCAGGCAGCACCGTTTCCGCCACCACGTCGAAGCGGGCAGGCAGGCGGCGCGACAGCGTCAGGCTGCTGTCCGTGCGGGTGATATGCCAGGGGGTGCGGGTCATCTATCCCAATCTTTAACAATGGAAGAAGGATTTACGGCCTTTCCAGGAGTACACGTTCTGCTACTCCCCAATCCCGTGCAGGTGTATTTGACCGCACTGATGAGCTTGATTTGGAGCTGGTTTACAGCGTCCCCGTATTTGCTCCTTAGGAGCGTCCTTGCGGTCTGTATCGCTTGTTTTTGAGACTGCCCTTTTTCCGGGATCACAAAAACTGTTCCGGGTTCAGAATTTAATGCGTAAGTGACGCCTTCAGGGACAACTGGATTGTGGTCCAGTGCATCAATTCCAAAAGTTCCGGACGTGAGAACATATTGCCCGCCAGCCTTGTGCTTCACATTGTCAAACAGGGCGTAGGGAAGTCCCTCTTCCCGGTTCAATGGAAACCAGGTGGATTTCAGGTCCCAACGATAATTTCCGAAAAGGTAACCTCCAGTTTTCTTACGGCAGTCCTGAACCGAACCTTCCTTGACCGGACAAAATATGGCTCCGGTAAAAGGGGCATCCTGACGACGGCTATACAGCATCATTAGGTAGACGTCTTTTTTGGAAATCTTGACGTCTTTCCCTGCATCCGCCTCAGACACCCACCCCAAAATGGAGGCAGCAGCCACAACTGAGGCAAAAAGTGTTTTTTTAATTGCGAACAATTCTGACTCCTTGATTTCGCGGACCTCTCGCAGAGCAAACAGGCTCAGCGAGAGGCCTTGCTGAAAAACTCCCGCCGTGTCCTTACAGCGGAATGTTGTCGTGCTTTTTCCACGGGTTTTTCAGCTGCTTGCCCCGCAGCGAGGCAAAGGCGCGGCTGACCCGTTTGCGGGTGGACTGGGGCATGATCACTTCGTCGATGAAGCCGCGTTCCGCCGCCACGAAGGGGTTGGCAAAGCGGTCTTCGTAGTCCGCCGTGTGGGCCGCGATCTTGTCCGCATCGCCAAGGTCGGCGCGGTGGATGATCTCGGTTGCGCCCTTGGCGCCCATCACCGCGATCTCAGCCGTCGGCCAGGCATAGTTGAAGTCGCCGCGCAGATGCTTGGAGGCCATCACGTCATAGGCGCCGCCATAGGCCTTGCGGGTGATCACGGTGACCTTCGGCACGGTGGCTTCGCCATAGGCAAACAGCAGCTTGGCGCCGTGCTTGATGACGCCGCCGTATTCCTGGCTGGTGCCCGGCAGGAAGCCCGGCACGTCGACAAAGGTCAGGATCGGGATCTCGAAACAGTCGCAGAAGCGCACGAAGCGGGCGGCCTTGCGGCTGGAGTCGATGTCGAGGCAGCCGGCCAGCACCATCGGCTGGTTGGCGACGACGCCCACGGTTTGGCCCTCAAGGCGGATGAAGCCGGTGATGATGTTCTTGGCGAAATCCTCCTGGATCTCGTAGAAGTCGCCCTCATCCGCGACCTTGGTGATCAGCTCCTTCATGTCGTAGGGGCTGTTGGGGTTTTCCGGGATCAGGGTGTCCAGGCTTTCCTCGATCCGGCCCGGCTGGTCAAAGAACGGGCGCACCGGGGGCTTTTCACGGTTGTTCAGCGGCAGGAAGTCGACCAGGCGGCGGACCTCGGCCAGGGCTTCCACATCGTTTTCAAAGGCGCCGTCGGCGACGGAGGACTTGCGGGTATGGGTGGAGGCGCCGCCCAGTTCCTCGGCCGTCACCACCTCGTTGGTCACGGTTTTCACCACGTCCGGGCCAGTCACGAACATGTAGGAGGTGTCCTTGACCATGAAGATGAAGTCGGTCATCGCGGGGCTGTAGACCGCGCCGCCGGCGCAGGGGCCCATGATGACGGAGATCTGCGGGATCACGCCGGAGGCCATGATGTTGCGCTGGAAAATTTCGGCGTAGCCGGCCAGTGCGTCGACGCCTTCCTGGATGCGGGCACCGCCTGAGTCGTTGATGCCAATGACCGGCGCGCCGTTCTGCACCGCCATATCCATGATCTTGCAGATCTTCTGCGCGTGGGTGGCAGAGACAGAGCCGCCCAGCACGGTGAAGTCCTGGGAGAACACATAGACCTGGCGGCCGTTGATGGTGCCCCAGCCCGTGACCACGCCGTCACCGGCCGGCTTGTTGTTTTCCATGCCGAAATCGGTGCAGCGGTGGGCGATGAACATGTCGAACTCTTCGAAGCTGTCCTCGTCCAGCAGCAGCTCGATCCGTTCGCGGGCCGTCAGCTTGCCGCGCCCGTGCTGTGCGTCGATGCGGCGCTGGCCGCCGCCCAGCCGCGCGTCCTGGCGGCGGTCTTCCAGCTCGGAAAGAATGTCTTTCATGGCTCATGTCCCCTGTCAGTTTCAGCGCGACCATATATTGCGCTGCGGCGAAGCCAAAGGACATTATCGCAAATTTGCAAACCGTTTGCATACGCGAGCCGCAAAGTTGAAAATCAGCAAACTCAACCAGCCGCAACCGCAGCCCCGCAGTGCACATAAAGGTCTCCCGGAATGCGCGATAGACAAGGGCCGCGGGCCGCTATAAGGCAGATGGTATGTCCACATATGATACCAGGGCCTCTGGCCAGCGGACGCCCCCGCGCATTTTCACCCTGATCCTGCTGGCAGGCCTGTCGGCGCTTGGCATGAACCTGCATCTGCCGTCGCTGGCGGGAATGGCAGAGTATTATGCGGTGGATTACCGGGTAATGCAGCTGTCGGTGGCGCTGTATCTGGCAGGCAATGCGGTGGTGCAGATCTTTGTCGGGCCGATTTCCGACCAGATGGGGCGGCGTCCGGTCATTCTGATCAGCATCGTTCTGTTCCTGCTGGCCACACTGGGCTGCATCTATGCGCCGACGGCGGAGCTGTTCCTGCTGTTCCGGGTGGCGCAGACAGTGGTGGCGGCGACCATGGTGCTGAGCCGCGCCGCAGTGCGCGACATGTATGACACCAACGAGGCCGCCAGCATGATCGGCTATGTCACCATGGGCATGGCGGTGGTGCCAATGATCGGCCCCGCCATTGGCGGCTTCCTGGACCAGTGGATGGGGTGGAAAGCCAATTTCTGGCTGCTCTTTTTGGTGGGCGCCGCAACGTGGGCTATCACCTTCAGCGATTTCGGCGAAACTGCCAGCAAGAGCGGCAAGACACTAACGGCGCAGTTCCGCGAATATCCGGAGTTGCTGCTCTCACCGCGGTTCTGGGGGTATTCACTGTCGTCCGGTCTCGCGTCGGGGGCTTTCTTTGCCTACCTTGGCGGCGCTTCATTTGTTGGGATCGAAATCTACGGCCTCAGCACGGCTGAACTGGGGGTCTATTCAGCTGCACCTGCTGTGGGGTATTTCGCCGGTAACTACCTTTCCGGGAGGTTTTCAATCCGGTTGGGGATGAACCGGATGGTGCTGTGGGGCTGCGTGGTTAACAGCGGCGGGGTGCTGCTGTCGCTACTGATTGCAATGGCAGGCACAGATACTGTTTGGACCTTTTTTGGCCTCATGTGCTTTGTCGGGCTGGGCAACGGCATGTCGATCCCCAATGCCACCGCCGGTGCAATCTCTGTGCGGCCGCATCTGGCGGGCACCGCCTCGGGCCTCAGCGGCGCCATCATGATCGGTGCGGGCGCGGCGCTCAGCGCCTTTGCAGGGATGCTTCTGGTGCCGGGGTCAAGCGCCGTGCCGCTGCTGGCGATCATGTTCGGCACCGCCATGTGCGGGCTGGTTGCGATCCTGCTGGTGGTTCTGCGGGAGCGGCAGATCGGCGCATAAGCCATCCGGCGGACTTGCAGCCAGAAATTTGCAATTATACCATTCGCAGGAATTGAATTTGCAAAGGCGCGTCTCATGGCCACCCAGAAACTATATGCAGGCGCCAAGCTGCGCGAGATGCGGCAGCGGCTGGAGCTGACGCAGAAGGATTTCGCCGCCAAACTGGGCGTCTCCCTGCCCTATCTGAACCAGATGGAGAACAACAACCGCCCGGTGTCGACCACGGTGGTGCTGGCGCTGGCGCAGGAATTCGGCATGGATGTGACCGAATTGTCAGCTGGAGACAGCGAGCGGCTGGTCAGCGACATGCGCGAGGCGATGGCGGATCCGGTGTTTGCCGATGACGCGCCACCACTGGCGGACCTGCGGCTGACCGCCTCAAACGCCCCTGCCCTGGCGCGGGCCTTTCTGGCGCTGCACCGGGCTTACCGGCAGACCCATGAACGGCTTGCCTCATTGGATGAGGCGCTGGGGCGGGAGGACGCCCGCATTCAGGCCAGCCCATGGGAAGAGGTGCGCGATTTCTTCCACTATTGCGACAACTACATCGACGCGGTGGACCACGCGGCGGAGCGGTTTGCCGCCACCAGCGACATCCGCGCGGCGGCCATTGCCGAGCTGGAACGCGGCGGCATCAAGGTGCGCCAAACCGAGATGGAGGGCTTGCGCCATTACGACGCCGAAGCGCAGGTACTGCATCTGTCGAACCGCTCCGCGCCGCAGACGCAGCTGTTCCAGATGCTGCTGCAGGTGGCGCTCCTGCGGCAGAACACCCTGCTGGAGGCGACCCTCGATTTTGCAAAGTTTCAAAGCGAGGAGGCCCGCGCCATCGCCAAGATAGGCCTCGCCAACTATTTCGCCGGCGCGGCGCTGATGCCCTATGGCCGCTTTCTGGAAGCTGCACAGGCCTGCCGGCATGACCTGGAGCTGCTGGCGATCCGCTTTGGTGCTTCAATTGAGCAGATTGCGCACCGGCTCTCGACCATGCAGCGGCCCGGCGCCAAGGGCGTGCCGTTCTTCTTTGTGCGGGTGGATCAGGCGGGCACCATCACCAAGCGGCACTCGGCCACGCGGCTGCAATTTGCCCGCTTTGGCGGCGCTTGCCCCCTGTGGAACGTGCACCGGGCGTTTGAAACCCCGGGCCGGTTCCTGCGTCAGCTGGCGGAGACGCCGGATGGGGTGCGCTATATCTCGCTGGCCCGGGATGTGTCGAAACCGGGCGGCTCGTTCGGCGCGCCGGTACGCCGCTATGCAATTGCGCTGGGGTGCGAGGTGCGCCACGCCGATGCGCTGGTCTATGCCGACGGGCTGGATGTAAGCCAGGACAGCGCCTATGAGCCGATCGGCATCTCCTGCCGGATCTGCGAGCGCAAAGATTGCCATCAGCGGTCCGTTCCGCCGCTGGAGCGGCGGCTGACCATCAACACCGACCAGCGCGGTGTTCTGCCTTATGAGGTAAGTTGAGAGGGTGCGTGCGGCGGCAATTTTCTTCGAAGAAAATTGCCAAGGATTTTTAAAATCCTTGGGTGCACGGCAGCTTGCAGCGCGGTGTGGTCAGCCGCGCAGGCGGTCCAGCAGGCGGGCCATCAGTGCGCGTTCTGCCCTGGCGGCTGCTTGCGGCGATTGCTTGGGCTGAACGGCTTCTGCTGGCTGCCACTGGCTCACGCGGTTTGGCGCAGGCTCCTGCGGCTGCGTACGGACCGCGGTTTCCGCCTGGACCAGATTGCGAACCCTGGCGAGAATCTCCGCATCGGACGCCTCTTCCGGCACGCCCTCGATCTCCTGCCAGCCCCCCGGCTGATAGACCTGTCCCATTGGGTTACTCCCTTGCACACTACACTGCAGCCTCAGGCCCGCGGACCCATTCCGGCTGCAGTCTGAAGATAGTGCAGCCGGTCACAATTTTGACGAATTTGCCTTAAATTCATCTAAATTGACCTTTTCCGGGAGAGAAACACTCAACACTAACACGGGCAGCGCGGCACTGTTTCCGGCCCAGGATCAATCCAGCCGCTACGAATCTTCTGGCAATCACGGCGCGGGCCAACGCCCTACTCCAGCCCTTTCCAGAAGTGCTTGCGGTACTCTGCCTCGGTGATCACCTCTCCTGACTTCCGCGCGGCCTCGCGGTCCTTGGGCGGCAGCTGTTCCTGAAGGTAATCCACCCGCTTCCACTCCGGCACCGGCGTTTCGGCACCGTCAGCAGGCACATATTCAGAGCGGCCGGTACGATGGTAGCTGTGAATATACCGCGGGCAGTTGGTGAAGATGGCCTCAAGCTCCACCTGGACCAGCATCAGGGCCTCCGGGACGTCTGCCAGCTGCGCCTCGTCTGTCACAAGGCTGGCGGTGCCCTGCAGCCGCAGGCGGCGTGGCTGAGTGAAATCAATGAACAGCAGACCAACCTTGCTGGTGCCGGCGATATTGCCCGCCGACAGGAACATGCCGTTGCCGTCATAGACCGGAAAGCGGAGGGTGCGATCGTCGGGCATTTGCACGAACCCCGGGAAACCGCCCTTGTAGGACACCGTCGGATAGCCGCAGCGATCCACGGTGGAGAGGAAAAAGAAATCGCTTGCAGCGATGAATTTCCGGTCCATCGGGGCCAGGGCCTGCCGCAGGACGTTGCCGTGCAGAGCGTCCGCCAGCCCCCGCGTGCCGAAGGCATCCTGCAGCTGGCGCTGCTCTGCGGAATAGAAATCAGCCATCAGTCGCACCTCCGCATTGCCGCAGGAGAGAGCATAGCACACGGCTTTCGATCCTGCGTCCCGGCTGTGCAGGTCCCAGTGCAAATACGGGGGGCCTGGAGATACCCCCGCAGGATAACCAGCTGAACTTACTCAACATTCACCCATTCTTTGCCAAAGCAGCCCGTAGCGGGGTTTCACCGTTGACTTGATGGTTGATCTGGAACAAAACAAGAACAGTATTGACTTGAGAAGGATAGTTTCATGGACGGTAAAAGCAGTATTTCCAGGGATTTCGATTTTGAGTTCGGCAGCTGGGTTGTGCGCCACCGCAGGCTGAAGGAGCGATTGACCGGCTGTGATGAATGGGAAGAATTCGAAGGCACATCAGAAACCCGGCCTGTTCTGGGCGGGAATGGCAATGTCGAAGACAACCTTCTTGAATTCCCAAACGGTGCCTACCGGGCTATTGCGCTGCGGTCTTTTGATCCTGCCAGCCAGAAGTGGGCCATTTGGTGGCTTGCAGCCACCGATCCGCACCAGTTGGATGTGCCTGTGGTTGGCAGCTTCGAAGATGGCGTCGGAGCATTCTATGCAGAAGACACCCTACGCAGCGAACCCGTGTCGGTCAGGTTTCTCTGGCTGCATACCGGCACGGAGACGCCCCGCTGGGAACAGGCGATGTCCAGCGACGGCGGCAAGACCTGGGAAACAAATTGGACCATGGATTTCAGGCGCGCATAACAGGCGCGGCTGTTCCGTTGCCTGGGAGACCGCACAGCGGGGCACGACATAAATAAAGGGGCACCATTGGCGCCCCTTGCTTTGACTTCCGGTGCTCTGGTCTTACGCCTTCGACAAGATCCCCCAGATCTCGTCCTTCAGCGCGGCGCGCTGCTTGCGCAGATCGGTTTCGGCCTGGGCGCTCACCGGCTCCACATTGGTTTCCGCCCGGTGCACGGCGCGGTTCACTTCGTGATATTCATCGGACAGTTTGGCGAAATGCGCATCCGACTGTTTCAGCTGGCTCATCAGCGCCGCTTTTTCCGGGAATTCTTCGGCCAGTTCATGGGGAGTATTGGACACCTGCTCGCTCCTTTTTCCTAGGGTCGCTTGCAGATTATTTCCTCCCCTGCCCGGCCACTTTGACGCGGATCAAAAGATGCCTGCGGCACGCGGATTTTCGGGAAATTTCCGGTAATAAAAAGCCGCCCGCACAAAGGGGAGGTGGCGGGCGGCTTGCTGGCAGTGCAACAGGATCAGCGTTGCGCTTCGCGCCAGTTCGGGTTGAACCACGGCTCTGCGTTGGAGGACGGCAGGCGGCGGCCCAGGATGTGGTCGGAGGCCTTCTCGCCGGTCATGATCGAGGGGCCGTTGAGGTTGCCATTGGTGATCCGCGGGAAGATCGAGCTGTCGGCAACGCGCAGGCCTTCGACACCGATGACACGGCATTCCGGGTCGACCACCGACATCGGATCATCCGCCGCGCCCATCTTGCAGGTGCCGCAGGGGTGATAGGCGCTTTCCACATGCTCGCGCAGGAAGCCGTCGATTTCGTCGTCCGTCTGCAGATCGGTGCCGGGCTGGATCTCGTGCTTGAGGAAAGGCTTCATTGCGTCCTGGGCAAAAATCTCCCGCGTCAGGCGCACGCATTTGCGGAAGTCGATCCAGTCCTGCTCGGTCGACATGTAGTTGAACAGGATGTTCGGCGCGTCCTTGGGATCGCTCGACGCCAGCGTGACCTCGCCGCGCGAGGGGGAGCGCATCGGGCCGACGTGGGCCTGGAAGCCGTGGCCTTCTGCCGCCGCCTGGCCGTCATATCGGACCGCGATCGGCAGGAAGTGGTACTGGATGTCCGGGTAGTCGACGCCCTTGTCGGAGCGGATGAAGGCGGCGCTTTCGAACTGGTTCGAGGCGCCCAGGCCGGTCTTGGTGAACATCCACTGGGCCCCGACCAGGCCCTTGCCCAGCAGGTTCCAGTATTTGAACAGGGTGATCGGTTGCTTGCAGGCGAACTGGAAGTAGAATTCCAGGTGGTCCTGCAGGTTCTGGCCGACGCCGGGGCGGTCGGCAACCACGTCGATGCCGTGTTCGGCCAGGTGCTTGGCCGGGCCGATGCCGGAGAGCATCAGCATCTTGGGGGAGTTCAGCGAGGAGGCGGCCAGGATCACCTCGGCGTTGGCTCGGATCACCTCAACCTTGCCGCCGCGTTCGATCTCGACACCCACGGCGCGGCCGTCCTCGATCACCACCTTGCGGGCGAAGGCACGGATAAGGTCGCAGTTTTCACGCTTGAGCGCGGGCTTCAGGTAGGCGTTGGCGGCGGACCAGCGGCGGCCCTTGTAGACCGTCATTTCCATCGGGCCGAAGCCCTCCTGCTGTTCGCCGTTGTAGTCGGAGGTGACCGGATAGCCCGCCTGCTCGCCCGCCTTGACGAAGGCGTCATGCAGCGGGTTGTCGCGGGGGCCGCGGGTCACGTGCAGCGGGCCGTCCTTGCCGCGCCAGTCCGGGTCGCCGCCGTGGCCGCGGTCGTTCCAGGTTTCCATGCGCTTGAAGTACGGGAGCACGTCGGCATAGGACCAGCCCGCCGCTCCGCTTTCGGCCCAGTGGTTATAGTCGCCTGCGTGGCCGCGCACGTACACCATGCCGTTGATCGAGGAGGAGCCGCCGATCACCTTGCCGCGCGGGCAAACCAGCTCGCGGCCGCCCAGATGCGGTTCGGGCTGGGATTTATAGCCCCAGTCATAAAGCGGCATGTTCATCGGGTAGCTGAGCGCGCCCGGCATCTGGATAAACGGCCCGGCATCGGTGCCGCCGTGTTCGATCACCAGAACCTTCTTGCCGGCCTCGCTGAGCCGGTAGGCCATGGCACAGCCGGCAGAGCCGGCCCCGACAATCACATAATCCGCGTTCATTTCCATTCTCCATCCGGCAGCGGGAAAATTTGGTCTGCTGCCGCTTTCGTTTGATTGGGCGGGCGCGCGGGGCGCCCTGCCCGGCCGTTGCTTTCAGGCAGCGCCGATCAGAACGCCGCTTCGACGTCGCCCATGCGGACGTAGACCGACTTCACCTGGCTGAAGTGCTTGATCGCCTCTTTCGAGTTTTCGCGGCCAACACCCGATGCCTTCACGCCGCCGAACGGTGCCTCAACCGGCGCGTCGTTGTAGGAGTTGATGAAGCAGCTGCCCGCCTCCAGCTGGCCGATCACCCGGTGGGCGCGGCTGAAGTCGTTGGTGAAAACGCCGGCGGACAGACCGAATTCGGTGTCATTGGCGCGGGCGATCACCTCTTCCTCTGTGTCGAAGTCGAGAACGGACATGACGGGTCCGAAGATTTCCTCACGCGCGATGGTCATGTCGTCGGTCACATCGGCAAAGACCGTGGGCTGGATGTAGTAGCCGGGCATGTCCGCACGCGCGCCGCCGCAGACAACGCGGGCGCCCTCTTCTTTGCCCTTTTCAATGTAGCCCAGCACGATGTTCATCTGGTTTTCAGTGACCATCGGGCCGAAGCTGGTGGCCTCATCCATCGGGTCGCCCAGGATGGCGTTGCCGGTGCGCTCCGCCAGGCGGGCCAGGAATTTCTCCTTGATGCCCTTCTGGACAAACACACGGGTGCCGTTGGAGCAGACCTGGCCGGAGGAGTAGAAGTTGCCGTTGATGGCGCCGCCGACGGCGTTGTCGATGTCGGCGTCATCAAAGATGATCAGCGGCGACTTGCCGCCCAGCTCCATGGTGACGTGCTTCATGCCTTCGGCGGCGGCGGCATAGACTTTCTTGCCGGTCGGCACCGAGCCGGTCAGCGAGACCTTGTCCACGCGCGGGTCGGTGACCAGCGCGCCGCCGACCTCGCCCATGCCCTGGATGACGTTGTAGATGCCTGCGGGGGCGCCTGCCTCGTGCAGGATCTCGGCCACCTTCAGGGCGCAGAGCGGGGTGGTCTCGGAGGGTTTGAACACCATAGAGTTGCCGCAGGCCAGCGCCGGTGCGCCTTTCCAGCAGGCGATCTGGGTCGGGTAGTTCCAGGCGCCGATGCCCACACACAAGCCCAGCGCTTCGCGCACGGTGTAGACCCAGTCCTCGCCCATCGGGATGTGCTCGCCGGTCAGGGAGCCTGCCAGGCCGCCGAAGTATTCCAGCGCGTCGGCACCGGAGGTGGCGTCGGCCACCAGGGTTTCCTGCAGCGGTTTGCCGGTGTCGTAGGTTTCCAGAACCGACAGTTCGTGGTTGCGCTCGCGCATGATGTCGGCGGCACGGCGCAGGATGCGGCCGCGTTCGGTGCCGGTCATCTTGGCCCATGCCTTCTGGGCTTCCTTGGCGGTGGACAGCGCCTGCTCCACGATGGCCGGGGTGGCGGCGTAGACGGTGGCGATCTGTTCGCCGGTCGCGGCGTAGATCACCGGGATCGGGGTGCCTGCGGTGTCTTCGACGTATTCGCCGTTGATGAAGTGGCTGGCCTTGGGCTGTGCGGGATGTGTCATCTTGTGTGTCTCCAGCGGGGGTCTTCAGCAGGGGAGATGCTGAGTGGTTGCTATGGTTATTCGCCGCGGGGAAAGCGTTTGCTTTCCTCGAGGTTGTCGAGGTTCATGTGATTGCGCATGTAGCGCTCGGAGGCCTTTTGCAGCGGCTGGTAATCCCAGGGGTAGTAGCCGCCCTGGCGCAAGGCCTCGTAGACGACCCAGCGGCGGGCCTGGCTGGCGCGTACCTCTGCGTCGAAGGTTTCCAGGTTCCAGCGCGCCTCCGACTTGGCACGCAGGGTTTCCAGAGTGCCAGCATGGGCCGGATCGTCCGCAAGGTTGTTGAGCTCGTGCGGGTCGGATTCCAGATCAAACAGCTGATCAGGGTCGAGGCTGCAGCGGTTGTATTTCCACTTGCCATAACGGAGCGACACCAGCGGCGCATATGACGCTTCCGCGGCGTATTCCACGGCGACCGGCTCAGTGCGTTCCGTTCCATTGGCCAGCGGCACCAGGTTCTGGCCGTCGGTCCAGGGTTCGATTTCCGCCATATCGACACCGGCCAGCGCGCCCAGCGTCGGGGTTACGTCCAGTGTTGAAACCGGGGTTTCAATGAGGCCCGCGGGCAGGTCCGGCGCCGAGATCATCAGCGGCACGCGGGAGGAGCCCTCGTAGAAGCTCATCTTGAACCACAGGCCGCGTTCGCCCAGCATGTCGCCGTGGTCGGAGACGAACAGAATGATCGCCTCCTGCCTTGTGGTTTCCAGCACGTTCAGGATCTCGCCGATCTTGTCGTCCAGGTAGGAGATATTGGCGAAGTACGCGCGGCGGGAGCGTTTGATGTTCTCCTCGGTGATGTCAAAGCTGCGCCAGTCGTTGGCGTCAAAGATCCGCTTGGCGTGGGGGTCGTGGTCCTCGTAGTCCATGGCGGGGACTTCGGGCAGCAGGTGCTCGCAGTCCTCGTAAAGATCCCAGTACTTGCGGCGTGCCACATAGGGGTCGTGCGGGTGGGTGAAGGAGACGGTCACGCACCAGGGGCGGTCGTCGAGGCCGCGCGACAGCTCATAGAGCTTGGCGGTGGCGTTGTAGGCGACCTCGTCATCGTATTCCATCTGGTTGGAGGTCTCTGCCACCCCTGCCCCGGTGACGGAGCCCATGTTGTGGTACCACCAGTCGATCCGCTCGCCCGGTTTGCGGTAGTCCGGGGTCCAGCCGAAGTCGGCCGGGTAGATGTCGGTGGTCAGGCGGTCCTCGAACCCGTGCAGCTGGTCGGGGCCGACAAAATGCATCTTGCCCGAGAGGCAGGTGTAGTAACCGGCGCGGCGCAGGTGGTGGGCATAAGTCGGGATGTCGCTGCGGAATTCCGCCGCGTTGTCATAGACGCCAGTACGCGAGGGCAGCTGGCCGGACATGAAGGAGGCGCGGCCCGGCGCGCAGAGCGGCGACGCGGTATAGGCGTTTTTGAAGCGGGTGGAGCGTTCCGCCAGTTTCTTCAGGTTCGGCGCATGCAGCCATTCGGCGGGGCCGTCCGGGAAAAGCGTCCCATTCAACTGGTCAACCATCAGGATCAGGATATTCGGGGCACTCATCGCGGACCTCCCAAGTATTGGCGATGCTTTGCAAAGGCGCCTGGCAGGCCCGAAAGCGCTGCCAGGCAGTTAAAGGCTGGTCCCCTCATTCGGGGAAACTTGGGGGCCAGCCGGGAGACCGCCCTTAGTGGGCTGTCTTGATCTTTTCGAAGTCGAGCGTGTTTTCCTCAGGCGAGGCGTCGATGCTCATGACTTCGCTGCGCTTGAACAGCACGATGTAAGCCAGGCAGGCCACATAGATGCCGATGACCACGGTGCCGATCCACTGGATCTGCAGCCACTGGCTCTGGAAGGCCAGGGTCAGGCCGAAGAGCACAACAGCGTTGCCGACAACGTATGGAATGGTGCCGAAACGCTTGGCCGACAGGTTCAGGTTGTCGGTGTAGAGGCGGATCAGCGAGTCAAACGAGTTGACCACGAAGATGATGCCAACAGCGACCATGGAGACGTTGATCAGCAGCGTCGTTTCAATGCTGTTCAGGTGGTAGTAGTAGAGCACCGAGAACCAGATCCCCAGCGGGATCGACGGGAAGATCAGCAGCGCCGCCAGAACCTGCCAGGTACGCAGGCCGCCGACAAAGCGGGAAGTGAACTGGCCGATCATGATCGACCATGCGAACCACCAGAACAGGTAGAACTCATGGTAGTCGGTCAGCGGCAGGATGAACTTGTGGATGTTGGCAAAGTAGCCGCCGATGTTCGACGCGGTGTCGGCAAAGGCGCCCAGGCCCATGCCCGCATAGGCCCACATGCCCAGGATCAGCGCCAAGAACAGCGCGGTGGAGCCGACCGACAGAATACGCACGTATTTGATGTCGGTGGAGGAGAAGGCGGCAAACAGGATCACCAGGAAGGTGATGACATAGAAGGCCGGGATCACGGTTTCGCCGTCGCCCATGAAGGTGGCGTAATACGGCAGGTAGATCAGGAACAGCGCGCCGGTGAAGGCGCAGGTGCCGATGATCACGATGTTGTTGATCCATTTCACCAGCGGGATCTCGAAGAACTTCACACGCGGCTCGATCACGCAGAAATAGAAGGTCGTCAGGAAGTAGAAGCCCCAGATCAGGAAGCCCCAGAAGCCGAACTCCAGCGCCAGCGGGTTGGTGAAGCCATAGGCCGGTTCCGCCGCGGTGTCCGCGTAAAGCGGGAAGTCCCAAGCCAGCGGGAACATGATCAGGCCCACGTCCAGACCGGAGGTGAACAGGATGGCGATGAAGGTGAAAAGGTGAACGGGGGTCACGCCGACGTTGCGGACGTTCCACCACTTGATCACGCAGAACGCCACCAGCGCAAAGGCCAGCAGAATCCCGAACGAGATGATTGAAGTCATATGTCCCTCCCATTTCCGGGCGGTTTCCGCCCTCAGACATGGAACGGGTACATATCACAGCCGGCTGAAGCGCCAAACAGTTTTTTAAATGGTCATTCAAGTTTCGAATTCACGCGAACAACAGTTGAAACGCTGGCCCAATTGCCGCACAACTTAATCATGAGCAGGAAACGCATCCGGGACATCCGCAACGAAGAGCTGATCGAAGCCACCATCGTTGCCGTGCACAAGCGCGGCTACGGTGTTGTTACGATGGCGGAAATCGCGCGCGAGGCCGGAGCATCAGCGGCCTCGATCAACTACTATTTCGGCTCCAAGGAAGGGCTGATGGAAGCCACCATGCTGCATCTTCTGGGCAAGCTGCGCCGCGCGATGAGCGAGGGGTATGCAACCGCGCGCACCCCGCGCGAGCGGCTCTATGCGGTGATGGATGCGAACTTTGCCGACGGTTTGTTCACCGTTCCCCAGTGCAGCATCTGGATGCAGTTCTGGGCAAATGCCCCCTATTCGCCGCGCCTGAGCCGGTTGCACCGAATCAACCGGGCCCGGGTGCGGAGCCATTTCCTGGCCGAGTTGCGGGCGCTGCTGCCTGCGGACCGGGTGGAGACCGCCCGTCAAGCGCTGCAGTGCTACATGGATGGGGTCTGGCTGCAGGCAGCGCAATCGGAAGAGGCGCTGGACCCGGATGAGGCCCGCGCCGCCGCGCACCGGGTGGTGGACCTGGTGATCCCCTGACCCGGGCAGCGGGCCTCGTGATCGCCGGCCCCTATTGCACCCGCCGGTAGTCCAGCCGGATACCGCGCGGCATATAGGTCAGCGTCATCCGGTCTTGTGTCAGCGCGTCGATCCGGTAGCACAGGCTGCTGCCGCGCAGGCTGTCCCAGGCCAGCAGGAAATCCGCCCCCTTGCCCCCCTGGCAGCTGTCTTGCACTGAGAGGAATTCCGGCGTCATCCGGCGTCCGCCGTAGCTTACCCGGCGCATCGCGCCTGAAATGGAAAACCTGTCCAGCGGGCTGCGCTCTGACAGCCACACGCCTTGCATCTTCTGCAGCAGCCCATCGTAGCGGTCCGGCACCCGCGGTGTCACACTGTGCAGGTCCAGCTCACCGAAAGAGCCGAAGCTGGAGATCATCTCCCCGTCGATTTCCAGGGGTGCTCCGCGCAGCAGCCCAAGCAAGTAAGTAAAGACCGGGTCTTCGACCTGCAGGCGGCCTTCGGACCCGATTTCCATGCCGTGGCCGACAAATTTGCAGGTGACGGTTTCCTCCGCGGTGTTCAGCCTGCAGCCCTGAAAGACCACCTCAGCCGTATAGTGCAGCCCGTCTTCTGCTATGTGATGCTGATCCTGCAGGCTGTCCGCGGCACCTTCGCCGCTGTGTGAACGGGTGCTGAGGAGCACGGGCTGGTTCAGGGACGCCTTGGCAAACCGCCGCCATGCCTGCCCCTGTCCGGTGCAATCGCCCCCGCGCGGGATGCGGAACTGGCCGGGTGCGGTACAGAACTGCACGCTGTCATCATGGAAGCGGTGGCCGGGGCTTTCGGCGCGGTAATAGAGAAACTTGCCCGGATACCCCCGCGGCACCGGATCCGCGCAATCGCCCGGATGCAGATGCTGCCAGCCCTGGGCCACCCAACTGCCGCCGTCGCGCAGGACCACTGCCAGGTGATGCAGGGCATCCGTATCGTTGCAGAAACGGGTCCCGGCCTGAGTGGCCGTCAGATCAAGGAGTGCTGCCAGTAGCAAGGCTGGCAGCCATAGGCATTTCATCGTCCACGGACCCCGGCGAATGTTCATAAATGCAGGATGTTATCCCAGCCATGTAACATCCATAAGACGATCAAACGCCAGCAACATTACCGGAGGATGAAAGGCTCTTCTTTTTTATCCTGGCTTCACGCCAGGAGATGAAGCTGACCGCACCCAGGATCAAGCCGCCGCCGGAGAGCACCCAGACATCAGCGGGCTCACCGAAGGCCAGCGCACCCAGCAGGGTGGCCCAGACCAGCTGCAGGAAGGTGACCGGCTGGGTAACCGCCACTGGCGCCGCTGCAAAGGCCATGGTCATGGTGTAGTGGCCCGCGGTGGCAAAACAGGCGACACCAAACAGGATTGCAACCTCTGCCAGTGTCGGCGTCACCCAGACCGCGAGAGCAAAGGGGGCAAGGCCAAGGGTGACGAACACCGAAAGCATCCCCACCACAACCGCCGGACTGTTGCTGCCAACGGTGAACTTGGCGATCAGATAGGAGGCACCGAAGGAGACCGCGGTGAACAGCATGGCGATATGGCCAGGGGAAACCTCTCGGAAGCCGGGGCGCAGGATGATCATCGCGCCGATCAAGGCGACGGCGATGGCGGTGATGCGGCGGAAGGCCAGCTTCTCGCCCAGGAACAGCGCCGCACCAAGGGTGACATAGACCGGCGACAGGTAGTTCATTGCCGTGACCTCTGCCAGCGGGATCTGGGTCATAGCGTAGAACCACAGGATCACCCCCGCCGTATGCACCACGCCGCGGCCGGCAAACAACGCCCAGAGCCGCGGTGTCAGATGCGCCCTGCGCAGCGCGCCAGCCATCGGGATCAGAAACACCAGCCCCAGAAGATACCGCAAGAAGGCGCTTTCGGCGGGCGGGATGCGGGTGCCAAGCGATTTGACCAGCGCTGTCACCGCCACAAAGCAGAGACCGGTCACAACCATCCAGAACACGCCCCTGAGAGGGTTCTGTGTGTGCTGAACAGGGGCGGCGGATTGGCTCATGGGCTGACAGAACACCCGTTCGGGCGGCGGCGCAAGACTTCACATGTGAATTATTTCCGGTTCTCGGGCAGCGGAATGAATTCCTGATCGTCTCCGGGCGGCAGCTTAAAGCGGCCATGCTGCCAGTCGCCAGCGGCCCAGGACACTTTGGCCGCTTCGATCCGGCCGCGGGAGGAGGCGACGAAATTCCACCAGATATAGCGCGGACCGTTCAGCGTCGCTCCGCCCAGCGCCATCAGCCGGGCGCCCTCAGCACCGGCGGTCACGGTGATCTCATCGCCGGGGCGGAACACCATCATGCGGCCCGCCTCAAAGGTGTCACCCGCAATTTCCACCGAGCCTTGCGTGACATAAAGCCCGCGGTCCTCGTGGTCGGTGGGCAGCGGCAGCTTGGCGCCCGGGTGCAGCACCACATCGGCATAAAAGGTTTCGGAATAGAGGGTTGCCGGGGCTTTCTCGCCCCAGGCATTGCCAAGGATCAGGCGCACGGTCTTGCCCTCGCCCTCCAGCACCGGCAGCGCCTCCTTGCCGTGGTGTTCAAAAGCAGCAGGCACATCCTCGTGGCTTTCGGGCAGCGCAATCCAGGTTTGGATGCCAAACAGGCTGCTTTTTCCCTGACGGGTGGCGGCAGAGGTGCGCTCGGAGTGGGTGACGCCCTGGCCTGCCACCATCCAGTTCACCTCGCCCGGATAGATCATCTGGTGGGTGCCCAGCGAGTCCCGGTGCTCGAACTCGCCCTGATAGAGGTAGGTGACGGTCCCGAGGCCGATATGCGGATGCGGGCGCACGTCGATGCCCTGGCCGGTCAAAAACTCGGCAGGCCCGGCCTGATCGAAGAAGATGAAGGGCCCGACCATCTGGCGGCGCGGCGCGGGCAGCGCGCGGCGGACCTCAAATCCGCCAATATCGCGGGCACGCGGGATGATCACCGTCTCAATCGCATCAAGGCTGCCCGCATCTGGGCATTGCGGTTCCAGTGCCGGATTCCAGCTCATCCTTCCCTCCTGTCTGCTGTCATGGGGAAAGGTAGGGCATTTCTGCGCAGGCGTTAGGCCCGCCTGCGCACAAGTGCTGTTCGTCACATCAAAAGGAGCTTGGCGGCAATCGCCCACATGGTGAGGCCGACAATGGCATCCAGCACCTGCCAGGCCCGCGGGCGGGCAAAGACCGGGGCCAGCAAGCTGGCGCCGTAACCCAGCGTGAAGAAGAAGGTGAAGCTGGCGATGGCGGCCCCAGCGGCAAAGATCAGCGGATCGGGATATTGGGCGGAGATTGAGCCGAGCAGAACCACCGTGTCCAGGTAGACATGCGGATTCAGCCAGGTGAGTGCCAGCACGGTGGCCAGCACCGGCAACAAGGCTGCGCCAGCACCCTCCTGCGCTGCCTCCAGCGTTTCGCCGCCCTGCCAGGCAGCGCGCAAAGCACGGGCGCCGTACCAGATCAAGAAGGCCGCACCGCCCCAGCGCATCGCCTGCTCGAACCAGGGCACGGCCACTGCCAGGGTGCCGAAGCCAAGAACACCCGCGGTGATCAGCAGAGCGTCGGACCCCGCGCAGGTGAGGCAGATCCAGAACACATGCTGGCGCCGCAGCCCCTGGCGCAGGACAAAGGCGTTTTGGGCGCCAATCGCCATGATCAGGCTGAGGCCCAGGGCAAATCCGGCAATCAGGCTGGGGGGCATGTGTGTCTCCATCGTTGTGCTGGGATTTGACTACTGCTCGCCCACTCATTAATCCAGTTAAAGAGATTTAAGTCAGATTAGAGTTGCTAATGCAGATGGATCCCAGCCAGCTGGCAGCACTGAGCGCTGTGCTGCGTCTCGGCACATTCGAGGCGGCGGCACATGCGTTGAACGTGACGCCCTCAGCCGTTTCACAGCGGATTAAGGCGCTGGAGGACCGCATTGGCGCGGCTTTGGTGCTGCGCGGGTCGCCCTGCACCGGTACGGCAGCGGGCCTTCGGATTGCCAAACACGCCGAGGACATCGGCCTGCTGGAGGCGCAGCTGGCGCGGGAACTGGCACTGGAGGCGGATCACGGCCCGGTACGGCTGCGGATTGCGGTCAATGCCGACAGTCTGGCGAGCTGGTTCATCGATGCGATGGCGGAGGTGGACGGCGTGCTGTTCGACCTGCTGGTCGATGATCAGGACCACAGCGCGGAGTGGCTGAGACGCGGCGAAGTTTCCGCGGCGGTCACTGCCAGTTCCAAGCCGGTAACCGGGTTTGACGCCTACCCGCTGGGCGCGCCGGAGTATGTGGCAACCACAAGCCCGGGTTTTATGGAACGCTGGTTTCCCGGCGGGGTGACGCCGGAGGCTGCCGCAAAGGCGCCCTGCCTGATCTTCAACGCCAAGGACAACCTGCAGCGGCTGTGGCTGGAACGCAATGTGGCCTCCGGGCTTGCGCCGCCTGCGCATTACCTGCCCTCGACCCAGGCCTTCATTGATGCGGCGGCTGCGGGCCTGGGCTGGGGCATGAACCCGCTGGCAATGGTTGAGCAAGACATCCGGTCCGAACGCCTGGTGCCGCTGATCCCGGACACCACGCTGCCGGTGCCCCTGACCTGGCAAGTGGCGCGGGTGATGGCCCCGGCCCTTGCCGAGGTGACCCGCGCCGTGCAGAAATCGGCGAAACAGTATTTGATGCAAAGCCAATCCGGAAAGACCGCCCATGTTCTCCAAAGACACGCTCAGCTATGAACCGCTGCCCCTGCCCGACCGGGCGGAGTATTCCGAGGCGGAGATGCAGGAAAAGGCAGCCGCGTTCCTTGCGCATATGCAGCGCCGGCATACTGTGCGGGACTTTACGGATCAGCCGGTGCCGCGCGCAGTGATCGAGGATTGCATCCGCGCTGCTGGCACCGCGCCCTCGGGCGCCAATCACCAGCCCTGGTTCTTTGCCGCGATCTCCAACCCGGCGCTGAAGGCGCAGATCCGCGAAGAGGCCGAAGAGGAAGAGCGCCGGTTCTATGCAGGCGGCGCGGGTGATGAATGGATCAAGGCATTGGAGCCGATCGGCACCAATGCAGACAAACCGCATCTGACCACCGCGCCCTGGCTGATCGTCGTCTTTGCCCAGCGCTGGGGCGAGTTCGCGGACGGCACCCGGTACAAGAACTACTACGTGCCGGAAAGCGTGAACATCGCCACCGGCGTGCTGCTGACGGCGCTGCATACAGCGGGTCTGTGCACGCTAACCCATACTCCGAACCCGATGAAATTCCTGAACGGCGCTTTGGGCCGCCCTTCGTCAGAGAAACCGACGATGATCATCGCCGTGGGCCACCCGGCAGACGATGCGATGGTGCCGTCGGTTGCCAAGATGAAAAAACCTCTGGAGCAAATCTGCCAGGTGTTTGAATGAAACCGCCTGCCGGATGACAGGCAGCCCGGCCTCCCTGCCCCGCAGCCTGTTGCTGCAAGTGGTTCTGCCGCGGGGGGTGGTGCTGCTGGTGTGGCTGGTGCTCAACCATGTGATCCGGCTGCCGGTGCCGCTGGCCTTTGCGCTGATCGCGGCGGACGGGGTATTCTTGCTTTGGCAGGCGCGCGCGTTTTTACGCAGCGCCGATGCCCATGTCCGAAGCACCGGCGCAATGGCTCCGGTCTGGGGCGGTTATCTGCTGCTGCTGTTTGCGGGGTTTGCGGCGCTGACCCAGTGGTGGGATGCGCTGCTGATTGCCCGGGCGGTGGAGGAACCTGCCTATGCCGAACAGCGGCGGCTGGAGCGTGAAGCGCTCTATAGCCTGTCGGTTTCCGGTGACGGGACAACGCTGGTGTTTGACGGGGAGATCACCTTTGGCCTGACCAAACGAATGCGGCAAATGGCTGGGGAAAACCCCGGCGTGGCTCAGGTGTCGCTGGCGGGGTCAGGCGGGCTGATTGCGGAGGCGCGCGGCGTTGCCCGGCTGATCCGGCAGCAAGGCTGGGACACCCGTGCGGACGGGCTGTGCGCCTCTGCCTGCACGCTGGTGTTTGCCGCGGGCCGCGGGCGCACCCTTGGGCCGGAGGGGCAGCTTGGCTTTCACAGCTATACCCTGCTGTTTGAAAGCGGGCTGCCGCAGATTGATTTGCAGAGGGAACAGGAGAAAGACCGCGCCTTTCTGCTGGAACAGGGGGTGAGCGCAGAATTTGCAGGCAGGATTTTTGCGGTGCCGGGCTCGGAGCTGTGGCGGCCCAGCAGGGCAGAGCTGACCAGTGCCGGGTTGATTGGGCCAGACCAGCAGTGAGGGGGGCGCTGCCCCCTCGGCCCCTTGGACCTCCCCCCGGGGTACTTGCACCCAGAAAGAAGCGCGGCAGTTTTTGAGGGCCCCGCATGGGCTTTGCATCAGAAAAAGCAAAAGGCCCGCCGGATTGGCGGGCCTTTGAATTCATTTCAGGCGCTGGCTCAGAGCTGCGCCATGACTTCGTCGGTGGCCTCAAAATTGGTGGTGACGCGCTGAACGTCGTCGTCGTCTTCCAGCGCATCGACCAGCTTCATCAGCTTCTGCATGCCTTCCAGGTCCAGCTCGGTGGTGGTGGTGGGCTTCCAGACCAGCTTGGTCGACTCGGATTCGCCCAGTTCGGTCTCAAGCGCGTTGGAGACATCGTTCAGGTCGCTGTCGGCGCAATAGATGATGTGGCCGTCCTCGGAGCTTTCGACGTCTTCTGCACCGGCTTCGATCGCGGCCATCATCACGGTGTCGGCGTCGCCCACGGAGACCGGGTAAGTGACTTCACCCTTGCGTTCGAACATGAAGCCGACAGAGCCGGTTTCGCCCAGATTGCCGCCGTTCTTGGAGAAGGTGGAGCGCACGTTGGAGGCGGTGCGGTTCTTGTTGTCGGTCATCGCCTCGACGATCACCGCAACGCCATTGGGGCCATAGCCCTCGTAGCGGATTTCGTCATAGTTCTCGGCGTCGCCGCCGATGGCCTTCTTGATCGCGCGTTCGATCACGTCCTTGGGGACGGATTGGCTCTTGGCCTCTTTAACGGCCAGGCGCAGGCGCGGGTTCTTGTCGGGATCGGGGTCGCCCATCTTGGCGGCCACGGTGATCTCCTTGGCCAGCTTGGAAAACAGTTTTGACCGCGCCGCGTCCTGACGGCCCTTGCGGTGCTGAATGTTAGCCCATTTTGAATGGCCTGCCATGGTGCATCCTTGCTGCTGTATATCTGAATTGGCGCTCATATAGCCTTGGGATGCGCCGGCTTTCAAGCGCCCCTGCCCCGCTTTGCCCTTGTTCCGCGGGGTTTCGGGGATAAGCTGGCGCCATGACATATGATCAAGCTGTTTTGTTTGCGTTATTTGCTGCTGTCTTTGCCCTGCTGTTGTGGGGGCGTTTCAGGTACGATCTGGTGGCCTTTGCCGCGCTGATGGCGGGCGTGGTGCTGGGGGTTGTGCCAGCCAAAGACGCCTTTGCCGGCTTCGGGCACCCTGCGACGCTGGTAGTGGCGCTGGTGCTGATCGTCTCTGCCGGGCTGGTGCGGTCGGGCGCAGTGTTCCTGATCACCCGAACGCTGGTGGACAGTGCGCGGGGCCTGGGCGGCCATATCGCACTGATGGGCGGGGTTGGCGCGGTGCTGTCGGCCTTCATGAACAATGTGGCAGCGCTGGCGCTCTTGATGCCGGTGGACATTCAGACCGCTAGGAAGGCAGGCCGTGCGCCGGGACTGAGCCTGATGCCGCTGTCCTTTGCAACCATCCTGGGCGGTATGGTCACGCTGATCGGCACCCCGCCCAACATCATCATCGCCGCGATCCGCGGCGAGACGCTGGGGGAGCCGTTCAAGATGTTCGATTTCGCCCCGGTCGGCGGGATTGCCGCGCTGGCGGGGCTTGCCTTTGTGGCCCTCATTGGCTGGCGGCTGATCCCAGCGCGGGAGAATGCGGCCGGCGCGTCCGAAGCGCAGCTGGCGCCCTATATCGCCGAGCTGACGGTGGGCAGCGGATCTGAGCTGATTGGCAAGCGGCTGGGGGAACTGGACGAAGAAGCCGAGAAGGCCGATGTGGCGATCCTGGGCCTGATCCGGGACGGCAAGCGGCGCTATGGGCGCTCCGCCGCGGCGACGCTGCGCGAAGGCGACACGCTGGTGATCGAGGCGGAACCCGAGGCGCTGGATGAGTTCCGCAGCGCGCTCAAGCTGGAGTTTGCCGATGCCGCACGGTCCGAAAAGCTGACGGCGGCGGGTGAAGGGCTGGAGCTGACGGAACTGGTGGTGCCGGAGACCGCCCGCATCCGGGGGCGAACGGCGCAGTCCGTCGGGCTGGCCTGGCGGCAGAGCGCAGTGCTGCTGGGGATTTCCCGACAGGGCACGCGGATCACCCGCCATATCCGTCAGACCGAGGTGCAGGCCGGCGATATCTTGCTGCTGTTGTCCCCGCGCGGGCGCAGCGCCGATGTGGCCGACTGGCTGGGCTGCCTGCCATTGGCGGCGCGCGGCCTGTCGGTCACAGCGAACGACAAGACCTGGGCCGCCATCGGGCTGTTTGCCGCAGCGGTGCTCGCAGCCTCTGTCGGGCTGTTGTACCTGCCTGTGGCGCTGGGGCTGGTGGCCATCGGCTATGTTCTGCTGAAGATCCTGCCGGTGGCAGAGATCTATGACCACGTGGAATGGCCGGTGGTGGTGCTGCTGGGATCAATGATCCCGCTGGGGGCGGCGCTGGACACCTCCGGCGGCACGGCGCTGATTGCCAATGCGCTGACCGGGCTGACCGCGGGCCTGCCCGCCTGGGCAGTGCTGACGGTGCTGATGGTGGTCACCATGACCCTGTCGGATGTGCTGAACAACACTGCCACGGCGATTGTGGCAGCGCCTGTTGGCATCCAGATGGCGGAAACGCTGAGTGTCTCCCCCGACCCCTTCCTGATGGCGGTGGCAGTTGCCGCGTCTGCCGCTTTCCTGACGCCGATCGGGCACAAGAACAACACGCTGGTGCTGGGGCCTGGCGGTTACCATTTCGGGGATTATTGGCGGATGGGACTGCCGCTGGAGGCGCTGGTCATCGCGGTGTCCATTCCGGCGATTCTGGTGTTCTGGCCCCTTTGAGGACCACGCACCGGCTGCCGCTTATTGCGATTGTTCCTGCTGAACCGGATGCGCGCGGGCGGCGCCGCTGGTCTGGGCTTGCGACACCAGCGCAATTGCGGTGGAGCCGGCGAGGACGACAAACAAAAACACTTTTCTGAAACTCATGGTCTTGGACCTTATGAAGACACTGCTCCTCTCCATATGGGCAATAGTTTAACAGTTTCATGTAACCGGGGTCACAGAAGGCGGCTTTTCGCCGCCTTTTTCTGTACTCGGAGGGCTCAGAGCGGCCAGAAGAACGGGATGAGCAGCGAGGCCACCATACCGACGGTCAGGTTCAGCGGGATACCGACGCGCAGGAAATCGGTGAACTTGTATCCGCCCGGGCCGTAGACCAGCGTGTTGGTCTGATAGCCGATCGGGGTTGCGAAAGAGGCCGAGGCCGCCACCATCACCGCCACCACCAGAGGGCGCGGATCGACGCCCATGGCCTGTGCCAGCCCAATTGCAATCGGGGTGACGACCACGGCAACTGCATTGTTGGACACCAGCTCCGTCAGCACTGAGGTCAGGAGATAGACGGCCCAAACCAGCAGGAACGGCGGCAGCATCGACAAGGCTGGCGCAATGGCGTTGACAATCAGGGCCACCGCGCCGGAGCTTTCCAGCGCGGCACCGATGGCCAGCATCGAGAAGATCAGCGCCAGCAGACGCCCGTCGACAAAAGAAAATGCCTCATCCGCGTCGATGCAGCGGGTGATAAAGACCAGCGAAACCATCAGCAGCGACAGCATCAGGATCGGTGCGACGCCAAAGGCGGCCAGCAGCACGATGCCCAGGAGCGCAACAACAGCGATTGGTGCGTGGCTGCGGCGGTAGGCCCGCTGGGTCGGCTGCGAGACATCGGCCAGGTCCATGTCAGCCGCCAAGCGCTGGATATCGGCAGGCGCGCCCTCCAGCAGAAGGGTATCGCCGATCCGCACGACCAGATCGTCCAGCTGCACGCCGATGTTCTGGTTCCGCCGGTGCACCGCCAGCGTATAGACGCCATAGCGCCGGCGCAGGCGCAGGGCGCCCAGGCTGCGGCCCACCATCCGGCAGCCCGGGGTAATCAGCACTTCGACGGTCTGGGTCTCGATGGCGGACACCTGATCGACCCGTTTCAGTTCCTTGTTTGATTGCAGGCTCAGCAGCTCTGTCATCCGGGTCCGCAGCACTACCCGGTCGCCGACCTGCAGCTCCACCCCCTGAAGATTGCGGCGCAGAGAGGCGTCGCCGCGGATCACGTCGATGAGGCGCACGCCGGGGCGCTTGAACAGCTGCACGCCGGTGACTTCGCGGCCAATGAGGTTGCTTTCGGGCGGGATCACCGCCTCGGTGAAGAATTTCATCTTCGATTTGTCGCTGAGCAGCTCTGCCATGCTGTCGCGCGCAGGCAGCAGGCGCGGCGCGATGAAGCGCAGGTAGACCATGCCGTAGGCGACGAGGATCAGGCCCAGCGGGGTGACCTCAAAAATGGTGAAGGGCTTCAGCCCCTGCGCCCGCGCCACACCGTCCACCAGCAGGTTGGTCGAGGTGCCGATCAGCGTCAGGGTGCCGCCCAGGATCGCCGCATAGCTGAGCGGGATCAGCATCTTGGACGCAGAGACGTTGAGGGTGCGGGCGATCTGGATGAAGACCGGGATCATCACCACCACCACCGGCGTGTTGGACACAACGGCGGAGGCGGTGACGACAAACGCCATCAGCAGAGCGACGGCCAGTTTCGGGTTTACTTCTGCCTGCTTCTTGGCGATCTGGGTGAAGGCGTCGAGTGCACCAGTGCGCACCAGAGCGCCCATGATGATGAACATCGCGGCAATGGTCCAGGGTGCCGGGTTGGACAGAACCGGCAGCGCCTCGCCATAGGGCAAAACGCCGGTGGCCAGCATCGCAGCAACGCCGGTCAGCGCCACCACTTCGGTTGGATAGGTTTCCCGGAGAAACGCCACGAACATCGCCAGGACAATTGCAAGCGCCAGAAATGCGCTGCCGGTGTCACCAAGTTGGAAGTACTGCATAAACCGTGACTTTGCCCATGTTGTTAAAGGCGGGGTTTACGCCCCGCCATCGCGCAGTTTCCCCGAAACCAGAGGGCTGAGCAAGAATTTCCGGCAAAGCAGATGCCCAGCGGCGCGGAAAGGGCATTTTGCCCGGAAATCCGCGGCTTTAGCGTCAATTCTCCCGTCTGCTGGTGCTTGCAGCGGCGGCGGGTCCCGTTCAGGGGGCCGCTGGCTCGAGCAGCCCGCCGTTGCGCACCATGCGAATCTTCTTGGCGGCCCCGGTGCGGTCGTCGGTCTCGACAAACACGCCGGACAGCGTCGCCTCGCCATTTGCCGGGGTAAAGCGGGCCTTGGGCATGCCGGTCAGGAAGCGGCGCATCGGTTCGGCCTTGTCCATGCCAATGACGGAATTGTAGTCGCCGCACATGCCGGCGTCGGTCAGATACCCGGTGCCTTCGGAGAGGATCTGCGCATCCGCTGTCGGCACATGGGTATGGGTGCCCACCACCAGCGAGGCGCGGCCGTTGCAGAAGTGGCCCATCGCCATCTTCTCCGAGGTTGCCTCGCAGTGCATGTCGACGATGACCGCCTGCGCCAGCCCGCCGCGCGGGTGCGACTTCAGCACCGCCTCTACTGCGCCGAAGGGGTCATCGAAGGCGCGTTTCATGAACACCTGCCCCAGCGCCTGCACCACCAGCACCTTGCGTCCGCCCGGCGCGTTGAAGAGTCTGTAGCCGCGGCCCGGCGCGCCCTTGGCAAAGTTCAGAGGCCGGATGATGCGCTGCTCTTTCTCGATGAACTGCAGCATGTCTTTCTGGTCGAAGGCATGATCGCCCAGCGTCAGGCAGTCGACGCCCGCATCCAGCAGCAGCTTGGCGTGCTCGCCGCTCAGCCCCATGCCGTTGGAGGCGTTTTCGCCGTTCACCACCACAAAATCGAGCCGCCACTCCTGCCGCAGACGCGGCAGGGTTTCGGTGATGGCACGGCGCCCGGCGCGGCCCATCACATCGCCAAGGAAAAGAATACGCATGCCCGGCTGGTAGGCAACACGGCGCCAAAGAGCAAGGCCCCGCAGTGCGTTTTCGCATCGGTGTGGCGCCCGGCTCAGCTGTAGGCGCCCGCCGAATACGTCAGTTCGTAGCCGTGCGAATAAATTTCGAACACGTTGCCGAACGGGTCTTCGACATAGACCATGCGATAGGGCTTTTCGCCCGGATAATACTCCCGCACCGGCATCCGCTGCTTGCCGCCGGCCGCGACGATCCTTTGCGCCAGGCCCTCGACGTCGGGGTCCTGTACACAGAAATGGAAGAGGCCGTGACGGCGGTAGTCCAGATTGTCGGACGGCGCGTAATTTCCATCGAATTCGAACAATTCGATGCCGACGCGGTCGGCGGTGGACAGGTGGGCGATGCGCAGCCGCGACCAGCCGGCCCCAAACACATCCGTGCACATACGGCCAATGTCACTGTCGTCCTCCACCACTTCGGTTGGGTTCATAATGACGTAGAAGCCCATGACTTCTGCATAGAATTTCATTGCGGCGTCCAGGTCCGGAACAGACAGGCCGATGTGGGAAAAACTGCGCGGGGCGGTCAGCATCATAGTCTCCTTGGATGGTGTTTTGCTTGTTGCCACCCGGAGATAGGGTTGCAGGAGAAGAAAGAAAAATTATCATTCATTATGCGACCCATAACAAAATGAGCCAAAGATGCTGAATGCCACCTGGCTGGAAACCTTCACTGTGCTGAGCAGACTGGACAGTTTCACACGCACCGCAGCGCGGCTGAACATGACCCAGCCCGGGGTCACCCAGCACATCAAGAAACTGGAGCAGCAGGTGGGCACACCGCTGCTGGTCCGCCACGGCAAAAGCTTCAGCCTGACGGACGCAGGCGTTGCGGTGGCCGCTCTAGGCCGCAGGCGCCAGGCTGAAGAAGACGCGCTGCGCCAGGATCTGGGACAGGATGATCCCGGCCGCGGCCATGTGCGCATCGCCTGCCCCGGCGGGCTGGCGGTTCTGATCTACGCCGAGGTGGAGGCGCATCTGGCGCGCTGGCCGGAACTGACGCTGTCGCTGCAGGCGGCACCGCAAGCCTCCATCGAAGCGCTACTGCTGTCCGGGGAGCTGGATCTGGGCATCCTGCACCGAAAGCTGGATGCGCCGCGGCTGATGGCGGAGCGGCTGGGGCGCGACCGGCTGAACCTGATCCTGCCGTCAGATGGGGCAGACAGGCCTGAGTTTGAAACGCTGCAGAAACTGGGGCTGGTTGACCACCCTGACGCCGCCGCCCTGGCAGACCGGCTGCTGGCGGCAAACTATCCTGACTATCGCGGCTCCGCCGGGTTGCGCAGGCGCGCCTTCCTCAACCAGATCGGCCAAATCCTGAGCCCGGTATCTGCCGGGGCCGGTTACACCATCCTGCCGCAAAGCGCTGTTCTGGCGCAGCAGGGCCAAGGAACCTTCCGTACCGCGGCACTGAAGGCGCCGCTGGAGGATGACCTGTGGCTGGTCCGGCAGAAGCAGGAGGCGCCGCCGGCGCGCCTCGCCTTCTTCGAAGCCGCGATCCGCAGAACCTGCGCCCGGCTAGCGGATTAGAACTGCAGAATGCGGCTTTCGGTGACGATCATGTCGAGCGGCTGGTCGGTGGGCTCCAGCGGCAGATCTTCGGCCTCCTGCGCATCGAAGGCAAAGCCGATGGCCAAAGTGCCCCGCTTGCTGCGCAGCAGCTCCAGCGTGCGGTCGTAGAACCCGCCGCCATAGCCCAGCCGCCCGCCCTTGGTGTCAAAGGCAACCAGCGGCACCACTAGGATTTCCGGTTCAAAGAAGTCATCCACCTCAGGCACCATGGCACCGAAAGGTCCCTCGCGCAGCGCACCTTCGGGCTGCCAGCGGCTGAATTTCAAAGGCTGCCCCTGCCCCAAGATCACCGGCACGCCAACAGGGCCGTGCGCCGCGGCTTCGGCCATCGCGGGAACCGGGTCGATCTCGGTGCGGATCGGCATGTAGCCCGACAGCGGCACGCCGCGGTAGCCCGCCAGCACCTCTGACAGGTGGCCTGCGGCGCCGGGAATGTTGCGGGCATGGGCCTCCTTGCGGCGGGCAAAGGCGGCTTTGCGGGCGGCGGCCTTGATTTCAGTCAGATCCGTCATGGCGGTCTCCTAGAGCAAAAGTACGGCCGCAAGGCCCAGGAAGGCGAAAAAGCCCACCACATCGGTCACGGTGGTCACAAAGGCACCAGAGGCCAGCGCCGGGTCAATTCCGGTTTTCTCCAATAGTACCGGGATCACCGTTCCCGCCAGCCCCGCCACGACCAGATTGACCACCATAGCGACGGCAATCACCACGCCCAGCATCGGCGAGCCGAACCAGGCCAGCCCCACCAGGCCCATGACAATGGCAAAGATCACCCCGTTGACCAGCCCCACCAGCACTTCCCGCCGGATCACCCGCCAGACGTTGGAACCGGTGAGGTCGCGGGTGGCGATGGCGCGCACGGCAACCGTCAGCGACTGGGTGCCCGCATTGCCGCCCATCGAGGCAACAATCGGCATCAGCACCGCCAGCGCCACGATCTGGGCAATTGCCGCCTCAAACTGGGCAATCACCAGCGAGGCCAGCACCGCCGTCACCAGGTTCACCGCCAGCCAGGGAAAACGCCGCTTGGTGGTTTCGATCACCCGGTCGGCAAGCGAGCTTTCCTCGCCAACACCGGCGAGGCGGAGGATGTCCTCCTCGTGCTCCTCGTCCAGCACGATCATGGCATCGTCGATGGTGATGACGCCAACCAGCCGCCCCTCGTCATCGACCACCGGGGCCGAGATCAGGTGGTACTGGTTGAAGGCATAGGCCACGTCTTCCTCGTCCTGATCGGCGGGAATGACCTGAAAGGTGTCCTCGACCAGGTCGGTCAGCGTCACATGGCGCTTGGCGCCCATGATCCGGCCCAGGGTCACGTTGCCAACCGGATGCAGGCGCGGATCGACCAAAACAACATGGTAGAATTGCTCTGGCAAATCGTCGGAGTTGCGCATGAAATCAATGGCCTGCCCGACGTTCCAGTGCTCGGGCGCCATTACCACTTCGCGCTGCATCAGGCGGCCGGCGGAGTTTTCCGGAAAGCTCATCGACTGTTCGACGGCGACCCGGTCGGCGTCTTCCAGCGCGTCGAGGATGGCTTCCTGTTGCGGCACCTCCAGGTCTTCCAGCAGGTCGACAACGTCATCGCTGTCCAGTTCCCGCACCGCATCCGCCAGAACCATCGGGTTCAGGATCGAGATCACCTCTTCGCGGATGCTCTCGTCCAGCTCCGACAGGATCTCGCCGTCGAATTCCCGGTCATAAAGCCGGATCAGGCTGATCCGGTCATCGGAATCGATCTGTTCCAGAAGGTCGGCGATGTCGGCTGCGTGAAGGTCTTCCAGAAGTTCCGTCAGAGCCTTCTGATCGCCCTGCTCTACCGCCTCCAGAACCTGCGAGACCATCTTGCGGTCGAGGTCATAGGCATCTTCCTGAGACTGGTCGCCGGTGATGTTGTCGCCGCTGCTCATCTGATGCCCCCCGAATTTATTGGTCTTTGCGTGCAAAATAGAAGAGGCCGCCACCGGAAAACAATGGCAATGCTGCAATTTACCCGCGCCCTTCCGGCGGGTATCCTGCGCGGAGCCATTTTGCAAGGAAAGGGTTCAGCGCATGGGCAACGGCTACATCCTGAAGGGGCAGGTACTTGCCTTTTCCGCGTCTCCCTTTGCAGGCGAGCGCCCAGAGGACGCGGCCCGGCTGCTGGACGCGGTGGCAGTGCAGGACGGGCGAATTGCAGGGGTCGGAACGCTGGCAGAGATGCAGGCGCTGCTGCCGGAGGCGGAGACCGTGGATCATTCCGGCAAGCTGATCATGGCGGGGTTCGTCGATGCCCATGTGCATTACCCGCAGACCGCAATCATCGCCAGCTGGGGCAAGCGGCTGATCGACTGGCTGAACAGCTACACCTTCCCGGAGGAAATGCGTTTCGGCGACCGCGCCTATGCAGATGAAATCGCCAACCGCTATTTGGATCTGACCACGGCGCACGGCACCACCACGGTCTGCAGCTACTGCACCATTCACCCGGAGAGCGTGGATGCATTCTTTGCTGCGGCGCAGGCGCGCGGGCAGCGAGTGGTTGCGGGCAAGACCTGCATGGACCGCAATGCGCCGGAAGGGCTGCGGGACACGGCGCAATCGGCCTATGACGATAGTGACGCGCTGATCGGGCGCTGGCACGGGGTGGACCGGCTGGAATACGCCATCACACCACGGTTCTCCCCAACCTCGACCCCGGAACAGCTGGAGGCAATGGGCGCGCTCTGGGCCAAGCACCCGGAATGCCTGATGCAGACGCATCTGAGCGAGCAGACCGATGAGATCGAGTGGGTGAAATCGCTGTTCCCGCAGGCCCGCGATTATCTGGACACCTATGAGGAGTTCGGCCTCTTGGGCGCCAAGGGGCTTTACGGCCACGCCATCCACCTGGAGGAACGCGAGCGGCACCGGCTGCGGGACTACGGCGCGGCGCTGATCCATTGCCCGACGTCGAACACCTTCATCGGCTCCGGCCTTTTTGACATGGCCGGGCTGATGGCCGAAGGCCAGCGGATCGGCCTTGCCACCGACACCGGCGGCGGGTCGAGTTTCTCGATGCTGCGCACGATGGCAGCGGCCTATGAGATTGGCCAGTTGCGCGGCACCCCGCTGCACGCGGCGCAGCTGTTGTGGCTGGCGACGCAAGGCTCGGCCACAGCGCTGCGGATGGAAGGCAAGACCGGCAACATCGCGGCAGGCATGGAAGCGGATCTGGTGGTGCTGGACCTCGCCTCCACTCCGGCCATCGCCCAGCGGTCAGCGCGGGCCGATGACATTTGGGAAGCGGTGTTCCCGACCATAATGATGGGCGATGACCGGGCGATTGCCGAGGTCTGGATCGGCGGCCGGCAGGTTTAGGAGAGGCGCTGATGCGCCTCTGCCTGCTGCGGGGATACTTTCAGCCAGATGAAGGCCGGATCTCTCACTGCATTAGCTGTTGCGCCAGCTGGCCGTGGCGTTCGATCAACTGCGGCAAGTCCAGGGTGGTCAGCTCGCCGCTGCGGATGATCTGCTTGCCCTCGACAAACAGATGCTTGACCTGGGTTGGGCCGGCCAACAGCAGCGCCGCCGCGTCCCAGCTTCCGCTGGAGGCCACACACCTGGTGTCCCATATGGCGATGTCGGCGCGCTTGCCCGGCTCCAAGCGGCCGCAATCAGGGCGGCCCAGCACGTCAGCGCCGCCGCGGGTGGCGATCTCCAGCGCTTCATAAGCGCTCATCGCGTCAGCCCCGTTTGCAACCCGCTGCAAGAGCATGGCCTGGCGAGCCTCCGCTGAGAGGCTGGCCATGTCGTTGCTGGCGGAGCCGTCCACGCCCAGCCCCACCGGCACGCCTGCATCCCGCATCGCGCGCACCGGCGCTATGCCGCTGCCAAGGCGGCAATTGGAACAGGGGCAATGGGCGACGCCGGTGCGGGTTCTGGCAAAGAGATCAATCTCTTGCGCGTCAAGTTTCACGCAATGGGCATGCCAAACATCATCGCCGGTCCAGCCCAGCTCCTCTGCGTACTGGCCGGGGCGGCAGCCGAATTTCTCCTCGGAATAGGCGATGTCCTCGTCATTTTCGGCCAGATGTGTGTGCAGCATAACGCCCTTGTCACGGGCCAGCAGCGCGGCGTCGCGCATCAGCTCGCGGCTAACTGAAAACGGCGAGCACGGCGCCAGACCGACGCGGCACATGGAGCCTTCGGACGGATCATTAAAAGCATCCACTACCCGGATCATGTCGTCGAGGATGGCGCGCTCTTCCTCGACCAGGCTGTCTGGAGGCAGTCCGCCGTCGCTTTCACCGATGCTCATGGCGCCGCGAGTCGGATGGAACCGCACACCGATGTCGCGGGCGGCATGGATGGTGTCCTCCAGCCGGGCGCCATTGGGATAGAGGTACAGGTGGTCGGAGCTGAGGGTGCAGCCAGACAGCGCCAGTTCGGCAAGGCCCAACTGAGCGGAGATGAACATTTCGTCCGGGCCAAAGCGCGACCAGATCGGGTACAGCGTTTGCAGCCAGCCGAACAGCAGCGCGTCCTGTCCGCCCGGCACCGCGCGGGTCAGGTTCTGGTACAGGTGGTGGTGGGTGTTCACCAGCCCGGGGGTGACCACGCAGCCGCGGCCGGAGACGACCTCTCCGCTCGTCTGCAGCCCCTGTCCCACAGCGGCAATCGCGCCGCCGCGGATCAGCACATCGGCGCCATGCAGAACACGGCGGGAATCGTCCATGGTCAGGACGGTATCAGCGTTTTGAATCAGGATCTCTGTCATATCCACACACTCCAATAGACAGCCCGCTTCATGGGAATGTGTGATCGGCCGATGGAAAACGGGCGAAGAACCGGCCTGCCGGGAGACTATAGACCGGGGCCGCCGGTTTCAACCCGTCTGCGTCTGGCGCAGCAGTTCCAGCGCGGCGGCGTGGATTTTCGCATTGGCCGCTGCCAGGGCGCGGCCGCCATTGTGCGCCGGGTTGCCCTGCCAGTCGGTGACAATGCCGCCCGCCGCCTGGATCACCGCAATCGGCGCCTGAATGTCATAAGCGTTGAGGCCCGCCTCGATCACCAGATCCGCCTGCCCTGCCGCCACCAGCGCATAGGCGTAGCAATCCATGCCATAGCGGGTCAGCTTGGCTTGCGCCGCCACGCGTTCAAAGCCTGCACGCTCTTCCGCGGTTCCGACCTCAGGGAAGGTGGTGAACAGGATTGCATCCGACAGCGCCGCTGTGCCGCGGGTCCGCAAAGGCATTTCACCCAGCGGACCGGTCATCGAGGCAATCTCCGCCCTGCCACAGAAACGCTCGCCGGTGTAGGGCTGGTCGATCACGCCGAGGAAGGGGCCGTTGTCATCCGACAGCGCAATCAGCACGCCCCAGGTCGGCGTGCCACTGATGAAGCCGCGGGTGCCGTCGATCGGGTCCAGCACCCAGGTGCGGCCGGAGCTGCCTGCTTCTGCTCCGAATTCCTCGCCCAGAATACCATCGTCCGGACGCAGATCTGCCAAAACCGCCCGCATCGCCTGCTCGGCGGCACGGTCGGCTACGGTCACCGGATCAAACCCGCCCTCGAGCTTGTTCTCGGCATTCAAGGAGGGGGTTCTGAAATGCGGCAGGATGGCAGCGCGTGCCGCGTCTGCCATCCTGTTCGCTACGTCGAGGTCCGTGAGTGATGCCTGTGTCATACCCGAACGGGTGCCACCCAGGCGCTATCATTGCAAGCGCAAACCCTGCCACTCACCGGTTTTGCGCTGCAAATTCCTGTCAGGCCCGGGTTGTGATCCGGGCCCTGCCCCGTCTCAGGCAACGTCGCTCAGCACGCGGGCCAGTTCAAACAGGCGGCGGCGCTGGTTTTCCGGGATTGAGTAATAGGAACGCACCAGGTCCAGCGCTTCCTTGTCCCCCATCAGGTCCTCAGGCACGGAGGCTTTCTCAGCCGGGGCCTTGCCCTCTTCCTGCAAGCCTTCGAAGAAGAAGCTCACCGGAACTTCCAGCGCATCGGAAATATCCCAAAGACGGGAGGCGCTGACCCGGTTGGCACCGGTTTCATATTTCTGGATCTGCTGGAACTTGATGCCGACCTGCTCGGCAAGCTGCTGCTGTGTCATACCGATCAGCCACCGGCGGTGGCGAATGCGCTTTCCCACGTGCACGTCTACGGGATGAGCCATGCGTTTCTCCTAACTGTCAATTTGGCCAAATTCCGGACCGCTCTACCAATAAAGTGCTCTGGCAGCTTCGTATGCCTGCCGGAAGCACGATCCCCATCAGCACGATCAGTCTTCAACCTCTGAGCAAAAGTGTACAACCCTTGCGGTTGATTGCAAGGCTGCCGTCGCCCTTGACGGGGACTTGCAACCCAAGATCATGATTTCACGCAGCATTTTTCCAAACGTTTTATTGCCAAGCGGCTGCGGATCGCGTACCTCCCCAGAAATAGCGAGGTGTAAGCTGCAGCGGCACACCGGCAGTGTGCCCCGGCGAATCAAGCCGATTCCCGCAAAAGGTGAGGAGAACACATGCAGGCTTTCCAAGTCTCCGCTGTTGACAGACCAGCAACCCTGACGGAAACGCAATGCCCGGCACCCGGTCCAGGCGAGGCCGCTGTTGCGCTGCGTGCCTGCGGGCTGAACTTTGCCGATCTTCTGATGATGAAGGGCACCTATCAGGACACCCCTGCGCCTCCCTTTACCCTGGGGCTGGAATCGGCCGGGGTGGTGACGGCGCTTGGTGATGGCACGGAAGGCTTTGAAATTGGCGACCGGGTCGCAGTGTTCAGCGGCGCCGGCGGGCTGGCGGAGGCAGGTGTCTTTGATGCCGCCCGGCTGATCCGGATTCCGGATGCGATGAGTTTCGAACATGCCGCGGCGATGCAGATTGCCTATGGCACCAGCCATATGGCGCTGGATCACTGTGCCCGCCTGCAACCCGGCGAGACCCTGCTGGTAACCGGTGCCGCGGGCGGAGTCGGGCTGACGGCGGTGGAAATCGGCAAGCTGATGGGGGCAACGGTGATTGCCCAGGCCCGCGGCCGGGACAAGCTGGATGTCGCCGCTGCTGCCGGCGCCGATCATTTGATCGACGCCGGTGAGGACCTGCGCGATGCGGTCAAGGCGCTTGGGGGCGCTGATGTGGTTTATGATGCGGTGGGCGGCGATGTGTGGAAAGCCGCCTTCCGGTCCGCCAACCCCGGTGCGCGGCTGCTGCCGGTGGGCTTTGCCGGCGGCGAGGTGCCGCAAATTCCGGCCAACCACCTGCTAGTGAAGAACCTGACGGTGATCGGCTTCTATCTGGGCGGCTACATGAAGTTCCGGCCCGATGAGGTGCGCAAGTCGTTTGAGACACTGTTCGCCTGGCATGGCGAAGGCCGCATCAAGCCGCATATCAGCCACACGCTGCCGCTGGCGCAGGCCGCCGAAGGGCTGGAACTGCTGCGCAGCCGCAAATCCACCGGCAAGGTGGTGATCACCATGGACGGCAGCTGACAGGCCCAGCGGCAGCAGTCAGGGCTCCCGCCCGCAGACAGAGCATTTCTGCAAAATGCACCGCAGCGGTTGGGCCAGGCTCAGCGCCTGCGGCGCTGAGCCTGGCCCAAGGCCGTCAAGGATGCACTGGCGAAGCTAGGGCAGCCTGCGGGCGCGGGAGCTCTCCCTTGCTTGCGGCTCAGCTGGCGGCGCGCAGCGGCGTGGACCATAGTCCCTGGAACCCCTGCCGGATGAACTCCGCCAGTTCCTCGACATAGGGCGCATGCACGCGTTCTGCCCCGTAAAGGTTGATATGCTGCATCGGCAGCTCCGGCAGGCCGCAGCCCGGGCCGATCAGTTCCTGATAAGACGGCTGGGTGCCTTCCATCAGTACCCCAACCGCCAGGTCGGCGCTGATTGTCGCCTCAACCGTGCGGTCGGAATCGCTGTCCAGCGCCATTTCCCATTCGATGCCTGCCTCATCCAGCGCCGCCGTGGCGACCGGGCGGAAGCTGCAGTTGCGGCAGAAGCCAAGCCGCAGGGGCCGCTGCCGCCAGACCGATCCGTCCGGCGCGCCGGCCCAGCGCAGCGGCATGCTGTGGATCTTCTCTGCCCCCTCACCCGCACCGGTCTCAGTAGTCAGGATCAGGTCGAAGGCACCGCGTGCAAACTCGGTCTTCAGATCGCGGGTGTTGGAGGTGCAGAGGTTCACATTAACCCGTGGATAGCTGAGGCTGAACCGCTTCAGTACCTGGGGAATGACCGGATGCACCACATCATGCGGTACCCCCAAAAGCACCTCGCCCTCAAAGGCCTGATCGGTCAGCCGGCTGATCACCTCATCGTTCAGCGCCACCATCTTGCGGGCATAACCCAGCATCTGCTCGCCTTCTGCTGTCAAGGCAATGGTACGGCCGGACCGGTCCAGCAGCTCCAGCCCCAGCAGTTCCTCCAGCCGCTTCATCTGCATCGAGACCGCCGACTGGGTCAGATGCAGGAAACCGGCGGCGCGGGTCACCCCGCCGTATTCCGCCACCGCCACAAAGGAGCGGAGCGTGGTGATATCGAGATTTCTTACCATCACAGAACCTGATTCATTGGATCAAAAACATTCGTTTTAAAAATATGCCACAGAGGCCCATATTCATCAACACAATTGATCACCCAGAAGGGATGCATCACAATCTCAACTGAAGGACCAAGCCCATGACCCTCGCAACCTCTGCCTGCACCACCTCTTGCCACCGCGTGAAACCGCAGCTTTCCCTGACCGCACGCCTGCGGCTGCATCTGGCTGCCTGGCGCCAGCGCCGCCAGCTGTCCCGGCTGGATGACCGCGCGCTGGAGGACATCGGCGTGACCCGCGCCCAGGCGGACGCGGAGGCCCGCGGCGGGTTCTGGAAGGCGCCGGATCACTGGAGTTTCTGAGTAAGCTCCGACTTTACCGTGCGCACCTTTGCAGACGGGCCGCTTCAACGCGGCCCGTTTTGTTGTTTTTCATGTATTTCTTTGTCCGAAATACTTGAACCGAACTCCGCTTCACCCGATATTTGGCAGGAAAGCTGCGGCCCGCGGTCCTGTTCGTGTGCCGGCAGCGAGGGAGTAGATTACGGAGACCATTCCAAATGGCACAATTCGATACCATCCGCTCTGCCGCCGGCGCCCGCGCCCAGCAGATTGATGAGGGCCTCCGCGCCCATATGAACAAAGTCTATGCCACCATGTCGGCAGGCACGTTCATCACCTTCCTGGCCGCCTGGGCGATTGCCGGGCTGGCTGTTACTTCTGACCCGGCCAACGCCGTGGCCCAGCTGAGCGCTGACAAATACCTGACCAACATCGGCTATGCGCTTTATGCCTCGCCGCTGAAGTGGGTGATCATGTTTGCCCCGCTGGCCTTCATCTTCGGCATCGGTGCCGCCGCCAACCGTATGTCCGCGGCCGGCGTGCAGCTGCTGTTCTATGTCTTTGCCACCGTGATGGGCCTGTCGATCAGCTCGATCTTCCTGGTCTTCACCGGCGAAAGCATCGTGCAGGTGTTCCTGATCACCTCCATCGCCTTTGCGGGCCTGTCGCTGGTGGGTTACACCACCAAGAAGGACCTTAGCGGCATGGGTTCCTTCCTGATCATGGGCCTGATCGGCCTGATCGTGGCCTCGATCGTCAACATCTTCCTGGCGTCCTCCGCCATGGCGTTTGCTATCTCGGTGATCGGCGTGCTGATCTTTGCGGGCCTGACCGCATATGACACCCAGCGCATCAAGAACGACTACCTGCAAATGGCCCATGCCGGCGACCAGGAGTGGCTGGCAAAGTCCGCGATCATGGGCGCGCTGAGCCTGTATCTGGACTTCATCAACATGTTCATGATGCTGCTCCAGCTGCTTGGCAACCGCGAATAACCGCAGGCCACATTCCAAACAGCGAGGGGCGGATCTCAACGATCCGCCCCTTTTCATTTGAACAACAATAACAAGGGGAACACCCATGAAAATCATTGAGATCCCGGCGTCCGAGGCAGGCCGTTTGCTGCCATTGTTGCAGGGCTTGCACGCACTGCACGCGGAACATCAGCCGGAGAGGCATGTACCGGCCCCTGGCAGCGACGATCTGGCTGCCTGGCTGCAGGACTGGCTGCAGGAGGACAACGTCCATGCACTAGCTGCTGAGAGCCCGCAGGGGGCGCTGCTGGGCTACCTGATTTATGAACTGCAGGACCGCCCCGCCCTGCCCATCAGGGCGGCGGAGAAACGCGCCATGCTGCACCATATCTCCGTCACCGAAGCCTGGCGCCGGATGGGTGTTGGCAAGGCGCTGGTGGAAGCCATGAGGACGCGGGCGCTGGCGGAAGGCGCGACCGTGGTTGCGGCCACCTATGCGCCGTTCAACAGCGCCTCCGCCGCGCTGATGCAGGGCATGGGGATGGAACCTGTGCTGACCGTGGCAGAGTGGCGCGCCTGAGGTCAGCCCCCGGAACAGTCGAGGCCGGCGGAGATGGCAACAATGCCCTGGCGGCCCGCAAGCTCACTGAGGCCGCCGTACACGCGGCAGCCTGAGACGCTGCGGATCAAGTTCAGCAATTGCACCTCGGCAATCTCAGGCAATACAGGCACCGCACTGGTTCCGGCTGCGCTCAGCACCGCAATACCGGCGCTGCCCTCGCGCATCACACTGAGGGCCAGCCTGCGTCCGTTGATGCCGACGCTATGCTCGGCAACCACCTGACGGGCTGTCCCGCCCTCCCCGGCAGTTCCAGCTGCGGGCAAAGGCTCAACGCTGACCGCCGGGGGCAGCGGCACCGCCGCCTTGGTCTCAAAGAAACTGGAAACCGGTGCCCCGGCCACTGACATTACCGCTGCCAAGAAGAAAACCCGCACTGCACATCCACCCGTCACTTGTTCACCCTGGCGTCAGGCTAGGCGTAAAATGGGGCGAGAAGGTGCCGGGGCGCGGGATAATGCGCGCAGTATTTTCCGACAATTGAAGGCAGCAGGCCCGCGGACAACATGCCCCAAAAGAAAACGGGCCGCGCAGCGCGACCCGTTTCCGGAAATCAGTCAGTAAGGAAGGCTTACTTGATTTTGCCTTCTTTGTACTCGACGTGCTTGCGCACAACCGGGTCATACTTACGCACAACCATTTTCTCGGTCATGGTGCGTGCGTTTTTCTTGGTCACATAGAAGTGGCCGGTGCCCGCGCTCGAGTTCAGGCGGATCTTGATGGTGGTCGGCTTCGCCATGGTGCTTCTCCTGCGTCCGAAAAGGCAGGGGCCTCTCGGTAAATTCCTATCTGAAGCCCGGCTTTTACCCGCCCTGTGCCCCAAGTCAACAGCCAAATCGCCCGGAAGCCGCCGCGGAAGGCCAAATCTGCCGCCCCAGACGGCAGAACCGGGATTTTAGGCTGCTTCCCCCAGCAAGGACACGGTGAAACATGGCCTTAACAGCTGTTTGCCCCATTTCATTGGCATAACCCGCCGCGCCACATACCGAAAGCCCTGCTGATGCCTGAGCAAGGGGACCCCCGCCAGACAGATCCGCAACCGAATCTTCTGGTGCGCGCTGTGGCCCGCTTGAAGGTCTCGTTGCGGTACAAACTTCTGGCGGCCTTTCTGACCGGAACCGGGCTGGTGATTGCTCTCGCAGTGCTTGGGCTGCAAACACTGCAGCAGGCGAATGAGCGGACCCGGCAGCTGATCAGGGACCAGCAGCAAATCGCGGCCTACAACCGGTTTTACCAAAGCGCGGGCGACTCGCTGGCCTTTGCCTTGGCCAGCATTTCAGAGACGCCGGGCCGCATGGGTCTGCCCGTGGCACAGGCCTTGAATGAAGCCAATGACCTGACGGTCATTGTCGCCCGTTATGTCCGGCAAGTGGAACGGCAAAATCTGCCGAGGGATCCCCGGCTTTCTGCTCTGCAGCGGACTGTGCAGCGCCTGCCGCCGGTCGCATCGGCGCTCGCACAGGCGCGGCAGTCCGGCGGCACCGCAGGAGTTGCCGAACTGGTCGAGAAGCAGTTTACCCCGATTGCACTGAGCATTCAGCGCGACGCCTATACAATCGCAAAGGACATAGAGGCCCGGATGAACCTGCGTGCGCAGGAAACGGCCCGCGCCTATGTGCGTGCCCGCGCCCTGGTTATCGGGGCGTGCGTGGCCGCGGTGCTGCTGTCGCTGCTGGCGGGCTATGCAATTTCCTCCTCGGTGCTGTGGCCGGTGGAGCAGATCGGCCGCACTCTCGGTGCTGTCGCCTCCGGAAACTTCACCGCCCGGGCCAAAATTTCAAACCAGGATGAATTCGGCGGGCTTGCACGTAACGTCAACAGCATGAGCCGGGAGCTGGGCGCGCTGTATGAGGAAGTCAATGCGCAGAAGGAAGAACTGCAATCCTGGAACAGCCAGCTGGAGCGCAAGGTGGCGCAGCAGGTCGCAGAACTGGAACGGACCAACAGGCTGCGCCGCTTCCTGCCGGAGCCAGTGGCGGCGATGATCGTGAACGCGGGCGGCGGCAGCACCCTGCTGAACAGCCAGCGCCGCACCGTGACGGTTCTGTTTGCCGACCTGCGTGGCTTTACCGCCTTTGCCAGTGCGGTGCCCCCTGAGCAGGTGATCGCCGCGCTCAACGCCTTCCATCAGGCCTCTGGCCCGCTGATCGAGGAGGCCGGCGGCACTCTGGAGCGGTTTCTGGGTGACGGCCTGCTGGTCCTGTTCAACGCGCCATTGCCCTGCGAGGATCCGGCCAAGCGGGCGCTGACACTAGCGCAGCAGATGCAGGCAGCCTTTCCGGATGCCGTGAAACCGTTCCAAACCGGCAGCAGCCTGATCGGCTTGGGGATCGGGATTGCCACTGGCGAGGCAACACTGGGGCAAATCGGTTTCGAAGGGCGGCTGGACTATGCCGCCATTGGCGCAGCGCCCAATCTGGCAGCCAGGCTGTGCGACAAGGCAGACAGCGGAAAGATCCTGCTGTGCGAGACAACAGCCCAGGCCATAGGTGCGGGTTTGCAAGAGGCCGGAGAGTTCGATTTGAAGGGCATTCCCGGGCCGGCCATCGTCTATGAGCCGATTAAACGCGCAGAAGGCCTGTAAGCCGGATCCTGTCCCCCCTGCCCCGTAAGGCAGGGATCGATGGCCATTCATCTAGGCGGCGCATTGCTGCGCCGCTCAAGCTGCCAACCCGGTCCCTCTCGGCTGAAGCGAACCTAGCGGCGGTTTTCCGGCGGACCGGAACCTGCCCGCGCGGGGACCCTATTTGGCATTGCTCCCGGTGGGGCTTGCCGTGCCGCCCCTGTTGCCAGGGGCGCGGTGGGCTCTTACCCCACCGTTTCACCCTTACCAGCCCGGAGGCTGGCGGTCTGTTTTCTGTGGCGCTTTCCGTCGGGTTTCCCCGCCCGGGCATTACCCGGCACCGCTGCTTCATGGAGTCCGGACTTTCCTCGCGGAGCGGACGCTCCCCGCGGCCATCCAGCCTTCTGCGCGGGGTGAGGCGTAGGAACAACGGCGCGCGGCGTCAAGCGGATAGTTCGGCGGCAGGGGCATTGCCCCTCTTGGCCCCGGGGCCAATTCACCCCTGGGTATTGCAAACCAGAAAGAAGCCCGCCGGTCTCTTAGGCAAGCGGCAGGAAATCTTCAGCAGAGAGCGGGCCGCGCGCCCAGGGGCGGAACCGGAGGCGCACGGCGGCCAGCAGCGTTTCATCATCGGAAGGCGCCGTGAAACCGGCGGTGGCGGCGGCGGCGCGGAAGTGCGCGAAGGTCACCGTCTGCGGCAGAGGTGCGCCCCCGCCATCCGCAGCCAGGCCCTGCCGGGCCAGGCGCGCCCAGTCAAAGCGGGGACCCGGGTCGCATTTGCGCCCCGGCGCCATGCAGGAATGGCCGATCACGCCCGCAGGCGGGATATTCCAGCGTTGCATGATGCCCCGCATCAAATCTTCCAGCCCCGCCATCTGCAGCGCGCTGAAAGGATGGGTACCGAGGTTGTCGAGCTCAATGCCGATGGAACGGGAGTTGATATCCTCCTGCCCGGCCCACTCGCCTGCCCCCGCGTGCCAGGCCCGGCTGTCCTCGGCCACCATCTGCCAGAGGGTCCCATCCGCGCCGATCAGGTAGTGGGCGGAGACCTCTGCTGCCGGATCGCAAAGCCGCTCCAGCGCCGCACGCGCACTTTCCATAGCGGTGTAGTGCAAAACAATCAGGGACGGTGTCAGACCGTCCCTGCGCGGCCCGAAGTTCGGGCTGGGATGCCAAATGGCGCCTGGCTGATCAGCCCTGCCCATATCAGGCGTCATCAGTTCTGGACGGCCAGCCGGTACGGGGCCGGATCCCAGCCGCAGGCAAAGCCGTCTCCGTCCGGGTCCAGCACCTTGCGGTCCCGCTGAGGGCCGCCGCTTTCGAGGAACGCGATCTGGGCCTGATCCGGCGACGCAAACTCGGCGCAGTTGCGCGCGCTGCGGGCCTTCAGGTTGATGCCTGCGCGGGTATAAAGACGCACACCCTTGGGGTTGGAGGTGCTGAGCGCGTATTTGACGATGTTCGGCCCGGTATCGCCGGCCCGCTGCGGCACGGCAGTGGGCTGCACCTGCTGGTACTGCGACCGCTGGCGCTCAAGCCGGGCGGCATCGCTTTCGATCGACTGGCGGGAGGCAACCGCCTCAAAGTCATTCTCGTCCGAAATACTGGCGTTGCCGATCAGCGCCGGCGCCGGGTTGGAGGGGCTCGCATCCAGCGGTGCAGTGCCGGTGCTGGAACTGCTGCGCGAGGCGGCCAGGGCTGCCTCTGTCTGGCGGGCGATATCGGCATCGCTGGACGCCGCCGCAGCGGTGCTGAAGGTACCGGCCGAAGTGGTGGCGGCAGCGCTGCGTGGCGCCGCCCCTGACGGGGACGGCACCGACTCGGTGGATACCCGCGCCGGCGGCACCAGCGGATCGCCATTGATGGTGGTGCCTGCGGCCGGCGGCGGCGCAAACGGGTCGCCGTCGATGCCAACGCCCGCGGCGCTGTCCGGAACCTGGGGGGAACAGGCAGCCATAACCAGAAGGCTGCCTGCGGCGGCGTAAGATGCGAATGCGCGCATGGGGTACCTGTCAGCTCTGCTCAATTGCTTGCGCAGAGGTTTACCACCATTGCTGCGGTTTGGCTACAAAGCCGGCCGCATTCTCCAGCGCATAGGCAGTGTTCAGCAGATCACCCTCTTCCCAGGGCTTGCCGATCAGCTGCAGACCCAGCGGCAGGCCCTGGCTGTCCAGCCCTGCGGGCACCGCGACACCCGGCAGGCCCGCCAGGTTCACGGTGACGGTGAACACGTCGTTCAGGTACATCTGCACCGGATCCGCTTCGATCATCTCACCCAGGCCAAAGGCCGCGGAGGGGGTGGCCGGGGTCAGGATTGCGTCGACACCGGCAGCAAAAGCGTCCTCGAAGTCCTTCTTGATCAGGGTGCGGACACGGCGGGCGCGATTGTAGTAGGCGTCGTAGAAGCCGGCCGACAGCACGTAGGTGCCGACCATCACGCGGCGCTGCACTTCGTGGCCGAAGCCCTCGGCGCGGGTCTTCTCGTACATCTCGGTGATGCCGTCGCCTGCTTCCAGCGTGGCGCGGCGGCCATAGCGGACGCCATCGTAACGGGCGAGGTTCGAGGAGGCCTCGGCCGGGGCAATCACGTAATAGGCGGGCAGCGCGTACTTAGTATGCGGCAGCGAGATGTCGACGATCTCGGCGCCTGCTGCTTTCAGCATCTCGGCACCATCGGACCACAGTTTCTCGATTTCACCCGGCATGCCGTCCATGCGGTATTCCTTGGGGATACCGATCTTCTTGCCGCGGATGTCGCCGGTCAGCATCGCCTCGAAATCCGGAACCGCCAGTTCGGCAGAGGTCGAATCCTTCGGGTCGTGGCCGCACATGGTTTCCAGCATGATGGCAGCGTCGCGCACCGACTTGGTCATCGGGCCGGCCTGATCCAGCGAGGAGGCAAAGGCAACGATGCCCCAGCGCGAGCAGCGGCCGTAGGTCGGCTTGATGCCGACAGTGCCGGTGAAGGCCGCAGGCTGGCGGATCGAGCCGCCGGTGTCGGTGCCGGTGGCCGCCAGGCAGAGGTCGGCGGCAACGGCTGAGGCGGAACCGCCGGAGGAGCCGCCCGGGGTCAGCTGGGCCTCGTCATTGCCGCGGCGCCATGGGCTGACGGCATTGCCGTAGACGGAGGTTTCGTTGGAGGAGCCCATGGCGAATTCGTCCATGTTCAGCTTGCCCAGCATGACGGAGCCGGCATCGGCCAGTTTCTGGCTGACGGTGGATTCATACTCCGGCTTGAAGCCTTCGAGAATCTTGGAAGCCGCCTGCGAGGGCACGCCCTTGGTGCAGAACAGATCCTTGATGCCGATCGGCAGGCCGCACATTGAGGGGGCATCGCCCGCCTTGATGCGCTCGTCCGCAGCCTTGGCGCGTTCCATTGCCAGCTCAGGCGTCTTGTGCACGAAGGCATTGAGCGCATCAGCCGCGTCGATTGCCTTGAGGCAGGCCTCGGTCAGTTCAACGGAGGTGGTATCGCCCTTGCGCAGCGCATCGCGGGCCTCTGCCAGGCCCAGTTTGTTCAGATCGCTCATGTCTCTTACTCCACGACTTTGGGCACTGCGAAGAAGCCTTCGCGGGCGTCCGGCGCATTGGCCAGCACCTTATCCTGCTGGCTGCCGTCGGTGACTTCATCCACCCGGCGCTTCAGGCGCTGCGGGGTGACGGAGGTCATCGGCTCGACGCCCTCGACATCCACCTCGTTCAGCTGCTCGATGAAGCCCAGGATGTTGTTGAACTCGTCTGCCAGCGCCGGCAGAGCGTCGTCCTCGACCTTGATCCGGGCCAGTTTGGCCACCTTGGCGGCGGTGCTTTGGTCAATCGACATGGAAACCCTCATCTGGTGTTGGGTAGGCATTTACCGCCGTGCCGCCTGCGCTGCAAGCCTGCAACGGGTGGCCGGGCGGCAATCAGACCCGCAGGCATAATTTCCGGCACGTCCGCATTCCTTTTCGCCCGCAGCCTGTTAGGCTGCCGCCAACGACAACAGCAAGGCCAACGGGAGGAAAAACCGATGAAGATCATTTGGCTGGGCCACGGCTCATTCCGTATCGAAACAAGCGGCCTGGTGCTGCTGGTGGACCCCTGGCTGAGCGGCAACCCGGTCTTGCCCGAAGAAAGCCACGATGCGGCGGTTGCAGGTGCCACTCATATCCTGCTGACCCACGTGCATTTCGACCATGTGGTGGACGTGCTGCCCTTGGCGAAGCGGCTTGAGGTGCCGGTGGTGGGGCAATACGACCTGATGGGTCTCTGGGGCGAGACCGAGGGCGTGCAGACTACCGGGTTCAACAAGGGCGGCACGGTGGACCTCGGCGGCGTCAAGGTTGCGATGGTTCCGGCCTCCCACAGCTCCACCTTCAACACCCAGGACGGGCTGCGCACCGGCGGTTCGGAAGTGGGCTACATGCTGATGGCGGAGGGCAAGACGGTCTACCTGTCCGGCGACACCGCGATCATGGCCGACATGGAGTGGATGGGCAATTACTACAAGCCGGACGTTGGCATCCTGTCGGCAGGCGGCCATTTCACCATGGACATGAAACAAGCCGCCTATGCGGCGAAGCGTTATTTCAATTTCAAAACGGTGATTCCCTGCCACTACAAGAGCTTCCCGGTCCTGGAGCAGGACGCCAAGGACCTGACCGAAGGGCTGCCCGGCGTCGATGTCATTGAGCCGGAAGTGATGAAGGCAATCGAAGTCTGAGCCGCGCGGTGTAAAGGCACTCTCCCGCCCGTCGCCGGATCTGTCAGGCAGATCCGCTCCCGTTGGGCGTGGCGCCGGGCCTGCGGCCCGGCGCGGACGCGTTTCAAGCCGCCGGTTTCGTCTGCGGCACGGTGAACGCCTCGCGCGCTGCAGCCGCCCTTTCCCGGCAGATGCAGCCACGGGCGTGGTCGTTGATCAGCCCCATCGCCTGCATGAAGGCAAAGGCGGTAGTGGGGCCGACAAATTTCCAGCCGCGTTTCTTGAGCGCCTTCGACAGCGCCACGGATTCAGGACTGGTGGAGACGGTCTGCGGCTCCAGCAAGTCTTCCGCCTTCGGCTCGAAACTCCAGAAAAACGCTGCCAGCGAGCCCGCCTCCGCCACCAGCTCCTGGGCGCGCGCAGCATTGTTGATCACCGCTTCGATCTTGCCGCGGTGGCGGATGATGCCTTTGTCCTGCAGCAGCCGTTCCACATCCGCTACGCCGAATTTCGCCATCTCGTTGAAATCAAACCCGGCAAAAGCGGCGCGGAAGTTCTCGCGCTTGTCCAGAATGGTCCGCCAACTGAGACCGGACTGGAAGCTTTCCAGGCACACCTTCTCGAACAGGCGGATATCCTCGCCCACCGGATAGCCCCATTCCTCGTCGTGGTACCGCAGGAAATCCGGCGCCGAGTCAGCCCAGGCACAGCGGGGATGGCCATCGGCGGCTGTGAAAATGCGGCTCATTCGCCGCCCCGCAGGAAATCCAGCCGGGGATCCATCATGGTCGGCGCCACGCCGATGATCTCCGGCTCCACCACGCCGCCGGTCACAAAAGGATCCTGCGCGACACGGGCGAACAGGTCCTCCTCGCTTTCGCCCACGGCGAGGATCGCGCCGCCCTCGCCATCGGTCATGGAGCCGGCAGCAAGAAAAACCCCGTCCTCGAACCCCTGCTGCAGCCAGGCTTTGTGGCCATCCAGAAACTCGGCCAGGCGGCCCTTCTGCTCTGCAAATGTCAGCAAAATGAAATACATGTTTGTCTCCTGTGATGCGTATTAACGGGGATAATCCTGTGGCAGCTGACCGCGTAGCCAGTCCTGCATCAGCGCCACTTCGCGGTTGATGAAATCCACATCGCCAAAAGCCTGAGCCAGCGTTGCAGCCCCCTGACTGCGTGCCAGCAGGTGCATGGCCAGGGCATCCGATTCCGTGCCGCAGCCCAGCTCCTCGAACTGGCAGCAGAGCCACGTCCGGAACAGGGTAAAAACCGCATTTGCCTGATCCTGCGCCGCATGGTTCAGCTTGCCAAGCTCCGCAACCAGCGTGCCGACCGGACAGCCGTACAGGGTGATCTTGGCCTGGTTGGCGATCAGGATGCGAATGAAGCAGATGATCCGCTGCTCCGGGCCGGCGCCTTCCGCCTGCCAGGTGTTCAACATGGTGCGGGTCGAAGCCAAGCGGCGCGCGATCACCGCTTCAAGGATCTCGTCCTTGGTTTTGAAATGATAATAGAAATTGCCGCGCGAGATGCCGACCGCCGCGGCGATATCCGCAAACGACGTCGCCTCGAACCCGCGTTCATAGAACAGCTGGTCCGCGGCCTCAGCGATCCTGTCTTTGGTTGCTGGCTGTGGCATCTCCACCCCTAGGATGTTTGACCTAAATGCAAACTAGGACATTTGACCTACAGGTACAACCGGCCAGCGAAGCGACGGCACGTCACATGCTCCATGATCAGCGTTTGCCGGCAAAGAACTCCTTGAGCAGCGCGCTGGCCTCGCCTTCGGCAATCCCGTCATAGACCTCAGGCGCGTGATGCGCCTGCGGATGGGAGAACACACAGGCGCCATGCGCCACGCCGCCGGACTTGGGATCAGCGGCGCCGTAGTACACCCGGCGGATGCGTGCGGCGGCGATGGCCGCGGCGCACATCGCGCAGGGCTCCAGCGTCACATAGAGGTCGTAGCCCGTGAGCCGCTCGCTGCCCAAGGCGGCACAGGCCGCGCGGATGGTCAGAATCTCGGCGTGGGCGGTGGGATCGTTCAGTTCGCGGGTGCGGTTGCCTGCCAGCGCCGCCACCTGCCCGTCCGGCGCGATCAGCGCGGCACCCACGGGAACCTCGCCGCGTTCTGCCGCCGCCCGCGCCTCAGCCAGCGCCTTATCCATATGCGATTTGAATGCCATACGCTCCGCTCAGCTTGAATGCAGCAAGGCTATACACTTAGAAAAGTTTCGGCCCGGCGGCAACGCCGGGCAGCGCCCGTCCGCCCCCATGGGCGGGCGCTTCGTTTCCCGCCCGCGGCCGGGCTCTGCCCTCACCACACTTTGCCCGCCCTCGATTGCCCGCTTTCGCAAGGCGGCGGAATGCTCTATGGCACGGGCATGAGCAAAACACCCGCATCCCCCAAGGGCAAACCGGCCCCGAAATCCCAGCCCCGCAAAGCGCCTTCCAAACCCGAAGGCGCCGCGCCTGAGGGCGACCGCATCGCCAAGGTCCTGTCGCGCGCCGGCGTTGCCTCGCGCCGCGAAGCCGAGCGCATGATTGCGGAGGGCCGCGTTTCGGTGAACGGCAAGAAGATCGACAGCCCGGCGCTGAACGTGACCGCGGCAGACCGGATCAGTGTCGACGGCCAGCCGCTTCCGGAGGCCGAGGCGCCGCGGATGTGGCTGTATTACAAGCCCACCGGCCTGGTGACGTCGAACAGCGACGAAAAAGGCCGCAAGACGATCTTTGACGAGCTGCCGGAGGATATGCCGCGGGTCATGACGGTCGGCCGGCTCGACCTCAACTCCGAAGGTCTCTTGCTGCTGACCAACGACGGCGGCATCAAGCGCAAGCTGGAGCTGCCCGCCACCGGCTGGCTGCGCCGCTACCGGGTGCGGATCAACGGCCGCCCCAAAGACGAGGATTTTGCCCCGTTGCGCAAGGGCCTAGTGATTGAGGGGGAGAAGTTCCAGCCGATGACCGTGTCGCTGGACCGCCAGCAGGGCGCAAATGCCTGGCTGACCGTGGGCCTGCGCGAGGGCAAGAACCGTGAAATCCGCCGCGCGATGGAGGATATCGGCTATACCGTGAACCGGCTGCTGCGGGTGTCCTACGGGCCGTTCCAGTTGGGCGACTTGAAACCGGGCGACGTGGAAGAACTGCGTCCGCGTGTGGTGCGCGATCAGCTGGGGCTTGAACCGGAAGAGGAAAAGCCGGTCGGCCGCCCCACCCGGTCCCGCGGCGGCAAGCCTGCTGGCCGGCCTATGGGTAAGCCAGGCGGCAAACCGGCTGGCAAGGCACCGGCGAAAACCGGCAAACCGGGCGGCAAGCCTGCAGCACCGCGCAGCGACCGCCCCACCCAGCGCGGCGGCGGCAAGCGTCCGATCGGCAAGAATCCCCGCCGCTGAGCCAATTCCCGCAGACTTCCCCCTAGCAACACCGCCTGCTATCCCCTAGATTTCCAATCAGTTAGTCTTCGCTGGCGGTCTGGGGGGCCTTTCGCGTGCAGAAACTTGCCTATGCTGCCCTGTTGATCCTGATGTTCGGCCTCAGCACCGGCTGGATCGTGGGGGGCTGACCGCATGGCACAGCGTTACGGCGGCAAGTTCAGCCCGGATGGGAAGCCCGCAGATCAGGACACACCTCCGCAGCAATCCTTCCGCAACGCCCAGGTGGACCCGGTTGGCATGCGCGCCAACCTGATGTTCCTGCCGCCCGCCATCCTGACATTGCTTTCCCTGAACGACGGCGCCACCGGACTTGCGCTGGGGCTGATCGGCGCGGGGCTTTGGACCGGCGGCGCCTTCCTGCTGCGCGAGGGGCTGAAGGCCGAAGCCGCCTACGGCGCCCGCAAGGTTGCACGCAAACCCGCCCTGCCCCGCAAGATCCTGGCGGCGCTACTAACGGGCGGCGGCGCGGCGCTGGCGGCCTGGAAGGCCGAACCCGGCATTCTGATTGCCGCCATCTATGGCACCGCAGCAGCGGGGCTGCACGTCACCGCCTTTGGCATCGACCCGCTGCACGACAAGGGCGTGGAAGGTGTCGACGATTTCCAGCAGTCCCGGGTCGCCCGCGCGGTGGATGAGGCGGAGCAGAGCCTGGCCGCGATGAAGGACGCTGCCCTGCGCGCCCGCGACCGCGGGGTCGAAGCGCGGGTGGAACAGTTCCAGTCCGTCGCCCGCGAGCTGTTCCGCACGGTGGAGGAAGACCCGCGCGACCTGACCGCCGCCCGCAAGTACCTGACCGTCTATTTGCAGGGCGCCCGCGATGCGACGGTGAAATTCGCCGATATCTATGCCCGCAGCCAGGACGCCCAGGCCCGCGCCGATTACCTGGCACTGCTGGACGATCTGGAACAAAACTTTGCCGCGCGCACCCGCAAAATGCTGGTGGAGGACCGCACGGACCTGACCATTGAAATTGATGTGCTGCGCGACCGGTTGCAGCGTGAAGGGGTCCATCTGGACCAGAACTGATTAAGGGGAGCCATTCATGTCTGAAGCCGTTCAACAAAAGGCCGCCCAGGCCGAAGCCTTGGTCACCGAAGTCACCGCCATCGAACTGCCCGAACCCGTGGCAGAGGTTCAGCCCCTGGAACAGGCCGATGAACCGACCAGTGAGGCGATCCGGCAGCGGATGGACCAGATCGACATGGACGACACCAACTCGATCATCCATTTCGGCTCTGCCGCACAGGCTGAACTGCAGACCATCAGCCAGGCAATGCTGTCTGACGTCCGCAACAAGGACGTGGGGCCTGCGGGGGACTCCTTACGCAATATCGTGGCCACGATCCGCGGCTTTTCGGTCTCCGAACTGGACGTGCGCCGCAAGGCGACCTTCTGGGAGCGGCTTCTGGGCAAGGCGACGCCCTTCGTGAAATTCACCGCGCGCTATGAAACCGTGCAGGGGCAGATCGACCGGATCACCGACGACCTCCTGGGCCACGAGCACACCCTGCTGAAAGACATCAAATCGCTCGATCTTCTCTATGAAAAGACGCTGCAATTCTATGATGAGCTGGCACTCTATATTGCCGCAGGCGAAGCCAAGCTGGCAGAACTGGACGGCACCGCCATCCCGGCCAAGGAAGCCGAGGTGCAGGCAGCCCCCGAAGGCGATCAGGTGATGAAGGCGCAGGAGCTGCGCGACTTGCGTGCCGCCCGCGATGACTTGGAGCGGCGGGTGCATGACCTGAAGCTGACCCGCCAGGTCACCATGCAGTCGCTGCCCTCGATCCGGCTGGTGCAGGAAAACGACAAGTCGCTGGTGACCAAGATCAACTCCACCCTGGTGAACACCGTGCCGCTGTGGGAAACTCAGCTGGCGCAGGCCCTGACCATCCAGCGTTCGGCCCAGGCCGCGGCGGCAGTGCGCGATGCCAATGACCTGACCAATGAACTCCTGACCTCCAACGCCGCCAACCTGCGCCAATCGAACGAGATGATCCGCAAGGAAATGGAGCGCGGAGTGTTTGATATCGAAGCGGTGAAACAGGCCAATGCGGATCTGATCGGCACCATTCAGGACAGTCTCAAGATCGCCGACGAGGGCAAGGCCAAACGCGCTGCCGCCGAGGAAGATCTGCAGAAAATGGAAGCGGAGTTGCGCGATACGCTGGCCGCTGCCAAGGCGCGGCGCGACGGGGTTGGCGACAACGCCGGCACCGCTGTGCCGGGTTAAGAAAGGCAGCGGGAGTGCAGGCAATCCATACACTTTGGAAGAGCGCAGCGGCCTTTGCCGTGCTGGCCGCTTTAAGCGCATGCCTGCCCTTTGACCAGGCAGAATCTCTAGTGCCGCAGGCCCGGCCTGCAGTGCCCCAGCCTGCGGTCTACAAACCCTCTGCCGACAGCGCCCAGCTGGCCTACTACTACAACGCATTGGAGCGGGACCTGCTGACCCGCGGCCTTTTGCGCACTGACGGCGGCGGGCCGGACACACCGTTTGACGCCGAGGATCTGGCGGCAAGCTTCGAGCAACTGGCTTTCTATGATGAATACGGCGGGTCCGGCATTTCCGGGGGGCTCGGCCGCTGGTCCGGCCCGGTCCGGATCGCAGCGGAGTTCGGTCCCTCGGTGCAAGCGGGCCAGCGGGTGCAGGACCGGGAAACACTGGCCGAATACGCCGCGCGGCTGGCGCGGATCACCGGCCATTCCATCAGCACCGTCAGCGGCAGGGCCAATTTCCACGTGATCTTTGCCAGCCTCGACGACAGCGCGTATGTCGCTGAACGGGTGCGCGAACTGCTGCCCGCGATCAGCGCTCGCGACCTGTCGCTGCTGGCTGCGCCGCCGCGCAGCTATTACTGCCTTGTGGTGGCAGGCGGCCCGCAGGGCGATCCGCTGTCCTACACCCGCGGCGTCGCGCTGATCCGGGCCGAGCATCCCGACCTGGTGCGCAAAAGCTGCGTGCACGAGGAAGTGGCGCAAGGCCTGGGCCTCAGGAACGACAGCCCGCGCGCGCGCCCCTCGATCTTCAACGATGACGACGAATTTGCGCTGCTGACCAGCTTTGACGAAAAGCTGCTGCAGATGCTGTATGATCCAAGACTGAAGGTGGGGATGAGCCTGGAAGAGGCCCGCCCCCTGATCCGCATTCTCGCCCGCGAGGCGATGGGCCAGGAACTTTAGGCCGCCACAGGAAGAGGACCTGAAACATGGGTATTTTCGATTTTCTCAAAGGCGAATTCATTGATGTCATTCATTGGGTGGATGACACCCATGACACCATGGTCTGGCGGTTCGAACGCGAAGGCCATGAAATCAAATACGGCGCCAAGCTGACGGTGCGCGAGGGCCAGGCGGCGGTGTTCGTGCACGAGGGTCAGCTGGCGGATGTGTTCACCCCCGGTCTCTACATGCTTGAGACCAACAACATGCCGGTCATGACCACGCTGCAGCACTGGGACCACGCCTTCCAGTCGCCGTTCAAGTCTGAGGTCTACTTTGTCGACACCACCCGTTTCAGCGACCTGAAATGGGGCACCAAGAACCCGATCATCTGCCGCGACCCGGAATTCGGGCCCGTCCGGCTGCGCGCCTATGGCACCTATACGATCAAGGTCGCCGACCCGGCCCGTTTCCTGAGCGAAATCGTCGGCACCGATGGCGAGTTCACCATGGACGAGATCTCGTACCAGATCCGCAATATCATCGTGCAGGAGTTCTCCCGCGTCATTGCCGGCTCTGGCATTCCGGTACTGGACATGGCGGCAAATACGGCTGACCTGGGCAAGCTGGTCGCGGCGGAGATTTCCGGCACCCTGGCCGACTACGGCCTGATGATGCCGGAGCTGTACATTGAGAACATCTCGCTGCCGCCTGCGGTGGAGGAAGCCATGGACAAGCGCACCCAGATGGGCGTGCTGGGCGATCTGGGCCGCTACACTCAGTTTTCGGCAGCTGAGGCGATGACCGCCGCCGCCAAGACCCCGAACAGCGGCATGGGTGCCGGCATGGGAATGGGCATGGGTATGGCGATGGCGCAGCAGATGGGCCAGGCTCTGCAGGGAGGCGCCGCCTCTCAGCCAGCGGGTCAGCCGTCCGGGCCATGGGGGGCGCGTCCCGAACCCGCTGCGCCGCAGCCGGCAGCGCCCGTGGCGCCGCCTCCGCCGCCGGTGGAGCACGTCTGGCACATTGCGGTGGACGGGCAGACCTCCGGTCCGTTCTCCAAGGCGCGGATGGGGCGGATGGCGCAGGACGGCACCCTGACACGCGAGACCCACGTCTGGACCCCGGGCCAGGACGGCTGGAAACGCGCAGGCGAAGTGATGGAGCTTGCGCAGCTGTTCACCATCCTGCCGCCGCCTCCCCCGCCGTCGGCGCCGCCAGCCGGGTAATACCACTCCAGGGCGGCCAAGACTGCCCTCCCCCTTCCCTGACTGACAATGCCCGACAGGTTGCCTCCCCGTGACGATGCCCCCGCCGCCGCCCGCTGAAACCGTGCCTGCCCCCGACGATGAGACCCACCGCTTCCCGTGCGAGCAGTGCGGTGCCGATTACACCTATGACCCGGCCAAAGGCACGCTGACCTGCGGCCATTGCGGCCACACCGAAAGCATCCGCAGCGGACCCTGGAAGGGATCCGCCCTGCAGGAGTTGGATTTCCGCGCTGCCGTGGCCGATCAGCTGCCCGAGGCAGAGATCGAAGTGACGAGGGTCTCCACCTGCCCCAACTGCGCCGCGCAGGTGGAATTCGATCCGGACACCCACGCCAAGGAATGCCCGTTCTGCGCAACGCCTGTGGTGACCGGCACCGGTGAGAACCGGCACATCAAACCCAAAGGCGTGCTGCCTTTTGCGGTAGAAGAACGCGCCGCGCACAAAGCTATGACAGATTGGCTGGGCGGCCTGTGGTTTGCCCCGAACGGCCTCAGGGAATACGCCCGCAAGGGGCGGCGGATGCAGGGCATCTATGTGCCTTACTGGACCTATGATGCCCAGACCCGCAGCAGCTACACCGGCCAGCGCGGCACCGTTTATTATGTGACCGAAACCTTCCAGCACGAAGGCAAGACCCGCTCCCGGCAGGTCGCCAAGGTACGCTGGACGCCCGCCTCGGGCCGGGTGCAGCGGTTTTTCGATGATGTGCTGGTGCTGGCCTCAAAAAGCCTGCCCAAAAAATACACTGAGGGGCTGGAGCCCTGGGACCTGGCGCAGCTGGAACCTTACCAGCCGCAGTATCTGGCAGGCTTCCGGGCTGAAGCCTACACCGTGGATCTGGAGGCTGGTTTTGCCGAGGCCGGGCAGAAGATGGACCGGGTGATCGAGCGTGACGTGCGCTTTGACATCGGCGGCGACCGCCAGCGGATTGCCCATATCGACACCAAAGTGTCTGAGGTAACCTTCAAGCACATCCTGCTGCCGGTCTGGCTCGCCGCCTACAAATACCGCGGCAAGACCTATCGCTTTGTGGTCAACGGCCAGTCCGGCCGGGTGCAGGGCGAGCGGCCTTATTCAGCCTGGAAAATTGCCTTTGCGGTGCTGCTGGCCCTTCTGATCGGTGCCGGGATCGCCCTGGTCGCCAGCCAGCAGTAACCCTGCAAAAACGGAAGGGGACGCTGCCGCCCCCTTCCTGAACCGGCCGGTTCCTTTCCCCGGGTTCTGAGCCGGAACCCTTGGCCGGCCTCCCTGTCAGCCCTTGCTGATCTTGATCCTGCGGGCGGTCTCCGGCTGCTCCAGCGCCTTCTTCGGCACAGCTATATGCAGCACGCCGTCCTCCATCCGGGCCGAGGCCCCCTGCCCGTCCGCGTCCTCCGGCAAACGGAACGACCGCCGGAAGGCGCCATACTGGCGCTCGCTGAAATACCAGGTGTCGCCCTTCTTCTCGGACTGTGTCTTCTTCTCGCCGCGGATCGTCAGCACGCCGTTGTCCACGGTCAGCTCGACATCCTCCAGCGAAACACCCGGAAGCTCCATGGCAATGTCATAGGCCTCCTTGCCCGAGGACGCCTCGGTTGCGGGAGTGAGCCAGTCGGCCAGCCGCGCACCAAAGCTGCGGAAGGGGTCATAAAGCGACGGCCAGAAGCCGCCATGTTCGGTTTTTTCCACCATTTTTCAGCCTCCTGTCTTGTTGAATCCCATTGTACCGCCTGCCCCGCCGCACCGCCTTGATCCGGCGCAAAGGCAAAGCCTGAGCCGGAAGTTTTCAGGCCGCGGCCTCGCCAGTGCCCGGCAAAGGAGATAGAGCTGTTGCGGACAATCCGGCAGCCGCCTGCCGGACAGCACTATTCAAGGACGGGAGCAGACATGCGCGCACTTATCCAACGGGTCAGCGAGGCCTCTGTGACAGTCGATGGCGAGGTTATCGGCGAAACCGGTCCCGGGCTGCTGGTGCTGGTCTGCGCCATGGCCGGTGACAGCGAGGCGCAGGCGGACCAGCTGGCCGCCAAGATTTCCAAGATGCGGATCTTCAAGGACGACGCCGGCAAAATGAACCGTTCGGTGCTGGATACCGGCGGCGGTGTGCTGGTGGTCAGCCAGTTCACCCTGGCGGCCGACACAAAGCGCGGCAACCGGCCCGGCTTTTCCACTGCCGCAGCCCCGGCTGAGGGCGAACGGCTCTATGAATATTTTGCGAACCAGCTGTCTGCGCTGGGTTTGGAAACTGCAAAAGGCCGGTTCGGCGCCGACATGAAGGTGCGCCTGCTGAATGACGGTCCGGTGACCATCTGGATGGATACTGAACACCCCTGATCCGCCCCTTGGAGCCCAGCCTGCCAGCGCGCCGCATTGCCGCTGCCCGTTGTGGTCCAACCGCCATACCGGGCAGGTCAGTTGGCGGCGTAGAGGGCGTTTTTAGACCGGAAAGCACCGATTCTGTCCCTTGGGCGGCCTGTCGGCCTTGCCCGCCGGGCAGATTCGCAAAAAATCCGCAATTTCTCCGCATCAATATTTCCTGTCGTATTCCAGCGCTTTTTTTGCTTTACACAGGACAGAGACCGCAAAAACGGCACCTTACTTGAGAAAGGCGACACCCGCTGTTTGTGCCGCACGAAACCGTGCAGATGGCTTCCCCGGCGTAGCGCTAATAACGCTTGCGAGTTAGCGGTAAATACGCAAATCTTAAATCGCCAATCAAAAAAACAGGTGCCTCAGCACCGCAACCAATCGGGAGAACTCAATGAACCGACATATGCAGTATCTGGCCAGCCAGGCCGCGGCAGGCAAACTGTCACGCCGTGATTTCCTGGGCAAAGCCGCCGCACTGGGCTTCACCGCCGTATCCGCGAACCTGCTGCTGTCTACCGCCGCCAAGGCGGCAGGCCCGCAGAAGGGCGGCACCATCCGCCTCGGCCTGCAGGGCGGCTCCACCACCGACAGCCTGGACCCGGCGCTGGTCACCAACACCGTTGGCCTGATGGTCACCCGTCTGTGGGGTGAAACCCTGGTCGAGCTGGCCGACGACGGCGGCATCGAGGGCAAGCTGGCCGAAAGCTATGAAGCCTCTGCCGACGCCAAGACCTGGACCTTCAAGCTGCGCTCCGGCGTGACCTACTCCAACGGCCAGAGCGTCACGGTTGACGACGTGGTCAAAACCATGGAGCGCCACAGCGGTGAAGACACCAAGTCCGGCGCGCTTGGCATCATGCGCGGCATCAAGGACGTGCGCGCAGAGGGCGACAGTGTCGTCTTCGAACTGGACAGCCCGAACGCCGACCTGCCCTACCTGCTGGCCGACTACCACCTGATCATCCAGCCGAACGGCGGCAATGACGATCCGGCAGCCGCCATCGGCACCGGCCCCTACATCATGAAGTCCTCCGACATGGGCGTGCGCTTCGTGGCCGAGAAGAACCCGAACTACTGGGGTGATCTGGGCAACGCGGACACCGTGGAAATCATCGTCATCAACGACGACACCGCCCGCGTCGCAGCGCTGCAGTCCGGCCAGGTGGACGTGATCGACCGGGTGCCCCCGCGCACCGCAAAACTGGTCGACCGCGCACCGAACATCACCGTGCACTCGACCTCCGCGGCGGGCCACTATGTGTTCATCATGCACTGCAACACCGCACCGTTTGACAACAACGACGTGCGCATGGCGCTGAAATACGGCATCAACCGCCAGGAAATGGTCGACAAGATCCTGAACGGCTACGGCACTGTCGGCAACGACACCCCGATCAACGCCTCCTATCCGATGTACACCGAGCTGGAACAGCGCCAGTTCGACCCGGACAAGGCGATGCACCACCTGAAGAAGGCGGGCCACGACGGCTCTATCCTGCTGCGCACCTCGGACAACTCCTTCCCGGGCGCACCCGATGCCTCCGCGCTGTTCCAGCAGTCGCTGTCCAGCGCCGGCATCCAGCTGGACGTCAAGCGCGAGCCGAACGACGGCTACTGGTCGGAAGTCTGGAACGCCAAGCCGTTCTGCACCAGCTACTGGGGCGGCCGTCCGACCCAGGACCAGATGTTCACCACCGCCTATCTGTCCACCGCGGACTGGAACGACACCCGCTTCAACAACGAGCAGTTCGACCAGATGCTGGTGGCAGCGCGCGGCGAACTGGACGTTGCCAAGCGGACGCAGATGTATGCCGACATGTCGACCATCCTGCGGGACGAAGGCGGCCTGATCTGCCCGATGTTCAACGACTTCGTCGAAGCGACCACCGACAATGTCGACGGCTGGGTCGAAGGCATCCCGGGCCAGGTTCTGATGAACGGCTATGCAGCCAGCAAGCTGTGGGTCAAAGCCTAATATGTCTCCGATCGTAAAACTCCTGGCTCAGCGCATTGCGCTGAGCCTCCTTCTTTTGTTGCTCATCTCAATCGTGATCTTCGCCGGCACCATCGTTCTGCCGGGCGACGTTGCGCAATCGATCCTGGGTCAGTCGGCAACACCGGAGGCACTGGCCAACCTGCGGGCTGAGCTGGGTGTGAACGATCCTCCCGTACAACGCTATTTTGCCTGGCTCTTCGGCGCCATGCAGGGCGATCTTGGCACCGCGCTGACCAGCGGCCAGGACATTGCCCAGGCTCTCAGCAGCCGTTTCTGGAATACCCTGTTCCTCGCCTTCTGGGCTGCCGTGGTTGCGGTTCCGCTGGCGATCTTCCTCGGCCTGCTGGCCGTCCGTTTCAAGGACCGCTGGCCCGACAAGATGATCTCCGCCGTCACCCTGGCCTCGATCTCGATCCCCGAGTTCCTGATAGGCTACGTGCTGATGTATTTCATCGCGGTGCAGCTGCGCTGGTTCCCGTCAGTGGCCATGGTCAACGACAACATGAGCCTGTTCGAGAAGCTGAACGCCATCGCCCTGCCGATTGCCGTTCTGACGCTGGTTGTTCTGGCGCACATGATGCGGATGACCCGCGCTGCGATCCTGAACGTGATGCAATCGGCCTATATCGAAACCGCGGAACTCAAGGGCCTCAACGCTTTTCAGGTGATCTACCGCCATGCCTTCCCCAACGCGATTGCACCGATCGTCAACGTTGTGATGCTGAACCTCGCCTATCTGGTGGTTGGCGTCGTGGTGATCGAGGTGGTCTTCGTCTACCCCGGCATGGGCCAGTATCTGGTCGACCACGTGTCCAAGCGTGACGTGCCTGTTGTGCAGGCCTGCGGCCTGATCTTTGCCGCCGTCTATATCGGTCTCAACATGATTGCCGATATCGTCGCCATCCTGAGCAACCCGCGCCTGAGGCATCCGAAATGAAGAATATCCCCATTTCCGCACTCATCGGGCTGTTCTTCACTGCCCTCTACTTCCTTGGTGCCATCTTTGCACCGCTGCTGGCCCCCTATGGCGTCGGCGAAGTGGTCGGCGATGTGTGGGAGCCCTCCAGCGCAGACTACCTGCTTGGCACCGACAACATCGGCCGCGACCTTCTCAGCCGGATGATCTATGGCGGCCGCACCACTATCTTCATCGCAACCGCCGCGACCGTCCTGTCCTTCACCCTGGGCTCCGTCCTCGGCTTCTTTGCCGCGGTGATGGGCGGCTGGATCGACCAGGCACTGTCGCGCTTCGTCGACCTCGTGATGTCGATCCCGACGCTGATCTTCGCCCTGGTGGTGCTGTCGGTCGCACCGGTCACCATTCCGATGCTGATCCTGGTGATGGGCCTTCTGGACGCCACCCGCGTCTACCGCCTGGCCCGGGCCGTCGCGGTCGATATCGAGGTGATGGACTACGTCGAAGCAGCCCGCCTGCGCGGCGAGAAAACCGCCTGGATTATCTTCCGCGAGATTCTGCCCAACGCACTGTCCCCGCTGATCGCGGAGATGGGCCTGCGCTTCATCTTTGCGGTCCTGTTTGTCTCCACCCTGTCCTTCCTGGGCCTGGGCGTGCAGCCGCCAGAAGCTGACTGGGGCGGCATTGTGAAGGAGAACAAGGAAGGCATCGTCTACGGCATTCCTGCGGCCCTGATCCCGGCCTTTGCCATCGCCACCCTGGCGATCTCGGTCAATCTGGTGGCTGACTGGGTGCTGAACCGGACCACATCGCTGAAAGGAGGCCGCGGATGAGCGATACCCTGTTGAAAGTCCGCGACCTGAAGATCGGCGCGACCATCTACCCGCCGGGTGAACGTCCCCGCGACATCGAGATCGTGCACGGGGTCAGCTTTGACCTCGCGCCCGGCAAAGTTCTGGGGCTGATCGGTGAATCCGGTGCCGGCAAATCCACCATCGGTCTTGCGTCCATGGCCTATGGCCGCGGCGGCGTGAAGATCACCGGCGGCGAGGTCTGGGTCAACGGCCGCGATATCCTGAAGGGCAGCCACAAGGACATCCGCAAACTGCGCGGTGCCGAGGTGACCTATGTGTCGCAATCAGCGGCAGCCTCCTTCAACCCGGCCAAGAAGATCATGGATCAGGTGGTCGAGGCCGCGGTGGAACAGAAGAAGTTCTCCCGCAAGGAGGCCGAGGCCCGTGCCCGGGTTCTGTTTGCCAAACTGGGCCTGCCGGATCCGGACAACATCGGCGAACGCTACCCGCACCAAGTGTCGGGCGGCCAGCTGCAGCGCTGCATGACCGCGCTGGCGCTGTGCCCGGAGCCGGATCTGGTGGTGTTCGACGAGCCGACAACCGCGCTCGACGTGACCACCCAGATCGACGTTTTGATGGCGATCAAGGAGGCGATCCGCGACACCGGCGTTGCCGCGCTCTACATCACCCACGACCTGGCGGTTGTGGCACAGGTGAGCGACGACATCATGGTTCTGCGGATGGGCAACACCGTCGAATACGGCAACGTTGACCAGATCATCAATGATCCGCAGGAGGAGTACACCAAGGCGCTGGTCTCGGTCCGCTCCATCGAGCATGAGGAAAAGGCCCCGACCGAGGAGCCGGTGCTGAGCGTGCGCAATATCACCGCGCGCTACAAGGGCACCCAATTCGACGTGCTGCACAATGTGAACGTCGATCTGTATCCCGGCCAGACGCTGGCCGTGGTGGGTGAATCCGGCTCCGGCAAATCCACCCTCGCCCGCGTGATCACAGGCCTGTTGCCGCCGCGCGAGGGCGAGATCGAGTTTGCCGGCCGCAAGCTCTCACCGGACCTCAAGGGCCGCAGCCGCGAGGACCTGCGCGAGCTGCAGATGATCTACCAGATGGCAGACGTGGCAATGAACCCGCGCCAGACCGTCGGCACCATCATCGGCCGCCCGCTGGAGTTCTACTTCGGCATGCGCGGCGCCGAGAAGAAGAAGCGGATCATCGAACTGCTGGACGAGATCGAGCTGGGCGAAAAGTTCATGGACCGCTATCCGGCGGAGCTTTCGGGCGGCCAGAAGCAGCGTGTCTGCATCGCCCGCTCGCTGGCAGCCAAGCCTAAGATGATCATCTGCGACGAGGTCACCTCGGCACTCGACCCGCTGGTGGCAGACGGCATCCTGAAGCTGCTGCTGGACCTGCAGAAGATCGAAGATGTGGCCTATCTCTTCATCACCCACGATCTGGCAACGGTGCGCGCGATCTCGGACAACATCGCGGTAATGTATCAGGGCAAAGTGCAGCGCTACGGCGGCAAGTCCAAGGTGCTGAGCCCGCCGTTCGACGATTACACCGATCTGCTGCTCAGTTCGGTGCCGGAGATGAAGCTCGGCTGGCTGGAAGAGGTGATTGCCCACCGCAAGATGGAAAGCGCCGGCAACTGATTCCACCAAAGGATGCAAAGCCCCCGCTGATTGCCAGCGGGGGCTTTTTCTTTTTAAATTTACACGGATTTGTGATATTTTATTGAGACAGGGAGAATGCAGCGGGACCGGCTGCAAACAATAGAAAAAGCACTGAGCGCGGCTGAACTGTGAGGCAAGCCAACCCGATTTACCGGGCAGTTTCGTTTTGACTGCAGCAATGGGGAGAAACTGCCATGACAGATTGGGCAATTCACGGATTTGAGATCGCCAATTGCAACTGCGTGCCCGGCTGCCCTTGCCAATTTTCGCAGCTTCCAAATGACGGCACCTGCGAAGCAATGCTGACTTTCCGCATCGATAAAGGCCACTACGGGGACACAAAGCTGGACGGGCTGCACGCCGCGGCTATCTACAAATGGCCCGGCCCCATTCACGAGGGCAACGGCGAGATGCAAATCATCATCGACGAAAGCGCCACAGCAGAGCAGAAGGCGGCCCTCGAGGCGATCATGACCGGCCAGGACACCGATGAATTTGCCACCATGTTCTTCGTCTTCAACGCTATGTGCACCACCAGGCATGAGACACTCAGCGCACCCGTGTCGCTGAGTTTTGATGCCGAAACAGGTATTGGCCATGGCAAGGCGGACGGCATTGGCGAAACCAAAGTCGAACCGATTGCACACATCGTGTCCGGTGCACCGCATTCGGTCCAGATCAAATTGCCGAACGGGTTTGAATACTCCGAGGCTTCCGTCTGCCAGGGCACGACACGGACCCCTGGATCTGCCATCAGCCTTGAAAAGAACAGCGGAACCCACGCCCATGTTGCCGAGCTGCACCTGACCGGCAAGGGCGTTGAGCGCGCGGCTTGATCCGCCATGGGCCGGGCGCCGCACATAACCGGCACAGCTGAACGGCTGGCCCGCAACGACCGGATCGTGGTTCTGGGCGCTGTGGCCTTCATCGTGCTGCTGAGCGGGCTTTACACCGTGTTTGGTGTCGGCATGAACATGACCGCGGCCGAGATGACCCGGATGGCCCGCCCGATCGGCGAACCGATGGCGATGGGCACCGGACCGGTTTGGACTGCAGGCTATGCCGTGCTGATCTTTCTGATGTGGTGGGTGATGATGATCGCCATGATGACACCCAGCGCGGCCCCGGTTCTGCTGCTGTTCACCGCCATCAAGAAGGCAGGCTCTCTGCCCGGCCGGGCGCCGGTGCTGGGGCTGCTGTTCCTCAGCGGATACCTTCTTGCCTGGGCCTTGTTCTCTGCAATTGCCACCGCGCTGCAATGGTGGCTCGAAACCATGGGCCTCTCAAACGGCCCGATGATGTCGCTCAGCAGCCGCACCCTTGGCGGTGCATTGCTGCTGGCGGCGGGCGCCTATCAGTTTACCCCCTACAAGCACGCCTGCCTCTCCCATTGCCGTATGCCGGTTCATTTTTTGACCGAGCATAACCGCACAGGCTTGGCTGGTGCTGTACTGATGGGCGCCCACCACGGCACCTATTGCCTCGGCTGCTGCTGGGCGCTGATGCTGCTGCTGTTTGCCGGCGGGATCATGAACCTTTACTGGATAGCCGGGCTGGCGCTGTTCGTGCTGGCCGAAAAGACCTTGCCTTACCCAAGGCTCTTTGCCACGGGTGCCGGGGCTCTGCTGCTTCTGGCAGGCAGCTATGTTCTCGTTACCGCGCTTTGAAAGCGCAGGCGCTGACCGGCAATTCTGCAACGTCCCTGCGAAAATGCCCGTTTGCGGCCGTTCCGCCGTTTTTTGAATGGCAATTCAAGAAACGGACGCAATGATACCCTCCCGAAGCCATCGCAAGGCAAAGGGATTCGGCAAATGGACAACAAGCTTCTTCTCATCATTCTGGACGGCGTGCCCTGGCGCAATTTCCGCCGCCTGTTCGGCAACCTCGAAGGCTGGGTCGACAGCGGCGATGCCCGCGTCTGGAAACTGCGCGCGGTGCTGCCGTCGATTTCGGCCAGCTGCTATGCCTCGATCCACACCGGCGTTGCACCCGCCATCCACGGCTGCACCGGCAACGCCAATGTGTTCCGGCTCAAGGAAAAAGACGTGTTCAGCCAGGTCCGCGAAGCCGGCGGCGTCACCGGCGCCGTGGCGCACAGCTACTGGTCGTCTTTCTTCAACCGCCACCCGTTCGATTACGTGCGCGATATCGAATACGACGAGCCGGAAAGCAAGACCATCAACCACGGCCGGTTCCACACCATGACCGGCTATGGCAAGGACAACCAGATGACGCCGTCGGACGTCGATCTGTTCGCCACGCTGACCAATCTCTGCCTGCGCTTCGGGCTGGACTACGGCATGCTGCACGCCTGCACCCTGGACAGCATGGGCCACCGCTTTTTCCATGACTGCCAGGAAATGGACCACGCCTGTTTTGTAATGGATGAGATGCTGGCCCCCTTTATCACCCGCTGGCGCGATCTGGGCTATGAGGTGATCGTCACCGCCGACCACGGCCAGGACGAGCGCGGCCACCACGGCGGTCGCAGTCCGCTGCAGCAGGAAACCGCGCTCTACTACTTTGGCGAGGCCGAAGGTCCGGATCATGGCGACGTGATCGACCAGCGCCAGCTGGCCCCCACCATCCTTAAACGGCTGGGCGCGCCGATTGCGGACACCATGAAGGCAGAGCCGTTCCTGAAATGACCTGAAACAGCGGCTGTGTGCTAGGATGGTCCTCAGCCGCCGTTTTCAGATGTCAGGACTTTGCCATGAAATCCCTTACCGCCGTATTTTCCCTGCTGGCCGCCCCGGCGCTGGCCAGCGATGCCTGCCACGACCTGTGGTTCACTCGCAACGCGGTGATTGACCGGGCCGGTTACTGCTTCGGCTCCCCTTTGGGGCAGGCCGTGTTCAACAACGGGGATTGCACCGGCAAGTCTGTCTCTCTGCCGCCGCAGTCAGAACGCCTGGTTGCTGAAGTGAAACAGATGGAGGCCCGCTTCGGCTGCCGGGTCAACAACAAGCAGACCCATCTGGACATGGATGACCTGTTCCTGCGCTACCAGCTATGGGATCTGCCGGTGCGGGATGAGTTCGAAAGCGCCTGCCTGGGCTGGCTGGGGCCGGTTATGGGGCTGCGGGCGGGCCACAGGCCGGATGCTCCCCTGGTCGGGCAGATAGACCCCGGCGACTACGTCAATTACTCGCATATCCCGGTGGGCAGCTGGACCTATGTGACCACCTCCGGCCCGGACTGGCAGGTCACGAGCGGTGGCTGGCTGAACACGTCGCTGTTCCAGGAGCAATGCCAGGACTATGCCGGGTAGTCCGGGCTACTCGTCATAGGGCCAGATCCCCTGCCCCAGCGCCTCGACCGCAACTGAAATCCGCTCAAAACTGTCACGTGCCCGGCCCACGCTGTGGCGCGCACGCAAATAGCCGTGGATCAGTCCCGGCTCATTGATCCAATACGCCTTGCCACCAGCCGCCAAAATGCGGTCGCGGTAGTCGCGTGAATCGTCCCGCACCGGATCGCAATCCGCCGTTACCAGCACCGTCGGCGGCAAGTCCGAGAAATCGCTGTCAGACAGAGGCGCAAAAAGCGGATCATCCTTGGGCGGCTCCCCTTCGGTGCGAATATCCATGTAATACAGCACGTCCTCGCGCGTCAGCATGGGCGCCTGCGCGTGCTCCAGGTAAGAGCCCTGGTTCACATCACCGCCGAACGCGCCATAGATCAGCACCTGGCCCAGAATCGACTCGCAGCGGCCGCGCGCATGATGCGCCACCGCAGCACAAATGTTGGCTCCGGCGCTGTCGCCCATCAGGACAATGCCCTTGCCATACCCGGCCTCGACCCAGCCCAGCACCACCCAGGCGTCCTCAAAGGCGGCGGGGTGCTTGTGCTCCGGTGCCAGCCGGTAGTCCACCGCCACCACCCGGTAGCCGGTCTGGGCGCAGATCTCGGCGCAAACATCATCGTGGCTGTCCAGACCCCCTACGACAAAGCCGCCGCCGTGGCAGAACAGCACCGTCCGGGTCGGATCGCCCGCGGTATAGACCCGCACCGGCACGCCGTTGGCGGACAATTCCTCGACCGACACCACATCCGGCCGCGGCACCCGGAATTCCCGCGCCATCGCGTTATAGATACGGCGCTGCTCCTCGATGCTCATGTCAACGGCGTCATCAGGATAAAGCTCCCCGGTCTTCTGGATGAAGTCCCAGGTCTCCTCGTCGATCAGCCGTTCGTAATCCATCTGCGAGCCTCCCTGCACGCCGTCGTCCCCGAGAGCCTAGGCACAGTTTCCCGCAAATGGAATGCCTGAAAGAAAAAGCGCCCCGAAGGGCGCTCCTTATCCCACACTGTCCAGCGGGGTCACGCAGCCGCGGCAGGCTCCCATGGCCGGGTGAAATTGTTCAGCACGCCGTCGATGTCAGCCTCCGGGCTGCCGTTGGCCGCCACCTGCGCCACCAGCCCGCGTTTCTTGTCGTCGGTCACGCTGACAACGCGCGCCGCCACCCCGGCCTGCTCCAGCGCGCCATTGTATACGCGGGTGATCGCCATCTTGCGCAGATCGGGCTTGAACACCTTGCCCACCGCGGTTTTCGGCAGCTCGTCCAGCACCGTCAGATGCTTGGGGATCGCCGCCCGCTCATGCACATGGACTTTGCAGTATTCCAGCAGTTCCGCCTCGCTGACACTGGCGCCGTCGACCAGCTCGACAAACGCGCAAGGCAGCTCGCCCGAATGCGCGTCCGGCTGGCCGATGGCACCGGCAAAGGCCACCGCATCATGGCCCAGCAGTGCCTCTTCGATCTCTGCCGGGTCGATATTGTGGCCGCCGCGGATGATCAGATCCTTGGCGCGGCCGGTGATCCACAAATAGCCATCCTCGTCGATCCGGCCCAGATCGCCGGTGCGCAGGTATTTCTCCTGGTAATAGAGGTCCACGTTCTTGTCGGCCTCGGTATAGGTGTTGCCCGCAAAAACCCCCGGATTCGACACGCAGATCTCCCCCACTTCGTCGCGTCCGCATTCCAGCGCCCCGTCATTGGTCTGCTTAACGATCCGCACATCCGTATAGGGGAACGGGATGCCCACCGATCCCACCTTCTTCTCGCCGCCCGGCGGGTTGCAAGAGACGAGGCAGGTCGCCTCGGTCAACCCGTAGCCCTCGACGATGGCGACGCCGCAGGCGCTTTCAAACCGCTTGAACAGCTCCATCGGCATCGGCGCCGAGCCGGAGAACGCCGTTTTCACGGATGAGATATCCGCATCCACCGGCCGCTGCATCAGCGCCGAAACGGCGGTGGGCACAGTGATGATAAAGGTGATCTTCCAGCGCTCGATCAGCTTCCAGAAATTGTCGAACACGCCCTCGCCCCGGTACCCCTGCGGCGTCGGGAACACCACATGCGCGCCAGAGGCGATGGCCGCCATCATGATCACATGCACCGCAAAGACATGGAACAGCGGCAGTGGGCACATGATATTGTCTTCTTCGGTGAACAACAGCGTGCTGCCCAGCCAGCCGTTGTAGACCAGCCCCGAATACTTGTGCTGCGCCACCTTGGGCATGCCGGTGGTGCCGCCGGTATGGAAATAGCACGCCACACGGTCACCGGCACTGTCGGCAAAATTCAGCGTCTTGGGCTGCTTCGCCATCTCCTTGGAGAAGTTCAGGTAGTCCGCATGGCTGGGCCGGCCGTCCATCTTGGGACGGATCAGCGGCACGATCCAGGATTTCGGTGGCGTAAGGTAGCGGTTCAGGTCCACTTCCAGCACCGTGTTCACGCCCGGCGCATGGCGCACCGCCTCTGCCACTTTTTGGGCTACATCTGTTTTCGGGAAGGGCCGCAGGGTGACAACAACCTTGGCCTTGGTCTCCCGCAGGATGGAGGCGATCTGCTCCGGCTCCAACAGCGGGTTAATCGGGTTCACGATCCCTGCCACCGCGCCGCCCAGCATGGTGACCAGTGTCTCGTTGCAGTTGGGCAGCACATAGGCCACCACATCCGTTTCGCCCACCCCCAGCGCACGGAACATATTGGCGGCCTGGCTCACCTGCTCCTTCAGCGTGCGCCAGGTCAGCGTCTCCGCCTTGTCCTGGGCGCCAGAGAATATCTGATAGCTGACCGCCTTGCTGTTCGGGTACTTGTCCGCGGTGCGCGACAGCAGCCCGTACAAAGTGGCCGGCAGATCCCGCGCCTCATACGGCATTTCATTCTGCAGCGCATCGCGGTCCGCGATTCCGGAAAAACCCATAATTCTCCTCCCCGTTCCACCCGGTGCACAGCCGGTGTACGGGCGGTGCACGGAAGGTGTCTCTGTTTTTTGCCCAGATTATTGCAATCGCCTGATTGCGCAAGCGCCGCGGCAGGGTCACGCCAAGGCAGCTTTGGCGGTGACGTCGCGCCATTTCCCTGCATTGGGCGGTTTTCAACAAAAAACGCCCCGGATCGGCTCCGGGGCGCTTGCCGTGTTAATCTGCTCGCCGCTTATTCAGCTGCCAGCCCTTCTGTGAACTGCAGCTTGGCCAGACGCGCATAAAGCCCGCCCTGTGCCACCAGCTCATCATGGGTGCCGGTGGCGACGATCCGCCCCTGCTCCATCACCACGATGCGGTCGGCCTTCTTCACCGTTGCCAGCCGGTGCGCCACGATAAGCGTGGTGCGGCCCTGGCTCAGCTCATCCACCGCCGCCTGCACCAGGCGTTCGCTTTCCGCATCCAGCGCCGAGGTCGCCTCATCCAGCAGCAGCACCGGCGCATCGCGCAGGATGGCGCGGGCAATGGCAATCCGCTGCTTCTGGCCGCCCGACAGCATCACGCCGCGCTCACCGACAAAGCTGTCATAGCCGTCCGGCAGCTTGGAAATGAAGTCATGCGCCGCTGCCGCTGCAGCAGCAGCCTCGACCTCAGCATCGGTGGCCTCCGGCCGGCCGAACCGGATGTTCTCGCGCGCGGAGGCGGCAAAGATCACCGGATCCTGCGGCACCAGTGCGATATGGCGGCGGAATTCATCCCGCTGCAGCTGGGTCAGTGCCACGCCGTCCAGCTTCACCGCGCCCTGATTGGGATCATAGAAGCGCTGCAGCATCTGGATGATGGTGGTCTTGCCTGCACCTGACGGGCCGACAAAAGCCACAGTCTCCCCCGGGTTCACTGTCAGCGAAACCTCATCCAGCGCCGACACATCCGGGCGCGACGGGTAGCGGAAAGACACGTTGTCGAACGCGATCTCGCCCTTGACCGGCGCGGGCAGCACCTGAGCCGCAACCGGATCCAGGACGGTATCCTCGGCATTCAGCAGCTCCACCAGCCGTTCGGTTGCCCCGGCGGCGCGCTGCAGCTCGCTCCAAATCTCCGACAGCGCCGCAACGGATCCAGCCACCAGCACTGCATAGATCACAAACTGGATCAGCGTGCCCTCAGACATCACGCCTGCGCGCACATCATTGGCGCCCATCCACAGAACGCCCACGATCCCGGAAAAAACCAGGAAGATCACAATTACCGTCAGATAGGCACGGGTCTGGATACGGCGGCGCGACACGTCATAGGAGGTCTCGGTCAGTTCAGAAAACTTCTCGCGGCTGGCAGCCTCATGCGTGAAGGCCTGCACCGTCTGCACCGCACCCAGCGCCTCGCCCGCATTGCCCGAGGACGCCGCGATCCAATCCTGGTTTTCCTTGCTGATCGCGCGCAAGCGGCGGCCCAGCACCAGGATCGGCACGATCACCGCCGGCACGATCAGCAGAACCATCATGGTGAGCTTCGCCGAGGTCAGCAGCATCAGCACCATGCCGCCAAGGAAAATCAGCAGGTTGCGCAGCGCAATCGACACCGACGAGCCCAGCACCGACTGGATCAGTGTGGTGTCGGTGGTGATCCGGCTCAGCACCTCGCCGGTCATGATGCGTTCATAGAACTCCGGGCTCATGCCGATCACCCGGTCGAACACCGCCTTGCGGATGTCAGCCACCACCCGCTCGCCCAGCCGTGTCACCAGTGCATAGCGCACGCCGGTGCCCACCGCCAGCAGAGCGGCAATCACCAGCGCACCGCTGAAATAGAGGTTCAGAAGCTCGGAATCAGAGACCCGGAAGTTGTCCACGACGCGGCGCACTGCCAATGGCAGCGTCAGCGACAGCCCCGCCGTCAGCACCAGCGCGCAGGTGGCGGCCAGCATGAGCAGGCGGTAGGGGCGCATGAACGGCCAAAGCGCCGACAGCACGCCAATCTTCCGGGATTTCTCCCGCTCTTGCTCCGCATTCGGGGCCGCTTGTCTCCGCGCCATTCCGGATCCTTCTGCACTTTGGTCTGGCGGGTCTTGCACCCGCATAGTCGCCAAGGTTCATGGCCCCGCACGCCCGGCGCGTCAAGCGTTGAGCAGCTTCAAAACACACCTGAAAACAGCTGCGCACTGCGTCATGGGGTATCAATCAGGCGGATTGGGAAGGTCTGGAGCGGGTAGCGGGAATCGAACCCGCACCTTAAGCTTGGAAGGCTCTTATGATACCATTTCACCATACCCGCTCAGGACATTTGCTGATTTAGGTGAAGCGCCGGGGAAGGTCAACCACCTTGTTTTCGTTTACCTTTGCGGTGGCGGAAATTTCAACGTGCCTCTTGCGAAAGCCCCGCCAAGCCCCCCAAATAAAAGCAAAACCCAGCCACCCCGCCGCCCGTGCATAACACCGGAAAACCGCCGTGACCCAAGATCCGCAAACCGCAGTCATCACCGCCCACGGCCAGCCCTCCGCCCCGGCCCCGGCAGAAGCGGATCTGGCGGCGACGGCGGCAGCGATTGCCGCGCATTTGCCGCACTGGAATGTCCGCTCAGCCACGCTCGCCGCACCGGGCCGCCTGGAGGGGGTGATGCAGGACGGCGCAGTGGTCTATCCGTTTTTCATGTCGCGCGGGTATTTCACCAGCAAGGTGCTGCCGGGGCGCCTGCAGGGCCGGGCTTACCGGATGGCCACGCCGTTCGGGCTGGACAGCGGCCTGCCGGATCTTGCTGCAAGCGCCGTGCAACAGGCAGCATCAGAAAGGCACTGGCCGCTGGACAGGCTGAACCTGCTGCTGGCCGCCCACGGCTCTGCCCGCGGCCCGCGCGCCGCAGAGGCCGCCGAGGATTTCGCCGCCCGGCTCAGCCCGCTGCTGCCGGGCTGCTCCGTGTCGCAGGGCTACATTGAGCAGGACCCGCGGCTAGCATCTGCTGCCGCCTCCCTGCCCGTGCGGTCCATCTGCCTGCCGTTTTTTGCGCAGGCAGGCGATCACGTGAAAGAGGATCTTCCCGAAGCCCTGGACGCCGCAGGCTTTGGCGGCACGGTGCTGCCGGTGGCCGGCGCCCTGCCCGGAGCCCCGGCCCTGATTGCTGCAGCCATCCGCCGCGCAAGCCTTGACCCAAGCGCGTCTGAGTGAAATTCTAGCCTTCCGGAAAGAAAAGCAATTTTTGGCTCAAGCAAAGGCAATTGGCCTCTTGCACCGGCGCCGGGCATGTGATTAATCACGGCTTACACCACGGATGGCGAGTTGGCGGAGTGGTGACGCAGCGGATTGCAAATCCGTGTACACCGGTTCGATTCCGGTACTCGCCTCCACCTTATCCCAGCAGTTAATCCATGTCATGTCAAAGGCTTAGATACAGCGCTGCAGCGCGTAGCGCAGGCCAGAACGCATGTCTCCAAGGTCTGGCGGCCATGCAGCCGCCAGCCTGATCCCGCGCGGGCAGCCGGAACAATCAGCCCTTCAACCTGAACCGCTGGATCTTGCCGGTCTCGGTTTTCGGCAGCGCCTGGGCGAACACCACGGACCGCGGATACTTGTAGGGCGCAATTGTTGCCTTCACATGGTTCTGCAGCAGCTTGGCCAATTCCTCTGACGCCGCCTGCCCTTCGGCCAGCACCACATGCGCCTGCACGATCTCGCCGCGCGCCTCGTCCGGAACCCCGACCACCGCGCATTCCGCCACCGCCTCATGTGCCAGCAGCGCGGCCTCCACTTCCGGCCCTGCTATGTTGTAGCCGGAGGAGACGATCATGTCGTCATTGCGGGCTGCAAAATGCAGGTAGCCGTCTTCGTCCCGGATGAAGCTGTCGCCAGTGATGTTCCAGCCGTCCCGCACATATTCGCCTTGCCGCTCATCCGCCAGATAACGGCAGCCAGTCGGACCTTTGACCGCCAGCCGCCCGGCCTCGCCGCGGGGCGCCTCAAAGCCATCACCGTCCAGCACCTTCACCTGATAGCCGCCCACCGGCTTGCCGGTGCAGGCGGGCCGGTGATCGCTGAACCGGTTGGTGATGAAGATATGCAAAAGCTCCGTCGCGCCGATCCCGTCCAGCATCGGCTTGCCGGTCTTGTCCATCCATTCCTGATAGACCGGCGCAGGCAGGGTCTCTCCCGCTGAAACTGCCGCCCGGAGCGAGGACAGATCCGCCCCCTCCTCCATCGCCCGCAGCATCACCCGGTAGGCAGTCGGGGCTGTGAAGCAAACGGTGGCCTTGTATTTCTCAATGATCTCGATGAGGTTCGGCGGTGTGGCGTTTTCCAAAAGCGTCGCCGCCGCCCCGAACCGCAGCGGGAAGATCGCCAGCCCGCCCAGACCGAAGGTAAAGGCCAGCGGCGGCGAACCGACAAACACATCCTCCGGCTGCACATCCAGCACTTCGCGCGCATAGCCGTCGGCGATGATCAGCAGGTCGCGGTGGAAGTGCATCGTCGCTTTGGGCGATCCGGTGGTGCCGGAAGTGAAGCCCAATAGCGCCACATCATCCCTGCCTGTCTTCACCGCCTCGTAGGCCACCGGCTTTTCCAGCGCCAGCCGGTCCAGCTCCGCATCATGGTTGGAGGTGCCGTCAAAGCCCACAACTGTCTTCAGGAACTTCGACTCCTTGGCGCAGGCGACCAGCTCATCCTTCAGCCTTGTGTCGCAAAGCGCATGGGAAATCTCGGCCTTGTCCACGATCTTGGCCAGCTCCCCCTTGCGCAACAGCGGCATGGTGTTGACCACCACTGCGCCTGCCTTGGTTGCCGCCAGCCAGCAGGCCACCATCGCCGGGTTGTTGGCAGAGCGGATCAGCACCCTGTTGCCGGGCTTCACGCCCAGGTCCTCGGTCAGCACATGCGCCAGCCGGTTGGTCCAGTCCGCCAGCTCCTTGTAGGTGCGGTAGCGCCCGTTGCCGATCAGCGCCGTATGGTCGCCAAAGCCCTTCTCTACCATCGCATCAGTCAGTTCGACCGCGGCGTTCAGGTATTCAGGGTAGTCAAACCCCTCCAGCAAAAACTCCGGCCAATGGTCCATGGGCGGCAGGTTGTCCCGGGCGAATGTGTCCACATGCGCAGTTGGTCCCAGCATCTCAATTCCCTCCCTGAAAGGCGCCGAGCGCCTGACGCGCGATCACCACCCGCTGCACATCCGAAGCGCCCTCGTAAATGCGCAAGGCCCGGATATCACGGTAAAGCTCCTCCACCTTCTGACCCCGGCGCACGCCGTCGCCGCCATGCAGCTGCACCGCCTTGTCGATGACCTGTTGCGCCTGGTCGGTGGAGAACAGCTTGGCCATCGCAGCCTCGCGGGTGACCCGCTCAGCCCCTGAATCCTTAGCCCAGGCGGCGCGGTAGACCAGCAGTGCCGATGCATCCACATCCAGCGCCATATCGGCGATATGGCCCTGCACCATCTGCAGATCGAACAGCGGCGCCCCCTGCACCTGCCGCGCGGTGACCCGCGCCAGTGACTCGTCCAGCGCCCGGCGGGCAAAGCCCAGCGCCGCGGCAGCCACGGTGGAGCGGAACACATCCAGCACCGACATCGCAATTTTGAAGCCCCCGCCCGGCTGACCCAGCAGCGCCGATTTCGGGATGCGGCAATCTGTGAACCGCAGGGTCGCCAGCGGATGCGGCGCGATGGTCTCCAGCCGCTCCACAACCTCAAACCCCGGCAGGCCCGCAGGCACCGCAAAGGCGCTCAGCCCCTTTGCCCCCGGTCCCTCGCCAGTGCGGGCAAACAGCGTATAGACATCGGCAATGCCGCCGTTGGAGATCCAGGTCTTCTCGCCATTCAAAACGTAATGGTCGCCGTCCAGCGCCGCGGTCATGGTGGAGTTCGCCACATCCGACCCCGACTGCGGCTCAGTCAGGGCAAAGGCTGAAATCGCCTTACCCGCGCGCGTCAGCGGCAGCCATTCCTGCTGCTGCGCTTCGGTGCCGAACAGCGATATCGCCCCGGTGCCCAGCCCCTGCATGGCAAAGGCAAAATCCGCAAGCCCGTCATGGCGCGCCAGCGTCTCGCGGATTAGGCACAGGCTGCGCACATCCAGCTGCTCGCCCGCCATCGCGCCGGAATGCTGCGTCCAGCCGCCCTCGCCCAGTGCTGTGACCAGCGCCCGGCAGGCGGCATCGGTGTCGGAATGATCGATGCCCGCCAGCTGCGCCGCGGCCCAGGCTTCCAGTTCTTCGGCCAGCTTCCGGTGCCGGTCCTCGAAAAACGGCCAGTTCAGAAACGTCCTGTCCGCCATCGCGCGGCCCTCCCAGTTTCATCTTTCCCAAAATACTCCCGTCCCGCTGCCCGGCAGGCGGCTTTGCCGCCGAGAGGGGAGGCTCCCGCGCCCTCCTCCAGCGCGGGCTCCAGCGGTGTCACACCTCAGTCGCCCTCGAACAGCGGTTTTTCCTTGTTCACAAAGGCATGGTAGGCGCGTTCGAAATCCGCGGTCTGCATGCAGATCGCCTGCGCCTGCGCCTCGGCCTCGATCGCCTGCTCGATCGACATCGACCATTCCTGCGCCAGCATGGTCTTAGTCATCATGTGGCCAAAGTTCGGACCCGAAGCGATCCGCGCGGCCCAGCTTTGCGCCTCCGCTTCCAGCTCGTCCGCCGCAACCAGCTTGTTGTGAAAGCCCCATGCGTGGCCCTCTTCGGCGCTCATCGACCGGCCCGTGTACAAGAGCTCCGCCGCCCGGCCTTGGCCGATGATCCGCGGCAGGATTGCACAGGCGCCCATGTCGCAGCCCGCCAGCCCTACCCGGGTGAATAGAAACGCGGTCTTGGCCTCCGGCGTGGCTATGCGGATGTCGGCGGCCATGGCGATGATCGCCCCCGCGCCCACGCAAATGCCGTCAATCGCCGCAATCACCGGCTTGCCGCAATTTACCATCGCCTTGACCAGATCGCCGGTCATACGGGTGAAGGCCAACAGCTCCTTCATGCTCATGCCAACCAGCGGCCCGATGATGTCATGCACATCGCCGCCGGAACAGAAATTGCCGCCGTTAGATGCAAAGACCACCGCCTTGATGCTGTCGTCGTAGTGCAGATCGCGAAACCAGTCGCGCAGCTCTGCGTAGCTGTCGAAGGTCAGCGGGTTCTTCCGCTCCGGCCGGTCCAAGGAAACCGTGGCAATGCCATCCTCGATCCGGCACAGGAAATGCCTGGGGTCCCGGTTCACCTTCATGCCTTGCCTCCCTCATCCAGCCGCCGCGCCACCGCGTCCAGGCTCTCGGCTATCCCTTGCGCCTCATCCGCGGTCAGCCCGTCAAAGGCCGCGTTGATCCAGCCCTCATGCGCTTCCGCCTGGCGGGAAAACTCCACCCGGCCAGCATCTGTCAGCCGCACCAGATTGGCGCGGCGGTCGCCCTCAACCTTCTCGCGCTGCACATGGCCGTCCTCGACCAGCCGCTCGACAATGCCGGTCACATTGCCGTTGGAGACTTTCAGAACCCCCGACAACTCGCTCATCTTGAGGCCTTTTTCATGCTGCATCAGCGCCGCCATCACGTCAAACCGCGGCAGCGTGGTTGCAAACTCCCGCCGCAGGTTCTCGCGCACTTCGCTCTCCACTGCCTTGGTGGCCTTCAGCACTTTCAGCCACAGCCGCAGCCGGTCTTTTGATGTCGTGCTCAAATTTCCCCTCCCGACACGCTCATTGCGTGCCCATTGACCGAAGCCGCGCCCTCAGACGCCAGAAACACCGCCGTGGCCGCCACTTCCTCCGGCGCGATCAGCCGCTGCATCGGGTTGCCGCCAACCACCATCTTCAGCGCCTTCTCGCGCGGTATGCCATGCCGGGCCATCAGCCCAGTGATGGCGCTCTCCGCCATCTCGGTATCCACAAATCCGGGGCAGATCGCATTGCAGGTAATGCCACGCTTGGCCACGCTCTGCGCAACCGAGCGCACCAGCCCCAGCACCCCGTGCTTGGAGGCCGCATAGGCCGGGATCTGCGCCCCGCCTTGCAAGGACGCAGTGGAGGCGATGGCAATCAGCCGCCCGCCCGGCTCCATGCCTGCCCGCAAGGCCGCCCGGAAGGTCAGGAAGGTGCCGGTCATGTTGACCATCAGCGTGCGCTGCCACTCCTCAAGCTCAACATCCTCGATCCGCGCCGCAACGCCGGTTCCGGCATTGGCAACAACAACATCGTAGGACGTGGCGAACAAAGCCTCCACCTGCGCCTCATCCGTCACATCCGCCACGCGGATCTCCAGCCCCAGCCCCTCAGCCGCCGCCTCCAGCGGTTCCCGGCGGCGTCCGGCGATGGTGACATGGCAGCCGTCCGCAGCAAAAGCATGGGCAATCGCCTTGCCAATCCCCGTGCCGCCGCCAGTGACAAGTACCCTGCGTGTCATGCCCGGATCACCTCCGCCTCACGGTCCGCCAGGCGCCAAGCCTGATCGCGGCCCGCATGATAGGGCAGCGGCCAATCGCCGTGGCGGTCGCCGATCCGCGCGGCCTCATGCAGCGTCCAATAGGGATCGGCCAGATGCGGCCGGCCCACGCAGACCAGATCGGCCCGCCCTGCCATCAGGATCGAATTCGCATGATCGGCCTCATAGATGTTGCCCACTGCCATGGTGGCAATCCCGGCCTCGTTGCGGATGCGGTCGGAGAACGGCGTCTGGAACATGCGGCCGTAGACCGGCTGCGCGTCCGTTGAGGTCTGCCCGGCGGAGACATCGATTATATCGGCCCCGGCAGCGGTGAAGGCCCTGGCGATTTCCACCGCCTCCTCCGGCGTGACACCTTCGTTGCCGACCCAGTCATTGGCAGAGATCCGGACCGACATCGGTTTGCCTTCGGACCAGACCGCGCGCATGGCCCGGAACACCTCCAGCGGATAGCGCAGGCGGTTTTCCAGGCTGCCGCCGTACTCATCGCCCCGAATGTTCGATTTTGGCGATATGAAGGACGAAATCAGGTACCCATGCGCCGCATGAAGTTCGATCATGTCAAACCCGGCGCGCTCCGCCATTTGCGCCGATGCAACAAATTCGTCGCGAATTTGATCCATTTCCGCCCGCGTGATTTCCCGCGGCGCCGGGTTGTTTGCCGACCAAGGGATCGCGGAGGCCGAGACCGTCTCCCAGTTCCCGTCTGGCAAGGGCGCATCCATGACTTCCCAGCCCAACTGGGTTGAGCCCTTGCGGCCCGAATGGCCGATCTGGCAGCAAATCTTGGCGCTGGTTTCGCCATGCACGAAATCCGTCAGCCGCTTCCACGCCGCCTCATGCTCCGGCGCATACAGGCCCGGACAGCCCAGCGAGATCCGGCCCTCTGCAGACACACAGGTCATCTCGGTATAGACCAGCCCGGCCCCGCCCTTGGCACGCTCGCCATAGTGGATCAGATGCCAGTCAGTCGGGCAGCCCTCCACCGCCTTGTATTGCGCCATGGGGGAGACCACGATGCGGTTCTTCAGCTCCATTCCGCGCAAGCGGAACGGAGCAAACATCGGCGGCCGCACCGGCGCATCCGCGGGCGCGCCGGCCTTGTCCTGAAACCACTTTTCGGCGCTTTGCAGCCACTCGGCATCGCGCAGGCGCAGGTTCTCGTGGGAAATCCGCTGCGAGCGTGTCAGCAGCGAGTAGTTGAACTGCACCGGATCCATATCCAGGTAACGCTCGACCTCCTCGAACCACTCCAGCGAGTTGCGCGCCGCCGATTGCAGCCGCAGCACATCCAGCCGCCGCTCCTCCTGGTAGCGTTCAAACGCAAGTTCCAGCGTCGGCTCTGTGCTGACCAGCTCTGCCAGCGCAATGGCACTGTCAAACGCCAGCCGCGACCCCGACCCGATGGAGAAATGCGCAGTGGCGGAGGCATCGCCCAGCAGCACGACGTTCTCATGGTGCCACTTCTCGCACAGCACCCGCGGGAAATTGATCCACACTGCCGCCCCGCGCAGGTGCGCCGCATTCGACATCAGCGCATGGCCATCCAGATGATCGGCAAAGATCTCCTCGCAGGTGCGGATGATCTCCTCCTTGCTCATGCCCTCGAAACCCCAGTTTCCCCAGGTCTCAGCAGAGCATTCGACGATCACCGTCGCGGTGCCGGCGTCGAACTGATAGGCGTGGATCCACATCCAGCCGTGCTTGGTCTTCTCGAAGATGAAGGTGAAAGCATCATCAAATTTCTGATGCGTGCCCAGCCAGATGAACTTGCAGGGCCGCACGTCGATTTCCGGTTTAAAATGTTCCGCGAACTCATTGCGAACACTGGAATTCAGCCCGTCGCAGCCGACCACCAGATCATAGTCTTTCTGGTACTCTGACGCGGGCTTGGCAACGGTTTCGAACTGCAGATCCACCCCCAGCTCCCGCGCCCGGTCCTGCAGCAGCAGCAGCATCTGCTTGCGCCCGATCCCGGCAAATCCGTGCCCGCCCGACACCGTGCGGGTGCCGTCATGCACGACAGCGATGTCATCCCAATAGGCAAAGTTCTCGCGGATCAACTCGGCACTTTTGGGGTCATTGGCGCTCAGGTTCTCCAGCGCGTCATCCGACAGCACCACACCCCAGCCAAAGGTATCGTCAGGCTTGTTGCGCTCCACCACCGTGACTTCGGCCTCCGGCTGGCGCAGCTTCATCGAGATGGCAAAGTAGAGGCCCGCAGGTCCTCCTCCCAGACAGACGACTTTCATGATCATCCCTTCCCGCTCAGCGCACGTCTCTGAGGTTCAGGATAAGCAGGTCCTGAAAAACTTCAAGCATAAAGTTTTAAGCTTGAAGTAATTGCATGAGCAAGGCGGCACCGCCCCGGTCACAGAACCGGGGTATAACCGCCCGCCTGAAAACGCGGATCACAGCCCTCGCAAGTATTCCATCACCGCCGGGCGCACCGCCTGATCGCCGCGGTGGCGGGCGTCGGAGATGATCTTGCGCAGTTCGCCCAGATCCACCCGCAGCAGCAGCGACTTCACCGGCCCGATGGAAGCCGGGCGCATCGACAGCGTGCGGATGCCCATTGCCGCGAGGCAAACCGCCTCGACCGGGCGGCCCGCATCCTCGCCGCAGAAGCTTAGCGGCGTGCCGGAGATCGCGCAGCGCTCCACGATCCGTTCGATGAAGCTCAGGAAGCTCACGTTCAGCGTATCATAGCGCCGCCGCACCCGCTCATTCTCGCGGTCGGCCGCAAAGAAGAACTGCTTGAGGTCATTGCCGCCGATCGAGATAAAGGCCACCTCGTCAAAAAACTTCTGCGGCGCATAGGCCAGCGAGGGTGTCTCCAGCATCGCGCCGATCTTCAGGTCAGCGGGCAGCACATGGCCCAGGATGCGCTCGCGCTCGATGGTCTTTTCCACTTCCGCCCGGGCGGCGCGGTATTCCTCGAACTGGGCAACGAAGGGAAACATGATCGACAGCGGCCGCCCCTCGGCAGAGCGCAGCAGCGCCTGCAGCTGCATCCGCATCACGCCCGGCTTGTCCAAACCCACTCGGATCGCCCGCCAGCCCAGCGCCGGGTTCGGCTCATCGGTGGGCTTCATGTAGGGCAGCACCTTGTCGGAGCCGATATCCAGCGTGCGGAACACCACCGGCTTGCCGTGGGCGGCATCCAGCACCCGCTTATAAAGCGCCACCAGCTCCGACCGTTTCGGCATCTGGTTGCGGACCAGGAACTGCAGCTCGGTCCGGAACAGCCCCACGCCCTCGGCACCGGAACCGTCCAGCGACGGCAGGTCCGCCATAAGGCCCGCGTTCATCACCATATTGATGCGCTGCCCGTCGGTGGTGACCGCGGGCTTGTCGCGGATCGAGGCATAACGCTCCTGCGCCTTGGTGTGCATCGCGATCTTGTCGCGGAAAGCGCCGACAACGGTGTCGTCCGGGCGCAGATGCACCACGCCCTGATCGCCGTCCACCATGATGTGGTCGCCGTTCAGCGCCTCCGTGGTGACCCGCTTGGCATTCACCACCAGGGGAATCGCCAGCGCCCGCGCAACAATCGCGGCGTGAGAGCCGACAGAGCCTTCCTCCAGCACGATCCCGCGCAAGCTGCGGCCGTATTCCAGCAGGTCGCCGGGGCCGATGTTGCGGGCAATCAGGATCGGGTTCTCCGGCAGCTCAGCACCCGTGTTGGCGCCCTGCCCGGTCAGGATCCGCAGCAGCCGGTTCGAAAGATCATCCAGATCGCTCAGGCGTTCGCGCAAATACGCATCCTGCACCTGGCTCATCCGGGTGCGGGCCTGGGACTGTTCCTTCTCCACCGCAGCCTCGGCGCTCAGACCGCGGGCGATGTCCTCTTCCATCCGCCGCATCCAGCCCTTGGAATTGGCAAACATCCGGTATGCCTCAAGGACTTGCAGCTGTTCCTTGTCGCCGTTGCGGGAGACTTCCAGCATTTTGTCGACACCGACCCGCAGCTCCTCCACCGCATCGTTCAGCCGCTCGAGTTCGCGCTGGGGATCATCGGCAATCGGATTGGTCACGATCACCCGCGGCTCATGCAGCCACACGTGGCCCTCCGCCGCGCCCTCCTGGGCTGACGTGCCGTGGATCAGAACCGCCTGCTGGTGCAGCGGCGACAGCGCCGCCCCCTCGCCGACAAAGGCGCCCAGTTCGGTCATCTCGGCAATCACCATCGCCACCACTTCCAGCGCATAGACAGCGTCGGCGGAAAACTCGCGCGCTTCCTTGGACTGCACCACCAGAACGCCCAGCATCTCGCCCAGCCGCTGCACCGGAACCCCCAGGAAGGAGGAGAACCGCTCCTCCCCGGTTTCCGGCATGTAGCGGAAGCCCTTGGCATTGGGCGCATCCGGCGTGTTCACCACCTTGCCGTATCTGGCGACGCGGCCCACCAGGCCTTCACCGATCCGCATCCGGGTCTGGTGCACCGATTCGCGGTTCAGGCCTTCGGTTGCGCACAGCTCCAGCGTCTCATCATCGCGGAACAGATAAACCGAGCACACCTCGGTCCCCATGCTGTCGGCGATCAGATGGGTGATCTTGTCGAGCCGCGCCTGGCCGGCATCATCACCCGCCATCGCCTCGCGCAAGCGAACCAGAAGCTTCCTGCTTTCAGATTCCGTGGTATCGGCCATTCTCACCCTCTCCCGAGGTCATTTCCCTGCACACTGCCGCCCAGATTGCTCCCTGGAAACGGACACCGCCCAGAGTAGTACGCCAGTGCTCTCTCCTCCACCCACTTGTCCCACCCCGGCGGAAAAAGTCCAAGAGTTTTTGCAGCATTGCCTGCAATCGGTGCAGCCTGCTGCAGCTGCAGGCAGAACGCCGCCCGCCACGGGGATCACACAACAAAGGCGCCTGAACGGCGCCTCTGCAGATATCAAAAATCTTTTTCGGAATAAGCGCTTAGCGGGCTTTTTCCAGTTCGAACGCATCATGCAGCGCCTGCACCGCCAGCTCCATGTACTTGCGGTCGATCAGCACCGAGATTTTGATCTCGGAGGTGGTGATCACCTTGATGTTGATGCCCTCGTCCGACAGCACCTTGAACATCTTGGCCGCGACACCCGACTGCGAGCGCATACCGATGCCAACCACCGACACCTTGGCCACATCCTGATCGGCCAGCAGCTCGGCATAGTTCAGCTCGCCCTGCTCCTTGATTGCCAGCAGCGCCTTTTCGGCACGCGCAACCTGATCAGTCGGGCAAGAGAAGGTCATGTCGGTGCGGCCGTCCTCAGAGACGTCCTGCACGATCATGTCGACGTTCACACCCGCGTCGCTGAGGGTGGTGAAGATGGTCGCCGCGATGCCCGGACGGTCGGCCACCGACTGCACAGTCAGCTTGGCCTCATCGCGGGAGTAGGCAACGCCGTTTACAACATTGGATTCCATGATTTCCTCCTCGTCGCAGACCAGGGTTCCGGCCTCGTCGGACTGTTCTTCAAAGCTAGACAGCACGCGCAGCTTCACCTTATAGCGCATTGCCAGTTCAACCGAGCGTGTTTGCAGCACCTTGGCCCCCAGCGAGGCCAGTTCCAGCATTTCCTCAAACGCAATCTTGTCCAGCTTGCGCGCCTTGCCGCAGATCCGCGGGTCGGTGGTATAGACGCCATCCACATCGGTGTAGATATCGCAGCGCTCCGCCTCAAACGCGGCGGCAAAGGCCACTGCCGTGGTGTCGGACCCGCCGCGGCCCAGGGTGGTGATGCGGCCTTCGGGGCTGATGCCCTGGAAGCCCGCCACTACCGCCACCTTCATGCCTTCGGCAAACTTGGCGTTGATGTTCTCCGGCGGGATCTCTTCGATCCGGGCTTGGCTGTGCGCAGAGGTGGTCATCAGCGGCACCTGCCAGCCCTGCCAGCTGCGCGCCGGGATATCCATCTCCTGCAGAGTCAGCGCCATCAGGCCCGCGGTCACGTTCTCGCCAGAGGACACAACGGCATCATATTCCCGCGCGTCGTACAGCGGCGAGGTCTCACCGACCCAGCCCACCAGCTCATTGGTCTTGCCGGACATTGCCGACACAATGACGATCACGTCATAACCCTTGGCCACCTCAACGCCGACGCGTTTGGCGGCGCGGCGGATGCGGTCCAGGTTGGCGACAGACGTGCCGCCGAATTTCATCACAAGTACGGGCATATGGAACGGGTCTCCCTGCGCTTGCGGGTTTCGGTCCCGTGCCTCATATGCGAGCGGTCCCCCAAGGGCAAGAGCATGCAGGCCATCCGGGCAAGGAAGCTGCGGCCCGCCCCCGGATTTCAGCGCGGCAAAGCGCCACAAGGCTTTGACTGCGCAATTTCTGCCAAACCCGCTGCATCCCGTCCCGGGTTATCCGGCTGCTCTGTGTCAGGCGCGCCAGAACCGCACTGTCAGGATTGCGTAAACCGCCATGAGTTCCAGCCGCCCGATCAGCATCGCCACGCTCAGGATCCACTTGGCCGGATCGTTCAGGGTCGAGAAGTTGCCCGCAGGCCCGATGGTGTCCCCCAGACCGGGTCCGATATTGGCCACCGCCGTTGCAGCGCCGGACACCGCGGTCACGAAATCCAGCCCGGTGAGCGCCAGCATCCAGGCAATGATGCCCAGCGTCACCACGAAGAACATGAAGAAGGAAATCACCGAGCTCAGCACATCGGCATCCACCGGGCGCCCCTCATAGCGGGTCAGGAACACCCCGTGCGGCGACCGGATGCGCTGGATCTGCACCTTGATCGAGGCAAACAGAAGCTGGTAGCGGAAGATTTTCACCGAACAGGCAGTGGAGCCCGCGCAGCCGCCAATCAGCCCGGTGAAGAAGAAGATCATCACCAGGAAGCTGCCCCACTGCATGTAGTCCGCGCTCGCATAGCCGGTGCCGGACATGATCGAGGTGATGTTAAACAGGGCTGAACGCAGCGCTTCCTCGCCGCCATGCGGGCGGGCGTAGTACAGCACCCCTGCCGCCACCGCGACCAGCAGCCCCAGCGTCATCATGAAGCCCCGGATCTGGCTGTCGCGCAGCAGCGGGGTGCCGTGCCCGTTAATCAGCTGCACATAGCGCACAAACGGCAGCGCCGCCAAAATCATAAAGACAGAGGCTGCGTATTCCACCGGTCCGGCAAAGGCCCCGAAAGAGGCATCGTAATTGGCAAACCCGCCGGTGGCGATGGTGGTCATCGAATGCACCAGCGCATCGAACGGCCCCATGCCCATCATCATGTAGACCAGCATGCAGGCCATCGTCAGCGACACGTAGATCAGTGAGATCTGCTTGGCGATCGCCTGCGCCCGCGGCAGGATTTTCCCAAAGGTGTCAAAGCTTTCGGATTTAAAGATCTGCATGCCGCCAACCCGCAGTTCGGGCAGGAACACCATTGCCACAACGATGATGCCGATGCCGCCCAGCCACTGCAGGATGCCGCGCCACAACAGAAGACCGCGCGGCAGATCATCCAGCCCGGAGATCACGGTGGACCCGGTGGTGGTCAGGCCGGACATTGCCTCGAAAAACGCATCGACAAAGCGCAGTTCGGTCGCCCCCAGCATCAGGGGCACCGCCCCGAACAGCGGCAGCGCCACCCACACCAGCGTGGTCAGAAGGAAGGTCTGGCGGATGCTCAGCCCCTCCTTCACCCCGTTGGCACAGCTCAGGGACAATAGCCCGCCCACCAGAATGGTGAAGATGGCGCTTTCCAGGAACACATGCCATTCGCCCCGGCCGTCCAGCAGGTCGACCAGCAGCGGGAATACCATCATGGCTCCCAGAATGACGACCAGCAGGCCGATGACATACCCAACCGGGCGGAGATCCAACATGCGGCGCAGCGTTGGCTCCCCGCGCGGCCGGTGTCAAGTGGGCGGCGTCAGTCGCCGCTGCCACTGGTGCCGGCAGCGTTGCGCTGCGGCATCTGCGGCGGGGTGGAAGGCTTGCGCGGACGCTTGGACGGCTCGCCTTCCGGCGCTTGTGCATTGGCGGCAGCAGCAGGTTCTGCCGCGGGGGGCTTGGGCGCAGCGGCAGCGGCTGCCGGGGCCTTTACGCTGCTTGCTGCAGGCTGAGCCCCGCCGCGGCGGGCAGAGGAACTGCGGAACATTGCAGGTTTATCCTCTGCCTTCTCCCCGGCCGTTGTACTGTTCTGATTTTCAGGCTTAACCGCAGTGGGCGCCGCAGCCTGAGCCGCCTTTGCAGCTTCCTTGTTTGGTTCCGGCTTAGCCGGCTCTGCCTTTACAGGTTCCGGCTTGACCGGCACCGCCTTGGCAGCTGCCTGCGGGGCGGCTTCGGTCTTGGCTGCCGAAGTCGCTGCCGGCTTGGCAGCTGCCGGTTTGGCAGCAGCGGTTTTGCGCGCAGGCGCCTTGCGGACCGCTGCCTTGCGGCCAGCGGTCTTGCGCGCCGCAGGCTTGCGGGCCGCGGGCTTTTTGGTTTTGGCCTCTGCTTCGGCCGGCGCCGCCGTTGCAGCCTTCGCTTCTGGTGCCGCCGGTGCAGCCTCTGCTTTCGGCGCCGCCGGTGCAGCCTCTGCTTTCGGCGCCGCCGGTGCAGCCTCTGCTTTCGTTGCCGCCGGTGCGGCCTTCGCCTCCGGTGCCGCTTTGGGGGCCTCACCAGCATCCCCTGCCATTGCCGGCACGCCTGCCTGCAGCAGGCGCCGCTGGGCTTCCATCATCGAATGGGCCAGCTGCATCTGTGCCAGCGGCGCCTGCAGCGCGGCCTCTGCTGCCTGGCGCCACAGTTTCATCTGCAGCCCGGCTGCATAGCCCGCCCATTCATGCGTCTTGACCGTCAGGCCGGGGATCTTGTGAAAGCTCGTCATTTGTTACTCCTAAAGTCCTGCACTGCACTTGCTCCGGGACAGCACAGCGATGTCCGGGCAAAGAAAACAGGGAGCAGGCGCCGGGTGCATCCCGGGCCTGTTGCAGCGGAAAACGGGCCGTCAGTTGCAGACACCAGCGCGCAAGCTCCCCTCGCCCCCGGCAGGACGGCCGGGGGGATTCGATTTGACGCTAGCATGAACTTCTGCACTGCGGCATAAAAAATGCGGCAACGCAGAAATTACCTCGGGCCATTTTGATTGACCCAGCGGAAACCCGCCTGAAAATCAGGCAGGCCGGTCCCCGTTATCCCTGGTGAATCAGGGTGGAGAACAGTTTCGGGTCCAGGCTCATCGCCTTGAACAGCGGCCCTTGAGTCAGCACGCTGACCGCATCATGGCTGTGCAGGCTTTCCTGGTGGCTCGCGACCACCCGGAAATCGCCGATCCGGTCATCACTTTGCAACGCCTCGCAGAACAGCCGCGCCGCATCTTCGACAAAGATCGGATTGGCGGCATTGAGCTCGGCAAAGGCCTGCTCGTCCTCGCGTTTCACCATCACCTGGGTCTCGGTCGGCACCGCCTTGCGGCACAGCTCAATCAGGTCTTCGAACCACAGGCACTCGCTGCCGGGCACCGACTGCACCGAAATACGTGCCACCGAGCGCTGCGAATGCGGTGTCGCCAGCTGGCCGCGCGCCTGGCGGGCGTGCTCCGACAGCTCCAAGGAGCACGGGCAGGTCGAGGAATAGACATAGTCCAGATGCATGATCTTCTCGCGCACCCCGTCATGGTCCACCAGCTCCAGCGCAAAGTCGTAATACTGGTAGCCGCTGAGACCGGAGCGCAGGCTGTTCACCCGCGCCGGAAAGGAGAACCGCATCTGGATGCGCGCATCCGGGCTGTCCAAGTCGCTCAGGTAATCATCCAGCGCATTCGCCATCACTTCAAAGCTGAAGGTGCGCTCCGCGTGCTTGTAGAAGGTGCGCATGATCCGGGACATGTTGATGCCCTTCTTGCCCGCGTCCAAGCTGACGGTGCCGGTCACGCTGGTTTCCAGCGTCAGGTCGCCATCGTCGCGGGTATGAAACCGGATCGGCAGGCGGAAGTTCGAGATCCCCACATGCTGGATCTGCTCCTTAGCGCCGCGGATCAGGCTGGTCGGCCCGTTCTGCAGGTCAGGCAGCGTCGCGCGGTAGGCGTCGTCGGATTTGAAATCCTCGGGGTAGGTCCGCGACAGCTCCGGGTAGTTGCCGACCTCACGGCCAGGCAGCAGCCGCGCCACCGCGGGGTCCAGCTCGGCAATTTCGGTCTCGGTCACGGTGCCGGCCCAGGCCCGCAGCACATCCAGCGCGGCGGCAGCTGCCTCGCGGTCCGGCGCCTCGGCAGCGTCGCGGTTGTGAATGTTCATCGGCGTTTCCCCCAGTGATACGGGCCCCATATAGGGTGCGGCAGGCCACCCTCATATACTGTTACGCGGCAATTTTCAAAACGGATCCGCCATTTGCGGCAGAACCGGCGCCTTATCGGACCCCCAGCACCTCTGCAAGGGTCCGCAAGCGGCGCGAGCGCGACTTATAATGCGCCGTCACCAGCACATAGGGCCGCGGCATCTCCAGCGCCGGGCCGTCCAGGCGGTGCAGCCTGCCCGCGCGGACTTCGCCGCCTACAACCTGTTCCGGCAGCAGCGCAATCCCCAGCCCCGCCTGCACCAGCGCCACCACCGAGGGCACCGACTGCCCGATAACCGCCGAGGCCAATTCCGCCCGCTCAATTGCGTGCTGCACAAAATACTGCCGCCAGCCCGGCACCGAGGAAATGGTCTCGCCCCAGCTGACCTCCACCAGCGGCGCCGTCCGGATGTCCATGTGCTGGTCCCTGCCAACCGGCACCAGCCGGTCCGTGAACAGGGGCTGCGTCCGGTGCTCCGGATGTTCGCCGCCATATGTCAGCCGCGCATCAATCCCCTCCGCCTCCAGGTCGATCCGGTCGTCCTCGATCCTGAGCCGCACCGGCACATCCGGCCGCACCTCCGCAAAGCTCTTCAGCCGCTCCGGCAGCCACAGCTGCGCCAATGCGGGCGTGGCTGAGATCACCAGCGGCCGGCGGGTGCCGCCTTCGGTCAGCGCCTCGGTGAAGCTGGCAATCTCCGCCAGCGACATCGCCGCCTTCTGGTAATAATCCCGCCCGGCATCGGTCAGCCGCACCTGGTTGGCGCGGCGGGTGAACAGCTTCAGCCCCAGCCAGTCCTCCAGGTTCTTCACCTGCATCGACACCGCGGCAGAACTGACGCCCAGCTCAGCCCCGGCAGCCGAAAAGCTCCCGGTCCGGGCGGCGCATTCAAAGGCGCGCAAAGCGTTCAAAGGCGGCAGCTTCATGGCCGCACAGTGCAAGAAAATCTTATGCTCGCCAAGATATTTTGTAGTGGTCAGATCGCCGCCCGGCGCGCAGGCTTGGGAAAAGCCTGAAAGACCCCAAGGAACACCCCATGCGCGATATTCTCGATCTCGACCGTTACCCGCTCGACCGCCCCGGCACCCCGGAATGGCAGGCCTTGGTCGACCGCTGCCGCGCCGAGCTGGTGGCGGACGGCATGTTCAGCCTCGAAGGCCTGATGAAACCGGAGGTCGCCCAGAGTGCTGCCGACGCGCTGACGGGCAAGTTCGAGACCGAAAGCTTCCACCACAAGCGCTGGCACAACATCTATTTCAAGGACGCCGTCGACGGCCTGGCCCCGGACCACCCTGCGCTGCAAAAGGTCGAGACCTCGAACTTCACCCTCTGCGCCGACCAGTTCCCGGGCTCGCCCGTGCTGCGCCTTTATGACTGGCCGCCGTTTGCGGAATTCCTCGCCGCCACCATGGACAAGCCCGCGCTTTACACCATGGACGACCCGCTGGCGCGGCTGAACATCATGTCCTACGGCGCAAGCCAGGCGCTGAACTGGCATTTCGACCGCTCCGAATTTACTACCACCATGCTGCTGCAAGCGCCCGAGGAAGGCGGCGAATTCATCTACAGCCCGGAACTGCGCACGGATGACGACCCGAACTACGAAGGCGTCGAACGGCTGCTGGCGGGCGATGACCCCAACATGCGCACAATCACCCTTGATCCCGGCACGCTGAACATTTTCCGCGGCAAGAACTCGCCCCACCGGGTCGGCACGGTGAAAGGGGACAAGACACGGGTGATCGCCGTTTTCACCTTCTACGAAAACCCGGGCGTGCGGTTCACTGACGAGGAGAACATCGGCTTCTACGGTCGCGCCTCATGACGGAGCTGGCTGTTTTCAAGGACGAGCGCAAACGTACCTTCCTGAACGCTGAAGGTTCGGACATGCCGCTGAAATCACCGCTGGGCCAGGACGTTCTGGACCGCGCCCGCGCCTACCGCCTGCAACGCTTGCGCGATGAGATGACGCGGCAGGACGTGGCGGGTCTCCTGCTCTATGACCCAGTCAACATCCGCTATGCCTTTGACTGCTCCAACATGTCTATCTGGACCGCCCACAACCCGATCCGCTATGCGCTGATCCTGAACGGCGGGCCGGGCATCATGTTCGAATTCAAGGGCTGCGAGCATCTGAACGACGGGCTGCCCGGCATCGACGAAGTCAGGAACGCCATTGGCTGGATGTTCATGTGCGCAGGCGACAAGGCCACGGACCGGCTGACGCCCTGGGCGGCGGAGATCGCTGATCTGGTCAGACAATACTGCGGCGGCAACCTGCGGCTGGGCGTCGACCGGATGGAGCCCGAGGGCGTGCACGCCCTGTCAGAACACGGCCTCCAGATCATCGACGGCGGCCAAATCACGGAAACCGCCCGCGCCATCAAATCCGCGGATGAAATCGAACTGATGCGCTGGACCATCCGCGTCTGCGAGGCAGGCATGGCCCGGATTTATGACCACTCAGTACCCGGCGTGACCGAGCAGGAACTCTGGGCGCATCTGCATTTCGAAAACGCCCGCTCCGGCGGCGAATGGCTGGAAACCAAGCTCCTCACCTGCGGCCCCAACACCAACCCCTGGTACAAGGAATGCTCAGCCCGCGAATGCCGCGCGGGTGAAATGATCTCCTTCGACACCGACATGATCGGCCCCTACGGCTATTGCGCCGACCTCTCACGCAGCTGGACCTGCGGCTATGCGCCGATGAGCGACACACAAAAGCGGCTGTATGCGGCGGCGCGGGCGCAGATTGAACACAACATGGCGCTCTTGCAGCCGGGCCTCAGCTTTGCCGAGTTCAACGCCAAGAGCTGGCAAATCCCCACCCCCTATCAGCCCTACCGCTACTCGCTGGCCGCGCATGGCGTCGGCATGGCAGACGAATGGCCGGTGGTGCCGCTGCATGTGGACTTCGCCGGTGCCCATGGCGGATGCTTCGAGGAGAACATGGTGATCTGCATCGAAAGCCTGATCGGCGAGGACCGTTCCGAGTCGGTCAAGCTGGAAACCCAGGTGCTGGTCACCGCGGACGGGCCGCTGCGGCTCGACAGCTTCCCCTGGGAGATGTGACCCGGTTAAAAAAGAGAGGGGGCTGTCTGCCCCCTCTTGAGCCTGCGGCTCAATTCACCCCCGAGAGTATTTCAAGAAAGATGAAATCCCGCCGGGTCTTTGGTATCAAGCTTGCGAGGACTCCAGCGCTGCCTTCAGGTCGGCGATCAGGTCATCCGCATCCTCAAGGCCCACCGAGAAACGCACCAGGCCCGGGGTAATGCCCAGCTCGTCTTTCAGCTCGTCGGTCAGCCGCTGGTGGGTGGTGGTCGCCGGGTGGGTAGCGATGGATTTTGCGTCGCCCAGGTTGTTGGAGATCACCGGGATGGTCATCGCGTTCAGGAACTTGAACGCAGCCTCCTTGCCGCCCTTCAGGTCCAGCGACAGGACGGTGCCGCCCTTGCCGCCCAGCTGGGTCTGCACCAGCGCGTTCTGCGCGTGGTCCTTCAGCCCCGGGTAAATTGTGCGTTCCAGCGCCGGGTGGCCGCTCAGCGCTTCCGCGATTTTCAGCGCGGTCTCCGCCTGGGCGTTCACACGCAGCGACAGGGTCTCCAGCCCCTTCAGCATCACCCAGGCATTGAACGGGCTGAGCGAACCGCCGGTGTGCTTCATATAGGGTTCCAGCGTGCCGCGGATGTAGTCCTTGGTGCCCAGCACCACCCCGCCCAGCGCCCGGCCCTGGCCGTCGATATGCTTGGTCGCGGAATAGATCACCACATCGGCGCCTTGTTCGATCGCCTTGGAGAACACCGGCGTCGAGAACACGTTGTCCACCACCACGGTGGCACCAACAGAATGCGCAATCTCCGCCACGCCCGCGATGTCGATCACCTCCAGTGTCGGGTTCGACATGCTCTCGAAAAACACGGCCCTGGTGTCCGGGCGCACGGCGGCCTTCCAGGCCTCCAGGTCGGTGCCGTCGATGAACGTCACCTCGACCCCGAAGCGGCCCAGCACATCGGCCAGGATATAGTTGCAGGAGCCGAACAGCGCCTTGGCCGACACGATGTGGTCGCCCGCCTTCACCAGCGAGGTCAGCGCGCCGTTCACGGCCGCCATGCCCGACGCGGTGGCAAAAGCATCCTCTGCCCCTTCCAGCGCCGCGATGCGCTTCTCGAACATGTCGACGGTCGGGTTGCCGTAACGGGCATAGATGAACTCGTCCGGGCCGGTCTCGATGAACCGCGCCTCGGCCTGCTCGGCGCTGTCGTAGACGAACCCTTGCGTCAGGAAAATCGCCTCGCTCACCTCGTTGTACTGGCTGCGGCGGGTGCCGCCATGCACCAGCTTGGTGCGCTTGTTCCAGTTGTCGCTCATCTCTTCTGTCTCCTCGCGCCCATAGCGCACAAAAAACCCCCAATCGGCCAAGCGAAAGGGGGTCCTTCACGTCCTGACCTCTTTAGCGGGATTGTTTAACGTGGCCCGCAATCCGGTAACAAATCGCCACGATGTGATGCTTGGGCTTTACGCATCTTGCGGGATTCGGTCAAGCGGCAGCATGTCCGGCTTTCACAGGGATGTGAGCCGCCCTGCCCCTTGCCCGCCCCCCGCGCCCCGTGCTCCTGTGGCCGGGCACACTGACGGAGGCACGCGATGCAGGACCCGATCCAGCTCTATTACTGGCCCACGCCGAACGGCTGGAAAATCTCCATCGCGCTGGAGGAAATGGGCCTGCCCTACGAGGTCACCCTGATCGACATCGGCAAGGGAGACCAATTCGCGCCGGAGTTCCTGAAGATCTCTCCCAACAACCGGATGCCTGCGATCATCGACCCGGACGGGCCGGACGGCGCGCCGGTCTCGCTGTTCGAAAGCGGTGCCATCCTGCAATACCTCGCCCGCAAGACCGGGCAGTTCTACGGCGCGGACGAGCGTGCCCGCCTGACTGTGGATCAATGGCTGATGTGGCAGATGGGCGGCGTCGGACCAATGGCGGGACAGGCGCATCATTTTCTGAAATACGCCCCCGAGGATCTGCCCTATGCCAAGGACCGCTACCGTTCTGAAGTCGCCCGCCTCTACGGCGTGCTTGACCGGCGGCTGGCGGAGAATGAGTATGTGGCGGGCGCAGACTATACAATTGCCGACATCGCGGTCTGGCCCTGGGCCTCGCTCTGGGAGGGCCAGCAGCAGACACTCGAGGACAAGCCGCATCTTGCCCGCTGGCTTGATCTGATGTGGTCCCGCCCCGGTGTGGTGGCCGGCCGGGCGCTGCATGCGGACCTGCGGGCGGACAGGTCCGACAGCAAGGCGCAGCAGGTGATTTTCGGCCAGGGCCGCTAAGCCGCGCAGCCGCAGCGCACCGCCCGGCCAAAGGCTTCAAGCATCATCTTTGATGACGCGCGAAGACGCGGGAGCCCGCCGCTGTCCCCGGTTACTCGGCCGGGCCGGCTTCTTCCTCGATCCCGTATGTCTGCAGCAGCCGCCCCTGAAACATGAAAAAGGCAAACATCGCCACCGGCAGCCCGAAGGTCTTGAAATAGACCCAGGTCTCGGTGCTCTGGGTGCGCCAGATCAGCTCATTCGCCACCGCCAGGCCAAAGAAGAATGCGCAAAGCCGCCGGGTCAGGATCATCCAGCCCTCCTGCTTCAAGGGCATCAGCTCCTCCATCACCACCTTGAGCCAGCTTTGGCCGCGCAGGAGGCCGATGCCCAGCAGCCCGCCGAACAGCAGATACAGCATCGTCGGCTTCATCTTGATGAAACGGTCGTCGTTGAACCACACCGACATGCCGCCGAACAGCACCACCAGGATGAGCGTGGCAAACTGCATCCGCGACAGATGGCCGGTCAGCTTCCACAACGCCAGTGTGGACGCCACCATCAGCGGGATGAAGGCCGCGGTGATGACGATGAAGCCCTTGTATTCACTGCCGCCGATCAGAAACACCTCATCCTTCAGCTTCAGATAGCCGATGAAAAACAGGACAACGGGGCCAAGCTCCAGTACCATCTTCAGGGTCGGGTTGATCTTACTCGCGGCCATGGGGCCTCCTGTCAGTTCTGCACGCGGGCTTTAACCGCCCATTTCCACTATCACGGCGCCCAACGCGATCAAAGCCATCAAGGCAATCCGCCGCGGCCCCACCGTTTCCTTCAGCACCAGCCAGCCGATGAGGGCGGCAAACACGGTGGAGGTCTCGCGCAGCACCGCCGCCTCCCCCACCTTGTCGAGCCGGGTCGCCAGCATGATGGCGCCAAAGGACGCAAACGCCACCAGCCCGCCAAAGAAGCCCCGCACCATCAGCGGCCCCGGTTCGGGCGGCGCAGGCATGGTCCGCCAGTGGGCAAAGGCGATCACCGGAAACACCAGCCCGTCGATCATGAAAAACCACGCCAGGAAGGTGAACGGATCCGCCGTCGCCCGGATGCCATAGGCGTCATATGTGGTGTAGGCGGCCACAAACAACCCGGTCACCACCGCCAGCCCCAGAGCAATTCCCAAGGTGTCCCGGTTAACCGTCAGGTAGCGGTAGTTGTACCCTGCAAGGCCGAAGATCCCCGCCAGCAGCACCGCCACCCCCAACCATTGCACCGGGGTGAACACCTCGCCGAACAGGAAGAAAGAGCCGATCACCGTGAACAGCGGCCCGGTGCCGCGCACCACCGGGTAAACCACCGTGTAGCTGCCCTTGGTATAGGCCAGTGCCTGGAACAGCTTGTAGAAAACATGGATCACCCAGGCGACGAAGAAGATCAGCCACATATGCGGCTCCGGCCAGGGCACCACAAACAGCGCAAAAGGCGCCGCCATCACACAGTAGGAAAAGTCGATCGCCCCGCGCGACAGCCAGGGATCATGGCGCCCCTTCTGCAGCGCGCCGAAAACCGCGTGCAGGAAGGCCGCCCAGATGGCCAGAAACAGCGCTGCCTGATGCCCGGCCTCGGTGCCTTCCAGGGAGATCAGCCAATCGCTCAAATCAAATGCCTTTGCGCCGGGTGAGGGCACCGGGGGCCAGCCCCCGGACCCCCGGGATATTTTCAGTCAGAAGAATGACGGATCAGGATTTCTCCAGTCCCGTCAGCGCCGCGGCAAATTCCTCGGGATCAAACGGCGCCAGGTCGTCGATCTGCTCACCCACACCGATGGCGTGGATCGGCAGGCCGAACTTGTCCGCCAGCGCCACAAGAACGCCGCCCTTGGCAGTGCCGTCCAGCTTGGTCATCACCAGGCCCGACACATCCGCCAGCTGCTGGAAGGTGCCGACCTGGCTCAGCGCGTTCTGGCCGGTGGTGGCATCCAGCACCAGAAGCGTGTTGTGCGGCGCGGTCTCGTCCTTCTTGCGGATGACGCGGACGATCTTGGCCAGCTCCTCCATCAGGTCTGCCCGGTTCTGCAGCCGCCCGGCGGTATCGATCATCAGGAGGTCAGCACCGTCTTCCTGGGCCTTGGTCATGGCATCAAACGCCAAGGAGGCCGGGTCGGATCCTTCGGGCGCTGTCAGCACCGGCACGCCTGCCCGGTCGCCCCAGACCTGCAGCTGTTCGACAGCGGCGGCGCGGAAGGTGTCACCCGCGGCAATCACCACCTTCTTGCCTGCGCCCTTGAACTGGCTGGCCAGCTTGCCGATGGTGGTGGTCTTGCCGGAGCCGTTCACGCCCACAACCAGCACCACCTGCGGGCGCTTTGCGTAGATCGGCAAGGGCTTCGCCACCGGCTCCATGATGCGCGCCACTTCCTGCGCCAGCAATTCCTTGATCTCGCGGCTGGAAACCTTCTTGCCCATCCGCCCCTCAGCCAGGTTGGCAGTCACCCGCAGTGCGGTGTCCACCCCCATGTCGGCGGCAATCAGCAGCTCTTCCAGCTGCTCCAGCATGTCGTCATCCAGCGCCCGGCGCGGTTCAGCCGCCGTGGTGCGCCCTATCAGGCGGCCCAGCAGGCCCGGCGATTTCTTCTCAGGCTCCGGCGCAGGCTGCGGTGCCGGTGCGGGCTTGGGTTCCGCAACGGGCTGCGGTGCCGGCGCGGGTTCGGGCGCAGGCTCCGGCTCGGCAACAGGTTCCGGCTGCGGAACCGGCGCAGGCGCGGGCTGTTCCGGGGTTACCGCAGGGGACTCTGCCAGGGCCTCCACAGCCTCAGCCGCGCTGCTGTCCGCGCCCTCCTCGACAATCGCATCGAGCCCCTGCTCGAGCTTGGAGGAGGATTTGAACAGCCGCTCCTTGAGCTTTGAGAAAAACGCCATCTTGGTCTCCGCAAAAGGGTCTGCACCCCACCTAATGCGGATTGGGCCGGAGTGCAAAGCGCTAGGCGCCGCGAAACTCAGGAAAATGCCGCCAGAAAGCCCGCTTGCGCCCCCCAATAAAGCGGCCAGACCGCAAAGGGCGTGATCCGGCGCAGCGCATGATCGTCCGGCAGCACGAAGGTCTCCGCCGCCAGCACCATGTCCGACAGCATGAAGGCGCAGGCCGCGGCAAAAACCCAATAGCCGAACGGCAGCGTCAGCGCCGCCGCCCCCATGCCAAGGATGATCGGGATATAGGCCAGCACAGGCCCCTTCAACGCGCCTGCCCGGGGTGCCAGGATGCGCGCCATGACCAGTCCCAGCACCAGGAGAGCCGCTGCGATGGCAATCCCCGGCATCTGCAAAAGCTGCACCGGATCACTATCCCCCCGGGTCAGGAACAGCACCGCATAGGCCAGGTGGCCGGCGGCAAAGGCGCCGACACCGGCCATGAACGCCCCCTCCCCGTCGCGCGACAGGAACAGATCGCCCAGCGCGCAGAGACCCAGCGCCACGGCCAGCAGCCAGGGTGCACCCAGCAGCAGCGCCGCCAGCGCCAGCAACGCAACAGAGGCGGTTTTCAACAGGCTGCGCAGCACCCCCGGCGGCTGCGCAGCCAACAGCAGGTAGATCAGCGCACAGGCTGCAGCCCCCGCCCAAAGCACCATTTCCGCCGTCATGCCCTGCTTCCCCTTTGATTTTCCGCCACTCTGTCCGCGCAAGCTGCCTTCGGTCAAAGGTGACCCCGCGGGAGCCTGTTCAGAAAACGCAAGGCTTGGAGCATCCGCTGCTCCTGAGGCACAATGCCCTCATGCGCTTCGTGATGATTCTCCTGCTCGCTGCCCTGCCCGCCCCGCTGGCGGCGGGGGAGCCGTTGAGTGCGGGCGAGTTTGACCGCTACACCCAGGGCCGCACGCTGTTCTACGGCTTTGGCGGCGCCATGTACGGGGTCGAGCGCTATCTGCCGGGCCGCAGGGTGATCTGGTCCTTTCTGGACGGCAAATGCCAGGAAGGCAGCTGGTACGAGGAAGCAGGTCAGATCTGCTTTGTCTACGAGAACCGCGACGATCCGCAGTGCTGGACCTTTGAGTTGACACCGCGCGGGCTGACGGCGCGGTTCGAGGACGACCCGGCCTCAACAGAACTTTATGAGGCCGAGGATATCGGCGAGAAGATGCTGTGCTACGGCCCCGACGTCGGCACCTGAGGCAAGCCGCGGTGCAGCGGGTATTTGAAACCAGAAAGAAGCCGGAGCCGGCCCCTAGAACAGCGAGCCCTGGCCGCCCCCGGGCGGTTTTGGCGTGCCCTTTTTCGGCGCCTGTGCTGCTCCGCCCTCCAGATCCAACGTGCCATCGGCAAATTCGATCTGCAGCGCGTCTGCCCTGGCGGCAGCGGCCTTGGTTGTCAGGATTTCATCGCCGGAGCGCACCACCGCATAGCCGCGTTCCAGGGTTGCCTTGTAGCTCAGGATCTCCAGCTGCCGCCCCGTGGCCGTCAGCGCCTGGCGCTGGCGGTCGATGCGCGCGGCCTGCGCCGCATCCAGCCGCTGCGCCAGCCGCCCCAGCGAGTCTTTCTGCGCTGCCATTTCCCGCTGGATAGGCCGCAGGCTGAGGCGCGAGGCAAGGTTTTGCAGCCGGTCGCGCCGTCCCCCAACCAGCTGCCGCAGGGTGGCAGGGCGCAAGCTGGCCGCGGTCTCGCTTAGATGCAGCCGGCGCCGCTGCACGCCATTGATCAGCGCACCGGGCAACCGGTCTGAAATCCGGTCCAGCCGCTGGCGCGGGGTTTCCAGCAGGGTGTCTGGCTTGGGCAGAGCCCGGGCCAGATCATTAAGCCGCTGGCGCCTGAGTTGCACCGCCTGCCCGGCAGCACGGGTCAGCCGCGCGCCCTGGTTCTCACTCCAGGCCATCAGTTCCAGCCGCACCGGCACCGCCAGCTCCGCCGCCGCGGTCGGGGTCGGCGCCCGGCGGTCGGAAACAAAGTCGATGAGCGTGGTATCTGTCTCATGCCCCACCGCAGAAATCAGCGGGATCTGCGAGGCCGCCGCAGCGCGCGCCACGATCTCTTCATTGAAGCCCCAAAGATCCTCGATCGAGCCGCCGCCACGGGCGACGATGATCAGATCGGGCCGCGGCAGCGCGCCGCCCGGCGTCAGGCGGTTGAAGCCTTCGATGGCGCGGGCTACCTCGGGCGCGCAATTCTGCCCCTGCACAGCAACCGGCCAGACCAGCACCTTACGCGGGAACCGGTCGCGCAGCCGGTGCAGGATATCGCGGATCACCGCGCCCGAGGGCGACGTAACCACCCCGATGATCTGCGGCAGATAGGGCAGAGGTTTCTTGCGCTCCGGCGCAAACAGGCCCTCCGCCTCCAGCTGCTTCTTGCGCTTTTCCAGCAGCGCCATCAGCGCGCCCTGCCCGGCAACCGCAACCTCATCGACGTTCATGTTGTACTTGGACTGCGCGCCAAAGGCTGTCAGCCGGCCGGTGACCACCACTTCCAGCCCTTCCTCCGGCACCACCGACAAGCCGCTGATCTGCCCCTTCCAGGTGGTGCAGGCCAGCACCGAACGGTCGTCCTTGATGTCATAATAAAGATGCCCGGAGCGCGCCTTGAACACACGGCCCACCTCGCCCTTCACCCGAATACGGCCAAAGGTGCCCTCCAGCGTGCGCTTCACCTCGCCGGAAATCTCCGAAACGGTGAATTCCGGGGCGTTCTGTCCCGGCTGCGGGTCGTCAAACAGGTCGGACATCGGGGGCTGCTCTCCTGCGGCCTTTGGCCGGTCTTGTTTTGAAGTCGCGCGCAGCATAGAACGCGCGGCAAGCAAGGCAAGCCCCGGGATGCGGCCCGCGGCGCCACAGGGCTCAGGCAGATCGGAGAATGCGCCAATGAACATCCTTATCCTCGGCAGCGGCGGGCGTGAACATGCACTGGCCTGGGCTGTGATGCAGAACCCCAAATGCGACAAGCTGATCGTGGCGCCGGGCAACGCAGGCATCGCCCGGATCGCCGATTGCGCGGCCTTTGACATCGAGGACGGCGGCACGGTTGTGAGTTTTGCCGAGGAAAACGCCATCGACTTCGTGATTGTCGGCCCCGAGGCCCCACTGGCTGCGGGCGTCGCCGACCGGCTGCGCGAGGCTGGCATCCTGGTGTTCGGTCCTTCCGAGGCGGCCGCGCGACTGGAAGCCTCCAAAAGCTTCACCAAGGAAATCTGCGACGCGGCAAATGCCCCCACCGCAGGTTACGGCCATTTCACCGATGCCGAGGCCGCCAAGGCGCATGTGCGTGCCAACGGCGTGCCCACCGTGGTCAAAGCGGACGGCCTGGCCGCAGGCAAGGGCGTGATCATCGCCATGACTGAGGACGAGGCCATGGCGGCCATCGACGATATGTTCGGCGGCGTCTTCGGCGGGGCCGGCGCCGAGGTGGTGATCGAAGAATTCATGGAAGGCGAAGAGGCCTCCCTGTTTGTGCTGGTCGACGGCGAGGACGTGCTGGCAATCGGCTCCGCCCAGGACCACAAGCGCGTCGGCGAGGGCGACACCGGCCTCAACACCGGCGGCATGGGCGCCTACTCCCCCGCACCGGTCCTGTCGGCTGAGGTCGAGGCCCGCGCGATGGAAGAGATCGTGAAGCCCACAATGCGAGTGATGGCAGAGCGCGGCATGCCCTATCAGGGCGTGCTCTATGCGGGCCTGATGATCAAGGACGGGCAGCCGCGGCTGGTGGAATACAACGTCCGCTTCGGTGATCCGGAATGCCAGGTGCTGATGATGCGCCTCGGCGCCCAGGCGCAGGACCTGATGCACGCCGCGGCTGAGGGCCGCCTGGGCGAAGCGCAGGTGAACTGGGCCGATGACCATGCGATCACCGTGGTGATGGCGACCGAGGGCTACCCGGGGTCTTACGAGAAGTTTTCCGAGATCAAGGGCCTGGACGCGCTGCCCGAGGACAGCAGCAACATGGTGTTCCACGCGGGCACCAAGGCGCAGGACGGTAAGGTGCTGGCGGTTGGCGGCCGGGTGCTGAACGTGACCGCCCGCGGTGAAACCCTGCAGGAGGCCCGTGACCGCGCCTATGCGATGGTGAACGCGGTGGACTGGCCGCAGGGCTTCTTCCGCCGCGACATCGGCTGGCGCGCGCTGAAGTAATCAGGCCCAGCCCACGGGGTTCCGGCAAGCGCTCCCGCCTGCTCCGGACCAATCACAGATTGATCCTCACAGTTGGGCGTGGCCGGGCGCTGCCGCGCCCGGCCAGAGGCGCCCTGAAAGGCTGTGGCGCGGATCAGTCTCCGCCGTTTGCCGGCTCCGCCTCAGAAGGCTATCCTGCGGCGCAGGGAGGAAAACACATGCTGCACCTGCCCCCCATTTGCCGCCTGCACCGGTCCCGGATGCCTGCCCAAAGACCGGCTCAATGACCGCGCCCCGGCGGCTCTCTCCCGATGATCCCAGCCTGAGGGATGTGCTGGACCTGATCCAGCGCAGCTTTGCCTTTATGGAGGGGCGCATCGACCCGCCGTCCTCCATGCACCGCTTGACGCTGGCCGCCCTGCAGGACCAATGCCGCGATGGTGAAATCTGGGGCATCGGCACCCCGCCCGCGGCCTGCATCTTCCTGACGCCCAGACCCGATTGCCTCTATCTGGGCAAGCTGGCGGTGGACGAAACCCATCGCGGTACCGGGCTCGCCCGCACGCTGGTGGAGCTGGCCGCAACCCGCGCTGCGGCACTTGGCTTGCCGGTACTGCGGTTGCAGACCCGGGTCGAGCTGACAAAAAACCACGCGGCCTTTGCCCGCATGGGCTTCCGCAAAACCGGCGAAACCGCGCATCCCGGGTTTGACAGGCCGACCTCGGTGACCATGGAGAAACCCGTGCCAGGCACCCCCGCCCGCGTCTGAACCGCAGGCTGCGCTGCCCGGGCAGAAAGCGCCAAACCTGCTGCCAAATCTCCGCCTGGCTGTGTGTCGAGGCAAGGGGAACCGCGATCAGCCTTGTTCCGCCAGCCTGAACGCACCGGGTAAGCGTTCAATCATTGCCACGGATACAGGCCGCCCGTGCCGGGCAGCCGCGCAGGCCCTCCGGGACGCTTTGGAAACCTGCAGATCATGCGCCCGCGGCCCAAGCTCCTACGCTTGCTGCCCTAGAACCCGCCGATATCCGTCATCAGCAGGAACCGCCTGCGGAACTGGTCGAGCATGTCCGGCTCCAGCAGATCCGCGGGATGGGTGACCCCGAAGGCCGCCTGTGTGCGGTCCTTCATCTCACCCAGCTGGCGCTCGATATCCAGCTGGCCAAAACCGGAGGGCAGCACCAGCGCCGTCTCAAACACGGTGCGCAGCGGCGGCGAGCCCATGATGTTGTACCAATGGGCGTTCTCGCTGCCGCCCTCATCCACCACCGCCTGCAGTTCGCGCTCAAACGCCAGCGCCAGCCGCATGTTGGGATCGGATTCGCCGATGGCAATCTCGAATTGCCGGGTGGTGTAGAGATCGGCAATCTCATCTGCAAAGCCGTCCGGGTATACCTGCGCCTCTGTGCCCTTGTTGAAGGAGAAGGCGTAAGCCATTGCTTTCATGTTGTTGTCATGGTGCAGATTGGCATAGGAAATCTCCGAGGACAGATCCGAATCCAGCGTCTTGATCATGACGTTGAAATCGCTGTCCCGGTGGCTTAGCCCGAAGATGTCCAGCGACGCCTCGAACAGGCTCAGGTCGAACACCAGCTCGGTGGCGGAGGACAGGCTGTCCAGCTTGTCGGTGATCTCGTCAGAAAACACCTGCATCTTGCTGACATGCTCCGGCCAGGTGTTCTGGAACGCATCGGCAAAATCGTAATAGGCGATGTTCTCCGGCTGGTTCACAAAGGAATTCGGATCGCTAAGGTCCGATTCCAGCACCTGGCGCAGGAAGGTCTCGCCCCGGTCGCTGACGTTGAACTGGTCCAGCGCATCCGCCAGCAGCTCCGGGTTCTGCAGCAGCTCATCCGGGTCGGTCATCGCGTTGATGTCCGGATAGCCGAAGCCGAACGCGCGGGAGACGTTCAGATAGCGCGTGTCCTCCAGCTGGTTCACAAAGGAATCCGGATCGGTGGTGTCCGAATTCAGCACCCGCCGCAGGAAATCCTTGTTGGTGCGCTCCAGGTCGAAGGTCTCGATCACCGCCTGCAGCAGGTCTTCATCCTCCAAGAGGTCATCGGCGCTGGCCAGCCCTTCGGTATGCTGGTTGAACTCCGACACCAGCGCCTGGATGCTGTTGCCGTATTCCGGCGGCTTGCCGAACTCGAACTGCTTGGCGAAATCGGCAAAGCGGGTATCGGTCAGCTTGTTGGCAAAGGAGTCCGGATCGCTCAGGTCCGACTCCAGCACCTTCTGCAGGAAGAACTGGTTGTTCTCCATCCCCTTCAGGCCCACGTTGTCCAGCGCCTTTTTCAGCAGCGTCTGGTTGGACAGAAGGTCATCGGCGGTGGTGATGCCGGCAAATTCACTGCCGCCCTTGGCACTGGGCAGCTGCGGGCCATCCGGGCTGTTGAAGCCAAAGGTCTGCGCCAGCGCCAGGTAGCGGCTGTCATTGAGGCGGTTCACGAAGGACTTGGAATCACTCAGGTCCGAATCCAGCACCTTCTGGATGAAAGCCCGGTTGCCGATGTCCTCATCCAGGCCAAAAGCACCCAGTGTCACCTGCAGGAGATTGTAGTCGTCCAGCAGCTGGTCCGAGTTCTGGATGCTGGTGATGCGCTGCGTGAAATCCTGCACCCGGCGGTCCAGAATGGGCGATTTTTCAAACACTTCCTGCTGCTGGGCCTGGGTCCGCTGCAGGAAGGTCCAGCCGGCGATACCGGTGCCGAACACATAGGGTGTAAAACTCACGCGCGTGTCTCCTGTGAAAACATGCCCCAGCCGGCGCCGCCGGGCATTTCCCGTTTGCCGCAGGCTAGCTGAAGGGAATGAATATTTCGGAAACACCCGCGCGGCAGCGCGTTGAAGCATCCGCCCGCCGCAGGCCCTTGGGCAACAGTCAGCGCAGCTCTCCCGCCTGTTTCAGCCCATCCGGGGATGGGCCGCACCGTTGGGCCGCGCGCCGCGCAAGGCGCGGCGCGGACAGTTTGCCCCTGCTGCGCTCAGCGGCAGGCCAACCCGTCCGCCAGCCTGGTGTCAGGATCAAAGGGACCGATCTCCCGGGCAGTGATTTCACCATCCTGCAGCCGCGCGGCAATGATCCGGCGCCAGTCGCCGCTCACCATCACCAGTTCCGCGCCCTGCCCGCAGTCGCGGATGCCGGAGGTGATGAAATCCTCGCCAATGCGGTGATTGGTCAGGCCCGCCTTGCTTGCCACCTCATGCAATGCGCCGTCCCGGAAGCGCCAAATGCGCAGGGTTTTCGCCAGATGCGGCCGGTCGATATAGGCGATTTCCACATGCCCGTCGCCATCCAGATCCGCCGCACCGATGGGCGCCAGCCAGCGGTGGCTTGTGCCAATATGAGGGGTTTCGGCGATCTTGCCTTCCGCGCCGTAGAGCGCCAGCGCCGCGCCAAGGTTCATATCGGTCTCGACCACCAGCACCTCGGGGCTGCCGTCGCCGTCCACATCCGCCAGCCGCGGCGCGATGTCCTCGAACACATGGTCCTGCGGCAGGCGGATCAGGATTTCGGAGGTCTTGTAGTCCGCCGCCAGGGAAGCCCCGCTTCCCCCCGTGCTTGCAACCGTCAGCACCAGCGACCCGTATTCCACATCATCGCCCAGCACTGCATGGCCGTAGCGGGTGGTGGGATCGCCGTATTCCGCGCCGATCACCCCGGCGCCGGCCTCCTGCGCCAAAGGGCCGGCCAGGGCCAGCCCCAAACACAACGCCCGCAATACGCGGCGGGCAAAACGGGGCCGGACGCGCAACGGAAGACGCCGCGCTGCCGCCCCCGCAGCCATCAGATCTGCTTTTCGGGCATGTGCACCACGAGGCCGTCCAGATCGTCACTCACCTTGATCTGGCAGGTCAGGCGCGAGCGGGCCGGATCGGGCTCATAGGCGAAGTCCAGCATGTCCTCTTCCATGTCATCCTTGGCGGGCAGCTTCTCGACCCAGTCCGGCGCGATGTAGACATGGCAGGTGGAGCATGCGCAGGCGCCGCCGCAATCGGCCTCGATGCCCGGAATGTTGTTGTCGCGCGCGCCTTCCATCACGGTCAGCCCGTTGGCCACATCCACCACGTGCTGGGTGCCGTTGTGCTCGATATAAGTGATCTTTGCCATTCGTCAGCTCTCTTCCCTTTTCCGGTACTTGCGCGACTGTGTAGCCAAGCGCCCGCGCCGGTGCCACCCCCAATTGCGACGCCGCCCTGCCGCTGCTGGACTTTACCGCCTAATGTTCTATATTTGTTCACACTCAAATATTCTCAACCCCAGGGGGGATTTCCTCATGCCAGCCCCCGCGCGCCCTCCCGTGCCGGCCCGCTCCGATTTGCAAACCGGCCTGCAAACCGGACCGCGAACCGGCCAGCCCCGCTGGCCGCGCCCGCCCCATTGCCTGCCCGCCGCCCGGCTGCAGGAGCCGCCGGAAAACGCCCGCATCACCGTCGCGGGCCTGGTGATCCTGCGCCAGCGCCCCGGCACCGCCAAGGGGGTCATCTTCGTCACGCTCGAGGATGAGACCGGCATCGTCAACGTGATCGTCTGGCGCAAGATTTACGAAGCCTTCCGCCGCGCGGTGATCTCCGGGCGGATGCTGCGGGTCACCGGGCGGCTGCAGCGGGCGCATTCCGTCACCCATGTGATCGCCGAAGATGTGGAGGACATCTCGCCGATGCTCGACCTCCTGCTGGCAGATCAGGGCCGGACAGGCGATCCGGCCTTTGCGGATGGCGGCGAACTCGGCTAGGCTGCCGCCAAAGCAACGGCGCCAGCCCCCCGGGGACAGACAGAGGCGCCGGCATGAGGCACCCGGGCATGACGCCACCGATCTTTCTCCCCAGCCGGCGCCTGGCGCCTGCCCTGCTGCTGGCCATGCTTGCGGCCCTGACCGCCTGCGTCCAGCCGCACCCCGGCAACGAAACCTCCCGCGCCGGCCGCTACGCGCCGCCCGGCGCGCCCCCCGGCACCTGCTGGAGCACCCACACCTCCCCCGCCGTCATTGAAACCGTCACCAGCCAGGTGCTGGCCGAACCGGCGCAGCTGGACGCCAGCGGCCAGGTGATCCGCCCCGCCACCTTCCGCACCGAGACCCGGCAGGAAATCGTGCAGCCGCGGCAGGAGCAGTGGATCGAAATCCCCTGCCCCGAAATGATGACCCCGGACTTCATCCGCACCATCCAGCGGGCCCTGACGGCGCGCGGCCTCTACCGCGGCCCCGTGCATGGCCAGATGGACGCCGCCACCCGCAAGGCCGTGCAGCGCTTCCAGGCGCCGCTGGGGCTGGACAGCGGCACCCTGACGCTGGCCTCCGCCCGCAAGCTGGGCCTGATCGCCGTCGCGGGCTGAACCGCGCGGTTCAGCTCCCCGGTTCCCAGCTGGCAAAGCCTCTGCTAAGGTCCGCCCACCGGGCCAAAGACATAACATGAGACAAACACCATGCTGACCACCCGCCTGCCGGACACCGGCTTTCTCTCCGGTGCCTCCGGCCCGCTGCGCCGGATGCTGGAGAGCCAGGCCACCGAGGTGCGCCTGCGCCAGGGCGAGGTGCTGTTCGAGCAGGGCGACGCCGGTGATGCGCTTTATGCAATTGCCGAAGGCGCGCTGGAGTTCTCGGTGCTCTCCGCCTCAGGCCGCAAGCTGTCGCTCGACATGATGCGCCCCGGTGCGGTGTTCGGCGAGATCACCCTGTTTGACCCGGGCGAGCGCACCGCCACCGCCATCGCCGCTGAACCTAGCCGGGTCCTGCGCCTGCGCAGCGGCGACGTGCTGGCGCAGATCCGCCAGTACCCGGACCTGGCCGCCGACCTGTTGCGGCTGGCGGGCCAGCGGATGCGCTGGATGAACACCCAGCTCAATGAACAGGTGTTCCTGCCGATGCCGGTGCGGCTCGCGCGCAAGCTCTTGTACCTCGCACCCGAAAGCAGCGACGGCCGCGTGGCTCTGTCGCAGGCGGAGCTGGCGGAATTTGTCGGCGCCACCCGCGAAGCGGTCTCCAAGACGCTCGCCGCCTGGAAGCGCAGCGGCCTCGTTGGCATCAGCCGCGGCGGCGTGCAGATCCTCGACCGCAGCGAACTGGCGGTGCTGGCGGAGCCGGATTCAATCTGACCCCGCCGCCGGATGCAGATTTCTGCAACAAAATCCGCCCTCTGTAATCCCGGTCACAGAACACGGCCCCGTACCGCGCCATAACGGCTTCATAGACGGCCATTATCCGTTCCATCCCAATGGCCGCCTGTCCAACAAGAGCCATGTGCCCGCCAGCGCATGGCTCTTCCCCTTTTTGCGCATCAGTTGTGCCGCCTGCCCCGGAATTCTGCGAGAATTCCGGCTCGGAAAACACGAGTTTTCCGGGCCGTTTCCCGCGCTGGGAAGCGGCTGCCCGCTGCCATCTCTCTTGTTCAAGAATTATTCACTTAGCCATTGCCAGACCCGGCCGCTACGGTGCCTCACATGGCTTATGACTACGACAAACTCTACCGTGACACCCCGGATGCGCTTGGGGCACCGTCCCCCGCCTTCACCGCCTTTTTTGAGGAGCTGGGCACACAGGCCCAGGACGTTCTGGATGCAGGCTGCGGCCAGGGCCGCGATGCGCTGTTCATTGCCCGGCTGGGCCACCGTGTCACCGGCATCGACATTTCCCCGCATGGCATCCGGGACATGCTGGCCGCAGCGCAGCGGGAAAACCTCGACGTGACCGGCATCGCCGCTGATCTCACCACATGGGCGCCGGACAAGGACTATGGTGTCCTGCTGTTTGACCGCACCCTGCATATGCTGGCCGCGCCGCAGCGGCGGGAGCTGCTGACCCGGTGCCTGCCGCACGTGCGTCCGGGCGGCTGGGTGCTGATCTCGGATGAAAGGCGCAACCTGGAAGATTTCCGCCAGATCTTTGCCGAACAGCCCGGCAGCTGGCGCACGGCAAAGGACAGCCGCGGCCTCCTTTTCATGCAGCTGACCCGACCCTGAGCCAACGAAAAAGGCCGGGCATTTGCCCGGCCTTCCCTGATTTCTCAGCGGTTTCTAACCCCGGATCACTCCGACAGGTTCAGCGCCACAAAGCGCGGCTCGCCGCCGCGGCGCACCAGCAGCAGCAGCGACTTGCGCCCCGCCTCCTTGGCTTCGTTGACACGCGCTTCCAGATCGCTGATCGAGGCCACCTTCTGCTGGCCTGCCTCGGTGATCACATCACCCGCACGCAAGCCCTTCTCCCAGGCTTCCGAAGTCTCATCCACCGACAGGACGGCCAGGCCCTCGACATCCTCAGCCACATTCAGCTCAGCACGCATCTGGTCGGTCAGCACGCCGACCGACAGGCCCAGCAGCTCCTTCTCGCTGCTGCCCGGCGCGTCGCCGCTGCCGCTCTCGCTGGAGGGGCCGCGCTCGGCGTCTTCACGGCGGCCCAGGGTAATCCGCAGCGTCTCAGTCTTGCCTTCGCGGTAGACCACCACACGCACAGTCTTGCCAACCTCGGCATTGCCGACCTGACGCACCAGGCCGCGGGTGTCCTTCACATCGGCGCCATCAAAGCTGACGATCACGTCACCGGCCAGCACGCCACCGTCCTTGGCGGGGCCTTCCGGCACGTCGGTGACCAGCGCGCCGCGGGCTTTTTCCAGGCCCATCGCCTCAGCCAGATCCGAATCCACATCCTGGATCTTCACACCCAGCCAGCCGCGCCGCGTCTCGCCGAATTCCTTCAGCTGCGCCACAACCTTGACCACAACGTTGGAGGCCATCGAGAACCCGATGCCGATGGAGCCGCCATTGGGCGACAGGATCGCGGTGTTCACGCCGACAACATCGCCGTCCATGTTGAACAGCGGCCCGCCGGAGTTGCCCCGGTTGATCGCCGCGTCGGTCTGGATGTAGTCGTCATAAGAGCCCGAAAGCTCGCGGTTGCGGGCCGACACGATGCCCGCGGAAACAGAGAACCCCTGCCCCAGCGGGTTGCCCATCGCGACCACCCAGTCGCCGACACGGGCAGTGTCGCTGTCGCCGAACTTGACGTATTTCAGCGCCGACGGCGCCTCCACCTTCAACAGCGCGATATCGGTGTTGGGATCGGTGCCGATCACCTTGGCCGGCAGCAGCTCCTTGGGCTGGCCTTCGCCGGGGAAGAACTCGATCTCAATCTCGTCGGCCCCGTCGATCACGTGGTTGTTGGTGACGATATAACCGTCCTCGGAAATCACAAAGCCAGAGCCCAGCGCCGAGGAGCGGCGCGGCCGGGTGCCATTGCCGTTGCGGTCCTGGAACTCGCGGAAGAAATCCTCGAACGGCGAACCTTCCGGCACGATCCCCTGCGGGCCGGTACGGCCCTCGACAACGGTGCTGGTGGTGATGTTGACGACCGCGGGGCTGACCTTGTCGGCCAGCGGCGCCAGGCTCTCGGGGCGGGCCATTGCGGTGACCGCCTGCATCAGCAGGACTGCCATGCTCAGCACCAGAAGCCAGGCCAGCCGGATCATCGCGCCGCTGCCGCCTGTCCGGCCGGAAATTGCAATTGCCTGTGGCTGCACGGATCTACTCCTTGTCATTTTCAATTCTTCTCCCCTGCCCGGACAGGCGCAAACGCCGCATATGCCGGGCAAAGTCTTATGGACCCAATGTAGGAACTCTCCCCTGTCCCGCAACAAATGTTGCACGGAATAAAGCCGCTGTGATCCGGTTTTTGCCCTGTAACAGCGGGGGAGGCCCTGCTGAGGCTATCCTAGCAGGGAAAGATTACGGTTTCGCTGAAAAATTGGGGGGAAAGCGCCGCTTTAAATCCCCAGCCGGAAAGCCAGCCAGACCAGGATCAGACCCAGCGCCAGCGCCGCCAGCCCGGCATTGCGGCGCTGCTCCTCTGTCAGGGCGCGCAGCATCTCCAAGAGCCGCTCCACAAGCGAAGGGGCCAGTGCGTACACCAGCCCCTCTGCAATCAGTACCAGCCCGAGAGCCAGGAGGATGAACCCCATTACTGGACAGCCTTGCCGCCCGAGGACTTCAGGTAATTGAAGAACTCGTTGTCAGGCGACAGCACCAGCGAGGAATTGCCCGCCAGCAGCGAATTCGCGTAGGCGTTCAGCGAGCGGTAGAACTCGAAGAACTCCGCGTCGCGGCCATAGGCCGACGCAAAGATCGCGTTGCGCTCGGCATCCGCTTCACCGCGGATCACCTCGGCTTCGCGCTCGGCTTCCGACACCAGTTCAACCTCGGTCCGGTCGGCCTGCGCGCGCACGCGCTGCGCCGCCTCTTCACCGCGGGCAATCTCGTCCGCCGCTTCCCGTTCCCGCTCAGCGCGCATCCGGGCAAAGGTGGCTTCCAGGTTGGCCTGCGGCAGGTCGGTGCGCTTCAGCCGCACGTCGATCACCTCAAGGCCCAGCTGGCGCGCCTGGGTGATGGCGCCATTGCGGATCCGCAGCATCAGCGCGAAACGGTCCGAGGACAGGATGTCGTTGGAGCTGACGGAACCCAGCACCTCACGGGTCTGTGCCCGCATGATCTTGTCCAAACGCAGTTCCGCGGCACCAATGCCGCCGCCGCCGACGGCCTGACGGAAGGTATCCACATTGGCAATCCGGTAGCGCGAGAACGCATCCACGATCAGGCGGCGGTCATCCAGCGGGGTGACTTCCAGCGGACCGACTTCCAGGCTCAGGATGCGGTCGTCATAGCGCACCACATTGTCGATGACCGGCAGCTTGAACGCCAGGCCCGGGGCTTCCTTGATGTCCACCACCCGGCCAAAGCGAAGAACCAGCGCCTTTTCCCGCTCGTCCACGATGAAGATCGAGGACAGCACAGCAATCGCCGCGACCACCAGGACGGGCAGAAGAAGAGTAGATTTCCGCATCAGTTGCCCTCCTGCGATTTGCGCAGTTCATTGAGCGGCAGATAGGGCACGACGCCCTGGCCTTCGCCGCCTGCAGTGTCATCCAGGATGATCTTGTCGACCCGGCCCAGCACCTCTTCCATGGTTTCCAGGTACAGGCGCTTGCGGGTCACTTCCGGCGCTTTCTGGTATTCCTCCAGAACCGCGGTAAAGCGGCTCGCCTCACCCTGCGCCTCGTTCACTACCTGCGCACGGTAGGCCTCGGCCTCTTCCAGCGTCTGCGCGGCCTGGCCGCGGGCGCCTGCCAGCTTGCGGTTGGCATAGGCATCGGCCTGCTTTTCCAGCCGGTCGCGTTCCTGGCCTGCGGATTGCACTTCGCGGAAGGCGTCCTTCACCGGCTCTGGCGGGTCGGCGCCGTCAAAGTTCACACGCACGATGTTCACGCCGCTGTCGTAGCTGTCCAGCGTCGATTGGATCAGCTCTTCCAGACGGGCGGTGATGGCACCACGGTCGCGGTTCAGGATCGGCGCCAGCTCAGACTGGGCGATGATCTCGCGCATCGCAGATTCCGACACCGCGTTGATGGTCGAGCGCGGGTCGCGCAGGTTGAACAGGAACCGCGCCGGGTCAGAGATGTTCCACACCACCTGGAAATCCACGTCGATGATGTTCTCGTCGCCGGTCAGCATCAGCCCGGCGTCAGAGCCGCGCGCGCCGGAGCCGATGTTCTCGGTCTGCTCCACCCGCACGGGGATCACTTCCTTGGTGACCAGCGGCCAGGGCGCAAAGTTCAGGCCCGGCTGCCCGGTCGAGGAATACTCGCCCAGGAACAGCTCCACCGACTGCTCTTCCGGCTTGACGGTATAGATGCTGGCAAAGCCCCACAGCACCGCGCCGGCAATGACCGCCAGCCCCAGGGTGCCCTTGGTGAACAGCGGCGCGCCGCCGCCTCCGCCGCCGCTGCGTCCGCCGCGGCCGCCGCCGGATCCGCCGCGCCCGCCCATCAGCACGCGCAGCTGCTCCTGGCCTTTCTTCACCAGCTCATCGATTTCGGGGATCTGGGGATCTTCCGGCTTACGGCCACCGCCGTTATTGCCGCCGTTGTTGCCCCGGTTGCCTCCTCCGCCGCCGGAGGAGCCACCGCCCCCCCATGGGCCACCGCTATTGCCCGCCATTTGTCTCCTATCCGTTTGCTGCCGCCCGCAAGGTACCGAATTGGGCCGCATGAGTTCTCATTCTTGCCGGTTTGCCCGTTCAGGTCGAGCGCACCGGAGTTTTCAAAGTTACCAACTCTTCCGACATTGTCGGGTGCACCGCAACCGTGCGGTCGAAATCTTCTTTGGTTGCACCCATTTTTACCGCTATTCCGGCCAGCTGGATCATCTCGCCCGCACCAGGTGCGACGATATGGCAGCCCAGCACCTTGCGGGTGGCCTTGGAAACGATCAGTTTCATCAGCACCCGCTGCGCCCGGCCGGCAAAGGCCTGCTGCATCGGTTTGAACGAGGTCGCATAAACCTCAACCGGCTCCTGCTCGCGCGCTTCTTCCTCGCTGAGGCCAATGGTGCCCATCTCCGGCTGGGTGAAGATCGCGGTCGGGATCAGCGCGTGGTCGGGGCTGGTCGGATTGCCCTTGAACACGGTCTCGACAAAAGCCATCGCCTCGCGGATAGCCACCGGCGTCAGCGCCACCCGGTCGGTCACATCGCCGATCGCATAGACCGACGGCACTGAGGTCTGGCTGTATTCATCGACGATGATCTCACCCTTGCGGCCGCGCTGCACGCCGATCTCCTCAAGGCCCAGGTTATCGGCATTGGGATGGCGGCCGGTGGCATACATCACCTTGTCGAACAGCCGCTCCTGGCCATTCGTTGATTTCACCCGGATCTTATCGCCTTCCTTGCGCATCTCCAGCACATTGGTGCCCAAATGCACGTCGATGCCGGCCTGGCACATCTCCTCGCTGATCAGCCCGCGCGCCTCGTCGTCGAAACCGCGCAGGATCTGCGCGCCGCGGTAGAACTGCGTGGTCTTGACGCCCAACCCGTTCATGATGCCCGCAAACTCGCTGGCGATATAGCCGCCGCCGACAATCAGCAGGCTCTCCGGCAGCTTGTCCAGATGGAACATCTCGTTCGAGGTGATCGCCAGTTCCGAGCCCGGGAACTCCGGCACCGTCGGCCAGCCGCCGGTGGCAATCAGGATATGTTTGGCGGTCTTGCGGGTGCCGTCGGCCAGCTCTACCGTGTGGGCATCGGCCAGCTTGGCACGGCTGTCAAAGCTCTCAACGCCGTTGTTCTTCAGGATATTACGGTAGATGCCTTCCAGCCGGTCCAGCTCGCTATGCAGCTTGCCCTTGAAGGCATCCCAGTCAAAGGCACCGGCCTTGATGTCCCAGCCATAGGCCTGCGCGTCCTCGACCATGCTGGAGTATTCAGACGCGAACACCATCAGCTTCTTCGGCACGCAGCCGCGGATCACGCAGGTGCCGCCATAGCGGTCCTCTTCCGCCAGCGCCACCTTGGCGCCTTCCTGCGCCGCCACCCGTGCCGCCCGCACCCCGCCGGAGCCGCCGCCGATGACAAACAGATCGTAATCAAAGCTCATGAAGTTCCGCCCTTTGCATTTCTTGATCAGGTGTATCCCATAACGGACCACCAAACGCCATATGCCCAAGTGGGCGTTCCCGCGCCGCATTCAACCTTTTGCATTGAATTTGCACAGGGTTGTGAGGCGGAATTCCGGTTTTCCGCCCCCCCATGGGCAGTGCATCCGAAGAAAACGGAATTCGGCGCGAATTCCGTCCTGAAATCCTGCGAGGATTTCAGACCCGTCTCCGCCGCCAGCTTTTAGAAGCCCTGCCCCCGGTTTCCGCGCCGGAAACCGGGCCGGATTCCTCGCAGGAATCCGGTTTGCAAAACGCGGAACGCAGCCGCACTCAATCCATCAAATCGGTGAACAGGTTGTCGGTTTCGACAAAATCCAGCTTGTCCTTCTCGACGGTGCCTTCGTTGATGTCGCGCACCTCAACACGGCCGTCGCCATAGCCGATCACCACCGTGTCGCAGATGTCAATGAACAGCCCGTTCTCGATCACCCCGGGGATCTGGTTCAAGACCAGCGCCAGCTGACGGGCATTGCCGATCCGTTTCAGATGCAGGTCCAGCAGGTAATTGCCCTCATCCGTCACAAATGGCGCCCCGCCGTTCATCCGCAGGGTGGAGCTGCGCCCCATCACATCCATCGACACCAGCGTCTCTTCGATCAGCGCCTGGCTGCTCTGCCAGCCGAACGGAAGCACCTCCACCGGCAGCGGGAAGGCGCCCAGGGTCTCCACCATCTTGCTGGCATCGGCAATCACCACCATCTGGTCAGAGGCCGTGGCGACAATCTTCTCCTGCAGATGCGCGCCGCCGCCGCCCTTGATCAGGTTCAGGTCCGGATCAAACTCATCGGCGCCATCAATGGTCACATCCAGCCACTTGGCCTCATCCAAAGAGACCACAGGGATGCCCACGTCCCGCGCCAGCGCCGCGGTGCGGCTGGAGGTCGGCACCGCGGTGATCCGCAAACCCTCCTTCTGCACCAGATCGCCCAGGCAGCGCACCAGCCAAGCCGCAGTTGACCCGGTGCCAAGCCCCACCCGCATACCATCTTCGACCATCTCCGCCGCCCGCTTGGCCGCAACGAATTTCGCCTTGTCGATGGGGGACAGCTCTCCGGTCATCGCGGATCTCCATGCAAACGCTTTCCCCGCCGTTATAGGCGGTTAGCCGATTCCGCGCGAGGGGGCTTTTGCGCCCCGCCCGCCGCCCGGCTGGAAATCCCGCCCGTTCGCCCTAGTCCTCTTATGCGGGCGGATGCGGACGGAGGGACAGGAATGCTGCAATTCGACAAGGAAACCACCCGCGTGCTGGAGGATGCCTACCAGGGTGCCGACATTTCCCGGCGGCGGCGCGCCAGCTTCGACGCGCTGGCACCGGCACCGGGCGACCGCATCCTGGACCTCGGCTGCGGCAACGGGCTGCTGACAGAGGAACTCGCCCGCGCGGTCGGCCCCGCGGGCCATGTGACCGGGCTGGACGCCAGCCCCGACATGCTCGCCGCCGCCCGCCAGCGATTGCAGGAACGGGAAAACACCACCCTCACCGAAAGCGATGCAGCGACCCTGCCGTTTGAGCCGGAAAGCTTTGACAAGGCGGTCTCGGTGCAGGTGTTCGAATACATCACCAGCCGCCGCCCGGTGCTGCGCGCGGTGCACCATGTGCTGAAACCGAACGGCCGCCTGGTGATCGGCGACATCCACTTTGACACCTTCGCCTGGCACAGCGACAACCGCGCCCGGATGCAGCGGTTCCTGGATATCTGGGACAACCATCTGGCCGACCGCACCGTGCCCGCCCGCCTGCCGGAAGAACTGCGCGACAGCGGCTTCACGCTCGAAACGATGCACCCCGTGACCATCTGCGACACCAGCCTGCGCCCGGACGGCTTGGCCGCCATGATGATCCGCCTGATCCGCGCCTATGCCGTTCAGACTGAAGCCACCGATGAGGACGACGCCGCCGCCTGGGCGCAGGAACAGGAGGAACTGGCGGCGGAGGGGCGGTTCTTCTTCTCGCTCACCCATTTCGTCTGCACCGCCCGGCGGATCTGAACGGGCAGCTGTCCTCCGCGCAAGGGGCAGGAACTCCTGTCTCGAACCGGCTGTTTTGTGCGGCAATTCAGAACGCACGCTGAGCGGACGAAGCGGACTTTCAAGTTACTGAACCTTACAGTTAAACAGAGCGCAAAGAAGCATTCCCCAGAATGAACTCTAACATCGCATCAGCCAACAGGTCTGGCCTTTGAACAGGGCCGCCATGACTTACGCCCGGTACTTTTCTTAGTATTGCGTTGTCGATGCTGTTGCTCGTGTGCTCAGCCATTAAACGGTACTGATCAAGTGAGTTTTCTCCGTACAAGATTAAGGTCGGGCATTTAATTTGAGCAAATTCCTCAGGTGACAGTGGTTTGGCAGGCTCTGCATTAAGATCAGGCATCATCGTATGGCAATTTTCCAAATGAACCTTTTGAAAGTCTGGATGCAACTCAAGAAAACCACCTGCTGGCATGCTATAGACAGCCTCAAGACCTACCCGCATACCTGTCTCAAGATCGCCCTTCTCCGCCAATTCATAGGCTGGCTCTAATCGGTCCCACGCAATTTCGCGAGCATGCGTTAGTGGGCCATTTTCTTTTGGCGGTTCGCACTCAAACGATGGCTCAAAGATACTTAGCGAAAGCACTTGTTTGGGTATTGTCGCCGCCGTGCGTAACAGAATTCCGCCTGCATAAGACCACCCAGCGAGATGGACCGGCTCCTCCAATTTTTCCAATATGTCGATCAGGTCTTCTGTATGGACACGGCGCGCGAAAGGTTTGTCGTTTGGCCAGTGCCAGTCCCCAAAATGCCGCTGAGTGTAAGCCATGAACTTAGCTCGGCGGGAAACGGGTTTCCAAAGACCGCACCAGATACGATGATCGGCCCATGCTCCATGAACAAACAGAACAGGTGATCCGCTTCCTTCAACTACCATCGGGAAACTGATTTCTTTGACTGCAAATGCCAACGGGGCTGGCATCCCGGCCAAATCGATTTCGCTCAATTCTCGGCTCATTACAGCGAGACTAAATCAAGCAGCATTTTGAGGCAATTTGAACTTGGCGGGCAATCACAACGCGCGCCCCTTCGGCGTCCGCTTCGGGCTCAAAACAGAGCTGCGCAACGCATGACCCGCTCGGCGTCCTTCCGCCGCTTCGGGGCCTCTTGACCAAACATATATCACAAAGGCGGGTTTCCTATTGGAAACGCCGGAAACGGACACATATTCTGCCGGTCCGAGTTATAATGTTGCGCTATGAAACCCGAATACCGCCTGCACTACGCCCCTGACAACGCCTCACTGGTCATCCGGCTGGTGCTGGAGGAGCTTGGCCTGCCCTATGAAACGGTCCTGGTCGACCGCCGGGCAGAGGCGCAGAACAGCCCCGAATACCGGGCGCTGAACCCGGGCGGTCTGATCCCGGTGCTGGAAACCCCGGACGGGCCGCTGTTTGAAACCGCCGCGATCCTGCTGTGGCTCTCCGAGCGCCACGCCGCGATGGCACCGCAGCCCGGCAGCGCGGACCGCGCCGCCTTCCTGAAATGGCTGTTCTTCGCTTCCAACACCCTGCACGCCGACCTGCGGATGCTGTTCTACCCGGACAAATACATCGGTGCGGAGAAGGCAGATCAGCAGCAGCTGCAAAAGGTCCTGCGCCAGCGCCTGCATGTGCATCTGACCAGCCTCAACCAGGCCGCCGCCGCGCGTCCCGCCTGGCTCGGCGCGCCGCAGCCGTCGGTGCTGGACTATTACCTTGCCTGCCAGATCCGCTGGATGGCGCTTTATCCTGCGCAGGCCGACAAAACCTGGTTCACCCTGGCCCATTACCCCAGCCTGCAGCGTATCTGCGCCGCGCTGGAAAGCCGCCCCGCCGTTAATGTGGCACGCGAGGCCGAGGGTCTCGGCGCCACCCCGTTCACATCCCCGGCCTACGCCAATCCCCCAGAAGGATCAGCCACCTAATGTTCCTCTCCGTTTTCGACATGTTCAAAGTGGGCATCGGCCCGTCGTCCTCCCACACCATGGGTCCGATGGTCGCCGCCGCGCGCTTCCTCGACATGATGCGCGCCTCGCCGTTCGAATTCCACGGCCTGCGCGCCTCGCTGCACGGCTCGCTTGCCTTCACCGGCGTCGGCCACGCCACCGACCGCGCCACCATCCTCGGCCTCGGCGGCTTTGTCGCCCACGACTACGACGACGCCAAGGCCGAGGCCTTCCTGGCGGAGCTGGACAAGACCCATACCATGCACCCCGAGGGGCTGGGAGAACTGCACTTCGACCCCAAGGCGGACATGATCTTTGACTATGATCACGCGCTGCCGGGCCACGCCAACGGCATGATCCTGATGGCAACGGATGCCCAGGGCGACGTGATCCTCAAGCAGGTGTTCTACTCGATCGGCGGCGGCTTTGTCGTCACCGAGGAGGAACTGGCCGCGGGCAAGGCCACCGACGAAGGCGACCCGGTCCCCTTCCCGTTCAAATCCGCGGCAGAGATGCTGGAGATGGCCAAGGCCAGCGGCAAGTCGATTGCCGAGATGAAGCGCGCCAACGAGATCTCCCGCGGCTGCTCCGACAGCCTCGCCAAGGGCACCGCCCGCATCTGGCAGGTGATGAACGACTGCATCAACCGCGGGCTGGAGCGCGACGGCATCCTGCCCGGCGGCCTCAAGGTCCGCCGCCGTGCCAAGGGCATCTATGACGCACTGATGGCCGAACGCGGCATGAACCTGACCGCGCCGCACACCATCAACGACTGGATGAGCGTCTATGCGATGGCGGTGAACGAGGAAAACGCGGCTGGCGGCCAGGTTGTGACCGCGCCGACCAACGGCGCCGCAGGCACCCTGCCGGCGGTGATCCGCTACTATCTCGACCATGTGCCGGGCGCGTCCGAAGCCCATGTCGAGGATTTCCTGCTGACCGCCGCCGCGATTGCCGGCCTGGTGAAATACAACGCGTCGATCTCCGGCGCCGAGGCAGGCTGCCAGGCTGAGGTCGGCTCCGCGTCGGCAATGTCCGCCGCCGGCCTCTGCGCCGTCATGGGCGGCACCCCCGAACAGGTGGAAAACGCCGCCGAGATCGCACTGGAGCATCATCTGGGCATGACCTGCGACCCGGTGAAGGGCCTGGTGCAGGTCCCCTGCATCGAGCGCAACGGCCTCGCGGCAATCAAGGCGGTCTCCGCCGCGTCCCTCGCCCTGCGCGGCGACGGCCAGCACTTCGTGCCGCTGGACGCCTGCATCGAGACCATGCGCCAAACCGGCGCCGACATGCACGACAAGTACAAGGAAACCTCGCTCGGCGGCCTCGCGGTCAACGTGCCGAACTGCTGAGTTTCATGTCTCAGTCTGCCGCTGCCGGAGCAACCAAACACAGGTTAGCGCCCGGCACCGAGGGTGGGCGTTTCGCGCCTGCGTCATGCTGAAAGCATGCCTCCGGCATGACGGGGCGGGGACGGGCGCGAACCGGGCCGCAAGCGGCCCGGGGTCTATCTCCGCAATCCGTCCCGCCTTCAACCGCACCTTGTAAGTTTCCCCCACCCCGCCTAGCCTGCCGCCATGACACAGGACCGGCCCCTCCTCGGCATCGCCCTGATGCTGGGCTTCTGCATGGTGATCCCGCTGGGCGACGCCATCGCCAAACTGCTGACGGACCGGGTGCCGGTCGCGCAGATCGTCTTCATCCGCTTTGCCGCCCAGGCCGCAATCCTGCTGCCGCTGGCCCTGGCCCTGCGGCTGCCGCTCAGCCTGTCGCGCCGGGTGGCACCGCTCCTGTTCCTGCGCACGCTGTTGCAGATGGGCGGCATCGGCGCGATGTTCACCGCCTTCCGCTACCTGCCCTTGGCCGACGCGGTGGCCATAGCCTTCGTGATGCCCTTCCTGATGCTGCTGCTGGGCAAATACGTCCTGCACGAACAGGTTGGCCTGCGCCGCCTCGGCGCCTGCGTCGTCGGCTTTGCCGGCACCTTGCTGGTCATTCAACCCAGCTTTGCCGCCGTCGGCTGGAACGCGCTCTGGCCGCTCTTGGTGGCTGTGATCTTTGCCTTGTTCATGCTGATCACCCGCAAAATCGCCAAGGAGACCGATCCCATCGCGGTTCAGGCAGTGGCGGGCGTCATGGGCACTGCACTGCTGGCGCCGGTGTTCCTGATCGGCAATGCCATTAGCCTGCCCGCCCTCTCCACCGCCCTGCCGCCGCAGGACACCTGGTCCCTCTTGGCCGCAGCCGGCGCGCTTGGCACCGTCGCCCACCTCCTGATGACTTGGAGCCTGCGCTTTGCCCCCACCTCCACCCTTGCCTCAATGCAATACCTGGAAATCCCGGTGGCAGTGTTCTTCGGCTGGCTGATCTTCTCGGAACTCCCGAACGCCCTCGCGGCTTTCGGCATCCTCCTGACCATCAGCGCAGGGCTTTACGCGGTGATGCGCGAGCGCAAGGCGTCAGAAACCGAAGAGCGCATCAACCCCGCCTAGCGGTCCAGCCGGACCGCCCCCAGCACATCCGCCAGCAACCGCCGCGGCACAATCGCCAACAGCCCCGGCCCCTCCGCCTCCAGCCGCACCGGACCCGTCGCCCGGTTCGAGGTGCCGATCCGCCCCATCGGCGACATCGTCAGCCCGTCAATGGGCCACTCCAGCCCCTCGGAGTGCCCCTGCACCTCCTGCATCGGAAACAGCGAAATCACTTCACCCGCCTCCGCGGGCAGTTCCACCGCCCGGGTCAGGTGAAAGATCACCTCCGTCTCCCCCACCAGCACAACCGGCACGTCATGCCCCTGCACCAGGGTGCTGAACGCCGCCAGCTGGTGATCCACCCGCGCGCCCAGGAACCCCACCGCCAGCACCGCCGGCGCCGCTATCATCCTCAGCGCCTTGTCAAAATCGGTGCTGTCCTGCTCCGCCACCGGGTGCAGGCTGTCCGGCGGCAGCTGCCCCCGCACGTCATCGCTCAGCGAGTCAAAATCCCCGATCACCGCCCGCGGCACCCGCCCCGCCGCCAGCGCCGCCGCAGCGCCGCCATCCGCCGCCACCAGCACCGGCGCCAGCGCCAGCGCCGCCTCCAGATCGCCAGAGGCCAGCTCACCGCCGCCTACCAGCGTGATTGGTTCCGGAACGTCTACAATCTTAGTATTCATGCGGTGAATTCCCGCCTATTTTGGAAACAAGACACATTGTGAACACAAAATGATACGATCAATTGCACGGATTCGAGCAAAATTGGTCCTTCCAGCCTTTATGGTGAATGACAACCTATGTGACGAAGACGAGCGAGCTGATGGTACATAACAACAAAGTCTTGACCGTATCCTATGGAACCTTTTCCTGCACATTGGAAGGGTTCGAGGATTCCTTCGGCACAATGAAGGCCATTGCCGAGTATTTCCGCGACCTTGCCGCGGATGACCGCTACTTTGGCGCCGAACCGCCGCAGCCCGATGCCGATATGCTGGCCCGCATCGCCCAGCGCGAAATCGCCCGCCAGGTCGAGGCCCGCACCAGCGAGGGCGGCATCCACCTGCGTGCCGCCACCCCGGCGCTTGGCGCCGCCGCTGCCGAAGCTGCCGCACCGGCTCCCACCGCTGCACCTGCCCCGGCGCCGGCGCCTGCCGCAGAACCGGTTGCCGAACAGCCCGCGCCCGCCCCGGCGGAAGCTGAAGTTCCGGCCGCCGAAGCGGAAGCCGTGGCTGAAACCGAAGAATCCGTGGCCGAAACCGAAGAAGCTGCCGCAGACGTGATCGCCGCCGAAGCCTCCGAAGCCGCCGCCGAGGCGGTTGCAGAAGAAGCCCAGGCCGCCGCTGCCGAAATCGAGGACGCCGCGGAAGAGGCCGAAGCAGAAGAAGCCGCAGAAATCACCGCCGAAGCCGAAGCCGAAGCCGAAGCCGAAGCCGAAGCCGAAGCCGAAGCCGAAGCCGAAGCCGAAGCCGAAGCCGAAGCCGAAGCCGAAGCCGAAGCCGAAGAAGCCATCGCCGCTGTGCTCGGCACCGCAAGCGAAGAAGAGCCTGCCCCTGCCGTCGAACTGCTGGAAGTGACCGAAGCCGAGGCAGATTTCACCGAAGCGGCAGTAGAGGCGGAAGAGCCGCAGGCAGAGGCCGAAGAGGTCGAGACTGCGGCCCCGGCAGCCGCCTCCGCCGCCGACAGCATCGCCGCCAAGCTGCAACGCATCCGCGCCGTGGTCGCCCAGACCCCCGAAGAGGATTTCAGCGAAGACGAGCACGCCGATGACGTGCTGGATGGCGCCGCTGAGGACATCTCCGCGGCCCTGCTGGAAGATGACGGCGCACCGGATTTCGATGACGAGGCCGACGACGAGATCGCCCGCGCCCTGGACCGCCTGGACCTGAACAGCGCCGCTGCCGAAGCAGCCCAAGCAGAAGACGCGGACACCGAGGAAGCCTCCGCAGGCGATGACAGCGGCGAAGCCGAAGCGGAAGCCGAAGACGGTCTCTTCGCAGGCCTTGATGAGGACAGCACAGAGGACAGCTCCAGCCGGCCGGCCGGGGAAGAAGAAGAAGCCCCGGCACCGAAGCCGGCCCGCGTCCGCATCACCAAGATCAAGCGCGCGGTCCTCGACCAGGCCGTTGCCTCCGGCCAGCTGCAAGAGACAGAAGACACCCCGGCTCCGGCAGACGCAGAGCCCGAACAGCCCATCCTCTCCGACGAGGACGAGGCCGACCTGATGCGGGAACTGGCCGAGGTGGAGGCTGAGATCCTGGCCGCGTCCGAACAGCCTGCTGCCGAAGACTCCGCTGAAGCTTCCCTTGAGGATGATGCCGATGCGGCAGAGGCGGCGGATCCGGTGGCTGCGCCCGGCCTGGCCGACAGCGACGTCTCCCGGCTGATGGCCGCCGCCGACGAAAAGCTGGAAGACCCGGAAACCGCCTCCTCGCTTGAGGCCTACAGCCAGCTGCGCGGCGCCGTCGCCGCCACCAAGGCTGACGGCCCGGACGCCGGCAGCGCCAGCGACGAGGCCAAGCCTTACCGCGACGACCTCGCCAGCGTGGTGCGCCCGCGCCGCCCCGAAGCCCGGCCCGAAGCCCGCCAGGGCGTCTCGGCGCGTCCGGCCAGCCCGGCCGCGCGCCCGGCGCCGCTGAAACTGGTGGCCGAGCAGCGCATCGACGAAGGTGCAGCCGCGGCCCCTGCCGCTGCGGCCCCCCAGCCGGTGCGCCCGCGCCGGGTGTCAGCCGCGGTTCTGGGCAATGACGCAGAAACCGGCGGCAGCGGTTTTGCCGCCTATGCCGAAGAACGCGGCGCGGCTGAGCTGCATGAACTGCTGGAGGCCGCCGCCGCCTACATGAGCTTTGTCGAAGGCCGCGACCACTTCTCGCGCCCGCAACTGATGAACAAGGTGCGCAGCGCCGGCAGCAGCGACTTCAACCGCGAGGACGGGCTGCGCTCCTTCGGCCAGCTCCTGCGCGACGGCAAGATCGAACGCTCCGGCAACGGCCAGTTCACCGCCTCCGGCGACATCGGCTTCAAACCCAAGCGCGCCGCGGGCTGATCCCCGGACAGCAGAAACAGAAAAGGCGGCCCCGCGGGCCGCCTTTTTCAGTTTCAGACCAAGGGCCTGTTTCTTCTTTGCAGAAATACTCCGGGGTGAATTGACCTTCAGGTCAAGAGGGGCAGCGCCCCTCCCCTTATTTCTCCGGGTCAGTCTTCCCGGCGTCCGGGTCTTCCTTGCCGACGCCGCGGAACACGAACTTGAACGGCAGCACCCAGACGATGCCCAGCGCCACATAGACGATCAGCTCCAGCCACAGGGGCGGCCGGTCGAGCCAGTTCATCACCGTGACTGCGGCCACGATGTAAACCGGCATCCCCACCAGCAGGATGACCAGGGCCCAGCGCCGCCGGGCCTTGTAGCTCAGGCCTTGCTTGTCAGCCATCAGTCGGCAAACGGGTCGGTGACCAGGATGGTGTCGTCCCGCTCCGGGCTGGTGGACAGCAGCGCCACCGGGCAGTCGATCAGCTCTTCCACGCGCTTCACATACTTGATCGCGTTGGCGGGCAGATCGTTCCAGCTGCGCGCGCCCTCGGTCGACTCGCTCCAGCCCGGCATCTCTTCATAGACCGGCTTGCAGCGGGCCTGCTGATCGGCAGCGGTCGGCAGGTAGTCCAGACGCGCGCCGTCCAGCTCGTAGCCGGTGCAGATCTTCAGGGTCTCGAACCCGTCCAGCACGTCCAGCTTGGTCAGCGAAATGCCGTTGATGCCGGAGGTGGCGCAGGTCTGGCGCACCAGGCAGGCGTCGAACCAGCCGCAGCGGCGCTGGCGGCCGGTGGTGGTGCCGAACTCATGGCCGCGGGTGCCCAGGCGCTCGCCATCGGCATCCGGCTTGCCTTCCGCGTTCAGCAGCTCGGTCGGGAACGGGCCTTCGCCGACGCGGGTGGTATAGGCCTTCACAATGCCCAGCACGTAATCGATCGAGCCCGGGCCGATTCCGACACCGGTCGCCGCCTGGCCTGCAATCACGTTCGAGGAGGTCACAAACGGGTAAGTGCCGAAATCAATGTCCAGCAGTGCGCCCTGCGCGCCTTCGAACAGGATCCGCTTGCCGGATTTGCGCTTCTCGTTCAGCACCTTCCAGACCGGGGCCGCAAAGGGCAGGATCTGCGGCGCGATTTCCTTCAGTTGGGCAATCAGCGCGTCGCGGTCGACCGGGTCTACACCCAGGCCCTTGCGCAGCGGATCATGGTGCTGCAGCGCCCGGTCAACGCGGGCGATCAGGGTCGCCTCGTCGGCCAGGTCGGCAACGCGGATCGCACGGCGGCCCACCTTGTCCTCATAGGCCGGGCCGATGCCGCGGCCGGTGGTGCCGATCTTGGTGCCCTTGGAGGCCGCTTCCTCGCGCGCCCGGTCCAGCTCGCCGTGCAGCGGCAGGATCAGCGGCGTATTCTCGGCGATCATCAGGGTTTCCGGGGTGATTTCCACGCCCTGTTCCTGAACCGTCGCGATTTCCTTCATCAGGTGCCAGGGGTCCAGCACCACGCCATTGCCGATAACCGACAGCTTGCCGCCGCGCACCACGCCCGAAGGCAGCGCGTGCAGCTTGTAGACCTTGCCGTCAATGACCAGCGTGTGGCCGGCGTTATGGCCGCCCTGGAAGCGGGCGATCACGTCAGCGCGCTCGCTCAGCCAGTCCACGATCTTGCCTTTCCCTTCGTCGCCCCACTGGGCGCCGACTACGACGACATTGGCCATATCCGGTCCTTTACAGTCTGGTTCAAACCCACGCTCATATAGCGATGCTGCGCAGGCAGTGGAACCGCAAATTCGCCGCAGTTGGCGCTAATTCATGGGGCACAGCACCTTCCCCGCCCGGAATCAAGCCGCAGGCGCCGGGCCAGCGCCTGCCCGCCCGCACGGGCTGGCGCTTTCGCAGGTGCAGTACTCCATTGCAAACTCGTACGGGCGCAGCAGGAATAAACTGCCATACACAGCCGTTGCAGCGCCACCCCGCAGGCAGGCGCCCGCCCTCAGCGTCACGAAAAAATCGCGGCAAACAGCGGGGTGTTGCATACCCAGCGTACGGTGCCTTCACGCGATCCTCATTTCCCTATGCCACACTGCAATCAGATCGCGATCCCCCAGCCATGGTTCCCGCGCGCGGGGCCATGATACGAGGCCCAGGCATCTGTGCGGCTGAATGGGCAACACCCGGAGACCGGCCCTGATAAAAAGGGGGTCGTCCAAGCGAGCTTGTCCGAGCAGGCCCCCTGCGGGGTCTGTCCACCTCCACCCCGGCGGCGCCGCCCCCTTAATTGGGACACAGCGCAACAACGGAAACGAAACAACAGAAACGGCAAAGGCAAAACCGCCCCGGCCCGCAAGCGGCCCCGGCGGCCACAGCTGCGCGCGCTCAGCCGCGCAGATGCACCGGCGCGCCATGCGGCGTGCTGAGGTAGGCCTCTTCCCAGCGGCTGCGCATCACCTCCGCCTCTGCGCGCGACGCCGCGCCGTCCTCGGCCAGAAACATCTCCAGCGTTTCCAGCCAGGCGCGGAAGTAATCCTCACCGCCATCCAATTCACGGCTCAACCCATGGCGCTTGAGCGTCGCGGAAAACCGCTCCACCCAGTCGGCCCAGCTGAACCGCCCGGCCTCATTCAGATGCACCGTCAGCGCAAAGACCTGCGCATGCCAGGGTTCGGCAAAGACAGGCTCCGGTGCTGCAACCTCAGGACAGGTACTCATAGCGGCTCCAGATAGCTCTGCCACAGATCCAGCACCACTTCGTCCTCGGGGTGTTCTGCATGCGCCCACAAGGAACTGGCATGAAAGCGCACCGCATAAAGCGGCTCCGGCGCCTCGCCCAGCCCATGGGCGCTGCTGTCGGGCAAGACATGGGTGCCATGCAGCCGCAGGATATAGCCCTGCGCCCCGGCAGCGTATTGCGGCAGCCGGGTGTGGCCGCCATCGACCAGCGCGTTATCCGCAGGGATTCGCGCCCGTACCGCCTGGCCGGGGGTGAACAGCGGCGCCGGCCCGCCCTCCCGGTCCGCAGGCCCGCCCTTGGCCAGCGCTGCGGCGACGTTCTCCGCCTTAAGCGCCCGCTCCGCCAGCGCGTGCAGCCCGGCAGCCCCCTTGCCCTGCAGGTCGTCCCGCGTCAGCACACCCTTCTCGACCAGGAGGTCCGCCAACGCCGAAATCCATTTCTCGTAATAGGAAAAGCGCGTGTAGTCCTTGGGCGACAGCCGCTCCCGCGCGTGGCGCGAGGTGTCGATGTTCCACTGCCCCAGCGCCCCGCAAGCCAGCGTCACCGCCAGCGCACGGGCATGCCAGTCCTCGGCAAAGACCGGTGCGCCTTCGGCCTCAGACTTAACCGGCCCGTCACCGAACCGCCCGCCCATGTCATGCACCCGGGTCATGACGGCAACTCCCCCGGCATTTTTGCCAATCCAGTGCCGATCATGCTGTCACGGGTGACCAGCGCAGCCAATTCGTCCTCGCTCAGCCCCTCAGTGCCGCCGGGCCGCATCGGCAGCACCAGATAGCGGACCTCTGCCGTCGAATCCCAGACCCGCACCGCGGCCTCCGGTGGCAGCGTCACCCCGAACTCCGCCAGCACCTTGCGCGGCTCGCGCACCGCGCGGGCGCGGTAGGCATCGGATTTATACCAGCCCGGCGGAATGCCCAGCAGCGGCCACGGGTAGCAGCTGCATAAGGTACACACGACCATATTGTGCTGTTGGGGCGTATTCTCCACCACCACCATATGCTCACCCTGGCGGCCGTAATATCCCAGCTCCGCCAGCACCGGATCGGCATCCGCCAGCAGCGCCGCCTTGAACTCCGGCTCACTCCAGGCGCGGGCCACCACCCTGGCACCGTTCTGCGGGCCGATCCTGTTCTGATAGGTGTCGATGATCTCCTCCAGCGCGGCGGGGTCGATCAGGCCCTTTTCGGTGAGAATCGTCTCCAGCGCCTTCACCCGCAGGGCAGGATCAGGCGGCAAAAGGGCGTGCGGGTGGTCGTGATGATCATGAGGCATACCCCATGCTGCGCCCGCGCGGGGGCTGCTGTCCAGTCACGTTTCCTGATGCAAACAATCACGTTGCGTGACGTCGCATTCCATCCGGGACAACAGGTTCGCGCCCGGCACCGGGGGTGGGCGCAGTGCTGCATGGCGGAACGTCCGGACACCCAGCAAGCCTCGCATCTCTCTGAAACGGTACAGTATTTCGCGCCCGCCCTGGGGGGCGGGGCCGGGCGCGAACCGGATCGCAAAGCGATCCGGAGTTTCAAAGCCCCATGCAAGCAACTGCTCCGGCCGCAAACTCTCCGAAACCGGCAAACTCCGCCCTTGCCCCCCCGGGCAATCTTGCCTATTTACCGCCCGGTACTTAGCCAACCGCCGCAGGGACCCATGGAAAACGTTGTTCTGATCATCCATCTTCTTCTGGCTCTCGGCCTGATCGCCGTGGTTCTGCTGCAGCGCTCCGAAGGCGGCGGCCTTGGCATGGGCGGCGGCGGCGGCGGCGCGATCTCCGGCCGCGCGGCGGCAACCGCGCTCAGCAAGGTGACCTGGCTGCTGGCCATCGCCTTCATCTGCACCTCGATCACCCTGACCATCATGGCGGCGCAAAAGTCCGCGGGCTCCTCTGTTGCGGACCGCATCGGTGTGCCGCAAACCGAAGAAGGCGGCGAGGCGCCTGCAGTTCCGGCGCTCGGCAGCGATCTCCTGCCGCCTTCCGAAGGCGACAACGCTCCGCTGGTTCCCAGCGCAGACTGATCCACTACACCTTGAGAGGGTTTTAGGAACCGCAACAGCATCTTGCGGTTCCCTTGCGCATTTCGTGCGAATCCTTTATATATGAAGTCCCGTGATGCAGCGGTTTTTGGACTGATTCCAATCACCGCCGGGCAGCTGAAATCTGACTTCTCACGGGGGCAGCCGAACACATATGGCGCGTTTTATCTTCATCACCGGCGGTGTTGTTTCATCCCTGGGCAAAGGCCTGGCTTCGGCGGCGCTCGGCGCCCTTCTGCAGGCGCGGGGCTACTCGGTCCGGCTGCGCAAGCTGGACCCCTACCTGAACGTCGATCCGGGCACCATGAGCCCGTTTGAGCACGGCGAGGTGTTCGTGACCGACGACGGCGCCGAGACCGACCTGGACCTCGGCCATTACGAACGCTTCACCGGGGTTCCGGCGCGCAAGACCGACTCGATCTCGTCGGGCCGCATCTACACCAACGTGCTGGAGAAGGAGCGCCGCGGCGACTACCTCGGCAAAACCATCCAGGTCATTCCGCACGTCACCAACGAAATCAAGGACTTCATCTCCATCGGCGAGGATGAGGTCGACTTCATGCTCTGCGAGATCGGCGGCACCGTCGGCGACATCGAGGGCCTGCCCTTCTTCGAGGCGATCCGCCAGTTCGCCCAGGACAAGCCGCGCGGCGAGTGCATCTTCATGCACCTGACCCTGCTCCCGTACATCAAGGCCTCCGGCGAGCTGAAGACCAAGCCGACCCAGCACTCGGTGAAGGAGCTGCGCTCCATCGGCCTCGCGCCCGACATTCTGGTCTGCCGCTCTGAGGGGCCGATTCCGGTCAAGGAACGCGAAAAGCTGGCGCTGTTCTGCAACGTGCGCGCCGACTCTGTGATTGCCGCGCAGGACCTGAAGTCGATCTATGAGGCGCCGCTGGCCTATCACCGCGAAGGCCTCGACCAGGCGGTGCTGGATGCCTTCGGCATCGCCCCTGCCCCGAAACCCAACCTGGAGCGCTGGGAAGATGTGGCCGACCGCATCTACAACCCCGAGGGCGAAGTGAAGGTGGCCATTGTCGGCAAATACACCCAGCTGGAAGACGCCTATAAATCCATCGCCGAGGCGCTGACCCATGGCGGCATGTCGAACCGGGTCAAGGTCTCGATCGAATGGGTCGATGCGGAGCTCTTTGACAAGGAAGACGCCGCTCCCTACCTGCAGGGCTACCACGCGATCCTGGTGCCAGGCGGCTTTGGCGAGCGCGGCACCGAGGGCAAGATCAAGGCAGCGCAGTATGCACGCGAGAACAAGGTGCCGTATCTCGGCATCTGCCTCGGCATGCAGATGGCGGTGATCGAGGCCGCGCGCAACGTGGCGGGCATTTCCGAGGCGGGCTCCGAGGAGTTCGACCACGAGGCCGGCAAGAAGCGCTTTGAGCCGGTTGTCTACCACCTGAAGGAATGGGTGCAGGGCAACATGACCGTCGAGCGTAAAGTCGGCGACGACAAGGGCGGCACCATGCGCCTTGGCGCCTATGACGCGGCGCTGGAGGAAGGCTCCAAAGTGGCGGAAGTTTATGGCAGCACCCATATCGAGGAGCGCCACCGCCACCGCTATGAGGTCGACACCAAGTATCAGGAACAGCTGGAAAAATGCGGCCTCAGCTTCTCCGGCATGTCGCCGGACGGCCGCCTGCCGGAGATCGTGGAGTGGAAAGACCACCCGTGGTTCATCGGCGTGCAGTTCCACCCGGAGCTGAAATCCAAACCCTTTGCGCCGCACCCGCTGTTCGACGATTTCGTCCGCGCGGCCAAGGAAGCCTCGCGGCTGGTGTAATCCCCGGCAGGCGGGGTTCTCCCGCCCGCTGCTTTGCTCATGACACATGAGCAGCATCCGTTGAGCCGGGCGCCGCCAAGGCGGCGCAGGGAAAATACAAGAAAAGGCGGGCCGCTGGCCCGCCTTTTTCATTTTAGTTGAATGGTTTTGCCCGGCTCAGAAGCCGTGCATCCGCTTGGCCCACTGATAGGCCACCACCAGCCCCTTCATCCGCGGCAGCAGGTACAGCGAGGCCCCCACCGTGATCACCGACATGATGATCGCCAGCGTCCAGGGGTCCGGGCGCAGCTGGGTGTAGACGATGTGCAGCGCAAAGCCGAGGATGTGGCCCACCACCAGGATGGTCAGATAGGCCGGCCCGTCATCAGCGCGCTGATGATGCAGCTCCTGGCCGCACTCGGTGCAGCTGTCGTTCACCTTGAGATAGCTGTGCAGCAGCTTGCCGCCGCCGCAGTTCGGGCAGCGCAGCCGCAGCCCCTTCAGCAAAGCTGGTTTCAGCTCCCGCTGGTTCTCTTCCAGAACGTCCGCTTGGGTCATCGCGCGTCTCCTTGGGTTCCGCCGCCTGATAGCGTGATTCCCGAAATGAATGCAATCAATATGCAAACATTGATATTGCATTTATTGCCGCACTCCTGCATTGAACCAATCAATCACGAAACAAAGCCTTCGCGGAGACCCGGCGATGAAACAATGGACCCCTGCCCGTCTGGACGGCGCCCGGCCCCGCTATATCGAGCTGGCCGAGGCGATCGGCGCCGACATCGACGCCGGCGTGCTGGCGCCCGGCGACCGGCTGCCGCCGCAGCGGCGGGTGGCGCAGGAGCTGGGGGTGGATTTCTCCACCGTGTCGCGGGGCTACGCGGAGGCGGTGCGGCGCGGCTACATCGAGAGCTTTGTCGGCCGCGGCACCTTTGTGCGCAGCCGGGAGGCGCTGCCGGAACGGCCAGATCCGCGCCGGGCGCTGGAAGAAGACCCGATGATGAACATGCCGCCGGAACCGGATGACCCAGGCTTGCTGGCACGGATGCAAAAGGGGCTGGAGCATGTCTCGGCCAACCTGCAGCCGCTGTTGCGCTACCAGTCGGTGACCGGCAGCCCGCAGGACCGGGCGCTGGCGGCAGAGTGGATGCAGGCAAACGGCCTGCCCTGCGCGCCGGACCGGCTGGTGATCACGCCGGGGGCGCACGCCAGCCTCTATGCGATCCTGACGGTGCTGTGCGAGCCGGGGTCCACCATCCTGTGCGAGGAGGTGACCTATCCCGGGCTGCGCTCCATCGCGGCGCGGCTGGGGATCCGGCTGATCGGACTGCCGGGGGACAAGGACGGCATTCAGCCGGACGCGCTGGAAAAGGCCATCACCAGCGACTGGCCCGCGGCGCTGTATCTGAACCCGACGCTGCAGAACCCCTCCACTCGGACCATCACCGCCAAACGGCGGCGGGAGATTGCCGCAGTGCTGCAAAAGCATGACCTGCCGCTGATCGAAGATGATGCCTATTGCTTTGTCGATAATGGCGCGCCGGCCCCCATCAGCAGCCTGATCCCCGATCTGGGCTGGCATATTGCGGGGCTTTCCAAATGCTTCGGCGCCGGGCTGCGGCTGGCCTATACTTTGGTGCCGAAACGCGCCGTTCTGGGGCAGTTCAGCCAAGCGCTCCGGTCGATGCATGTGATGGTGTCGCCCCTCAATCTGGCGCTGCTGGGACGCTGGATCGAGGACGGCACCGCGGCAGAGATCCAGCGTTTCATCCGCAAGGCTGCGGCAGAGCGGCAGGCGCTGGCAACGGAGGTGCTGCAGGCCTGTTTCATCGACAGCGATCCGCTGGCCTTTAACCTGTGGCTGACCTTGCCGCGGGGCACCAGCCGGGCCGAGGTGATGGGCCGCATGGCGGGTCGCCAGATCGGCATCATGCCCAGCGATGCCTTCACCGTCTCCGGCCTGCCGCAGGAAGCGGTGCGGGTCTGCCTGGGCGGGCCGATCACACTGGAGGACCTGCGCGAGGACCTGCTGGCGCTGAACGATGCCGTCACCCGCAAGGACTGGCTGGGCTGAGCGGCGGCTGATATGGTTCCCCCGCAACCACAGGAGCCCGCATGATCCGCGCCTTCCGCAACCTGATTGAACGGCAGCTGGCCAAGGCGCAGGCCGAGGGCCAGCTGCAGGGGCTGGAAGGCGAAGGCAAGCCCCTGCCCGACCGCAGCAGCGAGGCGCATGTGGACGCTGGCCTGGCGGCGGGCATGCGGATCATGGCGCAGGCGGGCGTGGTGCCGGAGGAGTTCGGGCTGAAGCAGCAGCTGGCTGAGGCACGCCGCGAATACGCCGGATTGACGGATCCGGAAGAGCGCAAGGCGGCGATGGCGCGGATCTCCGATCTGGAGATGCGCTACAACATGGCGCGGGATGCGCGGAAATCCTTCTTCCGTTAGCGCAACACCCCGTTGTTTCCCACCGGATTCGCGGTATAGACAGCGCCAAGACCGACCATTCCAAAGAAGAGTGACGCATTATGGCCAATGACGCTTCCACACGGCAGGAACAACTCGACCGTATCGCAACCGGCAAGGGCTTTATTGCCGCGCTGGACCAGTCCGGCGGCTCGACCCCGAAGGCGCTGGCGCTTTACGGCGTGAACGAGGACGCCTATTCGAACGACGACGAGATGTTCGCCGAGATCCACAAGATGCGCACCCGCATCATCACCTCGCCGAGCTTCGGCAAGGAGCGCATCTTGGGCGCGATCCTGTTCGAGAAGACCATGGACGGCGAGATTGACGGCAAGCCGACCGCGGACTTCCTGTGGGGCAACTGCGGCGTGGTGCCGTTCCTGAAAGTGGACAAGGGCCTGGCCGATGAGGCCAACGGCGTGCAGATGATGAAGCCGATGCCGGAGCTGGACGCGCTGCTGGCGCGGGCGGGCGCCAAGGGCATCTTTGGCACCAAGATGCGCTCTGTCGTCAAGGAAGCAAATGCGACAGGCATCAAGGCGGTTGTCGCGCAGCAGTTCGAAGTGGGCCAGCAGATTGTTGCGGCCGGCCTGGTGCCGATCATCGAGCCGGAAGTGGACATCAACTCTGCCACCAAGGCTGAGGCCGAAGAGCTGCTGAAAGCAGAGATCAAGGCGCAGCTGGATGCCCTGCCCGCGGACAGCAAAGTGGCGCTGAAGCTGACCATCCCGTCCCAGGCGGGCCTCTATGATGATCTGGCCGATCACGCCAATGTGGTGCGGGTTGTGGCGCTGTCGGGCGGCTACACCACCGACGACGCCTGCGCGCGCCTGTCGCAGAACACCAAGATGATCGCCTCCTTCAGCCGCGCGCTGACCGAGGGGCTGAACGTGTCTATGTCCGACGCGGAATACGATGCGGCGCTGGGTGCCAACATTGGCAAGATCTACGACGCCTCGCTGTAAGAGCTGTCAGAGCTGACATTGAGAAGGCCGCGCCTGCACCCGGGCGCGGCCTTCTCTGTTGGGCTTATTGTGCTGGGCCGTGTCAGTAGCCGTTGTTGCGCCCGGCGCAGCAGACCGCCAGCACCAGCCCCGCACCGCTGAGAAAAGGCAGCCAGAAGAAGCGCAGCGCGGTGAGGGTGAACCATCCCGGCTGGTCCTCCGGCGCCTGGCCCGCACCGCCGAGCCAGGCCCAGAAGATCAGCGCCGAGGCCGAGATCAGCACGCCGGACAGCGCCAGCAGCCAGCGCGCCGACCTAGGCATCCTCCCCTCGCTTGCGGCAAGCCGTTCCGCCGTGCGGCTGGCGGCAAGCCACCCGCTCACGCCGCTTGGGTCAGCGAGGGGCGCAGCCCCGTATAGCTGACCTTGTTCTCGTTCACTGCCAGGTAGCGCTGCGCCTCCTCGCGGTCTCCGAAGCTCAGCGCTTCGTCGTAGAAATAGGTAATCCGGTCCCCGGTCCGGGACAGCAGGCCGCCGCTTTCAAACAGAATAAACCATTTCTTCTGAACCAGTTGCATCAGCCTCACTCCTTTCTGAAGTCCGGCTGCGGGCCCTGACCGCCGCCGGTTCTATTGCAGTTTCCCAGGGTGCAAGCGGCCACCCGGCACCCCCGCCGGGCTGCCGGTCAGCAGATCTCCAGATGCTGGATTGGCCGTCTTCGCGCCCTGCTGAAGGCAGAATTCGCCCCCAGGTGTTGCCAAAACGTTAACGGGAATTGGCGCTGGTTTTACGCGGCATTTTCCCGCCGGCGGGCGGCGGTTTCCCGCTTGTCCGGACGCGGTTCCGTACAATTTGGCGAAATTCCGCTGTTGCAGAATCCAAAGAGGTTACCGGAGCGTAAACGCCTTTTCCCGCGGCAGGCCCGCACCCCGGCGGCGGCACCGCTTGGCGGGGGCCGGGGTATGGGTATTTGTGACCAGAAAGAAGCCGGGCTGGAGCGGTTCAGCTGAACTCCGGCGGGCGTTTTTGCAGCTGGGCGGCGACCGCCTCGATCTGGTCGGGCTTGCCGATAAGATCCAGCTGTTCGGCACTTTCGCGCAGCAGCACTTCGGCCTGGGAGGCACCGGACTCAGCATAGGCAATAAGGCGTTTGGCGGCGCGCACGGCGGAGGGGCTTTTGCCGGCGATTTCCTTGGCCAGTTCATTGGCGCGGCTGAGCGGGCTGCCGGCCAGTTCGGTGACCAGCCCCCAGTCCAGCGCCTGCGGGCCCTCCACCTTTTCCGCCGTCCAGGTGAGGCGGCGCAGCACGTCGGAGCGCAGCAGCCGCGGCAAGAGCGCCATACCGCCCATGTCGGGAATCAGGCCCCATTTCATCTCCATCACCGACAGCTGCGCCTCCGGGTGGGCGATGCGGATGTCGGCGCCCAGCGCGATCTGCAGGCCGCCGCCGAAACAGGCGCCGTGGATCGCGGCGATCACTGGCACCGGCACCCGGCGCCAGACCATCGCCACCTCCTGAAAGGCGTTGGCGTCCTCATGGGTGCGCTCCATGATCAGGCTGCTGAGGTCGCGCTGCGCAAAGCTGGCCAGCGCCGCCATGTCGAGGCCTGCGCAGAAGCTCTTGCCCGCACCCGAAAGCACCACCGCGCGGGCGTCCGATTGTGCCACCTCCTGGCCTGCGGCGATGATCAAGTCGATCATCTCCTCATCCAGCGCGTTGTGCTTGTCCGCGCGGGCAAGCGTGACATAGGCGATGTGGTCCTTGTAGCCTGTGGTGACTTTTTTCATGGCTGCTCCCCCCTGGTATCCGGTTTGCCTGCAGCCTGCCCCGGAACCGGCGGACATGCCAGCCCTACCTGAGGTCAGGGCTGCAGCGGCATCCGGGCGAAGAACGGCGAGTCGAGGGTCATGACGTAGAGCTGACCGCCCACCACCCTGCCGCCGGTGGTGACGCCGAGGCGGCCGTCCGGGTCCTGCAGGCTGCGCAGCACGTTGCCCTGGCCGTCCAGCTGCACCAGCATGCCGCGGTGGATCGGCGCCGGGCGCACCAGCGGGCCGAGGCGCCAGATCACCTTGCGCAGGAAGGGGTACGGCATCAGTTTCTCTGACGGCACCCGCGGGCTGGCGAAGGCGAGCCAATAGGTGCCGTCGCCCTGCGCCTCCAGATTGTCGGGGTAGCCGGGGAGGTTGTCGAGGAACACCTCCTGCTCGCCTGCGCGCGGTCCTTTGAGCCAGAGCCGGTGGACACGGGCGCGGCCGGTTTCGTTGATCAGGAGGAAGTCTTCGTCCGGCGAAAGGGCGATGCCATTGGTGTAGACGAAGCCGGTGGCGATCTTCTCAGCACTGCCATCGGGGTTGATGCGGGCCACATAGCCGGTGTTTGACTGCTCCCAGATCGTCAGGATCGAGGTCGGCTTGGTGCCGCCCATTGTTTCGGGGTCGAAGCGGTCCGAGGAGTTGGAGAAATAGATGGTGCCGTCCTGCGCCACGTCGAGCTGGTTAGCATAGATGATCGGGGCGCCATCGACGCTGTCCGCCACAACCTCCAGCGTGCCGGGGCCGGACCAGCGCAGGATGCCGCGGAAACTGTCGGCGATGTAGAGCGCGCCGTCGGGGCCGGCCTTGAGGCCCAGCGGGCGGCCGCCGAGTTTGTCCGCCAGCACCGGTTCCGCGCCGTCGATGCGGTAGAGGTTGCCCGCGAGGCTGGTTGTGTAGATAGCGCCGTCGGGGGTTTGGGCGATGTCCTCCGGCCCCAATTCGCCATCTGGCAGCTGGATCAGCGCGGCTGCGTCCAGCGCATTGTTTCCGGCGTAATCGCCGGTGAAGCCCGGCGTTGCGGGCGGGTCATAGGCGATGGGATCGACCGGCACCGGCCAGAACAGGAGGTAGCCGAGGGCGGCGGCCAGCAGGGCCAGGGCAATGCGCATGAAAGAATCCCTTTGAAATCCGCGGGCAGACTGCGCCGGGCGGGATGGTGACGCAAGCCTTGCCCGGGGACCATGCTTGCGCTTATCTGCGCCCATGACTGGTCCCCGATACACCCCGCTTGCGCTCTCCCTGCCCGCCACCGTGCCCTTTGTCGGGCCTGAAACACATGAACGCGAGCGCGGCGCGCCGTTTGCCGCGCGGCTGGGGGCGAATGAGAATATCTTTGGCCCCTCGCCCCGGGCGGTGGAGGCGATGGCGCAGGCCGCGGCGGAGATCTGGAAATACGGCGATGCAGAGAACTTTGATCTGCGCCGCGCCTTGGCGGCGCATCACGGGGTGAGCCCGGCACATATTATCGTCGGCGAAGGCATTGACGGGCTGCTGGGTTATCTGGTGCGGCTGCTGGTGGGCGCAGGCGATGCGGTGGTGACCTCGCTGGGGGCCTATCCGACCTTCAACTACCATGTCGCGGGCTTTGGCGGGGTGATCCACACGGTGCCCTACAGGGACGACCGCGAGGATTTTGAGGCGCTGTTTGCCAAGGCGGCGGAGGTGGATGCCAAGATCGTCTATCTGGCCAATCCGGACAACCCGATGGGCAGCTGGCACAAGGGCGCTGATATTGCGGCGGCGCTGGACCATCTGCCCGCAGGCTGCCTGCTGCTGCTGGACGAGGCCTATGTGGAATGCGCGCCGGAGGGCACCGCGGCGCCAGTGAGCGCCGATGATGTGCGGGTGATCCGGATGCGGACATTTTCCAAGGCCTATGCGATGGCAGGCGCGCGGGTGGGTTATGCGATTGGCCACCCGGATTTGATCGCCGCCTTCAACAAGGTGCGCAATCATTTCGGCATGAACCGGGCGGCGCAGGCTGGGGCGCTGGCGGCGCTGCAGGATCAGGACTGGCTGGCTGAGGTGCTGGCGCAGGTTGAAGCTGCGCGGGTGCGGATTGCAGAGATCGCGGCAGAGAACGGGCTGGCCGCCCTGCCCTCCGCCACCAATTTCGTGGCCATCGACTGCGGCCAGGACGGGGCGTTTGCAAAGGCGGTGCTGGACGGGCTGGTGGATCAGGGGATCTTTGTGCGGATGCCCTTTGCCGAACCGCAGAACCGCTGCATAAGGGTGAGCTGCGGGCCGGAGGCGGAGCTGGAGGCCTTTGCCGCAGCGTTGCCTAGCGCGCTGGCCGCCGCGCGGGGTGGCTGATTCCTGCCGGCAGCTCGCTGATCGCGGCAGTTTTACCGGACATTCATCCCTGCCGGGCTACCATAACAGGTATAACCGGGAGAATTGTCATGCGTGACCCTGAACTGCCGGACTCCATGCCGGATTTCTTTACCGCCGCAATCATGTTTGCCGGCATCAACCTGATGTGGATCTTCTTTGTGGTCTGGGTGATGTACGGTCTGGTGCCGGTGCTGGTGCTGGCCGTGCTTATCAACCATTTCATCACAAGGCTGGACATCAGGCTGAATTCACAGCGGGCTTAGACCCCGCCCCGCCAGCTGCGGATGCCGGGCCGTCAGCGGCCCGCCAGTACCCGTGAAGCTGCCTCCAGCGCGCCTGTTCCGTGCGGGATATCCAGCGCGGTGAGGCCGGTTTGAATGCCGCCCAGAAGACCCATCACCATCTGTCCGTTCACATGCCCCATGTGGCCAAGCCGGAAAAACCCGTGCCATTCCGGGCTTTTGGGCGCGGCCATGCCAAGGCCGATGCCCAGGGTCAGCCCCAGGTTCTGCTCCACCCAGTCGCGCAGGCGGGTGCCGTCCGGCGCGCCGATGTGCAGCGCGGTGACCGCATGGGAGCGCAAGGCGCGGTCCGCCACATTCATCCGCAGCGGGCCCACTGCGCCCCAGGCCTCACAGGCGGCCCAGATGGTTTGGGCCAGATGAGCATGGCGTTTCCACACATTATCAAGCCCTTCGCCGTGGATCATGTCCAGCGCAGCGCGCAGGCCGTAGAGGTGATGGGTGGGCGCGGTGCCGCCGAAGTACTGGTAGAACTCCTCCGGGTTGGCACGCGGCGCCCAGTCCCAGTAGCGGCTGATCCGCGGCAGCGCCGCCCGCGCCGCGGCAGCTTTGTCGTTGAAGAACACGAAGCTGATACCTGGCGGCATCATCAGCCCCTTCTGGCTGGCGGTGACCATGACGTCGACGCCCCAGGCGTCCATCTCGAACCGCTCGCACCCCAGTGAGGCGATGCAGTCGGCCATCAGGAGCGCCGGATGGCCTGCCTCATCCAGCAGTTGGCGCAGGCCCGGTATGTCGTTGCGGATGGAGCTCGAGGTGTCCACATGCACGCCCAGCACCGCCTTGATCCGGTGGTCCGTGTCAGCAGCCAGCACCTCACCAATGCGGGCCATGTCCCAGGGGGCACGGGTGCCGAAATCGAGCACCTGGGTTTCGATCCCCAAACTGTCCGCCATTTCCGACCAGCCGACGGCAAAGCGGCCCGAGGAGGGCACCAGCACCAGATCGCCCGGCTGCAGGGTGTTCTGCAGGGCCGCCTCCCAGGCGCCGTGGCCGTTGGCGATATAGATGGCGGCGTGATGCTGGGTGCGCGCGACCCGGCGCAGGTCCGGGATCAGGCCAGCGGTCATCTCCACCAGTTCGCCCGCGTAGATGTTGGGCGAGGCGCGGTGCATCGCCTGCAGCACCTGGTCCGGCACCACCGAAGGCCCCGGAATGGCCCGGTACTGCCGCCCTGCCGATACGTTCACTGGTCCGCTCATCCCTGATGTTCCCTGACAGCGCGCGCCCCGGGGGCCGCCGCGGTTGATCCATGCCGGCACAGTAGCCGGACCGCTGCCGGCGTCAATTGCCGCGGACGCAGGGTCACGGCGAAGTGCTTGCGCCCTGCTTCCCACCTGCTTAAATGGCGCAGGAACGACAGGGAAAGGCCCGCAATGACACGAATTTCCCGCCGGGAAGCGCTGACATGAGCCGGAAACCGCATAAATCCTCCAAGGAGCTGTTCGGCTGGCTGTGGCGCGGATACCTGCGCCATTACATCGGTCTTCTGGGCATCGCGGTGATTTTCATGCTGATCGAGGGCGCCACCATGGGCGCGCTTGGCTACATGATGCAGCCGATGTTCGACCTGGTGTTCGTGGCTGGCAACTCCACCGCGCTGGTCTGGGTCAGCCTGGCGTTTCTGGCGATCTTCACCCTGCGCGGGATCTCCAGCGTCACCCAGAAGGTGCTGCTGAGCAAGGTGTCGCAGACCTCTGCCGCGCATCTGCGCAAGGACATGCTGGCGCGGCTGATCCGCCAGGACCCGGCGTTTCACCAGCAGCACCCGCCGGGGCTGCTGCTGCAGCGGGTGCAAAGTGACGTGGGCGCGATCAATTCGGTCTGGCAGGCGGTGATCACCGGCGCGGGCCGCGATCTTGTGGCGCTGGTGGCGGTGCTGGGCGTGGCCTTCAGCATCGACTGGCGCTGGACGCTGATCCTGCTGATCGGGGTGCCGGTGCTGTTGCTGCCGATTTCCACCATCCAGCGCTATGTGCGCAAGAAGGCGTCGCGCGCCCGCGATCTGGGCGCCGATCTGGCGACAAGGCTGGACGAGATTTTCCACGGCATCGTGCCGGTCAAGCTGAACCGGCTGGAGGAGTATCAGACCCGCCGCTTTGGCGAGCGGCAGGATGAATTTGTCCGCTCGGAGGTGAAGGCGGCCTTTGGCACCTCCTCGATTTCGGGGATGACCGACATCATGGCCGGTGTCGGCTTCATGGCGGTGCTGCTTTATGGCGGCAATGAGATTATCGCCGGCGAAAAGACCGTCGGCCAGTTCATGAGCTTCTTCACCTCGATCGGGCTGTCGTTTGAACCGATGCGGCGGCTGGCCAATATCTCCGGCGTCTGGCAGAGCGCGGCCGCAGCCCTGGAGCGGATCAAGGAGCTGCTGGATGCGCCGATCCTGCTGGGCGAGCCTGCAAGCCCGAAGCCGGCGCCGGAAGGGCTGCCCGGGATCAAGCTGGAGGCGGTGGACCTGAGCTATGGCGAAGCGAATATCCTGCACGGGCTGAACCTGGAGGCCGAGGCCGGCAGGACCACGGCACTGGTGGGTGCCTCGGGTGCCGGCAAATCGACGATCTTCAACCTGCTCACCCGGATGGTGGACCCGCAGGCGGGCTCTGTCGCCGTGGGCGGGGTTGAGGTCACCGATCTGAACACTGCCGATCTGCGCGGGCTGTTTTCGGTCGTCACCCAGGATGCGATGCTGTTTGACGAGACCCTGCGCGAGAACATCGTGCTGGGCCGCACGGACGTCAGCGATGAGGAATTGCAGGCGGCGCTGGAGGCTTCGCATGTGGCGGATTTCCTGCCCAAGCTGGAGCATGGGCTGGAGACACGGGTCGGCCCGCGCGGCTCAGCCCTGTCGGGCGGCCAGCGGCAGCGGGTGGTGATTGCGCGCGCCCTGCTGCGCAACACGCCGGTGCTCTTGCTGGACGAGGCGACCTCGGCGCTGGATGCGCAGTCTGAGAAGGTTGTGCAGAAGGCGCTGGACAAGCTGTCGGGCGGGCGCACCACGCTGGTGATCGCGCACCGTCTGTCGACCATCCGCAATGCCGACAAGATCGTGGTGATGGACCGCGGCCGGGTGGTGGACCAGGGCAGCCATGACGAGCTGCTGGCCCGCGGCGGCATCTATGCCGACCTCTACCGCCTTCAGTTTCAGGACGGCAAGACGGTGGTGGACACCGCAGGCATTGCCGCCCAGGCAGAGCAGGTTCCCGGCGGCGCCCGGCGCGGCCGGGAACGCTGGTTCCGGCGCTTTGCCAAGAAGGTGTTTGGCTGAGGCCAGCGCGCGCCTTCCCGGACGATGGTCAGGCGCGGCCCGGCCTGATGGCCGCGCGGACCGTGCAGTCTATTTGCTGTAGGACCGTGCCAACCTTTCCGGCTTTACACCAAAAAAATACCGTGCCAGCGTCCACAGGTTGCGCGCGCCGCGCCGCAGCCAGCCTGCACGCTGGTAGCGCACGGCGCTGGTGAGCGCCGCGCTTGGCAGGACAGTGATCCCTTTGAGACGGCGCGCCAGCGCCACGTCCTCCATCAGCACCTGATCCGGGTAGCCGCCCGCAGACTCGTAATCCGTGCGGGCAATCAGCAGCCCCTGATCACCGTAAGGCAGCCCGAACAGGCGCGTGCGCAGATTGGCCCAGCCGGCGACCCAGGCGGGCATTGCCCCGCGCGCCCGGAACCGCAGGCGGAAACAGGCGGGGCGGCCCTGCCCCTCTGCCAGGTGCTGCGCCACCGATGCGGCCCAGCCGGCTTCCAGATGGGTGTCGGCGTGCAGCACCAAGAGCCACTCCCCCTGTGCAGCCGCGCAGCCGCGCCGCAGCTGGCCGCCGCGGGAGGACGTGCCGGTGATCCATTCGGCTCCGGACGCTTCGGCAATGGCGCGGGTCGCATCCGTTGAACCGCCATCGCTGACCACCAGCTCCCGGATAAGCCCGGCCGCCAGCCCCTCCATCAGATGCTCCAGCGCGGCGGGCAGCTCTCCTTCAGCGTTCAAAGTGGGAATGACGATGCTAACCGGCGCGGGCATGGGTACTCCTTGAAGCGGATTTGCTGTTTTCTTCCGCCCTGCTTCCTATATCACTGGGCCAAGCAGTGAAACGCCGTTGGCAGCAACCCGGAGACACAAATGAGCGACCGCCGCATCCTGCGCCTGACTGGCGCTGACGCCAAGAGCTTCTTGCAGGGGCTGGTGACCAATAATGTGGACCATCTGGACAGCGGGCTGGTCTATGCCGCGCTGCTGACGCCGCAGGGAAAATACCTGGCGGATTTCTTTCTGGCCGCAGACGGCGATGCGGTGCTGCTGGACGTGGAGGCCTCGCTGACCGAGGGGCTGATGAAGCGGCTGAACATGTACCGGCTGCGCGCCGATGTGCAGGTGGAGATGACCGGCTTGCAGGTGAAGCGCGGCACTGGCGCGGCCCCCGAAGGCGCGCTGATGGACCCGCGCCACGCGGATCTGGGCTGGCGGCTGTATGGCGCTGAAGGCGGCGACGATGGCAGCGACTGGGACGCGATCCGGGTGGCGCATTGCATTCCCGAAAGCGGCGTGGAGCTGGGGCCGGAGAGCTATATCCTGGAGGCGGGTTTTGAGGCGCTGAAGGGCGTTGATTTCCGCAAGGGCTGCTATGTCGGCCAGGAGGTGACGGCGCGGATGAAGCACAAGACCGAGCTGCGCAAGGGGTTGCGCAGGGTCGAAGTCGCGGGCGCGGCCCCAGTAGGGACAGAGATCACCGCGGACGGCAAACCGGTAGGCACGCTGTTCACCCAGTCGGGCGGCAAGGGCATTGCCTATCTGCGGTTCGACCGCGCCAAGGGGGAGATGCAGGCGGGGGACGCCCGCGTCACCTGGCAGGCGTGAGCGGGCTGAACGATACGGTTCTCTCCCTGCTGGGCGCGGAGGTTTTGCGCGCCCGCCCGCTGCATGGCGGCGATTTGTCGGAAGTGCAGCTTCTGGAGCTGTCAGATGGCCGCCGTGTGGTGGCCAAGACCGGGCCTTTGGTGGCGGCGGAGGCGGCGATGCTGCGCGCGATCCGGGACGCGGGCGCGCCTGCGCCGGAGGTGCTGGGCGTTGCCGGTCAAGCGCTGCTGATGGAAGCGCTGGAGGAAACCGGGGCCACTTCAAATGGCTGGCAGGCGTTGGGGCAATCCCTGCGGCAGCTGCATTCTGCAACCGGGCCGCGCTACGGCTGGGCGGAAGACTATGCCTTTGGTCCGGTGGCGATTCCGAACGCGCCGCTGGCGGACTGGGTGGAGTTCTGGACCAGCCGCCGCTTGCTGGCTGCCCCGGACGCCCTGCCCCGTGACCTGCGGCCACGCATTGAAGCGCTGTGTGCCCGGCTGCCGGAGCTGCTGCCCGACACGCCGCCTGCCGCGCTGCTGCATGGCGATCTGTGGAGCGGCAATGTACTGTTCAGCGCCCCCCAGGCCTATCTGATCGACCCGGCGTGCTATTACGGCGATGCTGAGGTGGATCTGGCGATGCTAAATCTGTTCGGCGCGCCGCCTGCAGTTTTTCACGACGCTTATGGCGCACTGGAACCGGGATTTGAGGCCCGCCGTGCCATCTATCAGCTGTGGCCTGCGCTGGTGCATCTGCGGCTGTTCGGCAGCGGCTACCGAAACATGGTCGAGGCTCGGCTGGAGGCACTGAGTTTCTGAAAAGCCTCTGTTCATCTGATTGCGTTAGGGTCGCCGCAGGATTTGCTGAAAGGGTAATTGATGCGTCTGATGTTTGCAGCCTGCGCCGCCGTGCTGGCGGCCTCCCCTGCTTGGGCGGACTACTGGAGTTACAAGGACTGGCATGTCGCCACGGAACCGCATGAGACGGAGCAGGATAGCTATCTGACCTGCCGCGCCTGGACCGGCGGCGATGGCGATCCGCTGCTGGCGCTGGAGGTGTTTTCCGGCGATGCGGGCCCGCCGGATGTCTACCCGATGGCCAAGGTGCAGGAATACGCGCCGCGTCATTACCCGACGCTGATGCAGCAGGGCGGCACGGTGGATTTCCTCTTTGACTTCGACCGCAGTTTCTCCCTCTCTGCCGGGATCAATTCCTGGATCAATGAGGAAGGCCTGGCCGAAGCCGAAAGCGCGCTGCGGTTCCAGGACCATCTGGTGATGCTGCAAGCCATGAAACAGGGCAGCTGGGTGGAGATCTGGGCCGGCAACGACATGTTCTACGAGGCCTCGCTCAGCGGGTTCACCGCGGCCTATGGCAAAATGATGGATGAATGCGGCTTCAGCCTGGCGCTGCCTGCGGGGTGATCCGCCCGGCGGCTGGTGCAAAAGTTTTTGAAAACTTTTGCCAAGACTTTTCAGAAAAGTCTTGGGCGCTGCGCAGACACAGAAAAAGCCGCCCCCGAGGGAGGGCGGCTTTTCCGTTTTTCCGAAGGCGTCCCGGTTCAGGCGCGCTCGGAATATTCCATGGTCTCTGTGTTCACCACGATCATCTCATCCTGGCCGACAAACGGCGGCACCATGACTTTGACGCCATTGTCCAGGATCGCGGGCTTGAAGGAGTTTGCCGCGGTCTGGCCTTTGACGACCGGCTCAGTCTCGACGATCTTGCAGGTGACTTTCTGCGGCACGGTCGCGTTCAGCGCCTCGGCTTCGTAGAATTCCACCACAATGGTCATGCCATCCTGCAGGAATGGGCGGCGGTCGCCCAGCAGCTCCGCAGGCAGTTCGATCTGCTCATAGGTTTCGGCGTCCATGAACACCAGCATGCCGTCGCTCTCATAGAGGAACTGCTGGTCTTTCTGCTCCAGGCGGACACGCTCCACTTTGTCCGCGGAACGGAAACGTTCGTTCAGCTTGGAGCCGTTGCGCAGGTTGCGCATCTCGACCTGGGCAAAAGCGCCGCCCTTGCCGGGTTTGACGTGGTCGACCTTCACCGCTGCCCAAAGGCCGCCATTATGTTCCAGCACATTGCCGGGACGGATTTCGTTGCCGTTGATCTTGGGCATGGGAAAATGCCTTTCAGATGGTTGATGATAATTTGCAAGACCCTATATCTGGCGGGCTGATCGCTGGCAAGACAAGGATATGGTATGGAAGATCTGTGAATAAGATATGCGCAAATTGCATGAAAGCTATGCATCTGCGCTCTATCCGAATCGTCACACTTCCGTCATAAGCAGCGCTACGCCGAAAATTGCAATAGCAAGAACAACAAGGGATACGAGATGCGAGATTTCGTAGACGGCACCGCTTATAATAACGAGCAAGGCAACCGCGCCCGCAAACTGTTTGCAGCCGTTGTCCTGGCCGCACTGGATGATGCCATCGCCGACGACAAGAAATACGGCAATGGCCCGGAACAGATCGCCCGCTGGGCGCGCTCGCGCGATGGCCGCGAAGTGCTGTCCTGCGCCGGCATCGACCCGAACGAACGGGTTGTGGAAGGCCTGATGGACTTCGTGGGCCGCGGTGTGCGGACCTCGGTTGCTTTGTCGCGTGAAGAAAGCGAACGCCGCAACGCTGCGCAGGCTGAAGCCGCTTAAGGCTTCCCCTGCGCATTGCTGAAAAGCGCGCCCTTAGGGGCGCGTTTTTCTTTTTGCATGCCGGGGTTTCCGCAGGGTCACCCTGTCGCGCGGCAGCCGCCGCGGGACGCTTGCGGCACAGCCCCCATGGACGGGGGCGTCTAACCTGCTATGCAGGCCCCTGAACAACGGGGTGCAGGCAGGGAGCGGCTGATGGCACGCGCAATCATGATCCAGGGCACCGGCAGCAATGTCGGCAAGTCACTGCTGGTGGCGGGACTGGCGCGCGCTTATGTGCGGCGCGGGCTGAAGGTGGCGCCGTTCAAGCCGCAGAACATGTCGAACAACGCCGCGGTGACACCTGAGGGCGGCGAGATCGGCCGCGCCCAGGCGCTGCAGGCGCGGGCCGCCAAACGCCCGCCCCATACCGATATGAATCCGGTGCTGTTGAAGCCGGAGACCGATACCGGTGCGCAGGTGATTGTGCAGGGCAAGCGCCGCGGCACCCAAGGAGCCGGATCGTTCATGCGCGACAAATCCGGCCTGCTGGAAGCGGCACTGGAGAGCTTTCACCGGCTGGCGGCGGATGCCGATCTGGTGCTGATCGAGGGCGCAGGCTCCCCGGCCGAGACCAACCTGCGCAAGAACGACATTGCCAATATGGGCTTCGCCTGCGCCGCCGGGGTGCCGGTGGTGATTGCCGGCGACATTCACCGCGGCGGGGTGATTGCGCAAATTGTTGGCACCCATGCGGTGCTGGAGCCTCAGGACCTCGAGCGGGTCGTGGGTTTCATGGTGAACCGCTTCCGCGGCGACCTGAGCCTGTTTGACGGCGGCCGCGACGACATTGCCGCGCGCACCGGCTGGCCGTCCTTGGGCGTGGTGCCGTGGTTCTGGGATGCCTGGAAACTGCCCGCCGAGGACATGATGGACATCGCTTCGCGCCAGGGCGGCGCCTGCAAGGTGGTGGTGCCGCAGCTGGAGCGGATGGCGAATTTCGACGACCTGGACCCGCTGGCGGCGGAGCCGGAGGTGACGGTGGAGATCGTGCCGCCGGGCCGCGCCCTGCCCGGCGATGCGGACCTGGTGATCCTGCCCGGCAGCAAATCGACCATCGGCGATCTCAACTATTTACGGGCGCAGGGCTGGGACATCGACATCCTGGCGCATCACCGGCGCGGCGGCCATGTACTGGGGCTGTGCGGCGGCTACCAGATGCTGGGTAAGACCATCGACGATCCCGAAGGAGTTGACGGGCGGCCCGGCAAGGTAGACGGTCTGGGCCTCCTGGACGTGCACACGGTGATGGCGGGGGAAAAGCGCGTAACGCTGACCGAAGCTGTCACCCGCGACGGCAACCTGCCTGTGAGCGGTTATGAGATTCACATGGGCCGCACCACCGGCGCCGACTGCGCCCGCGCCTGGCTCAGCATTGATGGGCGGGCCGAGGGCGCGGCCTCTGCCGACGGGCGCGTCAAGGGCTCCTACCTGCATGGGCTGTTTTCCGAGGACGCCTTCCGCGCCAGCGTGCTGGCTTCGCTGGGGCATGCAAGCCAGGCGGGATATGAGGACGGTGTGGAGGAGGTGCTGGACGCGCTGGCCGATCACCTGGAGCGCTACATGGATCTGGATCAGCTGATGGAGCTGGCGCAGGAGGTACGGGCCTGACCGCAGCCGCCGGGCTGGCTGCCGTCCCCTTTCTCCGTCGCCTTCGCTGATGCCGGGAAATGGCGGTCAGGGTTCTGCGTCAAGGACTTGCCAGCTTGCTGGCGCGCAGCGTCCTTGATGCAGGTTCCGGTGCGCCATAGGCATCTGCCTGCGAAGGCGATGGGGAAAGGGGACGGCCCCCGTTTTCTCTTGAGCCGGAAGCGGGCCCTTTCATCCCTCCCCCGAAACAAACCTATCCAGAAACGGACCGGATCAGAGCAGGTCGTGGGCGGCCAATGCGCGGTGGATTTCGCGGCGGACCAGTTTACGCACGTTGCGGGTTATGCGCTCACCCAGCGGGCCCTGCAGTTCCTCGCGGACGATGGAGGCCACCAGGTCGCGCAGGGCGTCTTCGTCGAGGTAGCTGTCGCTGCCCTCCTCCGCCAGCGTGTCCATTGCCGCGCCGGTGACTGCGTCTTCCACCGCCGCCTCCAGCGTGTCCGCAGCCGCTTCCGGATCCAGCGCTGCTTCGGCGCTGGCCGGGTCATCGGCAGTGTCCGGTGCGATATCCTCTGCAGCGGCATCCGGGATGCCGTTGTCCGCGCGGCGGGTGCGGCGGTGCGGCAGCGGCTCATCCCGCCATTCGATGGTGTCGGGACCGGCGCCGGCAAAGGGCGCCTCGGTCTGGCTGTCCGGCTCCCAGTGCTGCCGGGCGCGGTCCTGTGCGGCTGTGCTGCGCGCCTCCAGCTCCGCAATCTTGCGGACTACGGATGCGGCGCGGGCGCCGGCGGTGGTGCTGGCGAGGCTTTCCTCCGTCAGCAGGACTGGCGCGGCCTTTTGGGCGTCCGCCTCCCCTTCAGCGTGTGTACCTTCGTCCCCGGCTTCATCGTCAGCGTGCTGCCCGGCTCCGGCAGCGGCGGCAAACAGGGTGGTTTCGGGGTTGCCCCAGGGCGCATCTGTTTCGGCAGGATCCGCAGCGGCGGCAGACGGGGCCTGATCTTCGGCCGTCTCCTGCGGTGCATCCGCGTTCGTTCGGCCAATGTCCCGGTCCCTGTGGTGGCGGAAGGCCAGCGGCGGTTCCGGTGCCAGGCTGGCGGCGAGGTCTTCCGCAGCTGCGGTATCCGCGATGGCGGCGGTGCCACCGCCCTGTTCTTGTGCTTCGAAACCAGTCTGCTGCAGGTCTTCCGCTGCCTGCTCGGCCGGTTCCGCGACAGCCTCAGCAGCCTCTGTGTCCTGCTCTGCCTCTGGTTCTGCGGCGGGCGGGCCGCTGACGGGGGCGTCGGACTCCTGCACCCGCAGGGCGGGTGTCAGCACCAGCCGCGCCGCCGGTTCCGGCGCCGCGGGCTGTTGCCGTGTGTCTTCGCTCACCAACCGGCGGATCGAGGACAATACATCTTCAATCTCAGCGTGGGTAACTGGGTCGGACATTATCTAAAACCACTCTTGCCTCTTGAGTCAGAGTGTAGCGGCCTTCCCCTTCCCGCACAACTGATAGGATGAATTGTCAGTTACGTCCCAAGGCCTTGAGCACCCGGTCCAGATCCTTGCCGCGCTTGCTGTGATGGGCCGGAGCGTCCTTGACCAGGTTGTAATAGAGGGTGGGATCGTAGATCTCGACCGCCAGGCCGATATGCTCTGCGGTCAGCAGCCCCTGCGACTGCAGCAGCTGATAGGCCGCCAGGGCCTGGTTCGCACGGGCATTGACCTGTTCGGTCTGCGCGTCGAGATATTCCTGCTCAGCCTGCAGCACATCCAGCGTGGTGCGGGCACCCAGGGTGGCTTCCTCGCGAATGCCGTCAAAAGCCACTTTGGAGGCGCGCACCCGTTCGCCGGAGGAGACCAGGGTTGCGCGGGCGGTTTCGACGTTGAAATAGGCGGCGCTGACCGATTGCAGGATCGTGCGCTGAACGTTGATCAGAGTGCCGCGTTCGGCATCGGCGGTGGCAATGGCCCGGCGCCGGGTCGCGGCGTTGAGACCGCCAGTGTAGAGCTGCTGGTTGAGCGACAGCGAGGCGGTGAAATCCGAGGAGGTGCCGGTTCCGTCATTGATGTTTTCGCCAAGGCCTGCACGGGCGGTGAAGTTCACGCTCGGCCCCAGCGCCTTGGTGGTGGCCTGCACCAGCAGGTCGGACGCCTTGACCGAGAACTGCTGTGCCAGAAGGTCGGGCTGGTTGCGCAGGGCAATCGACTGCGCCTGATCAAGCGAGGCGCTGCGCGCCGGCAGCCGCGGCTGGCCTGCGATGCTGCCCGGCTGATGGCCGACCACCTGCAGATAAGTGGCGCGGGCAGTCCGCAGCGTGCCTTCGGAATCAGTCAGGTTGGCGCGGGCGGCCGCCACCCGGCTTTCGGCAAGCGCCACGTCGGTGCGGGTGACCTCGCCGACCTCGAACCGGTCCTGGGCCGCTTTCAGTTCCTCCTGCAGCAGACGCAGGTTGTTGCGGCGCAGCGACACGTTTTCCTGCCCCTGCAGCACGCCGACATAGGCCTGAACCGCCGAGAACAGCACCTGCTGCTCAATGCTGATCAGCCGTTGGCGGGTGGCCAGCACCAGTTCCTGCGCGGCCTGTTTGCGCAGCCGCGTTTCACCGCCGTCAAAAACAAGCTGGGTCAGCTGCAGCTGGGTGCGGATTTCATTGTCGGTGAATTCATTGAAGTTGCCGAACTGGCTGGTGCCGCGGGTGTAGGTATGGGTGGCAGAGGTGGTCCATTCGATCACCGGGCGCAGGCGGGCAACGCCTGCGGCGACATCTTCGTCCGCGGCGCGCAGCAGCGCCCGGTTCTGTTCCAAAAGTCCGCTGGTCTTATATGCGCCAATCATCGCGTCGGACAGGTTGTCCGCCGCCGCCTTCAGCGGCATCAGCGCCGTCGCCGCCACGCCGCCGGCAAATACAAAAGCCTTGAACACACTCGCCGGAAATTTCATTCGCATCGGTTGCCTTATCTTTTGCCGCGCCGCCAGCCGCGGTTTGTTGGTTCCTGCTCCGGGCACCCAATGATCGGCGCCCGGCCCCTCCTCATATCTTGCAGCGGGTCCCGCCGCAGCGCCAGCCCCTCAGGCTCAGAGCGCGAATTCCTTTGCCGCGGCAAAGCCCGGCAGCACCGGGGCGCTGGCGTTGAATTCAAACCGCCAGGAGATCCGGCCGCCGGTCTTGTAGCCGATCTTAACCTCGCCCAGGTTGCCAGTCATCATCAGCGCGGCGACGCGGCCGCCGTCCTTGAGCTGGTCCAGCAGCGCTGCGGGCAGCTCCTCGGCGCCGCCCTGCACCAGGATCACGTCATAGGCGCCGTGTTCGGCAGCACCTTCGGCCAGCGGGCCAATGTGCACGATGGCGTTGTCGGCGCCGGTCTCGCTCAGCAGCTCCTGCGCGTCCGCGGCCATGGCCTCGTCTTCCTCGACACCAATCACCATCTGCGCGATGCGCGCAGCCACCGCAGTGGAGTAGCCAAAGCCGCAGGCCACATCGAGCACCAGTTCGTCGTTCTGCAGATCCACTGCATCCAGCATCTTGGCCAGGGTGCGCGGCTCCATCAGCACTCGGCCGCCGCCCAGGCGCACGTTCTGGTCGGCATAAGCCGCCTCGCGCTGCGCGTCCGGCACGAATTTCTCCCGCGGGACCGCCAGCATGGCCTCGATGATCGGGTATTTGGTGACATCCGAGGGACGGATCTGGGTATCCACCATCATGCGGCGGCGCTCAGTGAATTCTGGCATCTGCTAAACTCATTTGTTCAGTCGGTCAGGCCGGTTGTGGCACATCCCGGCAAGCACGGCAACGGGGCCTTTGCGCGCGAAGGGCTAAAGTAGTGCGGCGCTGCCACCGGGCAACGGCCCCGGTGCGCCCGTGGCAAAAAACCTGTGCGCCCCCGGCAAAAAAAGTGCGCCCCCAGCAAAATACCTGCAGGCAAAAAAAGCCAGCGGCCCGAAAGGCCGCTGGCACTGGAGGAAATCATTGCTGAGCCGCAGCGCGGGCGGCGCGGCTACAAAGCGCAGGATTTGCAAAAGGGCGAGGCCGGGCGCTGGTCCAGAAAGTCGTCGCCGATGTCGTCGCCACAGATCCGGCAATAGCCGTAGGAGCCGTCGCGCAGACGGGCCAGCGCGGCCTCGATCCGGCGCAGCTCCTCGTGGCTGGCGTAGGGCAGCACCTCGATCGCGCAACCCGCGCCGCGTTCAGAGCGCGGCTGGCGGTGAGAGCCCATCCGGGGTGCTGCAGGGGCCTGCCCGGTACGGCACAGCAGCCCGGCCAGGCGCTGCCGCCGCGCCTCAAGCAATTCTCTTCTGGCGGAAAAGTCCATCGTCCATGCCCTCCAGTTCAGGTTTCGCGCAACGTGCCCCCGGGTCAGTTCTATCTCCTTGATCCAGGTCAAGATACTCGCGATTTACGGGGATTGCACTATCTTATAAGTTGCAAATTTCTGGTAAATCCCCATTGAACCGGAGGCCGCGCCCTACCCCGCTGCCGCTCCGGCGCAGGTTTTGCACAGCGGCGCAGCGGGCAAGAGATCCAGCCGCGCGTCGGAAATCAGGCCGCCGCAGCCGGCGCAGATGCCGTAGGTGCCGGCGCGGATCCGGCCCAGCGCGGCGTCGATCCGGCGCAGTTCGTCCAGCTCTGCGTTGCCGAGGCTTTCCAGAACCTCGTCGCCCTGCCGCTCGGAGGCGCGGTCCTCCCAGTCCTGCGGCATCGGCGCGTCCAGCGTGTGCTCCACCTTGCTCAGATGGCCGGTCAGTTCGGCGCGGCGCGCCTCCAGCGCCTGTTTGCGGGTTGATAGGTCCATGGCTCTGCCTCCTCGTGACTGTTCGCCCGAAGCCTAGCCCGGCGTGGCCCCCGCGGCCTTGACCTCGCTCAACCGCATCAAAGGCTCTGGCTTGCGCTCCAATGGCTTGCTAGACATTTTGCCAACAGAGAGAGCAGATTTGAGGAGTGACCGGAATGATGCGGATTTTTGCCTGCGCGCTGATGCTGCTGGGGCTGGCGGCCTGCGAGACCGCCAAGGGCGCGGGGCGCGATATTTCCAAGGCCGGCAACGCAATCAGCGGCGCCGCGCAGGACGTGCAGGACGCGCTGTAAGCGGACTAGCTTTCGCGAGGAGACGCAAAAACGCCCGGTATGCCGCCGGGCGTTTTTCTGTTTCTGCTGAGGTGTGTCAGATTCCCAGCATCGCCTTGGCTTCTGCCAGGGTCGCAACCGAGTTGGCATGATCGCCGCTGTCATGCAGTGCCTGCCCCTCGTCGCGCAGTTCCTGGACGGTTGCCAGGTCTTCCTCCGACAGTTCGGTGCCCGCGGCCAGTGCGGCGTCGATGGCGGCAATATCGGCGGGGCATTGCCCGGCCAGAAGCGGCGACGCCAGGAGGGTGATCGCGGCAGCCAAAGTCAGGTGTTTCATGGTGTTATCCTCCCCAGATGAACGGGGTGGAGGATAGCATGGAACGGGTGCGTTTTCAGCGGGTTGGTGCGCAGAGGCCGCGGATGGGCGGAGAGTGGCGCATGGGGGCGGCGGTAGACGGTGGGCAGGATTGCCCGCCCTACGGATATACAGGCGGATGGAGCTTATGGAGCGGCCTTACCCCGGCACCCGGGTTTCAAAAGGCTTGATTAGAACGCGGAGGGCAGCGCCCGGCCCGGCGGGGTGGGAAGCGAAGCGCCCGCCCCGTGGGGGGCGGGACGGGCGCTGCCCGGTCTGACGACCGGGCGAAAGAGGGTGATTGCAAGCCATTGTTTAGGTGTTCTATGAGCCGCTGGACTCTGAAGCAGGAGCACTACTTCGAACTTTACCCATAAACCAAACTCTCCCCTAAAGACCCTCGCACAGCATTTTTCAATTTATCCTGTGTGTTTTTTCCAAATGTCACACCGGTCAGTACGTAGTTGGGAACTGGGAAATACCCGTCTTCTTCCAGAGAGTATTTGACCAAGCGTACCTCCCCCTCGGGAGACCACATAGTTGTTTTACATGCTGAGAATGCTTGAAGTACCCCTACCCACTGCTTCGGATTGATATCAAACACTGGAACTCCATTTAGCTGAAATTCAGCCGCCAACAGTTCAGCCTCCGAAACACGCTTTCTATCCAGCTTATCGCCATAGAAAACTCTTGACCAGAAGGGCGCATCACTTTCCATGAAATCGTTCGCTAGGGAATAGTGGAGCTTGTACCCCCGACCCTCACAGGCGTACTTCTCCCACATGTGTTCTTCGTCATGCTTCTCTGGAATTGAAAAGCAAGATATTCGAATGCGCTGGGGAGCATTTTGCGTAAACTTCTTCTGCCAGGAACGCCTCCTGCCCAAAAAAGCTCGAAACTCTTTAACCGACCGATACTTCTGGCAAAATTCATGGCCTGGGGCCAAGTGCTGTAAAGCCGAAATGCGAAGGTTTTTATAGATACTCCGCAACCGCTCCTCAGATGACCTCACAATCGGAACGACGCCCTCAGCGCAGTCGTTCTGCCCACCAAGATGCCGAAACCAGACTTTTCCCCTTGCTAGGTTTTCAAGCTCAGATGCTTGATACTCGCCGCTAACAGGGCGGTAACGAACAAGCGATTGAGGAAGTACCAATAAACTGTCCATCTGTTGCCAAATTAGAGAAAGTGAATGCTAATCTTGCGACAGTCAAACACAGGCCACATACGTCCTCAAGAACGAAATTTTCAAGTGAAAGCGTGCTTTTACGCTGCAGCCTAGTTCGCAATGGAATGTGCAATCCGTCTTCATTCACCGTTTCCCCCAACCTAAAGAGCAGCGCCCGCCCGTGGGGGCGGATCGGGCGCTGCCCGGCCTCTCGGCCGGGCGGGACTCTGGCAATCGCAGACATAAAAAAACGGGGCCAAAGCCCCGTCTTGCAAGCGTTTTAAGAGGGTGCGTTTCCGGCGCAGAACAGGACCGGGCGGGCACGCAATTGGCTGCGCCAACCGCTTTCGCCCGCGCGTCCTCGAAAATGGACAGCCTTAGCTGTCCATTTTGAGGGCGGAAATAAACGCCTCTTGGGGAATATCCACCTTGCCGAACTGTCGCATCTTCTTCTTGCCCGCTTTCTGCTTGTCCAAGAGTTTCCGCTTCCGGGTGGCGTCGCCGCCGTAGCATTTGGCGGTCACGTCCTTGCGCAGGGCGGAGAGGGTCTCGCGGGCGATCACCTTGCCGCCGATGGCGGCCTGGATCGGGATCTTGAACATGTGGCGCGGGATCAGCTCCTTGAGCTTCTCGCACATCGCGCGGCCGCGCATCTCGGCCCGGTCGCGGTGGACCATGGTGGAGAGCGCATCGACCGGCTCGTCATTCACCAGCACCGACATCTTGACCAGATTGTCCTGGCGGTAGCCGGTCATCTGGTAGTCGAAGGACGCATAGCCCTTGGTCACCGATTTCAGGCGGTCGTAGAAGTCGAACACCACCTCGTTCAGCGGCAGGTCATAGACCACCATGGCGCGGGAGCCGGCGTAGGACAGGTCCATCTGGATGCCACGGCGGTCCTGGCAGAGCTTCAGCACGTCGCCCAGGTATTCGTCGGGCACCAGGATGGTCGCCTTGATGCGCGGCTCCTGGATGTGGTCGACCTTGGAGGGGTCGGGCATGTCGGCGGGGTTGTGCAGCTCGATCATCTCGCCGGGCTCGTTATCCTTGCCCTTCATGTAGACGTGGTAGATCACGCTTGGTGCGGTGGTGATCAGCTCGATGTTGTATTCGCGTTCGATCCGGTCGCGGATCACCTCCAGGTGCAGCAGGCCCAGGAAGCCGCAGCGGAAGCCGAAGCCGAGGGCGGCGGAGGTTTCCATTTCAAAGCTGAAGGAGGCGTCGTTCAGCGCCAGCTTGTCAATGGCGTCGCGCAGGTCCTCGAATTCGGCCGAATCCACCGGGAATAGACCGCAGAACACCACCGGCTGGGCCGGTTTGAAGCCCGGCAGGGCCTTCTCGGTGCCGTTGCGGTCGTTGGTGATGGTGTCGCCGACGCGGGTGTCGCGCACCTGCTTGATCGAGGCGGTGAGAAAGCCGATCTCGCCCGGCCCCAGCTCATCCACCACCTGCATGGCGGGGCGGAACACGCCGATGCGGTCGACATGGTGCAGGGTGTTGTTCGACATGAACTTGACCCGCATGCCCTTCTTCAGGACGCCGTCCATGATGCGGACCAGAACGATCACTCCGAGGTAGCTGTCGTACCAGCTGTCCACCAGCATCGCCTTCAGCGGCGCGTCGCGGGTACCCTGCGGTGCCGGCAGGTGCTGGACAATGCTTTCCAGCGTTTCGCGGATGCCCTGGCCGGTCTTGGCAGAGACCTGGATGGCGCCGGTGGCGTCGATGCCGATCACATCTTCGATCTGTTCCGCCACCCGGTCGCAGTCGGAGGCCGGCAGGTCGATCTTGTTCAGGACGGGGACGATCTCATGATCCGCGTCGATGGCCTGATAGACGTTGGCCAGCGTCTGCGCCTCCACCCCTTGGGTCGAGTCGACGACCAGCAGCGAGCCCTCAACCGCGCGCATGGAGCGGGAGACCTCATAGGCAAAGTCGACGTGGCCGGGGGTGTCAATCAGGTTCAGCACATAGGTCTCGCCGTTCTGCGCCATGTAGTCGATGCGCACGGTGTTGGCCTTGATGGTGATCCCGCGCTCGCGCTCGATGTCCATGGCGTCGAGCAGCTGTTCCTTCATATCGCGGTCCTTCACCGTTCCGGTCTCCTGGATGAGCCGGTCAGCGAGGGTGGATTTGCCATGGTCGATATGGGCGACGATGGAGAAATTGCGGATGTGAGCGAGGTCAGTCATGCTGAGGCATATGATTTGGATTCGGGGTTTGGTCAAGGTGGGATAGCCCCTTACAGGAGCAACCGTTGAACGTTGTAAACACATTTACAGGCTGGGTAAGTGATAATGCCCCAAGTAGCGTCCAAAGAGCGCTCGCTGTTCGCCATGCCCTAAGGTGCCTACCATTAGTGCATGTAGCGGGCGACGAAACCGCTTCACTAAAGGCCATGAGGGCAGCATTTACTGCCAATGTATGCTTGCAGCCATGGAAAGGAATGAATGACATAGACTTTCCTGCTGTCACCTCTGGGTTCACAGAACTCATTGCACCAGCGAACAACGCCAAGTTCGCAATAATTGGCGCGCTGAAGTCCGTTACAACAGTGGAGAAGCAGAAAAACAGCAAGCTGACAGAACTTACCATCAAAGACGGGATGGACGCGTTGCGAGATTCCGTACAAGTCTCCTATGAACACTCAAAGAAACCTCACTCTCACAAACGGCAAGCCACCGAGACTGACGAGCTTCAAGAAAAGCTAATTCGTCAAATGCAAATCGAGTATGATGAGCTTGCAAAGTACGATCTTAACTTTCTTCGTACGCAACCCCTGTGGCGACAAGCTCACTTCAATTCCCAAAACTTGAACCACTGCTTCCAAGTCGGTGCGGCGCAACTAACATCTTGGGGGAACCAAGAAACTTCCCCTTGGTCATTTTGGAAAGATTGGTACCAGCGAACCCTCGACGGCGAGCCTTTGGCTTGGGAGCTGCAGCAGCGCATTGCTCAGATTGATGAAACAATCTGGAAGGCAGGAGTGGAGCCCACGGCAAAGGAAATTAAGCGAACACTCCATCTCTACCAGTTGGAACAAGAGATAACTAAGCTTAAAAGAACTCTGACTACCCAGACAGGTGATACAACCACCTACAATTTAGGTGACAACGGTGGACCTCCGCTCGACGATGAAGCGGAACGAGCCATTCAAACTGACCTCGCGCTGATCTGGATGCATGTTGATGAACTTGAAGCAGAAGCAGCGAAACCAGAGCCATCAAGGGACACGCTAGAAAAGCTTGCCAAGTGGTTTCAGGACCTCCTAGCTAAGGCTACTGCTTATTTTGGCAGCAAGGCGGACATCGTGTTGACCAAATCCGCTGAAGTGACCGGCACCGTTGGTACAACGGCAACCATCGCTTATCTGACCGCATCCTCAGCCGCTCAGAACGAAGGACTCAAGGGGCTGGTTGAAGCAATCTGGAATTTCGCCAAGACACTGCCCCCCGGTTGAGTTCAGCCTCCCGCCCGGCGGCACCGCCGGGCAGCGCCCGATCCGCTCCCACGGGCGGGCGCTTCGCTTCCCGCCCTCGGACCGGACGCTGCCCTCCGTTTTACGACGCGGCCTTTGCCCCCTGCCCTCCGCGCCTTGCCGCCAAAACCCCGCAAATTCGCGCCGTTCCCTGCATGGCTCGCCAAAATGCGCTATACTGCTCCCGTACCGCGAGACGCGCGCCCCTGAGATGCGAGTGACAAGCAAAGGAGGACGATCCGCATGGATGCAATCAAAGCCGCTGAATACGCCCGCGCGCTCTACAGCGCGCATGGCGACAAGGCCGAGGCTGAGGCCGCGCAGAAGATGCGCGCCTGCGAAGAGGCCGGCAAGGACGATGAGGCGGCAGACTGGAAAGCCGTGCGCCAGGCCGTCCGCGCCCTGCGCGGGCCGAACCAGACCTGAGCGAAACCAGCGCTGGAGGGCCGTCGACCGTGGCGCTCCAGCCGCCTTCATTCCCCGTTTACCACGATTGAAACGCAGCCCCGCATTTGCCATACTGCGGCCAGAACTGCGGGCATCAGACCCGCTTGCCAAACACGGGGCATGAGCAGATGAAAACTTTCCTGACAACCGCGCTCTGCGCCGGCTTTCTGGCCGCGCTGGCGCCTGCGGGCGCTGAGGCCGGCGCCATTGAACGCGCCTGCCGCCAGTCGGACCGCACCGCGGCCTCGCCCAGCCTTTGCAACTGCATCCAGAAGGTCGCCAACCGCAGCCTGACAGCGTCGGAGCGCAAGAAAGTCTCCAAGTGGTTTGCCGATCCGCACCAGGCCCAGGTGGTGCGCCAGTCCTCCAACCGCAGCGACGAGCGGCTGTGGCTGCGCTACAAGGCCTTTGGCGACCACGCGGCACGCAGCTGCGGCTGAGGCGGCGGCACATTCACGATTGCTGGGGGCGCCCTTCGGGGCGCCTTTTCTATTGATGCATCCGCGCTGCGGCATTTTCGCAAGGGGGAAAGACTGCGGCATTGCCACCCTTGACCCGCGCAGCCTCAAACCGCAAAGAACGGCCTAAGGTATTGGAGCAGTTGATATGTTGATCAAGGGCGTTTCCTTGCGCGGGCTGGAAGTGTTTGAGGCTTTGGCCAAGACCGGATCCGTGGCGCAAGCCGCCGAGATGACCGGGCTGAGCCAGCCAGCGGTCAGCCAGCAGATGCGCAACCTGGAAAAGGCGCTGGACAGCGAACTGATCGACCATGGCCGCCGCCCGATGGTGCTGACTGCCGCAGGGCGCAGTTTTCTGGCCCGGACAGAGGCGGTGCTGGGCGAGCTGCGGCTGGCCCAGAGCGAGCTGACGGTGATGGACCTCACCCACCTGCAGGCGCTGTCGATCGGGCTGATCGACGACTTCGACAATGACCTGACGCCTCGGCTGGCCACCATCCTGGCCGACAGCCTCACCCAGTGCCGGTTCAAGATGATCACCGCCTCCAGCCACGACGTGGTGCGGGCGATGGAAGCGCGGGAACTGCATATCGCCATTGCCGCCACTGCCGGCGGCCTGCACGAGGGGCTGGTGGAATACCCGCTGGTGCGCGATCCCTTCATCCTGGTGGCGCCGCGCGGCGCGGTCTCGGATGCGGCGCAGGCGGCAGAGCAGCTGAGCGGCCTGCCCTTCCTGCGCTATGCCCGCGAACAGCTGATTTCACAGCAGATCGAGGGGCTCCTAGGGCGCCAGAAGCTGGAGTTCGAGAACCGGTTTGAGGTCGGCTCGCATCTGGCGCTGATGGCAATGGTGGCACGACGGATCGGCTGGGCCATCACCACGCCGCTAGGGTATATGCGCGCGGGCCGGTTCCACGACCAGATCGACGCCTTCCCGCTGCCGTTCGGGGAAATGTCGCGGACAATCTCACTGTTCACCGCCGCCGACTGGGCCGACCGGGTGCCGCGCGATGTGGCCGAGACCGTGCGCCGACTGGTGCAGACCCAGATGATCGATCCGGCGGTGCAGCAGCTGCCGTTCCTGGCAGGCGGTTTCCGGGTGATTGCGGAGTAATTTACAGCGCCGCCCTAAGGCCCTTGGCGGCCTGTTCGATCAGGTCGAGGCAGCCGTCGAAGTCGCGGGTGTAATAGGGATCCGGCACGTGGCCGGCACCGGTCTCCGGCGCATAGTCCGTGAACAGGCGCACCGGGGTTTCGCTGCCAGCCGGGCGCAGGGCTTCGATGTTTTTCAGGTTACTGTCATCCATGGCGATGATCAGGTCGAAGCTCTCGAAATCGCCGCGCCGGAACTGCCGGGCGCGCAGGTCGGAGATATCCAGCCCCCGCGCCCGCGCAGCCGCCTGCATCGGGCCGTAGGGCGGCTCGCCTGCGTGGTAGGACGCGGTGCCGGCGCTGTCGGTCTCAGCCTCCGGGCAAAGCGCGCGGAACACGCCCTCCGCCGCCGGGGAGCGGCAGATGTTTCCTAGGCAGACAAACAGAATACGGGTAGGCATGGGCAAATGGCTCCTTTGAACGGGAGTAGTGATAGGAGGTTCTGCAGCGATGGAAAAGAGCGCGAAGATCGTGATCCTAACCGGCGCCGGGATTTCCGCCGAGAGCGGGCTGGGCACCTTCCGCGATGAGGGCGGTCTCTGGGCGCAGCACCGGATCGAGGATGTGGCAACGCCCGAAGGCTTTGCGCGCAATCCGGACCTGGTTCATGGCTTCTACAATGCGCGGCGCAGGCAGGCGGCGGAAGCAGCGCCCAACCCGGGCCATCAGGCGCTGGCGCGGCTGCAGCGGGAGCATCCGGGAGAAGTGGTGATTGTGACCCAGAACGTCGACGGGCTGCATGAGGCCGGCGGCGCAGACGGGGTGCTGCATATGCATGGCACGCTGGCAGGCGCGCTGTGTGCGGCCTGCAGCCACCGTTGGCCTGCACCAATGGAGATGCAGACCGGCCAGCCCTGCCCTGCCTGCGCGGCGCCTGCCGGGCGACCCGATGTGGTCTGGTTCGGTGAAATGCCGTATTTCATGGAGGAGATCTATGCCCATCTGGCCGGGGCGGATCTGTTTGCCGCCATCGGCACATCGGGCGAGGTTTACCCAGCCGCGGCCTTTGTCGATGAGGCGTATCTGGCAGGCGCCCATACGGTGGAACTGAACCTGGAGCCGTCGGCCACCGCTTCCCGCTTTGCAGAGCGCCGCTTTGGCCCGGCCAGCGGGATTGTTCCGGACTGGGTGGCTGAGCTGCTTACCTAGCACCAGATGGCAAAAAGCCCGCCAAAGGGCGGGCTTTGGGCGCGAAGGAGGGCTGCAGCGCGGCCTGACGCCGCGCCCGCCCTGCTAGTCACGGGATCAGTTGGAGTGGCCGCCGTGGCCTTCGGCCTTGCGCTCCAGATCCACCGGCACCTCGATCTCGACCTCGCCGGCCTTTTCGAACACCAGCGTAACCTTGACCACGTCACCGTGGTTCAGCGCCTGCTTCAGGCCCATGAACATGATGTGGTCGCCGCCGCGCATCAGCATATGGGTTTCACCGGCCGGCACGGCAAAGCCTTCCTCCACATGCATCATCTTCATGACGCCGTCATCGCCTTCCTTGTGGGTGTGCAGCTGCACCTTGGCGGCCACGTCGGAACGCACGTCGATCAGCTGATCGTCGGCCTCACCCTTGTTCATGATCTCCATGAAGGCGGCACCGGCCTTGGCTGTCGGGGAAGATACCCGCGCGTATTGGTCGTGCACCATGATCATGGCATCGCCTGCAAAGGCGGAGGTGGCAAAGGCAGCAGCAGCCGCGGCTGCAAAAACAACAGACTTCAGGGACATGTTCTGTCTCCTCATTAGTTGGGTTTTCAAATTTCAGATGGGAAAGGGGGGCGCAGTCAGGCAGCCGCTGGCGGCGCACGGGCGCTGGCTTGCAGGATATGCTGCACCGAGGCCAGTGCGGCGTGCTGATCGCCTGTCACGGTGCCGCAGATCTCTACCGGCAGCACCAGCCCCGCAGGCTGCGCCACCGCGTCCAGCACATGCATCACGCAGTCGGGGCAATTGTGCGGCGGTTTGGCCGGCTGGCCGTCGCTGTCCACATAGATGGTGACCGGACCGGTGCCGGTGCAGATCACCATCTGGCCCGCAGCGTCACGCTCCCCCTGCCGGGCGGCAGCGCTGTGCGCGGTCAGGGCAACCGTCAGGGCCAGGAACAGGCCAAGGAATATGCGCAAGGCGGGTATCATCACAGGCAGGTATGCCCCCAAGGAGCACGGCCTGCAAGGCCCGGCTCTGCGGCAGATTGCGCAAACGCAAACACCGCGCAGGGCTGCCCCTGCGCGGTGTCTCTTAATCCGATCCGGTGAAGGGATCAGGCCAGGGAATTAAGCCTGTGCAGCTTGTGCCTTGGCGATCTCTTTCTTCACTTTCAGCGCGTTTGCCGACAGCTCTTCGTCTTTGGCTTTGGCCAGGAACGCGTCCAGGCCGCCGCGGTGGTCGACAGAGCGCAGGGCAGCTGCGGAGATGCGCAGCTTGACGCCACGGCCCAGAACTTCGGACTGCAGGGTCACGTCGTTCAGGTTGGGCAGAAAGCGGCGCTTGGTTTTGTTGTTGGCGTGGCTGACATTGTTGCCAGTCATCGGGCCTTTTCCGGTCAGTTCGCAACGGCGCGACATATCTTCATCCTTCGTTTTTTGGAGGCTCCGGCAGTCCGGCGCCAAATCACAAGGGGCGCGGCCATTGGCTGCGCCCGAAAACTGGTCCGCTGCTCTTACGCTCAACCGGCAACAGCGTCAAGTGATTCAACTCAGCTTTCTTGCCGCGCTTACTGCACCTTTTCCTGCGCCGCTTCAAGCCTCTCCAGACCGGCTTCTGCAGCGGCCCCGAGCCCCGGCCGGCCGCGCTGCCGGGCCACCCGTGCCAGCTTTTGCCAATAGGTCCGCGACAGCCTGCGCCGGCTGCGGTGCAGCTCCAGTACCCGCGCCGCGTTCAGCGGGCCGTCGCGCAGCAGCGATTGCAGGTCCCAGAAGCTGCCGCCCTCGCGGATCACCTGGCTGGCCGGATGGCCGCCGCAGGACAGCCGGCACAGTTGCAGGTCCTGAAACACCGCCTGGATGAACAGCGCGTGGCTCAGGTCCATCTTGCGGAACGGATCAAACAGCACCACGCCCTGCAGGTCATGGCGGCCATAGCGCACCAGATCGCCGAGCGCCGCATCAAAGGCCTCTGCTTCCTTGCGGCGCCGGTCATGCGGCACCACGCCCGGCGCAATTGTGTATTGCGGCGAGACGGCGATCAGGCGGTTCAGGCGCAACGCCCCGGAGAACCGCAGCGCCCCGTAGCCGCCCATGGAAAACCCCATGGCAGAGACGTCGCCATAGCCCTTGGACAGTTCCTTCAGGCTGCGCGACAGCGCCTTGGTCTCGCTGTTGATGTACCAGTCGTTGTGGCGGGGCTGGATGTGCAGATGGGCATAGCCGTGCCTGGTCATGTTCCTGACCGGGCCGCGGTCCTCGAACTCCCCGGCCACGGCAACCCGCTGGCGGAAGGTCACGAACAGCCGTTCTGCGCCTGCGTTGAACAGCGAGGCGCGCAGGCATTCGCCGTCGAAGACCCGGGTTTCCTGCATCTGCGCGGCTCAGCCCTTCAGGTGGTCCTGCAGCATCTGCTGCGCCGCCGCCGCCGGGGTCAGCGCGCCCTCGGCCACCTGCCCCGACAGCTTTGCCATCGCCGCCTGGGCGCTGGCGGTGTGCAGCCGCGCCAAGAGCGCCTGGCGCACCTCCTGGTCGAACCAGTAGCAGGACTGATCGGCGCGGCGGCGGCCCCAGTGGCCGTTTTCGCGGCGCCAGGCGGTGAGCGTCTGCATCTCTTCCCAGGCCTTGTCCAGCCCGTGCTCCTCCACCGCGGAGACCATCAGCGCCTTGGGGAAACCTTCGGGGTCCTGCGGCCGCTTGCGCAACAGGCGCAGGGCGCCGGCGTAATCGGCGCAGGTGCGGGTCGCCACTGGCTTCAAGGGTCCATCGGCCTTGTTCACCAGGATGAGGTCGGCCATTTCCATAATGCCGCGCTTCACCCCCTGCAACTCATCGCCGCCGGCAGGCGCCAGCAGCAGCAGGAACAGGTCGGACATTTCTGCCACCACGGTTTCCGACTGGCCGACGCCGACGGTTTCGATCAGCACCACGTCGAACCCTGCTGCCTCGCACAGGGCGACAGCTTCGCGGGAGCGGCGGGCGACGCCGCCCAGGTGGCTTTGGCTGGGGGACGGGCGGATGAAAGCGTTCTTCTCGCGGCTGAGCCGTTCCATCCGGGTCTTGTCGCCCAGGATCGACCCGCCGGACCGGGCGGAGCTGGGATCAACCGCCAGAACCGCCACCCGCAGGCCGAGCCCGGTCAGCATCATGCCGAAGCTTTCGATGAAGGTGGATTTGCCGACACCGGGCGTGCCCGACAGGCCGATGCGCAGCGACTGGCGTTTGTGCTTGGCCAGCTCCGACAGCAGCTCGCCCGCCCTGGCGCGGTGATCCTCGCGGCCGCTTTCCACCAGGGTGATGGCACGGGCCAGCGCCCGGCGGTCGCCATCGAGGATCTTTTGTGTGAGCTGTTCGGTGTCCATGCGTGCCTTCCTGTCTTGATGGGCGGGACCTTGGCGCAAGCCGCGCCGCAAAGTCCAGCCCCTGCCGTCTGGCGCGCACCCTACAGCAGAGGGCGGCGCAGGAAAGGCGGCAAATCCGCCGCGCCTGAGGCGGTTTGCGGATTGCCGGGCGCTGCAAGGCCGCTGGACCTCCCCCGCCCCTTTGGCGATAAGGCGGAATGACCAGATTGCCGATCGAAGACGCCCTCCCCGACCTCCTGGACGCGCTGCGCGCCCGCGGCCGTGCCGTGCTGCAGGCGCCGCCCGGTGCGGGCAAGACCACCCGGGTGCCGCTGGCGATGCTGGAGGCCGGGCTGACGAAGGGCCGCATCGTGATGCTGGAACCCCGCCGCCTCGCCGCCCGCGCCGCTGCCGAGCGGATGGCGGAAACGCTGGGCGAGAAGCCCGGCCAGACCGTCGGCTACAGGGTGCGCGGCGACGCCAAGGTTTCGACATCCACCCGCATCGAGGTGGTGACCGAGGGCATCCTGACCCGGATGCTGCAATCGGACCCTGACCTGCCCGGCATCGGCGCGGTGATCTTTGACGAATTCCACGAACGCTCCCTGAACGCCGATCTGGGGCTGGCCTTGTGCCTGGAGGTCGCGGGCGCACTGCGCGATGACCTGATCCTGCTGGCAATGTCGGCAACATTGGACGCCGGGCCGGTGGCGGCGCTGATGGATGCGCCGATGGTGACGTCTGAGGGCCGCAGCTATCCGGTGGAAACCCGCTGGCTGGAGCGCCCCCTGCCCGCGCAGGCGCGCCGCGTCGATGCGCTGGCGGATCTGGTGGTTCAGGCTGAAAGGGAAACAAAGGCCACCGGCGGCGGCATCCTGGTATTCCTGCCCGGCGAGGGCGAGATCCGCCGCGCCGCCGGCGCGCTGGAGAAGCGCCTGCCCGGCCACTGCCATATCCGGCCGCTGTTTGGCGCCCTGCCCTTTGCCGAGCAGCGCGCGGCGATCCAGCCCGAGGCACAGGGGCGCAAGGTGGTGCTGGCGACCTCGATCGCCGAAACCTCGCTGACCATTCAGGATATCCGCGTGGTGGTCGATATGGGACAGGCGCGCCGCGCGCGGTTTGATCCCGGCTCCGGCATGTCGCGGCTGGTGACAGAGAAAGTGACCCGCGCCGAGGCGACCCAGCGGCAGGGCCGTGCGGGCCGGGTGGCGGAGGGCCTCTGCTACCGGCTGTGGACCAAGGGCGAAGAAGGCGCGCTGATGGCGTTTCCGCCCGCCGAGATCGAAAGCGCCGACCTTACAGCACTGGCGCTGGAGCTGGCGCTGTGGGGCGCGGCGCCGGAGGATCTGATGTTCCTGACCCAGCCGCCTGCGGGCGCGCTGGCAGAGGCGCAGGCGCTGCTTGCGATGCTGGGCGCCCTGGATGCCCAGGGGCGGATCACCGAGCACGGCAAGGCGCTGGCCGCCCTGCCCTTGCATCCGCGGCTTGGGCATATGCTGCTGCAGGCAGGCCCCGAAGCCGCACCGCTGGCGGCCCTTCTGGGTGAGCGCGATCCGCTGCGCGGCGCGCCTGCGGATCTGTCCTTGCGGCTGAAGGCATTGCGGGATCCCAAAGGGTTTATGCGCAGCCATCCCTACCAGCTGAACCGCCCCGTCGTGGAGCGGATCAAGAGCGAGGCGCGGCGGCTGGAGAAACAGGCAGGCCACCGGGATGCGGGCCTGTCTGCCGCGATGATGGCCGCCCTCGCCTATCCGGACCGCGTCGGCCAGCGCCGCAAGGGCGACAATCCACGGTTCGTGCTGTCCGGAGGCAAGGGCGCCATATTGGATGGCGGCGATACGCTGGCGGGGGCACCGTTCATCGTGGCGCTGGATACCGACGGTAACCCGCGCGAGGCGAAGATCCGGATGGCGGCGCAAATGTCGCTGGCCGAGATCCGCGAGCTGTTTGCGGATCAGATCACTTGGGAGGACACATGCGAGTGGTCCAAGCGCGACCGGCGGGTGGTGGCGCGCCAGCAGGAGCGGTTCGGCGCCATGGTTCTCGATGACCGGATCTGGAAGGACGTGCCGCCGGACGCGGTGGCGCGGGCGATGCTGGACGGCGTGCGCGACCTCGGCCTGCGGCTCACCGGGGCTGCCGCGCGGCTGGCGGCGCGGGTGGAACTGGTCAGGGCGGAAGGCCATGACTTGCCGGATTTCTCACTGCACGGTCTGACGGAGAACCTGGAAGACTGGCTGCTGCCGATGCTGGACGGGGTGAAATCGGCCGAGGACTGGAAACGCTTCGATCTGCTGCCCGCGCTCAAGGCGGCGCTCAGCTGGGAACAGACGCAGATGCTGGACCGCGAGGCGCCGGGCAGTTTCACAACCCCGCTTGGGCGCAAGATTCCGATCAGCTATGACGGCGAGATCCCGGAAATCTCGGTCCGCCTGCAGGAGATGTTCGGCGTCACCCGGCACCCTTCGGTGGGCGGCGTGCCGTTGAAGGTCTCGCTGCTGTCGCCCGCCCAGCGCCCGATCCAGATCACCCGCGACCTGCCGGGCTTCTGGGCCGGCTCCTATGCAGATGTGAGAAAAGACATGCGCGCCCAGTACCCCAAGCACCCCTGGCCCGAAGACCCGACCCAAGAAGACCCGACTCTCAGGGCGAAACGGCGCAAGTAGCGAAACGCAGCGCGGCTGAGCCGCGCTGCCCGGCCCAACGGCTGGCGGTGCATCTGTGATGCGCGGATCAGCGGGCCGGAGCCCCGCCTGAGGCCTGCGGTCTGCTGCACGGCAAACCCGCGCATCATCTTGCAACCCCGGTCAATCAGGCGTAGATTCCTGCAGTTACACACACGACACGGGATATTCCCCAACAACAAAAGGCTGAGCACAAATGACAAGCCCCCTGACCCGCGCCTGGAACGAGATCATCAAACCGATGCTGCAGCGCCCTGCCCGCGTGCAGGTCGCCGCCCTGTGCTACCGCATGGATGCGGACGGCAAGGAAGTGCTGATGATCACCAGCCGCGGCACCGGGCGCTGGATCCTGCCCAAGGGCTGGCCGGTTGAGGGCAAGGATGGCCCCGACTCCGCCCTGCAGGAAGCCTGGGAGGAAGCCGGCGTCAAACCGGCCCGCATCACCCCGCAGCCGATCGGCGAATACCATTTCACCAAGCGCCACGACAACGGCACCGAAGAGCCCGTCACAACGCTGATCTTCGAGGTCGAAGTGGAGCAGCTGGAGGATGATTACCCGGAATCCAGCGAGCGCACCCGCCAGTGGATGAAGCCCGCAGAGGCTGCCGGGCTGGTGGATGAGCCGGAACTGCGGGACATTCTGCACCGTTTGTAAAAGTTATGTGACATTTTTATGTCAAACGCTTGAACCGTGTCCTGAGCGGGGGTAGGCGCGTGCCCAGACCCCGGAATCAGGAATGCGATGATGAGCCACGAAGATCAGCGTCCGCAATGGAACACGCTGGATAAGGATCTGAACAGGATCTCCCAGCTGGAGCTGGCCACAACCTATGCCTCCCGCCCGCTGGTGGCGCCGGGCATCGCGCTGGCCTTTATCGTGCTGGCGGGCCTTGCCGCCGGCGTTTTCTTCGGCGGCTCCGCCATGAGCATGGTGGTGATCGCGGCGGCGGCCTTTGGCGCCTACATGGCGATCAACATCGGCGCCAATGACGTCGCCAACAACATGGGGCCGGCGGTCGGTGCCAATGCGCTGACCATGGGCGGCGCCATCGTGATTGCCGCCATCTGTGAAAGCGCAGGCGCCCTGCTGGCAGGCGGCGATGTGGTCTCGACCATTTCCAAGGGCATTATCGATCCGGCTGCGGTTTCCAGCAGCAGCATCTTCATCTGGGCGATGATGGCAGCACTGATCTCCTCGGCGCTGTGGGTGAACCTGGCGACCTGGGTCGGCGCACCTGTCTCCACCACCCATTCGGTTGTGGGCGGCGTGCTGGGGGCCGGCGTCGCCGCCGCAGGCACCGCCGCGGTGAACTGGCCCACCATGGGCAAGATCGCCGCAAGCTGGGTCATTTCGCCGGTGCTGGGTGGCATCATCGCCGCGCTGTTCCTTGCCTTCATCAAGGCCAAGATCATCTATCAGGACGACAAAATCGCCGCCGCACGGCGCTGGGTGCCGGTTCTGGTCGCCGTCATGGCCGCCGCCTTTGGTGCCTATCTGGCTCTGAAGGGCCTCAAGAAGATCGTCAAGATCGACCTGCAGACCGCGCTGCTGATCGGTGCCGGTATCGGGGCGGTCTCCTATGTCATCACCGCGCCGCTGATCAAGCGCCAGTCCGAGGGCATGGAGAACCGCAACAAGTCGCTGAAGGCGCTGTTCGGCCTGCCGCTGGTGATTTCCGCGGGCCTGTTGTCCTTTGCCCACGGCGCCAATGACGTCGCCAACGCGGTCGGCCCGCTGGCCGCCATCGTGCACGCCACCGAATTCGGCGACTTTGCCGCCAAGGTCGCAATCCCGACCTGGGTGATGGTAATCGGCGCCTTCGGCATCTCCTTTGGCCTGTTCCTGTTCGGCCCCAAGCTGATCCGCATGGTCGGCAGCCAGATCACCAAGCTGAACCCAATGCGCGCCTACTGCGTGTCGCTGTCCGCCGCCATCACCGTGATCGTGGCCAGCTGGCTGGGCCTGCCGGTCTCCTCCACCCATATCGCGGTGGGCGCGGTGTTCGGCGTCGGTTTCTTCCGCGAGTGGCACATGGAGCGCCGCCTGAAGAAATCCGCCGCAGGCCGCCCGGCAGAGAAACGCATCGCGCCGGAGGAACGCCGCCGCCGCAAGCTGGTGCGCCGCAGCCACTTCATGACAATTGTGGCCGCTTGGGTGATCACCGTCCCTGCCGCAGCACTTCTGTCCGCGGTGATCTACCTGCTGCTCAATACCTTCGTCAGCTGAGCCGCACCACATTCACATTAGGAACCCCCGCACCATCCGGCTGCGGGGGTTTTCTTTGCCTTGGTTTCAGCCCCTAGAACCGCTCCACCCAAGGCCGCAGCACCAGCTCGTCGCTCCAGGCGGAGCGGTGCTGGTTAATCAGATGCATGTACTCCGCGGCAATGGCATCGGGGTCCAGCATGCTGTCGGGGTTATCCGCGGCCTCTGTCCGCTCTGGCCGGGCGGCATTGCGGATGCCGCCGTCGATATTGACCCAGGCGACATGGATGCCCTTTGGGTGCAGCTCCCGCGCCATCGATTGCGCCAGGCCGCGCTGCGCAAACTTGCCCATCGCAAAGGGCGCGGACTGGGCAAAGCCCTTCACCCCGGCGGAGGCGCCGGTGAACAGGATGGTGCCGCGCCGCCCGTCCAAGGCCTGCTGCATCAGCATCCTCTTGGCCGCCGCCTGCCCCAGCACAAAGGCGCCATAGGCAGTGATCTCCACTGCCTTGCGCACCGCTTCCGGCTCCAGTTCTGCAACAGGACCGCGCAGCCGGGCCGAGGGGTTGTAGCAGGCCACCCGCAGTTCCCCGGGCAAACCGTCGATCAGTGCCGAGGTCCCGTTGGTGTCGGTGCCATCGAGCACGTGCAGCACGGCCCCGGACTCTGCTGCCAGCGTCTCCAGCTTGTCCGTATTGCGGGCAGCCAGATGCACCGCATAGCCCGCAGCAGAGAGCTGCCGGGCGAAAGCCGCCGACAGACCGGTCCCGGCCCCGACGATCAGCGCCTGCGGTTTGGATGATGTGCCTGCCATTGCCAGCCCTCCCCTGCCCTTGAGTGAAATGCTGACGGCAATCCACTCATGACACAAGGTTTATCGGGCAGCGCCTTGGCCGAAGGCTGCATCAGGTCTCTGCCGCGGCAGGCAGCTGCACCAGAACATCTTCCGCAGTCACCACCTTGCCAAAACCTGCGTGCAAGGCTGATAGCGTAACCTCCAGAACAATCCCGGCATCCAGCATGCCGCCCTTGCGTGCGGGCATATCAAAGGCGATCAGCGCATCCTCCGCCACCTCAATCTCAAACCCTAGGTTGGCGGCAGAACGGGCAGTGGAGTTGACACAGAAGGCCGCCACCCCGCCAACGATCACCAGCCGGGTGATTCCGGCGTCCCGCAGATGGCGCTCCAGCCCGGTGCCGCAGAAGCCGGATGAGCCGGTTTTCCAGAACACCTTCTCGCCCTCCTGCGGCACCGCGCAGGGCAACGGCTGGCCGCTGGGCAGATCGCGGCGGAACTTGCTCTCGGGCCGCGGATCGTCATGCATTACATGCACCACCGGCAGATCCGCGGTGCGGAAGGCTGCGGCCAGCTCGGCCACCGTCTCCTCCGCATCCGGATTAGCCTGCGGGCGGCCAGAGGCGGCCACGTTGGCCATCTCCTGCTGCATGTCGACGATCAACAGGGCTGTGCTGCGGTCCATGGGAAATCCTCGCGGTGAAATTCTTGGCAGGAGGTTTGCCGAAACCGTGCCCAGCGGCCAGTGCAAACTCCCATGCCCCTGCGTCATGGGCGCATAGCGCACGAAAAAGGCGCGCAGCAGCCCCGGCTGCGCGCGCCCTTCCAAATCAAATGTCGCCTGCGGTTCAGCCGCCCAGGCACCAGCGCATGATTGCCTTCTGTGCGTGCAGGCGGTTTTCGGCTTCGTCAAAGATCACCGACTGCGGGCCGTCCATGACGGCGGAGGTCACCTCTTCCTCGCGGTGGGCCGGCAGGCAGTGCATGAACAGCGCATCGGGCTTGGCATGCGCCATCAGCGCGTCGTTCACCTGATAGGGGCGCAGCATGTTGTGGCGGCGCTCCTTGGAAGACTGGCTGTCATGCATCGACACCCAGGTGTCTGCGACCACCAGATCGGCGCCCTCCACCGCCTTCACGGCGTCGCGCTCGACCACGATCTTCGATCCAGCCTTGCGCGCCAGTCCCATGAACTCCTCTTCCGGGTCCAGCTGCGAGGGGCCGGTGAAGGTCAGGTCGAAGCCGAACTGCCCGGCCGCATGGATGAAGGAGGCGCAGACGTTGTTGCCATCGCCGCACCACACCACTTTCTTGCCCTTGATGGAGCCGCGGTGCTCCTCGTAGGTCTGCACGTCCGCCATGATCTGGCAGGGATGAGTGCGGTCGGTCAGGCCGTTGATCACCGGCACATCGGAGTACTCCGCCATCTCGGTCAGCACGGTCTCATCGAAGGTGCGGATCATGATCATGTCGACATAGCGGCTGAGCACGCGGGCGGTGTCGGCGATGGTCTCGCCATGGCCCAGCTGCATGTCCTTGCCCGACAGAACCATGGTCTGGCCGCCCATCTGGCGCACGCCGACATCAAAGGACACCCGGGTCCGGGTTGAGGGTTTCTCAAATATCAGCGCCACCATCCGGTCCTTCAGCGGCAGCTCATCATCCAGCGCCGCCTTGGGGCGGCCGAGGCGCGCCTGCTTGGTGGCTTTAGCCTGGTCGATGATGGCGCGCAGGTCGGCAGGGTCGGTTTTGTGGATGTCGAGGAAATGGTTCATAGTCGTATCGCTTTGTTCTGGCGAAGGCCGGGGGCTGCCTGCCCCCGGACCCCCGGGAGTATTTCTGCAAAGGTGAAGATCAGGAGGCTGCGACCTGGGCGGCAGTTTTATCAAGGCGGCTGACGGCCTCGGCGATGTCCTCATCACTCAGGGTCAGCGGCGGCAGCAGGCGGATCACGTTGTCGGCAGCCGGGACGGTGATCAGCTCGTTGGCGTAGCCCGCGTTGACCACATCTATGTTGGCTGCCGTGCACTTGAGGCCCAGCATCAGGCCGGCGCCGCGCACTTCCTCGAAGACTTCTGGATGGTCGGCCACCAGCCCCTCCAGCTTCTGCCGCAAGAGACCCGCCTTGCGGTTCACCTCTGCCAGGAAGTCCGGGTCAGCCACATGATCCATCACCGCGCAGCCCACTGCGCAGCCCAGCGGGTTGCCGCCGTATGTGGAGCCGTGGGTGCCTGCGGTCATGCCGCTGGCGGCATCCTCGGTGGCCAGCACTGCGCCCAGCGGGAAGCCGCCGCCAATGCCCTTGGCCACCATCATGATATCCGGAGCGATGCCCGCCCATTCATGGGCAAACAGCTTGCCGGTCCGCCCGACGCCGCATTGCACCTCATCCAGGATCAGCAACAGGCCGTTGTCGTCGCAGATCTGGCGCAGCGCCTTCAGCTCTGCATCCGGGACCGGGCGGATGCCGCCCTCGCCCTGCACCGGCTCGATCATGATGGCGGCAGTGCTGTCCGAGATGGCATTGGTGACGCCGTCCAGATCGCCAAAGGTCAGATGCACGAAACCGGGCAGCAGCGGGCCGAAGCCCTTGACCATCTTCTCGGAGCCTGCCGCAGCGATGCCTGCAGAGGACCGGCCATGGAAGGAGCCGTCGAAGGTGATGATCTCCACCCGCTCCGGCTGGCCTTTGTCATAGAAATACTTGCGCGCCATCTTCACCGCCAGCTCGCAGGCCTCGGTGCCGGAGTTGGTGAAGAACACGGTGTCGGCAAAGGTATGCTCCACCAGCTTGTCCGCCAGCGCTTGCTGCTGGGGAATGTGGTAGAGGTTGGACACATGCCACAAGGCTTGCGCCTGGGTGGTCAGTGCCTCCACCAGCGCCGGATGGGCATGGCCCAGCGCATTGACCGCGATGCCCGATCCCAGATCCAGAAAGCGTCGCCCGTCCGCCGTGGTCAGCCAGGCGCCTTCGCCTTTGACGAACTCAAGCGGGGCACGGTTGTAGGTCGGCAGAACGGACGGGATCATCGGGATCATCCTTTTCAAAGGTGGAAGCCAAAGCTGTGACGTAAGCTTGGCCTTGGGTCAACGGTGGATCATTGGATTTCGAATGGGGGATGTGCTGCACGGCAGGCACAGGGGATCAGGGGCCGGTTACACCAGGCGGCGTCGGCGTCGCGAGATGGTGGTATATGCGCGTTTGATCATGGATGGGTTCCATAGTGGAGGTTTTGGCGAAAGAAAACCCCTTTTGTGCAGCCCTCCCCGCCAAAGCGCCGCCCGGCCCTTTCACCTTTGGCGAAATACTCCGGGGTGAATTGGCCGCAGGCCAAGAGGGGCGGCGCCCCTCGCTTTCCCAAGCCTGCGCAGCCGCGCCCGCAGAATACGTCAGGGACCGAAACCTTTCCCCTTGCATCCCGCGGCGGCTTGCCGCACCGCTGGTGCCATGACGCGCAACACCCCGCAGAACCCCGCCCTGGCCGCTGCCCTGATCCTGGCGGCCACCACCTTCATTGCGGGCACCACTCTGCTGGCCAAGTCATTGGGGACAGATGTGCTGGGTGCACCGCTGCATCCGCTGCAGATCAGCCACGGGCGCTTCCTGTTTGCCTTCATCGGCATTTCAACCGCCGTGCTGATCCTGCGCCCGCGCTTCATCCGCCCGCATTGGGGCTATCACATCGGACGCACCTCCTTCGGCTGGGCCGGGGTCACGCTAATGTTTGCCTCGGTTGCCTATATCCCGCTGGCCGATGCCACCGCGATCACCTTCCTGAACCCGGTTTTCGGCATGCTGCTGGCGATCCCGCTCTTGGGGGAACGGGTCGGACCCTGGCGCTGGGGCGCGGCGCTGGTTGCGATGATCGGCGCGATGATTCTGTTGCGCCCCACGCCCGCCAGCTTCCAGCCCGCGGCGCTGCTGGCCCTGGGCGCGGCGGCGGTGATGGGGCTGGAGCTGATTTTCATCAAGAAGCTCGCTGGCCGCGAGGGACCGTTGCAAGTGCTGTGGTTCAACAACCTCTTGGGCATGATGATTGCCAGCTGCGCGGTGCTGCCGGTCTGGCAAATGCCGAGCACCGGGCAATGGGGCGCATTGGCGGCGCTGGGGCTGCTGATGGCCTGCGCGCAGGCCTGTTTCATCAACGGGATGGCGCGGGCCGATGCGTCCTTTGTGGCGCCGTTCAGCTATGCCACGCTGGTGTTTGCTGCGCTTTACGATTTCCTCGGCTTTGGCGTGGTGCCGGATGCCATCTCCTTCCTTGGCGCCTGCATCATCCTGGCGGGGGCCGCCATTCTGGCCTGGCGCGAGGGCCGGGTGCGCCCGCCTGCAGGCCGCGCAGCGGCGGCCGGGAAATAACCCGCACCGGAACCGGCCTCACAAAAAGTTTTTTCCATTCACTGGCCCTGTGACGACGCCGAGGTCGAAAACCGGCAATTTCCGCCTGCCCGGCACGGCACCCTGCTCTGTAACAGGACAGGAGAATACCCATGCACGAGCGGCGAATCCCAGAATGGCTGCGCCACGCGCCGGTGCCCTCGGTCCGGGATTTCGGCATCCTGGCGGGGCTGGAGGCGGTGGTGCGCGGCACGCTGATCTCAGTCTTTCCGCTGATCATGTACCTGGCGCTGGGGGATGCCGGGCTGGTCTCGGCCTCCTATTTCGCGGTGGGTATCCTTTCGCTGCTCGCGGGGCTGATGGTGCCCGCACTGGTGCGGCTGGTGCCGCGCCGCTGGGCCTATTCCCTGGGCGCGGCGATGTTCGTGGCCTCGGCAGCGCTGGCGATCGAAGGCAGCCCGGGTTCGGTGCTGGCGGCGCTGGCGCTCAACACCGTGGCGGCGGTCACCACCTTCATCTGCTTCAACGCCTATGTACTCGACTACATTTCCCGGGTCGAACTGGGCAAATGCGAGACCTCACGGATGTTCTATTCAGCCCTGGGCTGGACCGCCGGGCCAATGGCGGGGGTGCTGCTGCTGGATTGGTGGCCGCCTGCCCCGTTCCTGATTTCCGGTGCTGCGGCGCTCCTGATGCTGGCCGCCTTCTGGTGGATGCGGATGGGCAACGGCAAGCAGATCGCCCGCGCCCGCGGCCCGGCCTCCAGCCCGCTGAAGTACCTGCCGCGCTTTCTGGAGCAGCCGCGGCTGATCACCGGCTTTCTGTTTGCGGTGATCCGGTCGGCCGGCTGGTGGATCTACGTGGTCTACCTGCCGATCTTTGCCATTGAAAAAGGGCTGGGGCAGGAACTGGGCGGCATCCTCTTGTCCGTGACCAACGCCTGCCTGTTCGGCGCGCCGCTGCTGCAGCGCTGGGTGCAGCAGCATTCGATCCGGCTGGCGGTGCGCACCGGTTTTCTGATCGTCGCCCTGTGTTTCGGCGGTGCCGCAGCGTTGCAGGGCTGGCCAGATGTTGCGGTCGGCCTGCTGATGGCGGGGTCCGCCGCGCTGATCCTGCTGGACATCTGCGGCGGGCTGCCGTTCCTGATGGCGGTGAAACCCTCCGAACGGACCGAGATGTCGGCGGTCTACTCCAGCTACCGGGATATCTCTGGCATCCTGACGCCGGGGGCGGCCTGGCTGGTGCTGATGGTGTCGCCGCTGGCCGGGATCTTTGCCGCTGGCGCCGCAGCTGCGGCTTATGCCGCGCTGTTGGCGGGAAAGCTGCATCCGCGGCTGGGACGCACGAAGGCGTCAGCCCCGTCAGCGGAAGACCCGTTGCCCGCGGAATAACAGCGTCAGGGCTTCAGCCGGTAGCCGGTGCGCAGCATCACCCAGGCCAGCAGACAGACCGCAAAGGTGGCGCCGCTGCACACCGCCAGACCAAGCAAGGGCGGGCTGTCGGAGGTGCCGATCACCCCGAATCGCACCCCGTCGATCAGGTAGAACACCGGGTTCAGATGCGAGATGACTTTCAGCACCGGCGGCAGCGCCTCGACCGAATAAAAGGTGCCCGAGAGGAACGCCAAGGGCGTCACGATGAAATTGGTAATCGCCGCCATCTGGTCGAACTTGTCCGCGAACACGCCGGCGACGATGCCTAAGCCCCCCAGGAACGCCGCCCCCAGCACGATGAACACCAGTGCCACCAGCGGGTGCGCGGGCACGATCTGCAGCACCGCCATCAGCCCCAGCCCGATGCCCAGCGCCACCAGCGTGCCGCGCGCCACCGCGCCTGCCAGATAGCCCAGCAGGATCTCTAGCCCCGACAAGGGCGGCATCAGGGTGTCGACGATATTGCCCTGCACCTTGGCAATTACGATGGAGGATGAGGTATTTGCAAAGGCGTTCTGGATCACCGTCATCATCATGATGCCCGGTGCCAGGAAGGTCAGGAAGGGCACCCCCATCACATCGCCGCGCTTCGGACCGATCGCGATGTTGAAGATCATCAGGAACAGCGCCGCGGTCACCAGCGGCGCCAGCAGGGTCTGGGTCCAGACCGCCAGGAACCGCTTCACCTCGCGCCATGCCAGCGCCTTGAGCCCCAGCCAGTTCACCCGCCCGAACCGGCGCGCGCCCAATTCCACCTGATAGCCCTGCTCTGCCATGCTGCCCCCTGCATTTCCTTGCCCGACTGCATAACGGCTGGGCCAATGGGCGCAAGATGCCTTGTAACTCCGCCCGCAGTGATTAGAATAGGGGATCACACGGAATATGATGGCGGCCGCAGAACCCCTGGGGCCGCTATTAGCTTGGAAAGGCAACAGATGTCCTGGACAGACGAGCGCGTCGAACTGCTCAAGAAAATGTGGGGCGAGGGCCAATCGGCCAGCCAGATCGCCAAGGAACTGGGCGGCGTCACCCGCAACGCCGTCATTGGCAAGGTGCACCGCCTCGGCCTGTCCAACCGCAACAGCGGCGGATCCAAGGCGGCGGAGCCGAAGGAAAAGCCGGCAGCCGCCCCTGCAGCCGCCGCGCCGAAACCTGCGGCTGCCGCCAAGCCCAAGCCGCAGCCCAAGACCGAACCGGCCCGCCCGGCCGCGGCCCAGCCCTCCGCGGACGCCAAGCCCGCAACCCCGGCCCGCCGCCAGATCATCCCGGCCGGCCAGCCGCTGCCGCCGCAGCCCTCCGCCAATGAAATCAGCCCCGAGGCGCTGGCCAAGGTCAACGAGATCGAGAAGAAGGCCAAAAAGCTGGGCCTGATGGAGCTGACCGAGCGCACCTGCAAATGGCCGGTGGGCGACCCGGCGACCGAGGACTTCTGGTTCTGCGGCCTGCCCGCGCAGCAAGGCAAGCCCTACTGCGAGGCGCATGTGGGCGTGGCCTTCCAGCCGATGTCCTCGCGCCGCGACCGCCGCCGCTGAGGCTTGGCCGCTTTAGTGAATTTGGCCCCGGCATTGCGTCCGGGGCTTTTCTTTTTGAGGCCCGCCTTTTGGCAATTAGTGCTACGTGGCAAAAGGCGTTCAGCTGTCGCAAGAGCATCTAGCGGCAGATATCCCCCACGCAACCCAAACATCAGCCAAACATCGGGCTGTGTCCGCGTTGCTTAGAGAGCAGGCATGTCAATTCATCGGGTTGGATAACACTTATGCGGCGCGGAGGCTGAATTCGCTGCTCATACGCTTATGGCCGGATCAGGTGCTCTCATTACGGCCAATCCTTAAAGAATGGGCAGAACATTGCGAACCCGCCATGCAAGGGTTCCGGAATGCGCGCTGGAGGGCGTCGCAAACACGCCCTCTATCTAGCTGTCCCAAGTCAGGTGGCAGCCAATTAGTCCAATCGGCATAATTAAGAAATGCTCCAACCCTGCTTTGACTGCAAACCATTTGCACAGGGCTGGCTGTTCGATCAGCGGCCGTTATAAGCCGTTACAGGCGGAGGACATGAACCGAACAATGAGCGTGGCGGACGACCAGCGCGGCGGTCGAGCCCAAAAAGAACTCCTTCATCCCCGGTTTGTGCGAGGCAAGGACGATACAGTCGATTTTGTGTTTGTTGGCATATTCCGTTATCGCTCGGCCCGCTGACTGGCTTTCCAGAATGACGGAGTTCACACCCGCTTCACCCTGCAACCGGTCAGCCAGGCTTGCCTGGGCTTTCTGGTAGGATTTTTCGACAACATTTTGCTCCATGTAATACATGATCTGCTTGTTCGGCGGCTCGTGAATATGGGCTGCGGTGATCTTTCCACCCTCGGACAGGAGGGCACGTGCTGTGGAGAGTGCCTGTTCGCTGATGCCATGTTCCAGGGACAGCGCTACGAGTATGTTGCTATACATGGTGTTCCTCTTGTGTTCAGTTTCTGGGGCTGAAGGTTCGCGGCTGCCTGTCCGGCATCCGCCGCCGGCAGGGGAACGCCCCCGGTCCGGGGGGCGCAGGAATAGGTGGCCCCCTTATTTGCTGAGCAGGAGGTCGGGCAGGAAGAGCGCCAGTTCCGGGACAAAGGTCGTCAGCATCAGCGTCGGCAGCCAGGCGAAGATGATAAAGATCAGCGTCGGCCACAGCATGCGCGAGACCGGTTCGTCACAGACCTGGGCACCAAGATAGAGAAGCGGCGCCGTGGGTGGTGTGATGTTCGCCATGCCCAGGTTCACGCCGATCACGGCAGCAAAATGGATCGGGTCCATTCCGGTGCTCTGCGCGATGGGCAACAGGATCGGGGTCGCCAGAAGCAGGCCAGAGATATCATCCATCAGCATCCCGATCAGGATCATCACGATGTTGATCATCAGCAGGATCACAATCGGGTTGTCAGATACGGAATAAACAAGATCTTTGGCCAGTTGCGGTGCGCCCTGCGAGATCAGGTTGTCCGACACGATCAGAACCATGAAGATCATGACCATCACCACGCCGATTGTGACGCCGGAATTCTGGATGGTCTGGGCCAGCGTTTTCCAGGTCAGGCCGCGGTAGAAGTAGATCGCAATCGGGATCGAATAGACCACGGCGATGCCGGCGGCTTCGGTCGGGGTCATGATACCGCCGTAGATCCCTCCCAGAATGATCAGCGGCATCATCAGCGCAGGTCCCGCCAGGCGCGCCTGGCGGCCAAAGGTGGGCAGAAAGGGCTTGGGGCGTTCTGTCAGGTTGATGCCATCGTATTTACGCAGCATGAACTGGTTCACGACAATCAGCAGTGTGATCAGGATGAACGCGGGGATCACGGTGGACAGAAAACATTTCAGCACGTGCTGCTGTGCCACCCAGCCATACAGGATGTGCGACGAGCTTGGCGGGATTAGAAGGCCCAGAGGGCTTGCCGCCACGATCAGAGCGGCGGACTGCCCGCCGGGATAGTTGGCCTTTTTCAGGTGCGGCATCATGATGCCGCCGATGCAGGTCAGGGTGGCGTTGGCGCTGCCGGAAATCGAGCCAAAGACCCCGCAGGCCAGGACGCCCGCAGCGCTCAGCCCGCCCTTGATATGGCCAATGAACATTTCGGCGAGTGAAACCAGAGGCGCCGCGATCCGCCCTTTTTCCATGATGCCACCCGCAATCATGAAGAGCGGGATGGCCAGCAGAACCAGTGACCGGATTCCCGTGGACCCCGTCGGCAAGTACCCTGTGATCGATTGATCACCGACCATGGCAATGAAAATCAGGACGGCCCCGAAGGCCACAAAAACGCTGACCCCAAGAAGCAGCATGGCGCAGACGATAAGAAGACTACCGGTGATGATCATTTTGCAGCCTCCTTGGCAGCAGCTGATTTGAGCGGGAGACCGAGACCCTGACGGATATGCACGTAGAGATAGGCAGTGGTGAACATCGCCATGAAGCCAAAGGCGATCATGATTCCGATCCGCCAGGTGACAAAGGGGATGCGCAGCACAGGGGTTGCGCGCAGCCGCGGGAACGAGAAGTCGTCAAGCAGCGAGACATAGCACGCGTACATGAGAAACAGGATCACCAGCAGCTCGACCGTCAGCACGATGAACCCGCGCCACCAGATCATCCGCGGGTTTTGGATGACGATGCCCAGAATATCCGCGTTGATATGCAGATTGCGCGCAGAGGCCAGAACAGCGCCTGCAAAGAAGCCCACGATGCTAATGCCCAACAGCCATTCTTCGTAGGCGAAAAGATCGCCGCCAAAGCCGTATCTGATGACAACAACCGCGCCAAAGGTGAATGCCATCAGGAACCCTGACACCATTACAATCTGTCTCATGAGAAATGCGATCGCCTTCATCGGGTAGCCAATGATGGCCGGCAATTCGTCGGTTATTTTGTTCCGAATGCCGTGAACTTCGTTCCCGGCGGCTGGTGGTTGTTCGCTTACCGAAACGGACATCTTTCTCCCTCCCATTGTTTTGCTCAAGAACAAAAAAGGGCCAGCTGGTCTGCCGGCCCTTTTCCTGATCAGTTGTTCTTGGCTGCCAGCAGGCGGTCGATGATGTCCTGACCAACGCTTTTTGCCATCTGCGGCCAGACCGTTTCCTGAACATGTGCGGCCATCGCAGCCTGTTCTTCATCGCTCAGGCGAAGGATGGTGTAGCCCTTTTCAAGCAGTTTCTGACCGAAAACCTCGTCATTCTCTCGGTTGTAGCTAAAGAAATCATTCGACGCTTTGGTCAGGGCCGCCTGCAACGCTTCACGCTGTGCGTCGTTCAGCTTGTCCAGCGTCCGCTGCGATGCATAGAACGTTGTCAGTTCGGAGATCGAGTTGTACTCGACGAAGTGGGTACCGACATCCGACTTGGCGAAGATGGAGTAGGTCGCGGTTTTGGTGCAGCAGATCGCACCATCGACGATACCGGCTTGAAGCGCCGGGAAGATGTCCCCCCATGCCATGGTTGTTGCCTGGTAGCCCAGTTCTTCAACCATCGACTTCACAACGCTGGACGACCAGACACGAATGTTCATGCCTTTGTCTTCAAAGCTGCTCCAGTTCTGGGGCTCTTGCGAAGCAACGATGCCGATGAACCCTTCAGGGTTCTGAGCCATCACCCGGACGCCGTATTCGTCGGTGATCTCCTGCAGGATGGTGTTGAACTCGGAATCCATGTTGAGCAGCGTATTTTCCATGTCATCCCATCCTCCAAGCAGGAACGGCATGGACAGGAACTCAAGGCGCGGATCGGTGTCGGCGTAGATAAAAGCCGAAGCCAGATCGATGTTGCCGCGGGCGACATCTTCGAACAAGGCTTCACCGGAACCGAGCTGGTTTGCAGGGAACACGTCGATCTTCAGGCCAACATCGGCTGCTGCAACATCTGCGGCAACCTGTTCCATCATTTTTGTGCCCTGGTGGTCGATCGGGAACACGCCTGCGAAACGCAGGGTCATGTCTTCGGCGAAAGCCGCGGTCGACATCAGAGTGCTCAGCGCGCCAGCGGCCAGACCTTTGGTAATCTTGTTGAAACTCATCGGGTAGTTCTCCTCCTGTTTGACGAATAACGCCCGCACAGCGGCATGCTGTTGCGGGCGCGGATTTGCTTAAGTCAGCAAATTTCTGGGATCCTCGAAGCCGTATCCGAGGTCATCGGCCACAGCCTTGCAGGTCACCTCGCCGTAGGCCACGTTCAGGCCGTTCAGCAGGTGATGGTTGTCGGCCAGCGCTTGCTGCCAGCCCTTGTTCGCAATGGCGATGGCATGCGGCAGGGTCACGTTGTTCAGCGCATAGGTCGAAGTCCGGGCCACCGCGCCGGGCATATTGGCGACGCAGTAATGCACAACATCATCAACGACATAGGTCGGGTCTGCGTGTGTCGTTGCCTTGGAGGTCGCAAAGCATCCGCCCTGGTCAATGGCAACATCCACGACCACTGCACCGGGTTTCATTTTCGCAATCAGATCACGCGAAACAAGCTTGGGTGCGGCGGCGCCGGGGATCAGAACCGCCCCGATCACGAGGTCGGCATTGGAAACCTCTTCCTCCAGCGCGGCCTGGGTTGAGTAAACCACCTTGGCGGATGCCTCAAAGTGGTTTTCGAGCTTTTCCAGAACGGCCGGGTTACGGTCCAGAATGGTGACGTCAGCGTGCAGGCCAACGGCCATCTGCGCCGCGTTGAAACCGACAACACCGCCGCCGATGACAACAACCTTGCCGGGCTTTACCCCAGGCACACCGCCCAGGAGAACCCCGCGCCCGCCCTGGGCCTTTTCCAGGGCACCAGCACCGGCCTGGATCGACATCCGGCCTGCAACCTGGCTCATCGGCTTCAGGAGCGGCAGACCGCCGCTATCGTCCGTTACCGTTTCATAAGCGATGCAGACCGCGCCAGAGTTCACCAGATCTTTGGTCTGGTCCGGATCTGGCGCCAGATGCAGATAGGTATAAAGGATCTGCCCCTCGCGCAGCATCGCACGCTCCGCTGCTTGCGGCTCCTTCACCTTCACGATCATTTCGGCGTGGGCAAACACCTCGGCTGCGTTTGTTGCGATCTCCGCACCAGCAGCACGATAAGCATCGTCATCCGCGCCAATGCCCAGGCCCGCACCGGTTTCGACCAGCACCGCATGACCGTTCGTGATCAGCTCAGCCACGCTCTCGGGCGTCAGCCCGACGCGGTATTCGTGGTTTTTGATTTCCTTGGGTACACCGATGTACATTGTCTTCACTCCAGGAAAGAGAGGCTCACTTGGCCGTTGGCATAACGAATTCAGCACCTTCCGAGATGCTTTCAGGCCAGCGCTGCATGATGGATTTCTGCTTGGTGTAGAAACGGACGCCCTCTTCGCCATAGGCGTGCATGTCGCCGAACAGGCTCTTTTTCCAGCCGCCGAAGCCATGCCACGCCATCGGCACCGGGATCGGAACGTTGACGCCGACCATGCCGACCTGAACCTGTTTGCCGAACTCACGCGCGACGTTGCCGTCCCGGGTGAACAGCGACACGCCGTTGCCGAACTCGTGGTCGTTGATCAGCTGCAAGCCTTCGGCAAAGTTCGGCACGCGGACACAGGCCAGAACCGGGCCAAAGATCTCTTCGCGGTAGATCTTCATTTCCGGGGTAACGTTGTCGAACAGGGTGCCGCCCAGGAAATAGCCGCCTTCGTGCCCTTCGACGGTGTAGCCGCGGCCATCGACCAGCAGGTCAGCTCCTTCTTCGACGCCGCTATCGATATAGCCCTTGATCCGGTCGCGCGCGGCGGCGGTGACGATCGGGCCCATTTCTGCGTCCAGTTCGAGACCGTTCTTGATCTTCAGAGTCTCGGCGCGTTCTTTCAGAACCGGCATCAGCTTGTCCGCGGCATCGCCAACCAGCAGCGCAACCGAGATCGCCATGCAGCGCTCTCCGGCTGAACCGTAGGCTGCACCGATCAACGCGTCGGCGGCCTTGTTCATGTCGGCATCAGGCATCACCAGCATGTGGTTCTTGGCCCCGCCCAGGGCCTGGACGCGCTTGCCGTGGCGGGCGCCGACTTCGTAGATGTAGTTGGCAATCGGGGTCGAGCCGACAAAGGACACAGCCTTGACGTCTTCGTTTTCCAAAAGTGCATCCACGGCAACCTTGTCGCCCTGAACGACGTTGAACACGCCATCGGGGAAGCCTGCCTGCTTCATCAGATCCGCATAAAGCAGAGAAGCCGAAGGATCGGTCGGCGACGGTTTCAGAATGAAGGTATTGCCTGCGGCGATGGCGATCGGGAACATCCACATCGGCACCATGACCGGGAAATTGAAGGGCGTGATCCCGGCCACGACGCCCAGGGCCTGGCGTGTGGTCCAGTTGTCCATGCCGGTGGACACCTGCTCCGTGTAATCACCCTTAAGGAGCTGCGGGATGCCGCAGGCAAACTCGATGATATCAATGCCGCGCTCGACCTCGCCCTGGGCATCGGTGAAGACCTTGCCGTGTTCGACAGTGATGGCGCGGGCCAGGTCGTCCTTGTGCTGACGCACCAGCGCCAGGAAATTGTTCATCAGCCGGGCTCGGCGGATCGGCGGCGTGTTCGACCACGCAGGAAAGGCCGCCTTGGCCGCGACAACCGCAGCGTTCACGGTTTCGACGGTTGCCAGGGACACATCGCCGGTATGTTCACCGGTTGCGGGGTTGTAGACGGCCTGGGTGGTTTCGCCGTCGGGAGCTGTGTTTTGGCCACAGATATAGTGGCCGATCGAAGCGATCGGGGCAGCATCTTTCATGATTGCAGTCCTTTGGATTTAGAGGGGAAAGGTCACGGAAGCTCAGCCAGAACTTCGCCAAGCGTCTGAACAAGCGTGTTGATTTCAGGTTCCGAGATGATCAGCGGCGGAGAAAGTGCGATGATGTCGCCGGTTACCCGGATCATGATCCCAGCGTCCCAGGCGCGTTTCATCGCCTCATAGGCTCGCTCGCCCGGCGCGCCTTCGCGCGGGGCCAGCTCGATGGCACCAACCAGCCCAAGGTTGCGGATGTCGATGACATTGGGCAGATCCCTCAGGCTGTGGAGCTGATCCTCCCACGGTTGCGACAGCAGCGCCGCGCGGCGGAACAGGTCGTTCTGTTCGTAGCTTTCCAGCGCCGCCAGTGCGGCTGCGCTGGACACCGGGTTGGCCGAGTAGGTGTAGCCGTGGAACAATTCGATCGGCGCGTCGGCGTTTTCCATGGCGGAATTGTAGATCGCGTCGGACACGATGACCGCGCCCATCGGGATGACGCCGTTTGTCAGCCCTTTGGCGGTGGTGATGATGTCCGGCGTAACGCCGAAATATTCCGACGCGGTTGCCGCACCCAGACGGCCGAACGCGGTGATGACCTCGTCAAAGATCAGCAGGATGCCGTGCCGGTCACAGATCTCGCGCAGCCGTTGCAGATACCCCTTGGGCGGCAGCAGCACACCGGTGGACCCTGCCATCGGCTCGACGATGACGGCCGCGATGGTCGAGGCATCATGCAGCGCAACGATGCGCTCCAGATCATCGGCCAGTTCGGCGCCATGCGCGGGGCAGCCGCGGGTGAATGCGTTCTTTTCCAGATCATGAGTATGACGCAGGTGATCGGTTCCGGTCAGGAGCGTGCCGAAGTGCATGCGGTTTTTCACGATGCCCCCGACCGAGATGCCGCCGAAGCCGGTGCCATGGTAACCGCGTTCGCGCCCGATCAGACGTGTGCGGGCGCTGTCGCCGCGCATCCGGTGGTAATGCAGCGCAATCTTGAGCGCGGTGTCGACCGACTCAGACCCCGAGTTGGTAAAGAACGCATGGCTCATCCCCTCTGGCATCATCGCCGTCAGCTTGCCCGCCAGCTCGAACGCCTGTGGGTGGGCAAACTGGAAATTCGGAGCATAGTCCAGCTCGTGAACCTGCTTCTGCACTGCCTCTACAATGAGCGGATCACGATGGCCTGCATTAACGCACCACAACCCCGCGGTGCCGTCCATAATCCGGCGGCCGTCCGAGCTGGTGTAGTACATCCCTTCGGCAGACTGGATCATGCGGGGCTCGCGAAGGAAATCACGATTGGCCGAAAACGGCATCCAGAAAGACGACATGGTATTTGACTGAACGGGCATATCCATTCCTTGCAAGGCAGATTATTATTTGATGAGAGATACTTGCAAAGTTTCACCCTTTCGCACACCCGGCTTTGTAGGAATGTCTAAGTCATTGAAAAACAGATCGGGCCGCCTTAAGGTGCTTTCGATCAGAAGCAGGAAATCACAATGGGCGACTCTTCGGCACCCGATCTGGAAACCGCAAGACGCCTGCGATTGATTCGAACCTCAAAAGGTCTCAGCCAACGCGAGATGGCCAAGCGCGCGGGGGTGGGAAGCGGTACGATTTCCCAGATCGAGAGCGGATCAACCCAGCCTTCAGTGGCTCTGCTCAAGAAAATTCTCGCAGGTGTTGATGTTAACCTGGGTTTTTTCTTCAGCTTCGAACTGAAGAACGAGGACAACTTTTTCTTTCCTCACAGCGGTATGCGGGACCTGGGGTCGCCGGGCGTATCCTACCTGCTGGTCGCAGGTGAGCGGCGGAATCGAAAGCTGCAGATGCTGATTGAAGAGTACGGTGTCGGTGCAGACTCGGGCCGTGGAGCCCTGTCGCATGAGGGCGAAGAATGTGCGGTCGTTATTGAGGGGCGTCTGGAAGTAACAGTAGATGGACAATCCAGAATTCTAGGCCCAGGAGACGCTTATTACTTTTCCAGCATCCTGCCACACCGGTTCCGCAACGCCGGGGACAAGGTGTGCAAAGTCATCAGCGCGTGTACGCCTTCATCGTTCTAGGCCGGGTCGGGTGTCCGGGCTAACGATGTTCCAAGATGGTATTTTCCTGGTGGTTCCGGCCGATTTGCCCAAATCATTGGTGCCAGACAGTACATAGAATTGTGCCGAATGTTCACTAATGTCCTGCAGCCCGGGTCCCGGCTCTCTGAGGATGCTGTGTTGCACCTGACCGGAAGGTTTGACCAAGCTGCACTGCGGCGGCCATAGGCGGGACCAACGGCAGCTTGGCTCCGAACATGCTTCGGCCAATGGCGGCTTTACGCGTTTCCTTGCCGCTAACTGCCCAGTGCAGCATTTGGCGATGCGGGCTCAGAGCCGCCGATCGCTGGGCCTTGGCCCAATAGCAGCCTTGAATGGAGCATGCAGGCAAAGCCCTCGCCTTGCCTGCAAACGCTAATCAGTTCGCGACCGGGCCCTCAGATGTGAACTTCGGGATCACGCTGTCCGAGGCCGCCTTACCCTCAATGCCCGGCCAGTTGCCTTCGGCCAGGTTGATGTTGCCGGGGATGTCCTCTTCCCAGAAGCCAACCACCACGTCGGTGATGTTCAGATAGAGCTTGTCGTCGACGATGCGCCAGAGGTTCGGGTTGGCCGGTACCTTGCCGCCCTTGGAGACGCCATAGGCGCAGTGGCCGTCATACTGCGGCGCATAATAGGCCGGGTTGGCGGAGAACATGTCGCGGTTCTCTGCCGAAGCGAAGGCCCAGGTGGCACCGTTATACTCGGCGGTGAACTCGGTGCTGCCGCGCACCGGGGCGGTCTGCGGGGTGCCGACCGGGTTCATCTCAAGGCTGCGGTAGGCCACCACGTCGTAGCCGGACACCGCATAGCCGGTGCCATCGACATACTGCTCCCCGGCAAAGGCCGGCAGGGCAAAGGAGAGCGCTGCCGCAGCAGCAAAAACAAGACGCTTCATGAAATCATCCCTTTCATCGGTGATCGCTTCAATTCGGGCACCGGTCCAACGCACCGGCCTTGGCACTGACATTACCGCCCCGGCAGCAAATGCGAAGGGGGGCTCACGGCTCTGTGTCCGGGAACGAGAGGATGTGAGCACATTGTAAAATTTCCGCGTGCAGACCTTCCAGTCATTGGAATTTCCGGAACACCCCTTATCTCTGGCTGAGCCGGTCGCCGCAGCGCGTGCGATTGAGACGCAACAGGAAACAATTGAGAGCAAGGCCGACAGATGAGCGACACCCCCTACACCCCGCCGAAAGTCTGGAAATGGGAACAGGCGAACGGCGGCGAATTTGCCTCGATCAACCGCCCGATTGCAGGCGCGACCCACGACAAGACGCTGCCCGCCGGCAAGCACCCCTTCCAGCTCTATTCGCTGGCGACCCCGAACGGGGTGAAGGTCACCGTGATGTTCGAGGAGCTGCTGGCCGCGGGCCACACAGATGCAGAGTATGACGCCTGGCTGATCAAGATCGGCGACGGCGACCAGTTCAGCTCTGGTTTTGTCGATGTGAACCCGAACTCCAAGATCCCGGCCCTGCTGGACCGCAGCGGCGCGGAGCCAGTGCGGGTGTTCGAAAGCGGCTCGATCCTGCTGCATCTGGCGGAGAAGTTCGGGGCGTTCCTGCCCAAGGCGGGCGCGGCCCGTGCCGAGACCCTGAACTGGCTGTTCTGGCAGATGGGCAGCGCGCCCTACCTGGGCGGCGGCTTTGGCCATTTCTATGCCTATGCGCCGGAAAAATTCCAGTATCCGATCGACCGTTTCACCATGGAAACCAAACGTCAGCTGGATGTGCTGGACCGGCAGCTGGCAGAGCGGGACTTCATTGCGGGTGACGAATACACCATCGCCGATATCGCCATCTGGCCCTGGTACGGCCAGCTGGTACTGGGTCGCAACTATGGCGATGCGGCAGAGTTTCTGGATGCGGCGAGCTACACCAACGTGGTCCGCTGGGCCAAGGCCATCGACGCTCGCCCGGCGGTGCAGCGCGGCCGCATGGTGAACCGCACCTCCGGAGATCCGGAAACGCAGCTGCATGAACGCCACAACGCCAGCGATTTCGAGACCCGCACCCAGGATAAGCTGGAACCGGCAGAATAACCCCCGCCTTCAAGGCTCAGGTTCAAGGATTGCCAAGCGCCCGCCTCGCCGCGGGCGCTTTTTTTCCGGCTACATCCAGCCCACCTGCGTCAGGGCATGCACATCGTTCCAGACCTTGGTCATGTGGCGGATTTTGCCGCCGTCAAAGTCCAGCACGTAGACATAGTCCGAAGCGACCGTCTTGCCCGTCGGCGCGCCGTTTCCGGCGTCCACCGTATGGGTGCCATGGAACACCGCAAACAAGATCGCGCGGCTGGCGTCCTCATCCACCGTGAGGGATTTGAACTCCGCATGGGCATCCGGCATCGGTGTCAGCAGACCCTTGGCCCATTCGGTATATTCCGCAAGCGTCTTGATCTCCGCCAGCGCGTCCGCCTGGACCGAGAAGGTGGCGTCCGGCGTGCACCATTCCTGGCAAACTTCCCATCCTTTGCCCGCGTCACAGGCCTCGCAGAAATCATGTGCGGTTTGTTTGATGGACATCGTTTCCCCTCCCTGCTGGGTTGCCGGGCACGGGCCGCAGCCCTGCCCTTGCAGCAGCAGATAAGGCGAAAACGGCGGTGGGCGAGAAATGCCTATTTGAGCCGCGGCGGCTTTTCCGGGTCGCTGCCGGGTTTCACCGGTTTCAATTCCTGCGGCGCCTTAGGCTGCGGCAGGTCAAAACGCAGGCCGACGCGGGCCAGGCTGGCCGCCACCGGGTCCTCGGCCGCGAAGAAGCCCACATCCATCGCACCGGCCTCAATGCCGGAGAAGGTCAGCGCTTCGCTGGCGGCCTTGGCAAGCGAGGCCTGCGCGGCCTCCTTGGCACCGACGAAGCCCAACAGATGCCCCTGCCCGCCGCCAGCATAGCGCACACCGGCCAGATAGGCCGCCGCCGCCAGCCCGCCCGCGGTGGCAAGCTTGGCGCCCAGCGCCGTCAGCAGCGCCTCCGGCAGGCCCTTGGGAGCGGTGAATTCGGTGACGCCGGCCTCGACCTCCTGCGGTGCATGGCCCAGGGTCTGGTGCAGCCAGTTGATCGCCTCTGCCGGGATCAGGAAGGCGGAGGGCGCCACCTCCAGGTTCAGCCCCAGTCCAATTCCCTGGCCAACCCCCTGCCCCGCCAGCATCTGTGCCACCACCCGGCCCGACAGCGCCGCGTAAGGCACCGCCTGGCCGGCAAATTGCGCCAGCCGCTCCTCCCGGTCGAACACCAGAACGAAGGCGCCGTCCGGCGTCTCGAACAGCGCTGGCGAGATCTGCCCCCCCGCGGCTTCTTCCTCCAGCATCAGGAACAGCTCCGCATCCGCCAGCCGTTCATAGAACCGCAGCCGGGCGGCATCATCCTCGGGCGCAGCCTCCATCGCGGCGTGGGCCAGATCCAGCGGGGTTTCATCTGTCATCGCATCAGCTCCTTCACCCGGGCCTGCAAAACCGGCAGCAGCTCCGCCTCGAACCAGGGGTTTTTCTTCAGCCATCCGGTATTACGCCAGGACGGATGCGGCAAGGGGAAGACCTGCGGCGCATGATCCCGCCAGCCGCGGACAACATCCGTCACCGGCCCCTTCAGCCCCAGGTGATAACGCTGCGCATGGGCGCCCACCAGCACCTTCAGCTGCACCTCCGGCAAGTGGTCCATCACCTGATGATGCCAGGTTTTGCCGCAGACCGCAGGCGGCGGCAGGTCAGCTTTCTTGTCGTTGTAGCCGGGAAAGCAGAACCCCATCGGCACCACCGCGACGCGGTCCTTGTTGTAAAACTCCGCCTCGCTCAGCCCCAGCCAGGCCCGCAGCCGGTCGCCGGAAGGATCGGTAAAGGGCCGGCCGCTTTCGTGCACCCGCACCCCCGGCGCCTGGCCTGCAATCAGGATGCGCGCTGCAGGGCGGAACCACACCACAGGGCGCGGCGCATGCGCGGTGGCGGTCGCTGCAAAGCGGTCCGCGCAGATCCGGCAGTTGCGAATCTGCGCCTTCAGCCGCTGGCTGGCCTTCATTGTTTCAGCTTTGGAAACAGCCATCTTGCGCCCCGTAAGTCTGTTCTGCCTGCAATTTCCGGCACCTGCGGTCAGGACAGGCGGCAAATTGGTTAAGACTTGGTTGATGATTTATGTCACAATTCGACATAATAAGGCCAAATTCACCCCGTAGGCCATTAACACTCTTTTGATAAGAAAGGGCCATGGGCGCGCTGTAAGCGCCTGGGCAATGAGGCACAACAGAGCCCGCCACTGGGCCGCAAGGGCAGTACCGGAACAAGCGATGCTTGAGTTTGAAAACGTCAGCAAGTCCTTTTGGACAGGAACCCAGCGCAAGGTGATCCTTGACCGCGTGTCGTTCCGCATCGAGCCCGGCAAATCGCTGGGCGTGCTGGCCCCGAACGGCACCGGCAAGACCACCCTGATCAACATGATGGCAGGCCTCGAAAAACCCGACGAGGGCGAGATCCGCCGCAACTGCAAGGTGTCCTTCCCGCTCGGGTTCATGGGCGGCGTCATCAGCCGCCTGTCGGCGATGGAGAACTGCCGCTACATTGCCAAGCTTTACGGCCTCGATCCGGATTATGTGGAGGCCTACTGCCGCTGGCTCTGCGGGCTCAAGGAATATTTCGACCAGCCGGTGGGCACCTATTCCTCAGGTATGCGGGCGCGGTTCAGTTTCTCGCTGATGCTGGCGCTGGACTTCGACATCTACCTGATCGACGAGGGCATGCCCTCCACCACCGATGTGGAATTCAACCGCAAGGCCGGCGAGATCCTGCAGGAACGGCTGCAGACCACCACGATCATCATCGTCTCGCACCAGGCCAAGACACTGGAAAAATTTGCCCGTTCAGCTGCCGTCCTCTTGCAGGGGCAGCTGCACATGTTTGACACTCTGGAAGAAGCGAAACAGCTCTATGACTACGAAACCGAGAGCTAAGAAGTTCCGCATCCGCCGCAGCGCCTCTGTTGCCGGCGCCGAGGCCCAGCCGCAAGCGCCGGAGCAGCCGCGCGCTGCCGCCGCTGCGCAGCCGGCAGCCCCGGCGGCAGCGCCTTCGGGGGCTGCAACGGCTGGCGCCGGGGATGGCGGCGCGCCGATGTCCGGCATGGTCAGCTCGCCCCGCGAAACCAGGATGGAAACCGATATCGACGCGATCCGCCAGGAGGGTCTCACCGGCCGCCAGCTGCGCCTGGCACGGCGGATGGCGCAGAAGCACAACCTGCCCGCCACCTCGGATTTCGAAGCGGTGCGGATGCTGCGCGAGCGCGGCATCGACCCATTCAAACGCGCCAACATGCTGGAGCTGGTGGTGCCCCAGAACAAGGCGCAGCCTGCAGGCACCCCGCCCGCCCCCGGCTCGGTCCAGCTGCCGCAAACGGTTCCGGCCGGCAAAACCAACCTGCCCTCAACAGAGCTGAGCCCGGCAGAGCGGCGCGCCCGTGAAATCCAGGACATCCAGCGCGACATTGCCCGCCGCCGCCGCCGCAAACTGTCGCTGCTGGCGGCGCGGCTGGCGTTCTTCGTGATGCTGCCGACCCTGGCCGCGGGCTATTACTTCTATTCGGTGGCCACACCGATGTTCTCCTCCAAATCCGAATTCCTGGTGCTGAAGGCCGACAGCGCGGCCGGCGGCGTCGGCGGGCTGCTCAGCGGCACCCAGTTTGCCACCAGCCAGGATTCAATCGCGGTGCAAAGCTACCTGATGTCGAAGGAGGCGATGCTGCGGCTCGACGACGAGGTCGGGTTCAAGGCGCATTTCACCCAGGAATGGCTGGACCCGATCCAGCGGCTGGAGAGCGATCCGACCAACGAGGAGGCTTATGCCACCTACAACCGCAATGTGAAGATCGGCTATGACCCGACCGAGGGCGTGGTGCGGATGGAGGTCTCTGCCGCGGACCCCGAAGTGGCGGCGGAGTTTTCGCGCAAGCTGATTTCCTATGCGCAGGAGAAGGTAAACAACCTCTCGCAGCAGAAGCGCGCCGACCAGATGTCCGAAGCGGAGCAGGCCCTGCTTGACGCCGAGGCCCAGCGCCGCGCTGCGCAGGAACGGCTGGTGGTGCTGCAGCAGCAGGGCGCCGTCCTCGATCCCGAGGGCGTAGTGGCCTCGCTGCGCACCCAGATCAGCACCTTTGAGATCCAGCTGGAGGAAAAACGGCTGGAGCTGGCCGCGCTTCAGGACAACGCCCGCCCCAACCGGGCCAAGGTCAGCGGCGCGGAGGCCGACATCCGGCGGCTGGAGGCGGTCATTTCCAGCCTCAACAACCGGATGGTCGATGCCTCGGCCGGCGAAAACTCGCTTGCCAACCTGCGCATCCAGATCCAGATGGCGCAGGCCGACCTCGCCACCCGCGACCTGATGCTGCAATCGGCCTTGCAGCAAGTGGAAACCACCCGGCTGGAGGCCAACCGCCAGGTCCGCTACCTGACCACCGCGGTGGAGCCGGTTGCCAGCGACGAGCCCTCCTATCCGCGCAAGTTCGAGAATACCGTTTTGGCATTCCTGATCTTTTCCGGTATTTACCTGATGTGTTCGCTCACCGCGTCCATCCTGCGGGAGCAGGTCTCATCGTAAAGCCATCGGGTACCCATGAAAAACATCGATATCGCCGGCCTCACCGTTGGCAATGACCGTCCGCTGACCTTCATCGCCGGTCCCTGCCAGCTGGAAACCGAAGACCACGCCCGGATGATTGCCGGGCAGCTCAAGGAAGCCTGCGACAAGGCAGGCGCCCAGTTCGTGTTCAAAGCCTCCTACGACAAGGCCAACCGCACCTCGCTGTCGGGCAAGCGCGGCCTTGGCATTGACGAGGGACTGAAGGTGCTGGACACCATCCGCCGCGAATTCGGCGTGCCGGTGCTGACCGATGTCCACACCGAGGAACAATGCGCTGTGGCGGCTGAGGCCGTCGACATCCTCCAGATCCCGGCCTTCCTGTGCCGCCAGACCGACATGCTGCTGGCTGCGGGCAACACCGGCAAGGCGGTGAACATCAAGAAAGGCCAGTTCCTGGCGCCCTGGGACATGGCCAATGTGGTCGCCAAAGTCGAAAGCACCGGGAACACCAACATCCTGCTGACCGAGCGCGGCACTTCCTTTGGCTACAACACACTCGTGGCCGACATGCGCTCGCTGCCGCAGATGGCACAGGGCGGCTATCCGGTGGTGATGGACGCCACCCATTCGGTGCAGCAGCCCGGCGGCAAGGGCGGCTCCACCGGCGGCCAACGCGAGTTTGCCCCGCTGATGGCCCGCGCAGCGGTCTCGCTGGGCATCGCCTCGGTCTTCATCGAGACCCATCAGGACCCGGACAATGCACCGTCCGACGGGCCGAACATGATCTACCTCGACCAGATGCCGCAGCTGATCGAAAGCCTGATGCGCTTTGACGCGCTGGCCAAGGCCGACCCGATCCGTATTTGACCTAAAAAGAGATTTTCAACATGACCAAACCGCTGTCCGAGGTGACCCCGAACACCTGGAGCTTTCTGCGCGACGCGATGATCAAGCCGACGGGCTTCCGCGAATATGATGCGCGCTGGAAATCCCCGGAAGAGATCAACCTGCCCGGCATGACCGCCCTGGGCCTGGGCCTCGGCACCCAGATGCGCAAGCGCGGGATCGACCCGGTGATCGCGGTCGGCAACGACTACCGCGACTATTCGCTGGCGATCAAAAACGCGCTGATCCTGGGCCTGATGCAGGCCGGCATTCAGGTCAAGGACATCGGTCCGGCACTGTCGCCGATGGCCTATTTCGCCCAGTTCCACCTGGATGTGCCCGCGGTTGCCATGGTCACCGCCAGCCACAACCCCAACGGCTGGACCGGCGTCAAGATGGGCTTTGACCGCCCGCTGACCCATGGCCCCGACGAGATGGGCGAACTGCGCGACATCGTGCTGAACGGCGAAGGCCAGCCTGCCCCCGGCGGCTCCTATGAGTTCGTGGAGGGCGTCAAGGAAGCTTACCTGGACGACCTGGCAGGCGGTTTCAAAATGTCCCGCCCGCTCAAGGTGGTCTGCGCCACCGGCAACGGCACCGCCTCGGCCTTTGCGCCGGAGCTGTTCAAACGCATCGGCGTCGAGGTGGTCGAGAGCCACAACGAGCTGGACTACACCTTCCCGCATTACAACCCCAACCCCGAGGCCATGGAGATGCTGCACGACATGTCGGCATCCGTGAAGGCTTCCGGCGCCGATCTGGCGCTTGGCTTTGACGGCGACGGCGACCGCTGCGGCGTGGTTGATGACGAGGGCGAGGAGATCTTTGCCGACAAGGTTGGCGTGATCATGGCCCGCGACCTCAGCAAGATCTATCCGAACTCCACCTTTGTGGCGGATGTGAAATCTACCGGCCTGTTTGCATCCGACCCGGAACTGCAGAAGAACGGTGTGACGGCGGACTACTGGAAGACCGGCCACAGCCACATGAAGCGGCGGGTGAAGGAAATCGGCGCCCTGGCAGGTTTTGAAAAATCCGGCCACTACTTCCTGGCTGAGCCCGTTGGCCGCGGCTACGACTGCGGCATGCGGGTGGCGGTTGAGGTCTGCAAGATGCTGGACCGCAACCCGGATATGTCGATGTCCGATCTGCGCAAGGCGCTGCCCAAGACCTGGTCCACCCCGACCATGTCGCCCTATTGCGCCGACACCGAGAAATACGCCGTGCTGGAGCGGCTGGTGCAGAAGCTGGTCGCCAAGCATGAGGCTGGCGAGCAATTCGCAGGCCGCGCGATCAAGGAAGTTGTCACCGTGAACGGCGCCCGGGTGATCCTGGACAATGGCTCTTGGGGGCTGGTGCGGGCGTCCTCCAACACCCCGAACCTGGTGGTGGTCTGCGAAAGTTCCGAAAGCGAGGCAGAAATGCGGGCGATCTTTGCCGATATCGACGCGGTGATCCGCACTGAACCGCTGGTGGGCGACTACGACCAGACCATCTGATCCCGGTTCACATGAGGGATTTCGCCTGCTTCGCAGGCGATCCGCGCCCGCCTACGGCGGGCGCTTTTCTTTTGGCTGAGAAGCGACCTAAGGGCAGGTCTGCCCTTAGGTGCGCGTTCCCCAGTTTACGACGCCTGCAACCGCGTCAAGGACGCGCCGGGCTGCGCCCGGAGGCCGCGCGGCCTTCCTTGACCCGGCCGCAGGCCCAATGGGTCAATCGCCGCCAAGCAGGCGCAGCAGCTGGTCGCGGGCTTCCTGTTCGATCCGCTGTTTCAGCACATCGTTCAGGTCCTGCTCGGGCGCGATTTCGGTTTCCAGGTCCAGCTCCTCAGCCAGTTTCTGGCGCACCCGGTCTTTGGCTTCCTGCTCGATCTCTTCGATCTTCGGCTGCAGCGCCTGGCTGAAATCCGGGCGGATGTCCGGATTGTCCCAGCTGCCGCGGATGCGCACCGGAATGGTCAGCACCTGATCGCGGCCCGCCCGCACCAGCTGCGGTGTGAACAAGTAGTCGATGTCGCGCGCCCCCAGCCCGATCCGGCCCTTGCCCTCGGCCCGGAACCCCTTGAGCAGCACCAGCAAGTCTTCGTTGCGCAGGTTGCCGCCTTCGATGGTGTAGCTGGCGGTCAGCTGGTCGAACACGGTGCTGCCGCCATTGCCGCCTGAGCGCATCAGCTGCTCAAGGTCGAACCCGGTGAAGAAGCCCTTGCCCGCCTCCAGCCAGCCCTTGCCGCTCAGCGAGCGCATGATGGCCGCCACCGAGTTGCCGGAGCCGAGGAATTCCAGTTCGCCAAGCGCCTCGCCATTCAGCCGGTCATAGCCCGCGGTTTCACCCAGCGCGCGTTCCAGCCGGATACCGGTGAAGGTCATCTTGCCCGCCACCGACAGGCCGTTTCGGTTGTTGGCCACCAGCTGCCCCTGCACCTGGCCGCCGAACATCGCCGCCGGCAGAAATTTCAGCACCGCGCGGCTGCGCTCCACCGTCAGGTTCAGTTTGCTGGCCCCAAGGTTCACCCCGCCAGTGCGCAGGCTGTCAAACGTCAGGTCCACCACCGCATCCGCCAGCCCCAGCGCCGAGGCGTCAATCACGTCCTCCGGCCAGCCGCTGCTGCCGGAGGTGCCGCTGCCCGCGCCGCCAGCGCTGCCCGCAAAGGCCGTGAAATCCAGCGCCCCGCCCCGCAGCTGCGCGGTTATATTGGGGCGGTCCCTGAATTCCACATCCGCGGCACCGGTCAGCCGGTTGGCGCCCAGCTCCAGCGCCAGGTCCCGCATCGACAGCCGCCCGTCGGCAGTATAGGTCACATCGGCGCCAAACACCGCCTTCTGCGCCAGCGCATCCGGCAGGAACACCCCCAGCGCCACGCCGGTCTTCAGCGCATCCTCTGCCCCAAACGTCAGCCGCCCGCTGGCCTCGCCATTGATGCCGGCGTGGCCGTCAAACCGCCCCTTGCCGCCCGGTGCCGTGATGGTTGCGCCAACCGACGAAACCTCCCCCGCCAGGAAGGCTGCAAAGGTGCCGATCTCCGCGTCCACCTCCACCGGTTCCCCCGCCGGGCGCAGGGTGGCCTTGGCGTTCACGGTGCCCGCCGGGTCCGGCCACAACAGGCTGAGGTCGATGTTCTTCATCTCCACCGGCGCTTCGCCGTGGGCCGCATAGCGCAGCGAGGCCCCGGTCAGCTCCACCGCCTCGATCCGCAACGGCAGCGCACCACCGCTTGCAGTGCCCGAGCCGCCCGCCGCCGCGCCGCTGCCGCCCATCACCCAGTTGCCAACACCCTCGGCATTGGTTGCCAGATTGAGATGCGGCAGGATGGCAGAGACCTCGGTGACCCGCACATCGCCCTGGATCAGCTCGGCGGCGGAAACCCCGATGGTCAGCCGCTCCGCCCGCAGCAGCGGCTCCGGCCCGGCCCAATCCGCATTGGAGAGCGTCACCGCATCGGCCTTGACGCCCAGCGTGGGCCAGAAGGTGAAGCGCACCTTGCCGCCAAAATCCAGCTTGCGCCCGGTCTGTGTCTCCAGCTGATCCGCTGCCAGCCGCGCGATCTTCTCGCCCGGCAGCAAGAGCACCAGCGCCGCCAGCAGCACCACCGTCAGCACCAGCGCCGTCACCACCCGGAATATCAGCTTCATTGGCCCGCTCCTCTTGCCTTGCCCCATGTTCCCCAATGGGTTTTGCGCAGCTTACCGCGTGGGCGTGCGGGTGCAATGCACGAAGCCCCCGCACGGCATCAAAGCTTTGCGTGTTCAGACCAGAAATCTCCAGCAACCTGCGAAAATGCACCTCCCCGGTGCACAAGGGGTGTACAGGCGGTGCACGGCCGGCATCCCCCGTTTTCCTTGCCTCCTGCCGCATTCCTGATATATGCGCGCGCATGACCAGTACCCCGTCCAGCAACCCGCCCAGCCTCCGCCCTGACCTTGCCCCGGAACCGCAGTTCCGCGAGGCGCCCCGTGACGGCCAGCCGACCCTCGGCATGGTGTCGCTCGGCTGCCCCAAGGCGCTGGTGGACAGCGAGCGCATCCTGACCCGGCTGCGCGCCGAGGGCTACGGCATCTCACCCGATTACGCCGGCGCCGACGCGGTGATCGTCAACACCTGCGGCTTCCTCGACAGCGCCAAGGCGGAAAGCCTGGAGGCGATCGGCGAAGCGCTGAAGGAAAACGGCAAGGTGATCGTGACCGGCTGCCTCGGCGCCGAGCCGGACTATATCCGCGAGCATCACCCGCGCATCCACGCGGTCACCGGCCCGCACCAGTATGAACAGGTGCTGGACGCGGTGCATTCCGCGGTGCCGCCTAGCCCGAACCCATACGTGGACCTGCTGCCCGCAGCCGGTGTGAAACTCACCCCGCGGCACTTCAGTTATCTCAAGATTTCAGAAGGTTGCAACCACAAGTGCAAGTTCTGCATCATCCCGGACATGCGCGGCAAACTGGCCTCGCGCCCGGTGCACGCGGTGCTGCGCGAGGCGGAGAAACTGGTTGAGGCCGGGGTGCGCGAACTCCTGGTGATTTCGCAGGACACCTCTGCCTACGGGCTGGACCGCAAGTACTCAAGCCACCTCTGGAAGGGGGAGGAGGTGCGCAGCCATATCCTCGACCTGTCCCGAGAGCTGGGCAAGCTGGCCCCGGCAGAGGACCTGTGGGTGCGGCTGCACTATGTCTACCCCTACCCGCATGTGCGTGAGCTGATCCCGCTGATGGCGGACCCGGACAACGCGCTGCTGCCGTACCTGGACATCCCCTTCCAGCACGCCCACCCGGACGTGCTGCGCCGCATGGCCCGGCCCGCCGCCGCCGCCAAGACGCTGGACGAGATCAACGCCTGGCGCGCGACCTGCCCCGATATCACCCTGCGCTCCACCTTCATCGTCGGCTTCCCGGGTGAGACAGAGGCGGAGTTCCAGCACCTGCTCGACTGGATGGACGAGGCGCAGCTGGATAGAGTGGGTTGTTTTAAATACGAAAATGTCGATGGCGCGCGTTCCAACGACCTGCCGGACCACGTGCCGGAAGAGGTGAAGCAGGAGCGCTGGGAACGCTTCATGGAGAAGGCCCAGGCGATCTCCGAAGCCAAGCTGGCGGCCAAGGTTGGCCAAACGATGCAAGTGATCGTCGACGACATTGACGAAGACGGCATCGCCACCTGCCGCACCAAGGCCGATGCGCCGGAGATCGACGGCAACCTGTTCATCGACGAGGGTACGGACGGGTTGCAGGCGGGCGATCTGGTGACGGTCGTTGTGGACGAGGCCGGGGAGTATGACTTGTGGGGATGTGTCGGAAACTAACTAAAGGTCTTATCCTCTTCGGACAATTTGGAAATCGTTAAGCTACCGCTCGGGCTATAGTGGTTCACATCCAAGTCTGCCGCTCCTAGAAGTGTCTTAAAAATTAGCTCCATAGCCGCGTACTGCCTGTTGACCTCAGCAACTGTGAACGAGGCCAAGAATGGAGGGCGCTGCAATTCTGATAGCTGCTTCTCAGATGGCCGCCCGTCAAACTCCTTTCGAAATGGCTTCGGGTTCTGCAACTTTGGGTGAGCCATTTGATTTCTCATCTTTATCAACCCTTTTGCGGCAGAGCAGGCATCTTCAAAGTCCTTTCTGTTAAGAGAAAAGTGCTTCTTTAGAAGCTCTAATTTCTCAGTAGCCTTCGCACTATCTGGCCATCCTCCTCCAAACACGTGGCTCCCAACTACGTTAAGATTTGCTTCGTTCGCAAAGGCCGTTAGGACCAATGCGGACATGCACAAATACGTCAAACCACCACGCTCGTCACTTTGATCTGCTTCCCCCACTTTCTTAACAAGATTCCAAGCAGCATTTGCAGCCCACACATGGGCTGCGACTGTGTTCTCGCCACTGACAACGTATTTTTCCTTCATGTTAAAGTTCCCAAGAGGTTTTGCGAAAGAGTATGTTAACTTAGGTGCCGCCGCCAAAGCGCTCAACCCTAACATGTAATTCTTTCGACACCTGACTCAAAGCCCGCGCAACGCGCGGGCTTTGGGTTTTCCCTCCCCTCACGCCAATTCCCTGCTACGCTCTCCCAAAACCGCAACCAGCCAGGGAGAACGCCCAGCCATGTCAGACACTCCGGAAATCGCCCAGAAAGCCCCCTTCCCCGTCGAGGTGACAGAGGGAAAGACCTATTTCTGGTGCGCCTGCGGCAAGTCCTCGCGGCAGCCGTTCTGCGATGGCTCGCACAAGGGCACGGATTTCGAGCCGGTTAAGTATAAGGCAGAGAAGGACGGCAAACTGTTCTTCTGCGGCTGCAAGCACTCGGGCAAGAAGCCGCTCTGCGACGGCAGCCACTCCAAGCTTTAGGGTCAGGACCCGGGCATCAGCCGCTTGAAGACACCGGCGCTGGGGCAGAACTCCGGCACTGCGGGAGCGTCATCGCGGCGGGCGGACAGCCACAGGGCACAGGACTTGCTGCAGCCGGCGCTGCGGCAGCTGGTGACCATGCGGGCATAGTCCAGCCCGCTGAGGCGGCCAGCTTTCACCGCCGCGTCCAGATCGACTCCTGCGGCCTCTGACACGGCGCGCAGCAGCCACAGGTGGCGGAAGATATTGCCGAGGCCCTCTGCCTCCGCTGCCATGTCTTTCATGCGCCGCGGCCCTTCAGCTGCATCAGCTGGTCCGCATTGCGGCAGCCGGGCATCGGCGCACCGGCGCGGGTATTGGCATCCAGAAAGGCCTCGCACTGCGCGGGCGCATCGCAGCCGCGGCAGCGGGTGATCATTGCCGCCCAGTCCTCGTGGCTGATGACGCCTGAGGCAAAGGCGGCGGACAGGTCAACGCCCGTGGCCTGGCCCATCCGGGCCATCAGGCGCAGATGGTAAAGGGGATCGCCCAGCGGCTGCATGGCATCAGCTCCTGTTACGCGTGGCTCTCGTTCAGATAGCCGAGCAGATCGCGGTTGCGGCAGAAATCCGGGGCATCAGCACCCGGGCGCTGGCCCTCTGCCAGCCATTTGCGGCAGGCGCCGACGCCGCCGCAGCGGGTGCAGCGCAGCACGGCCTCGGCAATCTCGTCAAAACGCAGGGTGCCGGCCACGGCCTCTTCCTCCAGGTCCAGCCCGACGGCGCAGGCCATCCGGTCGAACAGTTCGGCGTGGGTTTTCAGGTCAGCTTCGGCGGTCATCGCGCATACCCCGTAATCATGCATTGCCGGGGCAGCTTAGCCGCAGGCGGCGGGTATGGATTTGACTCAGGTCAACCGGCGGGAAATTTCAGGCGGCGCTCCCGCCCCGGTGGTCCAGATAGGCGCGCACTGCATCCTGAACCCGTCGGAAGCGGTCGCCGCCCAGTTTCTTGCCGCCATACCAGCGGGTGACAATGATGACGTGATCGGTGATGCCTTCCCGCTCCATCATCCGCAGAATCACCATGCCTGCGCCGCTTTCGCCGTCGTCGGCCTTGAGCCCGCCGGTGGGCAGCATTGCCGCCCAGGTGTTGTGGGTCGCCTTGGCGTAGGCGCGCTCCGACTTCAGCTCCGCCAGCACCGCATCCACCTCCTCGCGCGAGGTCACGCGCGCGCCAGTGACCGCGTATTTTGAGCCGCGGTCCGTCAGCACCACGCCGAGCTTTTCCAGCGCGGGGGCGGAGGTGTCCCTGGCAGCCACGGTCAGTTCAGGTTGTTGCGGTCGATTGTCGCCTGCACCACCCGCACCCGGTCCGGGTTGGCCGGGTGGGTGCCGAGGAACCGGTCGCCCGGATCCGGCAAGCGGTTGAAGAAGCGCACGCCGACGCTGGGCCGGTAGCCGGACTTGTGGGTGATGATGGTGCCCAGCTCATCCGCCTCCAGCTCAAAATCCTTGGAATAGGTGCGGGCGCCGACAAAGCCGCCGATATCCTGCGCGGTTGACACGCTGGCAGACCCGCCCCCCGCCAGCGCGGTGATCAGCCCGGCGCCGACGCTGACCAGCGCAGAGTTCTGCGCCTGCCGCGCCAGGTGGCCGCGGATGTGGTGGGCTGCCTCATGCGACATCACAAAGGCCAGCTCGTCATGATTGGCAATCTGCCCCAGCATCCGCCGGGTGAAGGTGATCACAGGGCGGCCGTTGCGGTCGAGGCTCTGGTAGGCGTTGGGGGCGGCGTTCGGATTCGGGTCGATGCGGATCAGGAAATCGCAGTTCAAGCCCTGAGTGCGGCTGCGGCATTCGCGTTCTGCCACCGGCTCCACCCGGCGGGTGACAGCGGCAAAGGCACTGCTGGCCTCACCCGGCGCCAGCCCCTGCACCGGCTGCTGCGGCGCGGTCCCGACAGGTTGGGGACCCGGTTCCACCACCATGTTGCAGGCGCTGGCAGTCAGGGCAATCAAACACAGAAAACGGCGCATGGCACATCCTTTTGACAGTCGTCCGCACATTATCGCGCAAGCCCCGGGGATGGCAATTGCCCGGCGGCGGAAGTTCGCCGTTACATTGGAATGATCGCCAGCAATTGCAAGGCCTTGCCAGCAGGTCGCGCGCAGTGCAGGCTGGGGGCATGTTTACCATCGAACATGAATTCGACTCGACGGTCATCACCCTTGTTGACGAGAACAACACTCCGCTCAACGAGGATGTAACCATCAATTCCTTTGCCGAATGCGTGACGGTCGAGCAATACGACCCGCGCACCGACAGCGTGCAGAAAATCACCCTCTCGCACCTGATGGTGCGGGACCTGGCCGCCGCTCTGGACCTGCCTGAAGGCGTCTACCGGCTAGTGGGCGAAGACTAGCGCTCAGGCCCTGATCCTCAGCCTGGCCCGGTGTAGACGAACACCTTGTCCCGGGAAGTTGCCCCGCGGCGCAATTCCAGGTTCGACGCCGCGGTGCCCATCGCCGCGGCCAGCAGGCTGCGGATGGCTTCGGTTGCCTTGCCGTTTTCCGGCGCCGCGGTGACAGAGACCTTCAGTGCGCCCTCTGCCTCCACGATGGCATTGCGCGCCGCCTTGGGCGTCGCGCGCAATGCTATCTCTGCACCCGTAACGCACATATGGCTCAGATCCGGCAGGTCTTTCTTTCTTGGCTTCCCCATGCAGCAACACATGCCCTGTGCCGGCGGCAAAAGCCATAGACTTTGCCGCCCTCCCGCAGCTATCACCCACACAGCGAAACCCAAGCCCCGCCGCCTGCTGCATTTCCGGCACAGATGGTTCGCAAGGCCCGTTGGCTCTTGAAAAAACACCCCCAGCTGCCGAGATAGGCAGCAACAGATGTAAAAAGGTTTCACATATGCCTGCACGCAATGACGCAGCCCTTGATTTTCTGCTGTCGCGCCGCTCCCGCCCGGCCAAGACGCTGGTAGCGCCAGCACCTTCGCGCGAAGAGCTGCTGCCGATCCTGACCGCCGCCGCACGCTCCCCCGATCATGGCAAGCTGGAGCCCTGGCGCTTTGCCGTGGTAGAGCAGCCCGCGATGGCGCGGCTAGCGGAGCTGACAGAGGAATGCGGCCAGCGCCTTGGCAAAAGCCCGGAGGATACCGCCAAGGGCCGCAGCCAGTTCGACCAAGGCCAGCTGGCCGTGGTAGTGATCGAGGTGCAAAAGGACAGCCCCAAGATCCCAGCCATCGAGCAGACCTACTCCGCCGGCGCCGTTTGCCTGGCGCTGCTGAATGCGGCGCTGGCTGCCGGCTGGGGTGCCAACTGGCTGACCGGCTGGGCCAGCCATGACAGGGGCTTCTGCGAAGCCGCCTTTGGCCTCGCAGAGAACGAGCGCATCGCCGGCATCATCCACATCGCCACCGAAAGCTCCGCCCCGCCGGAGCGCCCGCGCCCGGACCTTGAGGCCATCACAACCTGGATGAGCGCATGATCTTCACCGCCTTTTTCAAGACCCTCGGCCAGACCGGCGACCCGCGCTTCCGCAAGGTGCTGTTCCTGGGGCTGGGGCTGACCATTGCCCTGCTGATCGCGGCCTACGCGGGCTTCCTGATGCTGATCCAATGGCTTGTCGGCCCTGAGGCCACGCTGCCGGTCCTGGGCGAAGTCACCTGGCTCGACGACCTCCTGTCGTTCGGCTCGCTGTTTTTCATGCTGTTCTTGTCGGTCTTCCTGATGGTGCCGGTGGCCTCCGCCATCACCTCGATGTTCCTGGAGGAAGTCGCCCAGGCGGTGGAGGACAAGCACTACCCGGCCCTGCCCCCGGCGGCCAAGGTGCCGTTCTGGGACGCGGTCAAGGACACGGTGAATTTCCTTGGCCTGCTGATCGCGGCCAACATCCTTGCGCTGTTCCTCTATGTGATGTTCCCGCCCGCGGCGCTGTTCATCTTCTGGGGCCTCAATGGCTTCCTGCTGGGCCGGGAATATTTCACCCTCGCCGCCGCCCGCCGGGTCGGCACTGCTGAGGCCAAGAAGCTGCGCCGCCGCCATTCCACCACCATCTGGGCTGCCGGGACTCTGATGGCGGTGCCGCTGTCGGTGCCGCTGGTGAACCTGGTGATCCCGATCCTGGGCGCTGCCACCTTCACCCACATCTACCACGCGCTGGCCCGCCGCTAGGCCAGCGCCGCCCTCTCCGGCCTGCGCCGGGTCAAGGCCGGCGCCAGCCGCCGCGCGGCACGCGCGGTTCAGCCTTGACGCGGTAGAGGCCGCAATACACTTGCGATAGCGCCTTGAGGGGCAGCCCCGCCCCTCAAGCGCTTCTCAGCAGAAAAGCTTTTGTTGTGTCCGCAAATCTTGCTGGCTGATTCAACGGCTCCCGGAGCGCATTGATGGCGCTTCATTTGCCGAGGCACATCAAAGGTTTCTGCTAATAAATCGGATCAACCTCAGGGACGCAACGTGCTGCCCGGCCAATGTAAGCGAAACCGCATCCCGCAAAAAAGATTAGCGCCAGAAGAGAGAACTTCAGAATTCGCTGCCTTTTCATTTTCTGATGGATGTAATCCATCAGCGCGCCCAATACGATCTCCATGGAACCCCCGGCTTTGCATTCCCGAGTATTTTTCACACCAAATGTGAGCAGTAGCAACATAGCCCCGATTAACTGATCAACACGGCTTGCGGACACTGCTAAGTCTTCTCACCTGGTACTGGCACCCCGGCCCGCTCCAGCCCGCCGGGCTGGCCGCAACCGCGCCGCGAGCCAGCGCGGCGCCATGCCCAACCGGTCCTGAGGCATATCAATGCCTCCCGGACTGGTTGGGAGGGTCTGCTGTCTTGCCTTTTATCAGGTGCTGGCGCAGATCACTGCTGTTCCGGCATCATCCCCATCCAGTCGAAATCATGCACAGAGATCACGCCGGAGATGATGATCGCGCAGATGACAGCCCACAGCACTGCGGCGACGCCGGTGGTGATCCAGGCCTTCTGCTTCAGGAAGTGCTTTTCCGGGGCGCCTGCATGGGTGCCGGGCACCACTTCACCCTTGTCGCCCTGGGTCTCCAGCCGGATTGGGATGATCACCAGGAAGGTCATGAACCAGATCACCGCATAAAGCACGATTGCGGATGTAATGCCCATTTCCCTGATCTCCCGGAATTGCCCTGCCCCGCAGCCGGGACAGGGTGCTCATAGCGTCAAACTTCTTCGAGTTCCACCAGGCAGCCGTTGAAATCCTTGGGATGCAGGAACAGAACCGGCTTGCCATGGGCGCCGATCTTCGGCTCGCCAGAGCCCAGCACCCGCGCGCCTTCGGCCTGCAGGTGGTCGCGGGCCGCCAGGATATCCTCGACCTCGTAACAGACATGGTGGATGCCGCCGGCCGGGTTCTTTTCCAGAAAGCCGTTGATGGGGGAGTTCTCTCCCAGCGGATACAACAGCTCGATCTTGGTGTTGGGCAGTTCGATGAACACCACGGTGACGCCGTGATCCGGCTCATCCTGCGGGTCGCCCACCTTGGCGCCCAGCGCGTTGCGGTATTGCGCCGAGGCGGCCTCCAGGTCGGGGACAGCAATGGCAACATGGTTCAAGCGGCCGATCATCTCTGTTGTGCTCCTCTCACAAACATTCCTCCGCTGCGGTTATGGGGGCTTTGCTGCGCCGCGGCAAGTGCGCCAATCCGCACGGCAGAGGCCTGCGGGCACCGGCGCGCGCTGCGTTAACGAGTAATTAGCCTCGAATCCCTAGCGTCAGAACATATCCCGCAAGGAGGATACGTTATGGACGATTCGGAACTGTTTGCTGCCGCCCAGCGCCTGCCCACCACCCGGCGCCCGCTTCTGGGGCTGACCATCCTGGTGGTCGAGGACAGCCGCTTTGCTTGTGAGGCGCTGCGCCTACTGTGCCTGCGCAGCGGCGCACGGATCCGGCGCGCCGATTGCCTGAAATCCGCCCGCCGCCATCTGCAGGTCTACCGCCCGTCGGTGCTGATCGCCGATGTTGGGCTGCCGGACGGCTCCGGCCTCGACCTGATCCGCGAACTGGCGGATGCCAGCCCGCGCCCCAGCGTGATCCTTGCCACCTCCGGCGACCCCAGCCTGGCAGAGGCCGCGATTGAGGCCGGCGCTGCAGGTTTCCTGGAAAAGCCGATCACCTCGCTGGCGGCCTTCCAGCAGGCGGTGCTGTCCAGCATGCCCGCAGACCGCCAGCCTTCCGGCCCGCGCCTGCTGGACGACGAAACGGTGCAACCGGACCTGATCGCCTTCCGCGATGACATGGCCCATGCCGCCGACGTGCTGAACATGGGGCAGGAGGAAAAGACCCTGGCCTATCTGGCGCAGTTCGTGGGCGGCGTTGCCCGCAGTGCCGGCGACAGGCCGCTGGCTGATGCCGCCGACCGCTTGGCGCGGTCACGGCAGAAGGGTAAGCCGCTGTCACAGGACGCCGCCACGCTGGCCGGCCTGGTGCAGGAGCGGCTGCAGCGCCGCGCGGCGATCTGACATGGCCGAAGCCTGCCTTATCGCCCTCGCCACGCTGATCATCGTCCTTTACGGCCAGGTCCGGCTGGAGGCCCGCGCCATCCGCCGCAACCGCAGCAGCAAGGCCCATGACCGCACCCTGATCCTGCAGACCGGCAAGCGCTAGGCGCCAGCGGGCGCTCCGCAGGTCCAGCTCTTTCCGGCAGCCGCCGGGAAACGCCCCGCGGCCTGCACATCTGTCACCGGTTTCTGCCTGCACCCGCCACTCCGCGGCGCCGTAACCGCCGGCCCAACTCCCGCGCTCCCCCAAATCACTCGCATCCGCAGTTTTCCCGCGCCCGCAGCCTCCCGGCTTGCGCCGGGCCGCTTGGCGGCCTTGGGCCCGGACCGGCGGGAGCACCACCCCCTGTCAGGAACTTTAACTGCTACAGCAGCAGGCCCGGGTCTGCGCCCATGTCCAGACCGGGGAAAACATTGGCCTGCAAACCGCTCCTGCCAGCACCTGTCAGCCCGTGCAGCAGCCAGGCCAGCTGGCCGCGCACATCCGCGGTCGGCATCAGGTCGCGGCGGTCATAGAGATCCGTCTCCGCCAATCCCGGCCAGCGCCCCAGCACCCGGCCGCCGCGGATGGCACCGCCAGCCAGCAGCATCGCGCCGCCGGTGCCATGGTCGGTGCCGCCGGTGCCGTTTTCCCGCACGGTGCGTCCGAACTCGCTGACAGCCACAACCGCCGTCTTCCCCCAGGCTTGCGGCCCCAAGCCGCTTTGCAGGGTCAGAATGGCCTCAGACAGCCGCCCTAGCGCATTTTTCAAGCCATTGGCCTGCCGCTGATGGGTATCCCAGCCGTTGATCGAGAACGCCGCAATCCGGGTCTCGCCGCGCAGCTGCTGCGCTGCATAGGCGGCAACTTCCTGATGCGCCTTGCCCTTCGGCGCGGTCATCATGGACATCATCATATCCTCGCCCTCATCGCCGCTGCCATCCTCCTGACCCAAGTCCAGTGAAAGATCCTGACGGGTCAGCTCCAGCGCCTCGTTCAGGGCCGCATGGAACAACGGGTCCTCCTCCATCAAGAGGCCGGCCAGCCGCTCCGCCTGCGGGCTCATCGCCAATCCGGCCCCCGGCGCCCATTGCGAGACCGGCGCGCCGCCTTCCATCAACAGCATCCGCTCCTGACCGATGGCAAAGGCGGTGCGCGCCTCCACCCCCGGCAACTGCTGCAACAGCCGGTTCAGCCAGCCGCCCTCCGCTTCGCCCGGCCCGGCGGTGCCGGCCTCCAGCAGGTCCTGGCCGTCAAAATGGCTGCGCCGGTCGCGGTAGGGGGTGGAAACCGCCTGCACAAAGCCCAGCTGGCCCGCCCGCCACAGCGGCAGCAGCTGTGCCAGCGCCGGGTGCAAGGCGTAGAACCCGTCCAGGTCCGCAGCCCCCGCCGCCGGGCCGCCCGCCAGGCTCTGCCGCAGCCCGGCGTAGTCCGGGTCGCCATAGGGCTGCACCACATCCAGCGCATCCATGCCGCCGCGCAGGATGACCACCACCAGCCGTGTGTCCCAGGGCGCAGCGGCAAAGGTGACCGGGGTCAGCAGCGGGCTGGCCGCCAGCGAGCAGCCCAGGGCGGCGGAACAGGCCAGAAGCGAACGTCGGGTCATCTGCATCTGGAAATCCTCCTGTCAGCGGCGCTGGAATGCGGGAGAAGAGAGGATCAGGCCGATCCCCTCGGCTTGGGTTTCCGCCGCTCGGGCAGCAAAGCGGACTCTCTCATTGGCGTATCCGCCCAAGGCGTTCTGCGCAAAGTCCCGCGGATCCGGCAGCTCTTGCAGCAGCCGCCGCGGCGCTGCCATCGTCCAGCGCAGCCGGGCGGCCAGCGCCTGCGGGGTGATCCAGGCGGTGTCTGCCTCCGGCCAGCCGTCCGGGCCGCTGGAAAACTCCCATCGCTGCCCCATCGGCGTCAGCGGCGCGAGCAGCAGGCGGTTCTTCTGCCCGGGCTTGAATGTCTCAATTCGGGCTGCTGGCACGGCCAGTGCCCGGCAGGCAGAGGCAACAAAATCAAACGGCGGTTTCACGTTTTTCAGTTCAGGCGCCCAGGCCTGCGGATGCTCCAGCAGCGCCTCGTAAACCGCCAGCAACGCCCCGTCCGATTCCAGGTAGCGGGCAGCCATATGATCAACCAGCGCCGTCTCCGGCGTGTCAGACACAAAATGCACCGCCAGTTTCCGCGCGAGATGGCGCGCGGTGGCGGGATGGCGCGCTAGGTCGCGCAAGACCTCCAGCACCTGTTCCAGCTTTGGTTTGCCGCCGCCATAGGTTTCCCCAAGAACCGTTTCGGACCCCGGCTCGGTCATACCCGGCCGGAACACGAAGCTTGCCTCCTTCGAGATGCTCAGCCCCGTGAACAGTTCCGCAAGCTGCCGCACATCTGCCTGGCTGTAGGGCCCGTCCACCCCCAGTGTGTGCAGTTCCAGCACCTCGCGGGCCAGGTTTTCGTTCAGCCCGTTCAGCCGCTTGCGCCGCGCTGCTGCGCGGCTGCCGGGGCCGGAGGAGCGGCTCTGATCCAAGTATTGCAGCATCAGCGGGCTGGTTGCCGCGGCAATCAGCATGTCCTCGAACCGGCCCACCACATGAGGACGGATCACACTCTCGGCATAAGGAGCAGCCAGATGCCGCCAGGCGCCGGTCTTGCCCTGCGCGGTGAAATGGTCGGCCCAGAACAGGGCCAGTCTCTCCCGAAATCCATCCCTGGAATGGACCATGCGCAGCAGCCGCTGGCCATGCCATTCGAAGCGCAGGCGGTTCTGGGCCCGGCGGTAGCTTTTGAACGCTTGCTGAGCCGCCTCGGCCCCGGCTGCATCCTGCTGCTCTTTGCGCGCACGCCGCAGCTGGCGGTATTCCTGGACACCGGCAGCGACGTCTTCAAACCTGCTCACCGGAAACCGCTGTGCAATGACATCTGTTTCCTGCAGCCGCTCCAGCATGTCTGCGGCCGACGCCGGCGGCGGCAGCAGCGGCGACAGCCCTGCACCAAAACGGATTTCAGCCAAATCTCCGTCGAATTGCATGGCCCTGCTTGCCCCCGGACTGTCAGTACACCTGCAGGTTAGAGCATCACCGTCCCCGCCCACAGGTGAATTTCAAGTGATACGCAAGTTTCCGCGGTTTGCCATACAACTTATCGGAAAACCGATTTCCGGCGCGGAAAACGGCCAGGAAAACACCTGTGTTGCTGGCCGGAATTTTCGCAGAATTCCGGCTGCGCCCCGGCGGCAAAGGAAAAGGCCCGGGCAAATACCCGGGCCTCAACAAAATCCTCGCGGCAGTTACTGATCCTGCGGGATCACCCGCAGCCCCAGCTCCATCAGCTGCTCGCTCAGCGGCTCCGACGGTGCCGACATCATCAGGTCCTCGGCGCGCTGGTTCATCGGGAACATGATGACCTCGCGGATGTTGGCCTCATCGGCCAGCAGCATCACCATGCGGTCGATGCCGGCCGCGCAGCCGCCGTGCGGCGGGGCGCCGTACTGGAAGGCGTTGACCATACCGCCAAAGCGCTTCTTCACCTCGTCTTCGCCGTAACCGGCAATTTCGAAGGCCTTGAACATGATCTCCGGCTTGTGGTTCCGGATCGCGCCGGACACCAGCTCATAACCGTTGCAGGCGAGATCGTACTGGTAACCCTTCACGGCCAGCGGATCGCTCAGCAGCGCGTCCATGCCGCCCTGCGGCATCGAGAACGGGTTGTGCTCGAAATCGATCTTGCCGGTTTCCTCGTCCTTCTCGTAGATCGGGAAGTCGACGATCCAGGCAAAGGCAAAGCGGTCCTTGTCGATCAGGCCCAGTTCCTCGCCGATCACGGTGCGGGCCTTGCCTGCGACGCCTTCAAACGCTTTCGGCTTGCCGCCCAGGAAGAAGGCCGCGTCGCCCACGCCCAGGCCCAACTGCTGGCGGATCGCCTCGGTGCGCTCGGGGCCGATGTTCTTGGCCAGCGGGCCTGCGGCCTCGATCCCCTCGCCCTGGTCGCGCCAGAAGATATAGCCCATGCCCGGCAGGCCTTCGCCCTGGGCGAACTTATTCATCCGGTCGCAGAACTTGCGGGAGCCGCCGGTCGGCGCCGGGATGGCGCGGATTTCGGTGCCTTCGTTTTCCAGCAGGTTTGCGAAGATCGCAAAACCAGACCCGCGGAAATGCTCGGAGCAGTCCTGCATCTTGATCGGGTTGCGCAGGTCCGGCTTGTCGGTGCCGTACCATTTGGCAGCATCCTTGTAGGAGATCTGCGGCCAGTCGGCGGCGGCGTCCACCTTGCGGCCCTGCCCGAATTCCTCGAACACGCCCGCCATCACCGGCGCGATGGTGTCAAAGACGTCCTGCTGGGTGACAAAGGACATTTCCATGTCGAGCTGGTAGAAGTCCGCGGGCGAGCGGTCGGCGCGCGGGTCCTCGTCGCGGAAGCACGGCGCGATCTGGAAATACTTGTCAAAGCCCGAGACCATCATCAGCTGCTTAAACTGCTGCGGCGCCTGCGGCAGCGCATAGAACTTGCCCGGATGCAGGCGCGACGGCACCAGGAAGTCGCGCGCGCCCTCGGGGCTGGACGCGGTGATGATCGGGGTCTGGTATTCGTTGAAGCCGATGTCCCACATGCGCTTGCGGATCGACTGGATCATATTGGCGCGCAGCACCATGTTCTTCTGCATCTTCTCGCGGCGCAGATCCAGGTAGCGGTAGCGCAGGCGGGTTTCCTCCGGGTATTCCTGCTCGCCGAAGACCATCAGCGGCAGTTCCTCGGATTTGCCCAGGATTTCGATGTCGCGGATGAAGACTTCGATCTCACCGGTGGAGATTTTCGGGTTCACCAGGCTCTCGTCGCGGGCCATGACATTGCCGTCGATCCGGATGCACCATTCGCTGCGCACCTTCTCGATCTCGGAAAACACCGGGCTGTCCGGGTCGGCCATCACCTGGGTCACGCCGTAGTGGTCGCGCAGGTCGATGAACAGCAACCCGCCGTGGTCGCGGACGCGGTGAACCCAGCCGGACAGGCGGACGGTTTCACCGACGTTGGATTTGTTCAGTTCGGCGCAGGTGTGGCTGCGGTAGGCGTGCATGGCTCGGCCTTTCGTTATGCGGGTCGCGGGTCCTTGGGGACCGTCATTCGGGAAATGCGCATTCGGGCGCTTAAATTCGTCCGGGGTGGTACACAAGGTTGCAGCGCGCTTGTCAAGCAAACAGGGGCATTTCGGCGCGGACGAACACCTGAAATCGGCGGTTCCGGACGCTATCGGGGATCTCCCGCCCCCCCCAGCCCCGCCGCTGCCGCGACGGGACCTTCAGCGTTGGGCCAGGCGCCGCGCCTGCGGTGCGGCGTGCAGCGCACCGTCAGGTGCGCTGCCGGGCCCAAGGTCAACGGCCCGCTGGCGCCAGCCAGGGGGCCGGTTGTGCGCGGGAGCACTGCCTGTCAGACCAGCCGCACCGGGATCAGCCCGCGCAGCGAGTTGCCCATGTGGATGGCTTGCGCACGCTTCAAGTCCTGCAGACCCAGAACCGCCTCCTGGCACTCTTCACGCTCCAGAAGCACTTGCCGCAGGATGCCCGGCAGCAGGCCGCAGGAAAGCCGTGGCGTCACCATCCGGCCATCAGCACAGGTCACAAAGAGGTTCGTGATTGTCCCCTCGCAGAGCTCGCCGCGCTGGTTCAGGAACAGCAGTTCATCCACGCCCGTTGGCAGCGCAGCGCGTGCAGTATCATAAAGCGCGCGCCGGGTCGTCTTGTGCTGCAGCCACATGTCGTCCGCGTCCAGCCGGGTGTCCGCGATGCCGAGGCACCATTCAGAGGGGCTGCTTCCCAGCGGCGCTGAGGTCAGTTCCAATTGGCCAGACGCATCCAGCGTCAGGCGGCAGCGCAGCGGCGCATCGCCGGCAGCCTCTGTCAGAACCGCTTGAGCCTCATCAGGATCAAAGGGAATGCCAAAGGCCGCCGCGCTGCGCTCCATCCGGGTCAGATGCGGCTGCAAATACCGGAACCCCTGCCCCGGATGCCAGCCCAGCGTCTCGATCAGGCGGAAAGCGGGATCGTTCTGGACGGCGTCACGCGGGCGAACCGGGCTTTCCATAGCGCTTCCTCATATTCCGATTCCGCGGTGCTGTCCCAAACCACGCCGCCACCCACATTGAGCGTCGCGCGGCCGTCCTCCAGCATCAGGGTGCGGATCGCCACGTTGAACTCGGACGACCCGTCTGGCGCTGCCCAGCCAATGGTGCCGCAATAGATGTCGCGCGCCCAGGGCTCCAGATCGGCCAGGATCTCCATCGACCGGATCTTGGGCGCGCCGGTGATGGACCCGCAGGGGAACAGAGCGGCAAAGATCTCTGCCAGCCCGGCATCACGCCGCAATTTTGCCCGCACCAGCGACACCATCTGATGCACGGTGGCGTAGCTTTCCACCGCAAACAGCTCCGGCACATGCACGGACCCGGTCTGCGCCACGCGGCTGATGTCATTGCGCAAGAGGTCGACAATCATCAGGTTCTCGGCGCGGTTCTTCTCGTCCTGGCGCAGGAAGTCGCGGCGGCGGGCGTCCTCGACGGGATCGTCGCTACGCGGCTGAGTGCCTTTCATCGGGCGGGTCTCAATCACGCCCTCCGCATCGGTGCGGAAGAACAGCTCCGGCGAGCGCGACAACAGGTCCGGCAGCCCGTCCTGTTCGACTAGAACGCCGTGGCCAACTGCCTGTTTCGCCTGCAAGGCCGCATAGAGCTCCTCGGAAGAGCCATAGGCCTCTGCATCAATCGGGAAGGTCAGGTTGGCCTGGTAGATGTCACCCTTGCCGATATTGCGCTTCACTTCGGCGAAGGCCTCGGTGTAACGCTCCTGGCCCCAACGAGGGGTAATACCCTCGAGACCCGCATCGCTCCCCCGCGGCCGGGCGTTGCTCTCGGTGTTTTGCGGCAGCGGCTCATTATAAACCCCAAAGCAGATCAGCGGCAGCCGCCGCTCCTTTGGCATCCGCACAGCCAGTTTCGGCTCCAGCGCATAACCCAGCTCATAGGACGCATAGCCCGCCAGCCAGAGCCCGGCGTCCCGCGCCGCATCCAGCGCAGCCAGTGCGGCAGGCACCTCTTCCGGCCCGTCCGCGCGGATCATGCGCAGCGGCTGGTCAAAGCATGTGCCAGCCCCCTTGGGGCCCCGGTCAAAGCGAATCCGCACTGAAAAAATCTCCGCGAGTTTCTTACCCCCACATATATCTGTTCGCTATGCGAACAAAAGGGGTGGATGCGGCATTTCCAATTCCGTTTCCGATACCCCTTGAACCTTTCGGCGCGGTCCCTATAACGCAGGACAATTTGGGCGCACGCCAGCGCCCGTGATTCAAAGCCTGCCCGCGCGAAAAACCAGAGGAAGCCTGCCATGCCCAAAAGAACCGACATCCAGTCGATCATGATCATCGGGGCAGGCCCCATTGTCATCGGGCAGGCCTGCGAGTTTGACTACTCCGGCGCCCAGGCCTGCAAGGCGCTGCGCGAAGAAGGCTACCGGGTCATTCTGGTGAACTCCAACCCGGCCACGATCATGACCGACCCGGGCCTGGCCGACGCCACCTATATTGAGCCGATCACCCCCGAGGTTGTCGCCAAAATCATCGAGAAAGAGCGCCCCGACGCGCTGCTGCCGACCATGGGCGGCCAGACCGGCCTCAACACCTCGCTGGCGCTGGAAGAGATGGGCGTCCTGGAAAAGTTCGGCGTTGAGATGATCGGCGCCAAGCGCGACGCCATCGAGATGGCCGAAGACCGCAAGCTGTTCCGTGAGGCGATGGACCGTCTGGGCATTGAAAACCCCAAGGCCACCATCGTCACCGCGCCCAAGCGTGAAAACGGCACCGCGGACCTGGACGAAGGCGTCCGCATCGCGCTGGAAGCCCTCGATGAAATCGGCCTGCCCGCGATCATCCGCCCCGCCTTCACCCTCGGCGGCACCGGCGGCGGCGTGGCTTATAACCGCGACGACTACATCCACTTCTGCCGCTCCGGCATGGATGCCTCGCCGGTGAACCAGATCCTGGTGGATGAGAGCCTGCTGGGATGGAAAGAGTATGAGATGGAAGTGGTCCGCGACAAGGCGGACAACGCGATCATCGTCTGCTCCATCGAAAACGTCGACCCGATGGGCGTGCACACCGGCGACTCGATCACCGTCGCCCCGGCGCTGACGCTGACCGACAAAGAATACCAGATCATGCGCACCCACTCGATCAACGTGCTGCGCGAGATCGGCGTCGAGACCGGCGGCTCCAACGTGCAGTGGGCGGTGAACCCCGCCGACGGCCGCATGGTGGTGATCGAGATGAACCCGCGCGTGAGCCGCTCCTCCGCGCTGGCCTCCAAGGCGACCGGCTTCCCGATTGCCAAGATCGCTGCCAAGCTGGCGGTGGGCTACACCCTGGATGAGCTGGACAACGACATCACCAAGGTGACCCCGGCGTCGTTTGAGCCGACCATCGACTATGTCGTCACCAAAATCCCGAAATTCGCCTTCGAGAAATTCCCGGGCTCCGAGCCCTACCTGACCACCGCGATGAAATCGGTGGGTGAGGCGATGGCCATCGGCCGCACCATCCATGAATCGCTGCAAAAGGCGCTGGCCTCGATGGAATCGGGCCTCACCGGCTTTGATGAAGTCGCTATAGACGGCGTCGGCGCAGGCCCGTGGGAACCGGCAGGCGACACCGCCGCGGTGATCAAGGCCATCGGCCAGCAAACCCCCGACCGGATGCGCACCATCGCCCAGGCGATGCGCCACGGCCTCAGCGATGACGAAATCCAGGCGGTCACCAAATTCGACCCCTGGTTCCTGGCCCGCATCCGCGAGATCGTCGAGGCCGAAGCGGAAATCCGCACCGGCGGCCTGCCGTCGGATGCTGCCGGCTTGCGCGCGCTCAAGATGCTGGGCTTCACCGACGCCCGCCTGGCCAAGCTGACCGGCCAGAAAGAGGCTGAGGTCCGCAAGGCCCGCCGCGCCGCCGGCGTCAACGCCGTGTTCAAGCGGATCGACACCTGCGCCGCCGAGTTCGAGGCGCAGACGCCCTACATGTATTCGACCTACGAGGCACCGGCATTCGGCGACGTCGAATGCGAGGCGCGCCCCTCGGACAAGAAGAAAGTTGTCATCCTCGGCGGCGGCCCCAACCGGATCGGCCAGGGCATCGAGTTCGACTACTGCTGCTGCCACGCCTGCTTTGCGCTGACCGATGCGGGCTATGAGACCATCATGATCAACTGCAACCCGGAAACGGTGTCGACCGACTATGACACCTCAGACCGGCTGTATTTTGAACCGCTGACGTTCGAGCATGTGATGGAAATCCTGCGGGTCGAGCAGGACAACGGCACCCTGCACGGCGTTATCGTGCAGTTCGGTGGCCAGACCCCGCTGAAACTGGCAAACGCGCTGGAAGAGGAAGGCATCCCGATCCTGGGCACCTCCCCCGACGCCATCGACCTGGCCGAAGACCGCGAGCGCTTCCAGGCGCTGGTCAACCAGCTGGGCCTGAAGCAGCCGAAGAACGGCATCGCCTCCACCGACGAGCAAGCACTGGAAATCGCAGGCGAAATCGGCTTCCCGCTGGTGATCCGCCCGTCCTATGTTCTGGGCGGCCGGGCGATGGAAATCGTCCGCGACATGGACCAGCTGAAACGCTACATCGCCGAAGCGGTGGTGGTCTCCGGCGACAGCCCGGTGCTCTTGGACAGCTACCTGGCCGGCGCGGTCGAACTGGACGTCGATGCGCTGTGCGACGGCAAGGACGTGCACGTCACTGGCATCATGCAGCACATCGAGGAGGCCGGCGTGCACTCCGGCGACAGTGCCTGCTCGCTGCCGCCCTACTCGCTCGACAAGGCCATGATCGAGCAGATCAAGGTCCAGACCAACGCCCTGGCGCTGGCGCTGAACGTGGTCGGCCTGATGAACGTGCAGTTCGCGATCAAGGACGATGAGATCTACCTGATCGAGGTGAACCCGCGCGCCTCGCGCACCGTGCCGTTTGTCGCCAAGGCCACCGACAGCGCCATCGCCTCCATCGCCGCCCGGGTGATGGCCGGGGAGCCGCTGTCGAACTTCCCGATGCGCCCGCCCTACGGCCCGGACGCAGGCTATGACGTCAACACCCCGATTGCCGACCCGATGACGCTTGCGGACCCGGACATGCCCTGGTTCTCGGTCAAGGAAGCGGTGTTGCCCTTTGCCCGCTTCCCGGGCGTCGATACCATCCTCGGCCCGGAAATGCGCTCCACCGGCGAAGTCATGGGCTGGGACCGCTCCTTTGCCCGCGCCTTCCTCAAGGCGCAGATGGGCGCCGGCATGGTGCTGCCGTCCAAAGGCCGCGCCTTCATCTCGATCAAGGACGCTGACAAGGGCAAGCTGATGCTGGAAGCGGCGCAGATCCTGGTCGAGCAGGGCTTCACCCTGGTCGCCACCCGCGGCACCCAGTCCTGGCTGGACAGCCAGGGCGTCGCCTGTGATCTGGTTAACAAGGTCTATGAGGGCCGCCCGCACGTGATCGACATGCTGAAGGACGGCGACGTCCAGCTGCTGATGAACACCACTGAGGGCGCGCAAGCCGTTGAAGACAGCAAGGAAATGCGCTCCGTCGCGCTTTACGACAAGATCCCTTACTTCACCACCGCCGCCGGCTCCAACGCCGCCGCGCGTGCGATCAAGGCCCAGGCCGAAGGGGACGTCGAGGTGAAGTCGCTGCAGGGGTAATCCCCCGCAGACGCCCTGCCGTCACGGATTTAAACAGAAAGGCCCCGGGATTTCCCGGGGCTTTTTGCTTTGCGGTGCGGCCTTGCCGCCGGACATGGAAACAGCCCCGGGGGAACCAAGCGGGGCTGTTTCGCATTCTGATGCCGCGCTCCGGCAGCAACAGTATCTGTGCGCGGGCCTGCCTCAGCCCGCCTGACGGATCAGCGCTTGCAGCTCATGCCCCAGCGGCGCCGCCAGCGATACACCGCGGCCGCTCATCCGCGCCTTGGAGGAAATCACCGACACCAGCTGCGGCAGCCGCCCGGGCCGCGTCTGCAGCACCGGAGAGCCGGACGCGCCGTAATCCACCCGGCAGGAGGTAATGACCGAGCTCTGGCGCGCCGACAGCACCTGGCAGGCGCTTTGCAGCCGGGGTGAGGTGGCGTGGCTGTGCGAATAGGACATCACATCCACATGCGCGCCCTTCTGCGGTGCAGCCGCCAGCGACAGCGGGCGAACAACATCGCCGCTGATCGCACGGTCCAGGCGCAGCACGGCAATATCGGTGCCGGTCTGGAACTGGCTGGTCTGGCCGTGGCGGTAGCCGGGGTGGATCACTGCCTTGGCCACCTTGCGGGCGGCCTTGGACTGGCGGCCGTTAAGGCCAGCTTCGAACCGGATGCTGCGCGGGTTAACCTGGCGGCCATGGCGGACATCAAACATGCAATGGGCCGCTGTCACCACCAGATCCGGCGCAATCAGCGTCGCCGTGCACATCGCGCGGCCGCCAATGTTCAGACGGCCCACCGCCTGCCACCCCGGCACCGTCTGCACTGCGGTCCCCTTCCCTCCTGCGGCCGCGCTGCCGGCGCTGCAAACGGTTGCGATGGCTAAAGCGGCGGCTATTCCCAGTAGTCGTTTCATAACTTTCACTCCATGTTCCCACATCTCCAATGTCGGTGAGCTGTGAGGCTGGAATGGGGCCTGCTGCGGTGCCGCGCTGGCAGAAAGATGCGCAGAATATGACAGGGTTAACAGGATCTTAACAGGTGCTCGTTTTGCCGGAACTTGCGCCTGTAAACTCCTTATTTACTTAACGGGCGCCGTCAAATTTTGGAAAATTCCTGTAAAAAAACTGGAAAACCCTATCCGTTTCGTTAGGAGGAAAATCTGCGGTTTTCGCTGGTTTTACGCAAGTTCCGGCGCCGCTGGTAACTTCGCGGCCCAATTGCGGCGCAAATGAGCCTTAACAACCGGCTAATGGCCGGAAACAGCAGCGCCCAATTACTTAACCGCAAGGCACACCCATAAGGGGAACCGGCCCGCAGCCTATCGCCCGGCACTTCACCGCCGCCGCGCTTGCGCCGCGGGTTTGCCTGCGGCAAGGATGGGAAATCCACCTTTCAAAGGAGCCCCCGAATGCGCCTGACCCTGCTGCTGTCCGCCCTCCTGGCCTTGGCCGCCTGCGATGTGCCGCTGATCCCGCTGATCTGAACAACAAAGCCCCGGCGCTGCCGGGGCTTTGTTCATCTGGCCGCGGGCACCCTGCCCCGGGTTATTTCTGCGACACCCGCTTGTGCACCTCTTCGGCGCTTTCGACCCGCTCGGAATAACGGTCGGTCAGGTAATCCTTGCGGCCGCGCACCAGCCAGGTGAATTTCACCAGCTCTTCCATCACATCCACCAGGCGGCGGTAGAACGGACCCTCGGGCAGGCGCGCGCCCTCCTCAAATTCCAGCCAGGCCTTGGGGATCGAGCTTTGGTTCGGGATTGTCAGCATCCGCATCCAGCGGCCCAGGATGCGCATCTGGTTGACCGCATTGAAGCTTTGCGAGCCGCCCGACACCTGCATCACCGCCAGCGTCTTGCCTTGAGTGGTGCGGATGCCGCCCTGCAGGGACAGGGGCAGCCAGTCGATCTGCAGCTTCATGATGCCGGTCATCGCGCCGTGGCGCTCCGGGCTGGACCAGACCATGCCCTCGGACCAGACCGCCAGCTCGCGCAGCTCCGCCACCTTGGGATGCTCCGCCGCGCCCGCATCATCGGGCAAAGGCAGGCCTGAGGGGTCGAAGATCCGCGTCTCGCAGCCAAGCGCACGCAGCACCCGTGCCGCCTCCTCTGCCGCCTTGCGGGAATAGCTCACCTCGCGCAGGGAACCATACAGCAGCAGGATGCGCGGCGGATGGCGCGGATCATCCGGTGCTGCCAGCGTCTCCACGTCGATTCCATGCAGCTGCCCTTCCGCAATGCCGGGCAGGTCGCTCAGATCCGGTGTGTCAGGCACTTTCTTCTTCCAGATGCAGCTTCATATCCAGCAGCACCTGCTGCAGCAGCACCGTCTCGCGCAGCAGGCGCTTGGCCTCGTTCACGGTGATGATGCCGTCTTCCATTGCAGCCTGGTATTCGCACATCAGCTGGGCAAACCGCTGGCTGAGAGCAATCACGTCCGAGTTCACACCGCCGCTGCGGCCGGTTTCCTCAGCACTGCCGTTGCCGTTGTAGGACAGCGTGATGTTCTTCAGATCCGCCAGCGCCGAGGTCACATGCGGAAAGGACGCCGCACTTTCCAGCTTGGCCACCGCATCCACTGGCATAAACCGGTCGGCGTGCTCTGCATTGTCCGAATAATAGCGCCCCAGCGTCGCCTTCGACTTGCCGGTGATCTGGCAGGCGGCTTCGATGCCGACATCCTTCACCAGCGCTTCTGTGTGCTTCTTCAGATACGTCCCGATTTCAGCCATATACGTCCTACCTGGCTTGCCCGCCGCCCCTTAGGGGAACGAACTGATTGTTTTCCCATTTCTGAGTTGTAGAGGAATTGCGATACCTTATCCATCCCTCAGGTTTTCAGGGATTTAGCAAGTGACATGGTGCAATTGGCATCTGTTGTCCAGTGCAAAGCAGGACGGAGTGAGTGACGGCCTGCCTTCAGGGTAATTGGTCTGCCCGGAACTTGCGCTCTCCGGGGCAAATGGCGTTGGCCGCTAACAGGGGTTTTGTTCCACCCCGGCCGCGTCTGCCCCGGTGAGCCTTCTCAGGCCGCAAGTCCTGCACTGTTTCCGCCAAGAAACCGGTTTCCCCGGCGCCGCCATGCGGGTAAACCCGCCGCCATGGCCAAGCTCTATTTCAACTACTCCACCATGAACGCGGGCAAGTCGACGGTACTGTTGCAGGCGTCGCACAATTACCGCGAAAACCATATGGAGACCTACTTGCTCACCGCCCGCCTGGACGACCGCGCAGGTATGGGCAGAATCGCCTCCCGCATCGGCATCGGCGAGGAGGCGGACATGTTCGCCGCCGGTGACGACCTTTTTACCCGCATCAAGGCGCGCCTGGCCCGCGGTCCGCTGGCCGCGATTTTCGTGGATGAAGCCCAGTTCCTGGAGCCTGCGCAGGTCTGGCAGCTGGCCCGCGTGGTCGATGATCTGCGGGTGCCGGTGCTGGCCTACGGATTGCGGGTGGATTTCCAGGGCAACCTTTTTCCCGGCTCCGCCACCCTTTTGGCGCTGGCAGATGAAATGCGCGAGGTCCGCACCATCTGCCATTGCGGCAAGAAGGCCACCATGGTGGTCCGTCAGGACGATCAGGGCCGGGTGATGACCGAGGGCGACCAGGTACAGATCGGCGGCAATGAAACCTATGTCTCGCTCTGCCGCCGCCATTGGCGCGAGGCGGTGGGAGACCTGCCTCAAAGAAAAACAGCAGCGGAATAACCCGCTGCCGCTTCTTTCTGGTTCAAAATACTCCCGGGGTCCGGGGCGGAGCCCCGGTTCCAAAAACCGGCCTCAGACCCGGTTCGGCAGCGCCTCGCCAGCCAGATAGGCCGCAACATTGTCCAGCGCCATATGGCCCATGTTGCTGCGCACTTCCTCCGTCGCGGTGCCCAGATGCGGCAGCAGGGTGGCGTTGTCGAGATCAATCAGAGCTTGCGGCACTTTGGGTTCGAACTCATAAACATCCAGACCCGCACCACCGATACTGCGGTTCTGCAGCGCCTCGATCAGCGCCGCCTCTTCCACCACTTCGCCGCGGGCGATGTTGATCAGATGCGCATGGCCCTGCATCGCGTTCAGCACCTCCGCGTTGATCAGATGCGTGGTCTCGGCCCCGCCCGGCACCGCCACCACCAGGAAATCCACCTCGCCCGCCATGGAAATCAGGCTCTCGGCGCGGTCGGCCGGGAAGTCCAGTTCCTTGGGGGAGCGCGCCACATAAGACACATCCATGCCAAAGCCGAAATGGCAGCGCCGCGCAATCGCCTGGCCGATCCGGCCCATGCCGGCAATGCCGACGCGTTTGCCGGTGGCGTGCAGGCCCAGCATCTGGGTCGGGTGCCAGCCTTGCCAATCGCCCTTGCGCAGCATCCGCTCGCCCTCGGAAGCGCGGCGCGCCGACATCAGGATCAGCGTCATGGCGATATCGGCGGTGGCATCGGTCACCGCGCCCGGCGTGTTGGTCACCTCGACACCAGCCGCGCGCGCGGCCTCAACGTCGATATGATTGTAGCCGACGCCGAAGTTGGCCAGCAGCTTGCAGCGCGGCGTGCCCGCCTTGGCAAAGATCTCCGCCGTGAACCGGTCGCCCAGCGTCGGCACCACGATGTCGAACTCGCTAAGCGCGCGCAGCATCTCCGCCTCGCTCATCACCGCGTTGGTCTCGCGGATTTCCAGATCAGCAAACGCCTCCCGCGCCCGTGCCGTGACCGCTGCCGTCATCGGCCGCGCAATCCAGATTTTCATCTCAGTGCATCCTCCCGCCCAGCGGGACCTGTCCATCAGGCCCGGCCAGGAATATCTCTCCGTTTTCATCCGGCAGGCCCAGAACCAGGATCTCTGACATGAACGTGCCGATCTGCCGCGGCGGGAAGTTTACGACGGCCAGAACCTGCTTGCCCACCAGCGTTTCCGGCATGTAATGCGCCGTAATCTGCGCTGAGCTCTTTTTTACGCCAATATCCGGCCCGAAATCGACCCAGAGCTTGATTGCCGGCTTGCGCGCCTCGGGAAACGGCTCCGCACGGATGACTTCACCGACCCGGACGTCAACTTTCAGGAAGTCGTCAAAGGAAATCTCAGCCACGCGACAGCTCCTTGGAGCGGTTGGTGGCCGCCGCCACCGCCCGGTTCAAAAGCGCCGGGAAACCGTCGTCATCATCCATCAGCACTTCCAGCGCCGCCTGGGTGGTGCCATTGGGGCTGGTCACATTGACGCGCAGCTGGCTGGGGCTTTCCTCTGCCGCCTCTGCCAGCGCGCCGGCGCCTGCGACGGTTGCCTTGGCCAGCTGCATCGCCAGCGCCGCAGGCAGCCCCTGCGCCTCGCCCGCAACAGCCAGCGTCTCGATCAGGTGGAAGACGTAGGCAGGACCGGAGCCGCTGACGCCGGTGACCGCATCCATCTGGCCCTCGTTGTCCAGCCGCACAACCTGCCCCACCGCCTTCAGCAGCCCCTCGGCGCGGTCCAGATCCGCATCGCTGGTGTGGCTGTTGCCGATAATCGCGGTAATGCCGCGCCCGACAGCGGCCGGTGTGTTCGGCATCGCGCGGACAATGGGCGACTGCGCGCCCAATACATCCTCAAAGGTTGCGATCGAGGTGCCTGCCGCCACCGAGATAAACAGAGTGGAACCATTGCCGTAGCTCTGCAGCGTGGGCAGCGCGGCGCCCATCATCTGCGGCTTCACCGCGATCAGCACAATGCCCGGCGCCGCGGGCAGTTCTGCGTTGATGTGAACCCCGGTGCCCTTCAGCCAGTCCGACGGGTGCGGGTCGATCACCCAGACCGAGGATGCGGGCAATCCGCCCTCCAGCCATCCGGCCAGCATCGCCGATCCCATCTTGCCGCAGCCCAGCAGCACCAGGCCGCGTGCAGCAATATCCTGCATATCCATCTTAAGCCCCTCCCCTTGGTGTCAGGTTCAGGGCACAGGTTTACGCCCGGCCGTAGGCCTCTGCAATGGCGACCTGCATCGCCTCCTGCGGGCTGCGCTGGCCCCAGACCGCTAGCTGGATCGCCGGATAGTAGCGCTCCGCATTGGCGACGGCTGCATTCAGCATCGCGTCGATCTGCTGCGGGCTGGCCATCTGGCCGCCGGACAGCATCAGCCCGTAACGGAACAGCATCAGCTTGTGGTCTGCCCAATAGGTAAAGGAGCCTTCCCAGCACTGGTCGTTCATGCAGTTGATCAGCTCATAAAGCCGCGGCAGTTCTGCCTCCGGCGGCTCCATCTCAAAGCTGCAGACCAGCCGCAGGCATTCTTCATAGCCCGACCAGGCCAGCGTCAGCGAATAGGTGCGCCACTGCCCTTCCACCGACATCGCAATCTGATCGTCCCCGACCCGGTCAAAGTCCCAGTCGTGGTGCGACGCCAGATGCTCAACGATGTCGATCGGATGGACGTCTTCTTCCAGGTGAAGCTCGGATAGTGCCATGATGCCACCTCTCTTTTTGCCTAGCACATCAGGGCACATAGGCACCCTATAGCTAGGTTTTTGTGCTATGGGCCGGGGAGGCATCCCCGCTCCCATACTAGATATGGTGGAGCCGAAAAGGTGATCTGGCAACCCTTTATTTTGGGGATATCTGCAATAACTTGTGGATGAACTATCCACAGCCCCCTAAATGCCGGCTGCGCGACTATGAAACGGGCGGCCGCAAAGGTAAAGCCCGGACAGCCGCCCGCGCCCTGTATTTTGTGCCTTGATCTACCCCTTGTGAATTGCCGGTTCAGGACAGCCGCGACACCTGCGGGTCCATCGCGTCAAAGGATACCGGCCAGAATTCCGAAAGGAACCCGGCGGCCTCCTGCTCAGAGGCCTCAGAGCGGTTGCCCGCGCGGTCATAGGCCCGGCCCATCGTATAGCGCAGCGCAGTCCCGTCCCCGTCCGGCGTCAGCTGGTAGGTCTCGGGCAGCTCAACGCCGTCCCGGGCCGGGTCCTTGATCCGGGTCGAGAAATAGTCGAAGGGCTGCCAGTCCGTGATCCTGTACACAAACTCCGCCAGCGAATGGGCGCAGTGATAGACCGATCCCGGCCCCAGGCGGCCTTGCGGGTTCTCCATCCGCATAGCGCTGACCTGATCCATCCACCGCAGCTTGAACTCCGGCGCAGTCAGCGCCTCCCAGACCAGCTGCGGCGAGGCGTCGAACCGGCGCCGGTAAGTCCAGACCCCGTCTGACTCCTCCAGGAAATCCCGCGCCTGCCCGGCCCGGAAGTGCTCCCAGGCGCGGGCCAGGTCATAGACCTGCATGGAGACATCGCCGAAATGCTCGATAGCTTGCGAATAGGGCTGCATCGCCGCCTGCAGCTGCATCGCCTCTACCGCCGCATCGCTGAACAGCGCATAGCTGCGCACGCCGGTTTCCGCCGCGGCCTCGGTCTTGGTCATCCGGTGCACCAGGATCACGTCGGCGCCGGACAGATCCTTGACCGGACCCACCTGCATCTCGTCAAAGGCGCCGTAGTGGACGATCACCTTCAGATCCAGCCCGCCGGCATTGGCGCAGGCGCGGCAGGGGCATGTGGTATTGGCCACGATATCCTGCCGCCGGGCGGCGAACGCGTTATAGAGGTTCTCGCAAAACGTGAGCATCAGATCGCCGGAGACCAGCTCAGCCCGGGATGAATAGGCCAGCACTGCGTCGCCTTCCAGTTTCCAGAAATGCAGCGGCTCCCCGACCTGCTCCGCCACCGCCTGCAGCAGCGACTGCAGGATCGGATTGGCGTGGTCCAGCTCCGATGAGGTCAGAAATTGCGTGTAGCCGGAAATATCCGCAATCAGCATATAGCCGTTTTGTGCCGTCATTGTACCAGTCCCCCGCTGAACAAACCCCGGGCGCCGCCAGGGCAGCCCGGGACCAGTATAGCAGAACACATCGCAATTTGCGCATGAATGACGGTCCGCGCGTGCCACAGGCCGCGCGACAGGTCTGTCAGCCCTTCAGCGGAAGGCCGGCCCATGCGCCCAGACGGTCAGCGACTTGCGGGTGCCCCGGGTGACCGGCGTCACCTGATGCAGCAGGAAACTCGGGAACACCGTGGCGCTGCCCTGCACCCGGCTGGCGGCCACCACATGGGCGCCCGGCATTATTTCCAGATCGCCGCCGTCATAAGATCCGGGCTTGCTCAGCTGCACCACCAGGCTCAGCTTGCGCTTGCCCGCCACCGGCCCGTCGCCGATGTCGGAATGCCAGGCGAAATGTCCCGCATCGTCGGCCTTGTAACTGGCCGCCTGCGGGCTCTCGGCAAACTCGCGAAGATCAAAGCCGAAGCGCTCCTTGTTGGCGCGGCGCACCACAGAGATCAGCCGGTCCATCACCCAGCCGGTGCCCGGCACATCGTCCAGCCACACCACGCTGCCGCGGCGCAGGTTGTGATCGCGGGTCTGGCCGACCAGCAGCGCTTCGCTGTCCGGCGCTTCCTCTGATTTGCGGATGATTTCGGCGCATTCCTGCGTGCTGAACGCCCCCGGCACCGTATAGACAGAAACCATGCTGTGATCCTCTGATGAAACTGAGGCAGCATGTACCGCCCGGCCTGCAAACCGCTGCGCAGTTTTCGACCCCGCAGGCGGAAAGCGACCAGTTTTTATCCACAGGCCCGCAGGGCAGCTATGCGCGGGAGACAGACCGCCGCACCACAAACCCGTTTTTGACGATTTCGGTGGCAAAGCCGCGGGCTGCGAAATACGCGGACAGCTCACGTGCGAGTTCAGTTCTTACAAACATAACTTCGCTCCACTCGGAGAAGTGAAGCTCTACCTGCTCGAACTGATCCAAAAGCCTGTCAGAAAGCGCCTCGTGCGGCTTTATGGCAAACAATGCGCTATTCGGCACCGCTGCATTCCGCTTCCAGAGGCTTTTGGCAAAGGCTCGGTGAGCTGGAAGGTCGGCTAGCCAGAACGCTTCGCCGCATGGCGGCAACTCGTTTCCGCTAAGCTCTTCGATTGCAACGGTGATGCGCATTTTGCTTACTTTTAGCCTCCGTGTCCTCCTGCACGCTAAAGCTTAATGCGAAAACAAAAAAGCCCGCCACAGGTTTCCCTGCAGCAAGCCTTATAACACCATACGGCGGGCAATCTGCCCGCGCCCTGACTTACTTCTGTGCGGCTTCCAGCGCGTCCAGACGGGCCTTCAGCGCCTCATTTTCCTCGCGTGCTTTCTGGGCCATTGCGCGCACTGCGTCGAATTCCTCGCGGGTGACGAAATCGCGGTCGGCCAGCCAGCGGTCGATCATGCTTTTCAGCGCGGTGTCCGCCTCATCCTTGGCGCCCTGGGCCACGCCCATCGCGTTGGTCATCAGCTGCGAAATATCGTCCAGGATCTTGTTGCGGGTCTGCATGTTCTTCTCCGTCTCGGGGTTGATCCCTATATGGGGAAGCACGCGCGCGGCTGCAAGCCGTTGACTTTCCCCCCGTTGACTTCCCCCAAGGACCAAAGGCATTCAGACGCCCATGCAGGCCATGATCCAATTCCCCGACCTTTCGCCCGAGATTTTCTCGATCGCCATCGGCTCCTTCGAGTTTGCCCTGCGCTGGTATGCGCTGGCCTATATCGCGGGCATCGTCATCGCCTGGCGCCTCGCCGTGGCCGCCCTGCGCCGCCCCGGCCTCTGGCCCGCAAACCAGCCGCCGATGAAACCGCAGCAGGTCGAGGATCTGCTGACCTGGATCATCCTCGGCGTGATTGCGGGCGGGCGGCTCGGCTTCGTGCTGTTCTACCAGCCGGCTTATTACTTGGCGAACCCTGCGGAGATCCTGAAGATCTGGCAGGGCGGCATGGCCTTTCACGGCGGCCTCATCGGCGTGATCGTGGCAACCCTGATCTATGCTGCACGCCACAACATCCCGAAACTGCAGATCGCCGATCTGGTCGCCCATACCGTCGCGCCGGGCCTGCTGCTGGGGCGGCTGGCAAACTTCATCAACGCGGAACTCTGGGGCCGCCCGACCGATCTGCCCTGGGGTGTTGCCTTCCCCGGGCAGGCGGCACAGGACTGCGGCCAGGCGCTGGGAGAGCTCTGCGCCCGCCACCCTTCGCAGCTATATGAGGCGCTGATGGAGGGGCTGATCCTTGGTGCCCTGCTGTTGTATCTTGCCTGGCGCCGCGGCGCCTTCCACACCCCGGGCCGCCTCATGGGCGTGTTTCTCGCCGGCTATGGCCTTGCCCGCTTCATTGTCGAATTCTTCCGCCAGCCGGACGCCCAGTTCGTCACCCCCGGCAACCCGCTGGGTCTGGCCTGGCACATTGACGGCATCGGCCTCACCCAGGGCCAGGCGCTGTCGCTGCCGATGATCGCCATCGGCCTCTGGTTCCAGATCCGCGCCCGCCGCGCGGCCCGGAGCACGGCATGAGCCTGCAGAATCATCTGACCGCCCGCATCCGCGCCGATGGCCCGATGTCCGTCGCCGACTACATGTCCGACTGCCTGCTGCATCCGCAGTTCGGCTATTACACCACCCGCGACCCGCTGGGCGCCAAGGGCGATTTCACCACCGCGCCTGAGATCAGCCAAATGTTTGGCGAACTCCTCGGCCTCTCCCTCGCCCAGGCCTGGCTGGATCAAGGCGCGCCTGCGCCCTTCACTCTCGCCGAACTCGGCCCCGGCCGCGGCACCCTGATGGCCGACCTCCTGCGCGCCACCCGCGGCGTGCCGGGTTTTCACGCCGCCATGCAGATCCACCTGGTGGAGGCCTCGCCCGCCTTGCGCGGCGTGCAAGCCAAGGCGCTGAAGGACCAGGCTCCCCGGTGGCAGGACAGCGTGGATGCCCTGCCCGATCAGCCGCTGTTCCTGGTCGCCAACGAGTTCTTCGACGCGCTGCCCATCCGCCAGTTCATCCGGGCAGGTGACGGCTGGAGCGAAATGCGTATCGGCCTGCAGGACGGCGCGCTTGCCTTCGGCCTCAGCTCCGCCGCGTCACAGCCCGCGCTGGCGCACCGGCTGGAAGACACAAAAGACGGCGATCTGGTCGAACTGTGCGAGGCCGCCGCCCCCATCCTACACGCCATCGCCGCCCGAATCGCCGCCCGTGGCGGCGCCGCGCTGATCGTGGATTACGGCGACTGGAGGGCGCTTGGAGATACGCTTCAGGCCCTGCGCGCGCATGAACCCGCCGATCCGCTGCAGACGCCGGGAGAGGCCGATCTAACAGCGCATGTGGATTTTGAGGCGCTGGCAATGGCTGCAAAAACCGCAGGTTGCGCCTTTACCCGCCTCACCCCGCAGGGCGTGTTCCTGGAACGGCTTGGCATCACAGACCGCGCCCGTGCCATGGCCGCGCCGCTGCAGGGTGCGGCGCTGGACTCCCTGATCGCCGCACATCGGCGGTTGACGCACCCGGAGGAAATGGGAAACCTGTTCAAAGTGCTCGGCCTCTACCCGCCCCAGGCCGCCCCATTGCCAGGATTGAACCCATGACGCTTGAAATTCTCACGTCCGATCTGCTTGGCCCGGTGCGGCACGGTTTTTTCACCCGCAGGGGCGGCGCATCTTCCGGTATCTACCGCGGCCTGAACTGCGGCCTCGGCTCCACCGACCAGCGCGAGGCGGTGCAGATCAACCGCAACCGCGTCGCCGCCGCGATGGATGTGCCGCCGGAACACCTCAGCGCCGTGCACCAGGTCCACAGCGCCGATGTGCAGGTGGTGACGGAACCCTCGCAGGAGCGCCCGCAAGCAGATGCAATGGTCACCAATGTTCCGTGGCTGGCGCTGTCGATCCTGACCGCCGACTGCCAGCCGGTACTGTTCTCCGACCCCGATGCGGGCGTCATCGGCGCCGCCCATGCGGGCTGGCGCGGCACCCTGGACGGGGTTTTGGAAGCCACGTTGGAAGCGATGGAAGGCCTCGGCGCGCGGCGCGAAAACACCGCCGCGGTGATCGGCCCGACCATTTCCCAGCGCGCTTATGAGGTCGGCCCCGAGTTCTTTGACGACTTCATGATGCAAGACGACGCCTACGCCCGCTTCTTTGCCAATGGCGAAGGCGACCGCTACCTGTTCGATCTTCCCGGCCTTGGGCTGCACAAACTGCGCCAGGCGGGGATCGGCGCGGCTGAGTGGAGCCGCCACTGCACCTATTCGGATGCGGAGAAGTTCTTCTCCTTCCGCCGCGCCACCCACGCGAAAGAGGCCGACTACGGCCGTCTGATCTCCTGCATCCGGCTTTAAGCCCGCGTTAACCAATACAGACCAACGCAATTGTGGCGGATTTTATTAAATTCCGCCGCATTCACTGTTTCCGCCACGGAAACCCGCCAGCCCACGCTGGCATTATCCTTTGAAATCAGCCTCCTGCAATCACAGGTAAAGCCGCACGCCAGCCGCCCCCCGGCCTGCGGCTTGGCCGAAATTGCCCCCGGCGGGTCATAATCCGGGCGCAAAGATTACCCATAAACAGGTCAGAACAAACAAAACCGCAGCCGCCCGGCGACACGGGTGCAGCTGCAGGGCGAAGGACAGACTGACCATGAAGATGAACAAGCGTTTCATTGCCTCGATCACCCGCTCCGCCAAGAGCGAAACCGTGACCCTGCCCTGGGTTGCCGCCCGCCGCCGCCGCGGCCAGGCGCAGCTTCAGCCTGCAGAACGGAAACTGGGTTAACGCCGGGGACGGATGCCCCGGCAGCGGCACCCCTGGCGCAGCTGCGCCAGCCCGGCCAGCCGCCAACGGGGCATCCAACCGGCCTGAAGGCGCGGCCCGCTGAAACTGCCGCAGCACCGCCGCCCGCCGTTAACCAGTTTGATTCAGATTTTTTGACAATTCGAATTAATTGCTGCCAATTTGGGCGCATCATATCGTTCAAGCACGTCTGCGTTGCCGGTGGGGGCCGATGCAAGCGGGCAGTTTGAAAGGAGAGGTCTGCTGTCATGACCATCCCGCACTCGCTGCACAGGGCTGCAGCCAATGCCGTCGAAGCCACTGCAATCCTGCAGGACCCCGCTGCGCTGCGCAGCGCGAACAAACCGCAGCTGCGCCGCTATGAGGTCAGCTGCCTGCTGCCCGGCGGAGGCATCTCGGAAACCCGCCATATCGCCCCGGCCCTGCCGCTGTTCGAGGACGCCTTCAGCGCCTTCTCCCGCGGTTCGCTGGTGGAAACGGCACAAGGCCCGATCGCGGTCGAGGATCTGCTGCCCGGCGATGAACTCCTGACCCGCGACGGCGGCAGCCAGCCGCTGCTGTGGATCGGCCGCACCAGCGTGCTGCCCGGCCGCTCCGGCAGTCGCAGCTGCACTCTGACCAGCTTCATGGCAGACAGCCTGGGCCTGCAGAAACCCTCTGCCAGCCTGGTGGCAGGCCCCGCGGCGCGCCTGCTGCGCACGCCGCCGCACATGCAAGGATCAGGCGACGGCCAGCTCTTGACCCTGGCCTCGGAATTCCAGGACGGCATGAGCATCTTTGAAACCGCGCCGCCGGCGCCGGTCGACCTTTACCACCTGTGCCTGCCCCGCCATGCGGTGATCACCGTCGGCGGCCTCGCATTTGAAAGCTACCACCCGGGCCCCGACGCGCTGAAACTGGCAAGCTATGCAATCAAGACGCTGTTCTTGAACCTGTTTGCCCATGCCGACAGCATCCAGGGATTCGGCCCGCTGGCGCACCCAAGGGCTGACAGCATCAGCCAGCCGGGGCCTGCCATTCTATGAACCGGGAGCGGCGGGCGGGCTCGCCCGACATTGCCGCCCTCACCTGAAGAACTGCCTCAGGCCTCGCGTGCCAGACGTTCTTCCAGCACCTCAAACGGCACGCCCGGCTCATCCTTGGCGCCGCGGATCACCAGCGAGGTCTTGACGCTGGCCACATTCGGGGTGGTCAACAGATCGCCGGTCAGGAAGCTTTGAAAGGTGCTGAGGTCAGGCGACACGCATTTCAGGATGAAATCCACTTCGCCGTTCAGCATGTGGCACTCGCGCACCAGCGGCCAGCTGCGGCATTTCTCTTCAAAGGCGCTCAGCTCCGCCTCGGCCTGGCTCTCCAGCCCCACCATGGCAAAGACCTGAACTTCAAATCCCAGCTCGCGGGAGTTCACATCTGCGTGGTAGCCGTGAATCAGCCCGGCCTCCTCCAGCGCCCGCACCCGGCGCAGACACGGCGGCGCCGAAATCCCGACCCGCTTGGCCAGTTCCACGTTGGTCATCCGCCCATCGGCCTGAAGCTCCGACAAAATCTTGCGATCAATCGGATCAAGACGGGTTGTGACCATGCTGGAAACTCCTGTGAGATTTGCGTTTCTTATAGCACCGCCGCCGCAGCGCGCAATATTGTTTCAGCGTCGCGCAATATTCTTTGCAGCTCGGGCGCGCAAGCCGCAATGCGCAACCCTGCGGCAAATTTGTATCCCGCGGCATGCAGCCCCTTGGGGGTTTAAGCCTGCCCGCCCTGCCGCTATATGCATTGCCTGACGGCGGCACACCCGCCAGGCTGCATTAGTTGGGGACACAACACATGAGCGAGACGCGCCACACCAAGGTTCTGATCATCGGCTCCGGGCCTGCCGGCTATACTGCGGGGGTCTATGCTGCCCGCGCCATGCTGGAACCGGTCCTGGTCCAGGGGATTGAACCCGGCGGCCAGCTGACCACCACTACCGAGGTCGAGAACTACCCCGGCTTCACCGAGGTGCAGGGCCCCGACCTGATGATCAAGATGCAGGAGCACGCCCAGGCGATGGGATGCGAAGTGATTGGCGACTACATCACCTCGCTCGACACCACCAAGCGCCCGTTTGTGGCCAAGGCTGACAGCGGCACCACCTTCACCGCCGACGCGGTGATCCTGGCGACCGGCGCCCGCGCCAAATGGCTCGGCCTGGAAAGCGAAGAGAAGTTCAAGGGCTTCGGCGTTTCCGCTTGCGCCACCTGCGACGGCTTCTTCTACCGCGGCCAGGAGATCGTGGTGATCGGCGGCGGCAACACCGCCGTGGAAGAGGCGCTGTTCCTCACCAACTTCGCCTCCAAGGTGACCCTGATCCACCGCCGCGACGAGCTGCGTGCCGAAAAGATCCTGCAGGACCGCCTGTTCAAGAACGAAAAGATCGAGACTCTGTGGTTCCACACCCTCGAAGAGGTTGTCGGCACCGACAATCCGCTGGGGGTTGAGGGCGTCGTGGTCAAGAACGTGCAGACCGGCGAAGTCAAGGAAATCCCCTGCAAGGGCGTCTTTGTCGCCATCGGCCACGCGCCGGCCAACGAGCTGGTTAAGGAAGTGCTGGAGCTGCACAACGGCGGCTATGTAAAGGTGAAGCCCGGCTCCACCGAGACCTCGATCCCCGGTATCTACGCCGCCGGCGACCTGACCGACCACAAGTACCGCCAGGCGGTCACTTCGGCCGGCATGGGCTGCATGGCGGCGCTCGACGCTGAGCGCTTCCTGGCCGAGCAGGAGTAACAGGGATGCCGCATGATTTCGCCGCGCAACGGGCTGAAACCGTTGCGGCATTCAACGATCTGCAGGCCGAACACGGCCTGCCGGAGGTGGCGGACGTGGATTATTTCTTCGTCCCCGCCCGCACCGGCGCCGACTGGCGCCCGCTGGCCGAGGAACTGAGCCGCGAAGGCTATGCTTGCGAGTTCTTCGAGGCTGACGGCGAGGATCCCGCCTATCTGTCCGCCACCCTGCAGGACCAGATCATCTCTGCCACCGGCATCTGGATCGGCGAGGAACTGGCCACCCGCGCGGCCCTCTCCCACGGCTTTGCACCGGACGGCTGGGGGCTGGAGGGCTGACCCCGGCAGCTGGTCTTCTCAACTTCTCCGGCACCGTCTGGCGCATTCTTTTCCGCTCTCAGGCGGATCGGCCCTTGGCTCCGGCCCGCGCTCCTGAGGGCCGTTTTCACCACAGCGGCCAGTTGGCGCTTTATACTTCGCTCAGCGCAGAGGGAGCGGGCATTGCCATCCGCCGCTATGTCTCTTCCGATGACCCGCCGCGCATCATCCTGCCCCTGCAGGTGAAAGACATCCGACTGGCGGATCTGCGCGGCCGGCCAGAGGTCTCCGCGGTCTGGCAGGACATCCGTGCCAGGGGCACTCCTTCACCGACCTGGGTCTTTTCTGATACCGCCCGGGCGGAGGGGGCGCAGGGGCTGCTCTACTCATCCCGCTCTCGCCCGGACTTAACCCATTTGGTCTTGTTCGGCAGCGGCCTGCCCGTGCTTTCCCTTGCCGGTCCGCCCGCCCCGTGGCTCTCACCGCCTGCAACCGGGCATTGACCCCGCCCCCGCGCGCCCGCAGTCTGCACCCGGAAACCGCGAACAGGAGGACCCGGGTGGCAAGCGCGCTCTGGCAAGGCAACTGGATCACCCGCACCCGGATCACTACCGGGCTGGTGCTGCTCATCTTTGCCTTTTTTCACTTCCTCAACATCGGCCTCGGCCTGATCTCACCCGAATGGATGGACGAGTTTCAGGACGCCCGCCAAGTGATCACCCGCAGCCTGATTGGCAGCCTGATCCTCGGCACCTCACTGATCCTGCACGCAGGGCTGGCGCTGTGGAACCTGGCCCGCCGCCGCACCCTGCGGATGCGCTGGGGCGAGGCGCTGCAGACTGTGCTTGGCCTCCTGATCCCGCTGCAGCTGATCGCCCACATCGTCTTTACCCGCTACTCGCACGAGGTCTACGGCACCAATGACGAGATGCCCTATCAGATCATCCTGATGTGGGCCTCGCCCGAGATCTGGCAGCAAAGCCTGCTGCTGCTGGCAGTCTGGATCCACGGCTGCATGGGATTGCACTACTGGCTGCGCCTCACCCGCTGGTGGCGCCCGCTGATCCCCTGGATGGCAGGCGTGGCCGTGTTCATCCCCGCCTTCGCCTTTGCCGGCCTGCTGACAGAGGGCCGCCGCATCTATGATCTGTTTGTTGAAGGCACTGAGCGCGCCGCGCTGATGGCGGATTTCAACTGGCCCAGCCAGCAGGCCTTTGCACAGATGTTCGAGACAGAGACGCTCTGGCTTTCGATCTTCTTTGCACTGCTTGGCGTCACCGCCGCCGCCTATCTCCTGCGCAAGCTGCTGCGCCGCCGCCGGGCGGTCACCATCCGCTACGCCTTCGGTCCGGAGATCCGCGCCGAGCGCGGCATGACCCTGCTGGAAATGTCACGCGCGGGCGGCGTCCAGCACACCTCCCTTTGCGGCGGCAAGGGGCGCTGCACCACCTGCCGCGTGGTGGTGGACGAGGGCGGCGAGCATCTGCCGCCCCCGGAACCGCCCGAGGCCCGTAGCCTCGAACGGGTCAAAGCGCCTGCCAACATGCGGCTGGCCTGCCAGATCCGCCCGCAGACGCCGCTGACGGTCACCCGCTTGTTCCGCCCTGACGGCCGCAAGGGCCGCGCCCATGCCAGCCAGGGCAGCGAGCAGCAGCTTGCGGTGCTGTTCCTCGACATGCGCGGCTTCACCGCCCGCACAGCGGGACAGCTGCCCTATGACGTGGTGTTCCTGCTGAACCGCTTCTTCGACGCCATCGTCCCCGCCATTACCAATGCCGGCGGGACGGTGGACAAATACCTCGGTGACGGGCTGCTGGCGCTGTTCGAGGAGCGCTCCCCTGCCCGCTCGGCCCGCGCCGCGCTGGAGGCCGCCGCCGCCATCGGCACCGCGCTGCAGGACTTCAACGCCCAGCTGGCCGCCGACGGCGAACCGGAAGTCCGCATCGGGATCGGCATTCACTTGGGCGAGCTGGTGCTGGGTGAGATCGGCAGCGCCGCCCATGCCCCGCGCACCATCATCGGCGGCAGCGTCAACACTGCCAGCCGGCTCGAGGCCAAGACCAAGGAACTCGGTGTCGAACTGCTGATCTCCGCCCGGGTGCTGGAGGCCGCAGGCTATGATTCGGACCATCTGCCGCTGGAAACCTTCCAGCTGCGCGGCGTTTCCAGGCCGCTGGACGCCCTGCCGGTCGAACATGCCGCCGCTCTGCCCCGCACCCTGGCCGGAGAACAGCGTTAGGCCCGGCGTCCAAACCGCAAAACGGGTGTTTGCCCTGCCGGTCCAGCCCGCGCCAGCTATCCATCCCAGCACGCCGGGGGAGAACAAGCAGACCTGCTACCCGCGCCCGTTGCAGCCCTGCAACGCAGCAGATTTTCGCCAGCTGCGGCCAATTCCCCCTTTGCTTCCGCAGCAAACCATGTAATGCGTTCACGCGTGAACACACTTTTAACCCGTTGACCGTACTGCTGCCGCTCGTGACCGAAACCGCATCCATATCCACACCGGAAGGCGAAGACCTGCTGTTCCGCCTCCTGCGCCAGCTCGATACGGCGCCGGACGCCTCGCAGCGCGCCACCGCCGCGGCGGTGGGGATCTCGCTGGGGCGGCTCAACACCCTGCTGCGCGCTGCGGCCGAAAGTGGCCTGATCACCATCAGCGCCCGCCCCGGTCCCGACAAGCGGCAGCGGTTTGCCTATTCGCTGACCACCCGGGGTGCTGCGGAAAAAGTGCGGCTCACCGATCAATTCCTTGCCCGCAAGCTCGCAGAATACAACGCGCTGCATGCGGAACTCACCGGCTCCGCTAGCGGCCTCCCCCCTCTCAAACACAGGACCCATCCGATGCAAAGCAATCTGGCTCCCATCCCTGAGCTTTATGTTTCCTACGAAAGCGCCCAGAAACTGAAAGTCGAAGCAGCCGACCTGGTCAGCTGGGATCTGACCCCGCGCCAGATCTGCGACCTGGAACTGCTGATGAACGGCGGCTTCAATCCGCTTAAGGGCTTCCTGTCCGAGGCTGACTACAACAGCGTTGTCGACACCATGCGCCTGACCGACGGCTCGCTGTGGCCGATGCCGATCACCCTGGATGTGTCCGAAGATTTCGCGGCCAAGCTGGAAGCGGGCCAGGACATTGCCCTGCGCGACCAGGAAGGCGTGATCCTCGCCACCATGACCGTCACCGACAACTGGGTGCCGAACAAGGCAAAAGAGGCCGAGAAGGTCTTTGGCGCCGATGACGACGCGCATCCGGCGGTGAACTACCTGCACAACCAGGCCGGCAAGGTCTACCTGGGCGGTCCGGTCACCGGCATCCAGCAGCCCGTGCACTATGACTTCCGCGGCCGCCGCGACACCCCGAACGAGCTGCGCGCCTACTTCCGCAAGCTGGGCTGGACCAAGGTTGTTGCCTTCCAGACCCGCAACCCGCTGCACCGCGCCCACCAGGAGCTGACCTTCCGCGCCGCGCGCGAAGCCCAGGCCAACCTGCTGATCCACCCGGTGGTCGGCATGACCAAGCCGGGCGACGTCGACCACTTCACCCGCGTGCGCTGCTACGAAGCCGTCCTGGACAAATACCCGGCCGCCACCACCTCCATGTCGCTGCTGAACCTGGCGATGCGCATGGCCGGCCCGCGCGAGGCGGTCTGGCACGGCCTGATCCGCAAGAACCACGGCTGCACCCATTTCATTGTCGGCCGCGACCACGCAGGCCCCGGCAAGAACTCCGCCGGCGACGATTTCTATGGCCCCTATGACGCTCAGGACCTGTTCCGCGAGTTCCAGGGCGAAATGGGCATCGAAATGGTCGACTTCAAACACATGGTCTATGTGCAGGAGCGTGCCCAGTACGAGCCGAACGACGAGATCGCCGACCGCGACAACGTCACCATCCTGAACATCTCCGGCACCGAACTGCGCCGCCGCCTGGCCGAGGGCCTGGAAATCCCCGAGTGGTTCTCCTTCCCTGAGGTGGTCAAGGAACTGCGCAAGACCAAGCCGCCGCGCTCCAAGCAGGGCTTCACCGTGTTCTTCACCGGCTTCTCCGGCTCCGGCAAATCCACCATTGCCAACGCTCTGATGGTCAAGCTGATGGAAATGGGCGGCCGCCCGGTGACCCTGCTCGATGGCGACATCGTGCGTAAGAACCTGTCGAGCGAACTGGGCTTCTCGAAAGAGCACCGCGACCTCAACATCCGCCGCATCGGCTATGTGGCCTCCGAGATCACCAAGAACGGCGGCATCGCCATCTGCGCCCCGATCGCGCCTTACGCCACCACCCGCCGCGCCGTGCGCGAGGACGTGGAACAGTTCGGCGCCTTTGTCGAAGTGCACGTTGCCACCTCGATCGAGGAATGCGAACGCCGCGACCGCAAGGGCCTGTATAAACTGGCCCGCGAAGGCAAGATCAAAGAGTTCACCGGCATCTCCGACCCCTACGACGTGCCGGCCAACCCGGAACTGTCGGTTGAGACCGAAAACGTCGACGTCGACAACTGCGCCCACCAGGTTCTGCTGAAGCTGGAAAGCATGGGCCTGATCAAGGCCTGAGCCTGACGGCACAGCGAGACATGAGAGCGGCCCGCCAATTGGCGGGCCGCT